>CAZTXQ010000014.1:21909-60938 GCA_964617375.1 uncultured Mageeibacillus sp. | reverse complement strand
ATGGTCGGAGTGAGAAGACTTGAACTTCCGGCCTCTTGGTCCCGAACCAAGCGCTCTACCACCTGAGCCACACCCCGATATGTTCGCCCCGTAAGGCGAACAGTAGAATTTTACATATAATTACCTGAACTGTCAACCTATTTATGAACGGGAAGGCCGATAAATTTGCCCGGTGTTCTCCGGCCATCCTGCCCCATGATTCCCATCTATAAGGCGTCAGTCCTTGTACTTCACTCTTCTTTTCACTTCATCGAGAAGACGCGCCGCCGTATCTTCTATCGTCAGGGAACCGAGCTCGCCGTCGTGACGGGAACGGACTGCGAGAGTGCCTTCGTCCATTTCCTTATCACCGAGCACAAACATATAGTGAATCTTGTCCATCTGTGCCTGACGAATCTTCTTGCCGATCTTCTCCGCACGGTCGTCCACTTCGACGCGAAGTCCCATCTCACGGAGCTGTTTTTTAATCTCATACGCACGGTCTACATGTTTGTCCGAGATCGGAAGAATTCTGGCCTGTTCGGCCGCAACCCAGAGAGGCAGCGCTCCGGCATACTTTTCGATCATAAGAGCGAGAGTGCGCTCGTAGCAGCCGATCGAGGTGCGGTGAATGACGTACGGATATTTCTTCTGACCGTCGCGGTCCGTATATTCCATGCCGAACAGCTTACCCTGCTGGAAATCGATCTGAATGGTGATCAGCGTATCTTCCTTGCCCCACACGTTCTTGATCTGAATGTCGAGTTTCGGTCCGTAGAAAGCGGCTTCGCCGTCGGCTTCCTTGTAATCGAGTCCGATACTGTCGAGGATTCCGCGCATGGTATCCTGAACCGTCTCCCATTCCTCGGCGGAACCGACATATTTATCCTTGTTGTTCGGATCCCACTTGGAGAAACGGTAGCTGACATCATCGTCGAGACCTACGGCGTCGAGCATGAAATGCGCGAGATCAAGGCAGGCCTTGAATTCATCGGTGAGCTGTTCCGGAGTAACCATCAGATGACCTTCCGAAATAGTAAACTGTCTTACGCGGATAAGACCGTGCATTTCACCAGAAGACTCATTCCGGAAAAGCGTCGAGGTCTCGCCGTAGCGAAGGGGAAGATCGCGGTAGCTTCTGCTCTCCGCGAGGAACGCCTGATACTGGAAAGGGCAGGTCATCGGACGCAGAGCATAGATCTCGGACTCGTTAATCGGTTCGTCGCTCTTGGGAGCCGTAGGATCGCCGAGAATGAACATGCCTTCCCTATAGTGATACCAGTGACCAGAGATCTTATAGAGATCAGACTTCGCCATGTAAGGAGTCTTGGTAAGAAGGTATCCTCTTCTCTCCTCCTCATCCTCGACGAAGCGGATCAGATTCTGCATGACCTTTGCGCCCTTCGGGAGCATAATCGGCAGACCCTGTCCGATATAATCGACGGTTGTAAAATACCCGAGTTCTCTGCCGAGCTTGTTGTGGTCGCGCTTTTTCGCCTCCTCGATTCTGTCGAGATACGCTTTAAGCTGATCCTTTTCCGGGAAGCTTGTACCGTAGATGCGCTGCAGCATCTTATTCTTCTCGTTGCCTCTCCAGTAAGCGCCGGCAACCTGAGTCAGCTTATAGGCTCTGATTTCGCCGGTGTTCTCCATATGGGGACCCGCGCAAAGATCGGTAAACTCACCCTGCCGGTAAAGCGAAATGACGGCATCTTCAGGGAGGTCGTCGATCAGCTCAACCTTATACGGCTCGCCGAGGCTAACCATAAGGGCACGCGCTTCGTCGCGCGGCATCTCGCTGCGTTCGATCGGGAAATGCTCCTTAACGATCTTCTTCATCTCGGCTTCGATTTTCTCTAAGTCCTCTTTGGTAAAAGTCCCTTCATGATCAAAGTCATAATAGAATCCGTCCTCAATCGCCGGCCCGATAGCCAGTTTTGTTTCCGGCCACAGACGCTTTACGGCCTGAGCCAGAATATGAGATGTGCTGTGTCTGTACATCAGCCGCTGTTTTTCATCTGTAAAATCAACCATAAAATACCTCTTTCCCCTTTTAACGGATACTCGCATGAAAACAAAAAATCCCATGCAGTCAACAACTACATGGGATGCATTACGCACGGTTCCACCCAAATTGTCTTCCGGACGGAAGACCTCTCGACAGACGATAACGCGGTCGGCGGCACAAGTTACTGGTTTCGGCAAGAATTGCGAAAACGTTCCCTCTGCGACTCGGGGGTGGTATGCTCTAAACCCTTATCTGAAGAAGACTCCCAGCTAAAATCTTCTCTCTCTGTCAGATACTTGCGGTAAGGCACGTGTCCCCGTCAAAGTCTTTAGTAAAAATAAGTCTACCGCAGGAAAACATGAAATGCAAGTACTCAAACGACAATCAAATCGCGGATTGCTTCAAAACGGCCTTCCTTGATTCCCGCCACATTCATGATATCTTCAATACTGTTAAAGCCGCCCGTCTTCTCGCGATATGCGATGATTGCCTTCGCGGTGGTAGCTCCGATACCGGGAAGCGTCTCGAGTGCCGCCTGATCCGCCGTATTGATATTGACCTGCGCAGTCGCTTGACCCGAATCTCCCGCGTCCGCCGTCCCCGTCTGATCGGTTCCCCAGATACCGGTAAGAAGACCGTTGCGCAGGTATTCTGAGTTGGCAGTCTGTTGTCCATCCAGATAAGACTGCATCTCCTCAACGGTCGGGATATAAATAGAAACGGCGTCATTCAGCTCGAAAACGAGATTGATGTATTCGGCCGCTGCCTCGGGCAGCAATCCACCGGCCATGTCAATGACCTCGTAAAGATATACGCCGCGGCTGGTCCGGTAAATACCGGGCGAACGGACCGCTCCGCAAAGATACACCGGAATTTCGTCGGAAGTTGACGGCACGGTCCCGTCCGTCAAAGACGAAGACGCATCTGTCGAATTCATACTTTCTTCCGATGAAAGAGAAACGGATACGGAACTTCCAAGTCCTGTATCCGCTGCTGCCGTATCTTCGTTGTCCCTATAGATTACCGACGGCCTTTCGGCAGAATCAAGCCATAGCTTGATGCCGCAGGCGACAAGACCTATTCCGATTACCGCAATAATCTTAAGCAGTTTACTTCGAGAAGAATCCATATTTATTCCTGCCCCGCATATGCAATTGCATTTTATCAGAGGGGCTTGGGGCTCATACGGTCACTTTTCGACAATGCCTGTCAATTAGCGGCAAAATCAGGACTCCGGTTCTTCGATGGTTTCCGATCCCTCGGGACGCTTCGTCAGCCAAAGCTTGTCGAGACTGTAATGGGCGCGCTCTTCCGGATGGAAAATATGCACGACAATGTCTTTGTAATCGATCAGAATCCAGCGTCCGGTCGATTGCCCTTCGATATGATCGGGCATGAGATTCCGGTTCTGCTTCATAAGAATTTCGACTTCGTCGGATAAAGCCTTGATGTGCGTTGTGGACGTACCTGTCGCGATAATAAAATAATCGGCGAGAGCCGTTTTCTCCGCGATCGGAATGAGCTCGACATCCTCTGCCTTTTTGTTTTGCAGAATTTCAATAATTTCATTGGAAAGAGTTAAAGTATCCATTTTTTCCTCCGTTTGTTGTGTGGCCTTCGCTATTGTATCATTTTTGGTCTGCTTGCGTCGAATAAGCGAATCCAGTGCCCGTGACGAGTCAGCGTGGAACGCGGTTTTCTTCAGTTCGAATTTATTGCGCACGGCCCTAAGGCATGCGATGAGGGCTTCATCCAGGTCTTTTTCAGCCAGTGCCCGTATCGCGGTCAAGTCGTCATAATCCCGCGCGGGTTCGAGCTTATCGGCTAGATACACAATTTTTTCGAGCGTCGTCATGCTTTCACGGCCGGTCGTGTGATACCGGATCGCCGAAAGGATCGACTCGTTGTCGATTCCGTACCGCTCTGCCGCGTAGATCTGTCCCGCAGGTGCATGCAGAAGCGAATTGTCGAGAAGCGGTTCCCCCATGACCTTCTTTGCCATGGACGCCTGTATTGCAATCGGCAGCTGCTTGGCGCAATCGTGAAGAAGCCCCGCAACCGCAGCCTCGTCCGGAGATACGCCATAGCGCACCGCATAGCGGACGCAGAGTACCGCTGTGTTGAGGCTGTGAAGAAGCCTCTCACGGGATAGATCCTTCATGAGCTTCGTCTCGTACCCGAAAAGAAGCTCGTGTGTGTCATCCTTCAGAAACGCAAGCGGATTCTCTTTCGGATACAGGTCATGCCTTGCGATGAACTGCCTTACCGGAGCGGAAAGCTTTGAGTAATCCCCCGTCCGTCTTATCTCGCGCGAGGAAATATTGACTCCCTCAATCGGGAAATACGATATTTCGATCCCGTATTTCTCTTCAAGTTCGGTCGCTTTTCGAAGAGTCGACTCCTGCAGAACGCCCGGACGCCTGGCCAGAAGAAGTTCGGCCTGCGTGACAATTCTTTCCGGATGGTACCACGATTCCAGCTCGAAAAGAATGTCGGTGCCGTAAATGAGGACCAGTTTGTCGTCAGGTCCGGCCACGCCTTCGTCGCGAATGTAGGAAAGTGTATCGGTCGTATAGGATTTTTCCGGCCGTAAAAGCTCAATCGGAAGGACTTCGCAGCCGGTGATGTTCTTCAGGGCAGCTTCTGTCATGTAGTAACGGTACGGCGCGGGAGTCAGAGCCGCGGCGTCTTTTTTGGGAGGATAACCGGACGGAATGACCCAGACCTTATCGACCCGGCCGCTTTTTAAAGCTCCGGTGATCATGGACAGGTGACCCGGATGAAACGGATCGAAGGTTCCTCCAAAGATGCCGTATCTCAATTCTTACCCCCGGATAATGTTCTTCCGATATCCTTGCGGTAATGCATGTTCCTGAAACGGATTTTCGAGACTCCGGCGTACGCCTTGTCTATGGCCTCGTCCAGCGTATCGGCGTCGGCGTAAACCGCGAGAACGCGCCCGCCCGAGGTCTTCGTAATGCCGTCCTGAAGCTTCGTTCCGGCCTCGAAAACAATTTCTCCGGCATCCTTGATGCCCGTAATTTCAAATCCGGTTTCGTAGGAATCCGGATATCCGCCCGAAGCCATAACGACGGCGCAGGAGGCGCCCGGTTTCCATTCGAGTGTAATCCGGTCCAGAGTTCCGTCGATGCAGGCATCAACTATATCCATGAGATCATTTTCGAGACGCGGCAGCACGGCCTGTGCTTCGGGATCGCCGAATCTCGCGTTATACTCGATGACCTTCGGGCCGCTCTTCGTCAGCATCAGTCCGAAATAGATGACGCCCTTAAACACACGTCCCTCTTCTTCAAGAGCCCTGATGGTCGGAAGAAAAATCGTATCGTACATTCTCTTTTCGTCTTCCGGCGTAAGATCCGCGCCGGGGGTTACGGCGCCCATTCCGCCGGTGTTTTTTCCGGCATCGCCGTCAAAGGCACGCTTATGATCGCGCGAGGAAATCATCGGCAAGACGGTCTTACCGTCCGCAAAAGCGAGCACGGTCAACTCGGGGCCTTCCATGCATTCTTCGATTACGACGGTACGGCCGGCGCTTCCGAACGCACCGTTCTCCATCATCGAACGGACGGCATCCTTTGCCTCATCTCTGGTCGCGGCAATAATGACGCCTTTCCCGAGCGCGAGTCCGTCGGCTTTGACGACAATCGGAACATCGCATTTGTCGATGTAGGAAAACGCCTCCGCCATATCGGTAAAGATCTCATAGAAGGCCGTCGGAATTCCGTATTTCTTCATCAGGTTCTTCGAAAACGCTTTGGACGCCTCGATGATCGCGGCGTCGGCACGCGGACCAAATGCACGTACTCCGGCCTCTTCGAGACGGTCGACCAGGCCTAAGGCCAGCGGATCGTCGGGCGCGACAAATACGAGATCGAATTTCTCCTTCACGGCATACTCCGTGATCTCGTCGATCGCCGTCGCCTTGATCGGCACGAGAGTCGCAATTCCCGCTATCCCGCCGTTGCCCGGCGCACAGTAAAGCTCCGTAACTCTGGGGCTTTGTTTCAGCTTCCAGCAGATGGCGTGCTCACGGCCGCCTCCGCCCACTACAAGTACCTTCATGTTTACTCCTCCGATAGGGCCGATTAATGACGGAAATGACGTGTGCCGGTAAAGACCATCGCGATGCCGTACTTGTCACACGCATCGATGGATTCCTGGTCGCGGATGGATCCGCCCGGCTGAACGATTGCCGCGATGCCGGCTTCGTGAGCCGCGTCGACGCAGTCGCTGAATGGGAAAAATGCGTCGGAGCCGAGAACGGCGCCCTTCGTCTTTTCACCGGCAAAATTGAAAGCAATCTGAGCGGAGCCGACACGGTTCGTCTGACCGGGGCCAACGCCTACGGTCTGCTTATTCTTAACGACGACGATCGCATTGGACTTGATGTACTTAACGACCTTCATCGCGAATTCCATATCTTCGCGGAGTGAAGGATCGGGCTCAACTTTCGTCACGGTGCGAAGATCTTTCTCGTCGTATACGTTCCGGTCGTGATCCTGAACAAGAAGGCCGCCGAGAACACGCTTATAGTTCAGTTCATTCTCGGGAATCGGGCTGGAAACCGTGGGAAGTTCAAGAACGCGCAGGTTCTTTTTGCGGCAGAGAATCTCGAGAGCTTCGGGCGTGTACGAAGGAGCGATCAGGACTTCGAGGAAGACCTTGCTCATATCTTCGGCCGTTTCCGCGTCAATTTCGCGGTTTGCGGCGACAATGCCGCCGTAGATCGATACGGAGTCGGCCTCATAGGCCTTCTGCCAGGCCTCGAAAAGAGTTGCCCCCGAGGCAACGCCGCAGGGATTCGCATGCTTAACGGCGACAACTGTGGGCTCCGTGAATTCCTTGAGACAGCAGATCGTCGCATCCGCATCGGCAATGTTGTTGTAGGACAGCTCCTTGCCGTTTTTCTGAACGGCTTCGGAAAGACTTCCCGGAACCGATATTGCATTCTTAAAGAAGGTCGCACTCTGGTGCGGATTCTCGCCGTAACGAAGTTCGCTTACTTTCTCGAAGGTCAGCGTGTACTGATCGGGAAGCGCCTTGTCCGGCGTTCTCGAAAGGAAATACTGCGCGATCAAGGCATCATAGGCCGCCGTATGCTCGAAGACTTTTTTCGCGAGGAAAAATCTTGTCTGATAGCTTGTGTCTCCGGTAGAAGAAATCTGACGCAGAACAAGATCGTAATCGGACGGGTCGGTAACAACCGTAACATCCTGATGGTTCTTGGCCGCGGCGCGAAGCATCGTGGGGCCTCCGATATCGATGTTTTCGACGCACTCCTCAAATTCGGCTTTCGGCTTCTGAACAGTCGCCTTAAAAGGATAGAGATTGACGACAATAAGGTCGATCAGGCCGATTCCCAGCTCGTCTATTCTCTTCATATGCTCGGGATTGGAACGGATAGCGAGGATACCTCCGTGTATGAGCGGGTGCAGCGTCTTGACACGCCCGTCAAGGCACTCCGGGAATCCGGTATACTCCGAGACTTCTTTGCAGGGTATGTTCTCCTGCTTGAGAAGCTTGGCCGTACCGCCGGTACTCAGAATCTCGACGCCCATCTCAACAAGCTTTCTTGAAAAATCGGCAATCCCCGTCTTGTCCGAAACACTGATTAAAGCTCTCTTGATCATTTCTTTGTTCCTCACTTACTTCTTACTGTTCTATCTTCGTTCTTCGTGATATACGTCCTGTTATCTTCGATACAGACTTGTCCGTCTGCGATCAGCTGAATTGCCTGAGGAAGAATGACCTGCTCACACTCGTTCATAATACGAAGCTGCAGGCTTTCCGGAGTATCATCCTCAAGGACATCTATACTTTTCTGCAGAAGAATCGGGCCTTCGTCGTAGTGCTCGTTGACAAAATGCACCGTCGCACCCGATATTTTGACACCCTTTTTTATGGCTGCTTCATGCGGCCGGATACCGTACATCCCGTGACCGCAGAAGGACGGAATAAGCGCGGGATGAATGTTGATGATCCGGTTGGAGAAATGTTTCACGACTTTGGGGCCCAGAAGCGAAAGAAAACCGGCCAGTACGACGAGTTCAGCGCCGCTATCGGTCAGTGCTTCAAGCATCGCGCCGTCATAAGCGTCCAAGTCCGGATATTCTTTTTTCGAAATAACCCTTGAGGGTATATTGTGTTTCCTGGCACGTTCCAGAGCATACGCCGTATGCGAAGAAGATATGACGCTGACAATGCGAACGCCATGAAGAGTCTGATCATGAATGCGATCCATAATCGCCTGAAGATTCGTCCCGCCGCCGGATACCAGCACAGCTATGTTCATGTATTTCTATCTATCTCCTCACCTTTGAATGCGATGAATCAGGTCCTTTTGCTTTTCGGGAACACCCGCAGGGAATTCACCGTCGAAACACGAAGAACAATGTCCGCAATGAATGCCTGTTGTGGAGGATTTGAGGCCGTTAAGCGAAATGAACGCAAGGGAATCCGCGTCGATGTTTCTCCTCACTTCTTCAACCGAAGAGAACACGGCGGAAAGCTCCTTCTGTTCCGGTGTGTTGATTCCGTAAAAGCATGGGTACAGAACCGGCGGCGATGCCACACGGATATGTACCTCAGCAGCTCCCGCGTCCCTTAAGAGAGCGATGGTATGCTTGGTCGTCGTGCCCCGGACAATCGAGTCGTCCACAATCAGTATTCGCTTGCCCTTAACGGCCGACTTGAGAACGGAATACTTAAGCTGCACGGACATCTCGCGCTGGAGCTGAGTCGGCTGTATGAACGTCCGTCCGACATAGCGGTTCTTTAAGATCGCGGAGCCGTAAGGTATCCCGCTTTCGAGAGCGTATCCCATAGCAGCGGCCAGTCCGGAATCCGGTGCTCCGACAACAAGATCACAGTCACAGGGAGCCTCCCTGGCCAGAACCCGCCCTGCGTTGATTCTTGAATCATAGACGCTGGCGCCGTCAAGAATGCTGTCCGGCCGCGAAAAATAGACGAACTCGAAAATGCAAAGCCGGCCATTCTGCTGTGCCGTGCTTTCCGGCACGAAGTATCTGGAAGAAATTCCCTCTGTCGAAATCGTAATGACTTCTCCGGGCAGAATATCGCGGATCATTTCCGCCCCTACCGCGTCGAGCGCACAGCTCTCCGAAGCAAGAACATAAATGTTTCCTTTTCTCCCAAGAACAAGCGGCCGGATTCCCAGAGGATCCCGGACACCGATCAATTTGCTGTTGGACATAATGACAATTGAGTATGCGCCCTTGATTTCCGCCATCATCTGTAAGATGGCATCTTCAATACAATCCGTCGCGATACGGTTTCTGGCCAGAACGGAAAGAAGCACTTCGAAATCGGCGGATGTCTGAAAAATCGCACCGGCCTGCTTCAGCCGGTCCCGAATCTCCTCCGCGTTTGTAATCGCTCCGTTATGGGATATCGCCATATGACCGGATCTGGACTTGATCATGACAGGTTGAACCGCATCGTATCCGGATTCACCGGCTGAGGGATAGCGAACGTGCGCCACGGCGGCATGCCCTTTAAGCGTCTGAAGAGACATCGAATCAAAAACCTCAACGACAAGTCCCTGATCCTTCTGACACAAGATTCTTCCGTTCTGGTTAACCGCTATTCCGGCCGATTCCTGTCCTCTGTGCTGCAATGCAAAAAGGCCAAAATAGGCCATCCTCGCAGCATCTTCCAATTTACCGTCGGTATCAAGTACTCCGAAGACGCCGCATTCCTCTTCCCAGTCACGTTTGCTCATTGTATCCGCTTCACTCCCCGATTGATGATAATTTCTCGGCAAGTCTCTCGTTTCGTTTGGAAACGGAGGCCTCCAGTTCTTTCTTGTAAAGGATCAGTTTCGATTCAAGTCCGGTATCGGAAAGCGCCAGAATCTGGGCCGCGAGAATTGCAGCATTCGCGGCGCCGTCGATCGCGACAGTCGCAACCGGTATGCCGGTCGGCATCTGTACGATCGCATAAAGTGCGTCCACACCCTGAAGTGCGCCGCCTTTGCAGGGGACGCCGATCACCGGAAGAATTGTATAAGCAGCCAGCACGCCGGGCAAATGCGCCGCAAGGCCGGCAGCGGCAATAATCACGCCGTAACCCTGTTCCTTAGCGGAAGAGGCAAGCTCCGACGCAAGATACGGCGAACGGTGTGCGGAGCAGATTTTCGCTTCGTATGGGATTTCGAACTTCGAAAGCAGCTTGAAGCAGCTCTCCATAACCGGAAAATCGGAGTCACTTCCCATGACGACAAGGACCTTTAACTGAGCCATACATCACACCGCTTTCCGGAAGCCCCAAAAAACTTCCTGTTCACTAAAGAATAGTAACAAGGTATGTCCCGTTCGTCAATGTTGCGAACGCACACACCCTGCAGGGTATGCGATCAGGGAGAAGGCGTAACGGTTCCGGCAGGATCCGCTGTTGCAGCAGGAGTCGCTGTTCCGGCTGGAGTCGCTGTTGCAGCAGGATCGGCTGTTCCGGCTGGATCTTCCATTTCGTCTGACCAGTTCAGCTTCTCCATGACACTCTTATACCCGTCCGAGTCCTTATCATAAGGAATCGGACAATAATCGTTTCCGGGGAATGTCGTCGTCATGGAAAACGGGATGACATGGAGTTTATAGCCTGTGACCTGATCGGTTGCAAGGGATATGGTAAACGTACACTGTACGATCGCTGTGTCTTTGTCGGTAAGATTCGGCTGCCCTCCGAATGTAAAGTTCGAAAGACTGTAAAGGATGTATTTGCCGTTGTATTCTTCAATCGGCTGCAGTCTGTGAGGGTGATGCCCTACATAAATATCAGCGCCGTAATCCAGAATCGCATGCGCCATATTGACCTGCGCTGCCTCAGGCTCATACATTTTCTCGACACCCGCGTGAACGGAAATGATGACGATTTCACATCCCTCGGATCTCAAATAGTCGATCGCGTCATAAATCGGCTGCAATTCCCATGGAAAACAGAATCCTGCCATACCGATTTTCACGCCGTTCGTCTCATAGATCGCGTAATTGGCGTCGAGGCTCCATTTGATTCCGGCCGAATCCAGCGTGTTTTCGGTGTCGGTAAGACCGGTCTGCCAGTAATCGAAGGAGTGGTTATTTGCCAGATTGACGGCCTCTACGCTGCCTTCGGTCAGAATGTTTACATAGTCCAAAGGACCCTTGAATGTGAATTCCTTTTCGCGCGGCGAATTCGAATCCGTAAGCGTTCCTTCAAAATTGACAAGCGTCATATCGTCCTGACCGAGGATGTCGAGGGTATTCTTGAAAGGGTATTTATAATCGGTTCCGACGACTTGGGCAAAACTGTTGCTGTTGCCTTCGAGGCCGGTGTCCTGGCCGAGTGTACAGTCGCCGGTAAAGCTGATCACGATGTTTTTCTCCGTCGGCACGGGAGTCGGAGTCGGTGTGGGGGTCGATGTCGGTGCAGGGGTTGCCGTTGGAGCAGGTGTCGGCATCGCCGTGGTTTCAGCCGTTGCTGCGGCGGTATTATCCTCTGCGAATATACCGGCATCCGGTCTGACCGGTGCACTGTCCTGCGTCCGGGATGCCGCAGAAAGCGAACAGCCGGATAACGCGATCAAAAGTACGATGACAGGGATTAGTCGGAACGGTTTTGGCATTTCTTGTCAGTTCCTCAGCTTTCGGTGTAAGGGATGTTCAGAAGTTTGCTTCTGATGTACAGTCCCGATTTCGTAATAAAGTTGTCCGGCCAGTGCGCTGCCGCTTTTTGCTCGGGAGTAAGAATATCCGAGCTCATTTTAAGCGCATTGGATTTCTCCGCTATCGAGCTTCCAATGGACCAGTTACACCAGCTTATCATGTTTTCATCCAAATAG
Source organism: uncultured Mageeibacillus sp. (assembly GCA_964617375.1). GTDB lineage: Bacteria > Bacillota > Clostridia > Saccharofermentanales > Saccharofermentanaceae > Firm-13. The sequence goes on along the minus strand of CAZTXQ010000014.1, from coordinate 49,095 downwards.
GAAAGCCATTCATCCGCCTCGTCCAGATAAAGTGCGCCGTTTCCCGTGCTTCCGGTCGTTCCCCACTCTGTTACGAAAATGGCCGCTCCGAGCTCGATCGCTTTGTCCACCTTGTCCCGAAGCTCCTGTCCGTTGGACCCGACATAGAAATGCAGCGTGTACATGAGGTTCGTTCCTTCGACCGGATCAGCCGCCGCTATATCCATATCTTCGCTCCAGGTCGGAGATCCGATAATGATGATATTGTCGGGGTCGTTCGCTCGAATCGTCGCGACAACTTGTTCCGCGTAGGGCTTGACATCGCCGGCCCAGGTGATCTGCTGCTCGGCTCTTCCGAGCTTGCCGCTGTTGGGCTCGTTGCATATCTCATAAATAACATTCGGATTATCGCCGTATTTCTCGGAAATGCGATCAAAAAAATCAATCGCTTCATCTATATGAGTCATGGGGTTGCCGTCGCCTAAAATGTGCCAGTCAATGATTACATATACGCCCTGTGCAATGCAAAGATCAACGCCGTTGCATAGAGCTTCGTAATACTTCTCGGGGTAAGTCAGGTATCCGCTCTCTTCCGTATAAAGTGCCAGTCGGATTACGGAGCATCCCCAGTCTTCGGCCAGCGTCTGAACGCTGTCTTTTGTTAAAAAGTCACCGATGGCGTGAATGCCGTGTGTGCTCATTCCTTTAAGCTGAATCGGGTTTCCCGCCGAATCGCAAAGATTCGTGCCGATTACCTGCAGTGCGCCGTACTGATCGGCAATTCTGGTCGTAACGACCGCGGTACTGGTTACATAGGTTTCTTCTTTGGTCGTTTCTGCGGCGGTTGTCTCGACGGCCGTTGTTTCCGCGGCGGTTGTCTCCGCGGAAGTCACAACAGTCTGCTCAGTGCCGGCGGATAAATCCGTCACGGAGGTGCCTGAGGGAGAACCGGCGCATCCCGAAATCACGGTCGATAATAAAACGAATACCAGAACCATCATGCCACATTTCCTACACATTGTTTGTTCTCTCCAATGCTTTTGAATCGATTTTTCTACTGCAGATCCGAAATAAGATACTCACGCTTTTTTGATCAATTTTAATCAAATTATACCATATTATCGTTAAAAAACCAGTAAAGAGCATAACGTTACGCGCTAATCTTGAAAAAATGAGGTTTTGACTGATATGTTTGTCGGGGTTCTGTCATTCACAAAAGCGACACACTTTCTTTACAAAATTTCTAAACCAACAACTAGTATTTTACTGTTGAACAGCGCATAATTTATTTAAGAAAGATCCTTGAGGGGGCGAAAATTATGGCAAGAATTGAGAGAGTGATCGAGAAGATTGAAAAGCTCGGTAAGAAGCACAATCTTGGGGCGCTTGATAAGATGATAGACGATCCGGATGACGAAGTAAGAGCCGCGGTTGCCAAAGCACTTGGACAGATTCCTTCATACGAGGCAGGAATGCAGTTGATTCCTCTTCTTAGAGATTCCGTTCCGGGCGTCAGAGCAGCTGCCGCAGAGTCCGTAGCACTGATTAACGCTAAGCATTGTGAAGAGTATTTGAAGAAGCTCGCTTTTTCGGATCCCGATCCGGATGTCCGGGTCGTCGCACACAAAGCTTATGAGAAGATCCGCAAACCGGTTATCTGACATCACATTTCATATAGATTCAAGAATTATGACCCTTCCGCAGCACTGCGGAAGGGTTTTTCTATACTTTGCGAGCCCGATGCCGTAATTCACGGCCAACTCTTAATCGTTCTTCTTGACTACACTTCCGGCCTTTTTGAAAATGCTGTCGGCCGGAACATAGCCGCGGACAAAAGCGAGCGGATACACATTTGAATTTCTGCCGATTACCGTCGCCGGATTCAGGACGGCATTGCATCCGATTTCGGCATAATCACCGAGAATCGCGCCGAACTTCTTAAGTCCGGTCTCGATCGCCTCGTCTTCTCCGAGCGCGACAACCGTCGGCTTACGGTCCGCCTTGACGTTCGAAGTGATTGCCCCGGCTCCCATATGTGCTTTGTAACCGAGCACAGAGTCCCCTACATAATTGTAGTGAGGAACCTGAACGTTGTCGAATAGAATGACGTTCTTCAGCTCCGTAGAATTGCCGACGACAGCATTCTTGCCGACAATAGCGCTCCCCCGGATAAAAGCACAATGACGGATCTCGGCATCGTGGTCTATGATGCACGGTCCGGTTATAGATGCCGAAGGAAATACTTTGGCGGTTCTCGAGATCCAGATGTCATCGCCGGTCTTCTCGTAAAGCGCCGGGTCCAGAGATGGACCGATGCGTCTTATGAATTCCCTGATATCACAAAGCACTTCCCACGGATACTCTCTGCCTTCAAACAAATCGACGGCGATGGTCTTGCTCAGGTCAAGAAGATCTTCAATTCTGATATATTTTTTCATACAATCTTCCTTTACAAAAAAATGCCGTGCTCCCAAAACCGGAGCACAGCACTTATTGTATCAGTTTCGGAAAGCTCCGTCGCTATACGCCGCGAAAATCCTCAAAATAGTCCGGCAAAAAGCAGCGTTGAAAAAACATACACAGACAGAGTCAAAAGTATGATCAAAGCGGCGACGACAATTCCCGCCGGTCTCGCATAATTGAGACCGCCGCTATTTCCGAAGCGATCCTCTACCAGAAAGCTCGGATCCTCTTTGTTGTAATAGAAAAGGCCGAGCTTCCAGAATGCGTCATCGGTCCGGTCGATCCGAACCGGAATGACGGAACCGGACACGGTTTTTGCTTCTTCCATCTCTCTTGCTGTCAGAACCGGCTTCAATTTGCTGCCGCCCTGCCCGGCTTTTACCGCGACGAGAATCGCGGGAGCGATCATCAGAACCGTAAGAACCAGAATGGCCGTCATCATCTGTGGAAAAGTGGGAATATAGAGGTTCAAAGTCATTGGCATAATCAGCAGGAAGGTTATGGTGATAAGCAGAGTGATAAATCCGAGCATATGTCCGGTCAGTCTTCTGTACTGCCTGTGCTGCGCGAAGGAAAGCACCGGATTCTCAGGCGACACCTGCAGCTTGGTAAAATAAATAAGAATATTGCTGCCGAGCATAAGTAGAATCATCCCGAACGCGACCAGGGGAAGCGCAAGGACCGATGCGATGGATTTGGGCGCCCAGGCATCCGGTGTCATATTGATATCCCAGTGCTTAATGAGGATATCCGGAATGGTCGGATAGATGTATAACCCAAAGGCAACCGCCAGGACACAAAGAATAAACGAGACAATATACCAGGTCCAGGGCAAATTCTGAAGACGTCCCCGTTCGCGGGATACCCTCGTCTCCGAAACCCCCGTATACCGCACTTTCCAATCCTTCTCCGCCTTAAGAGCGAGGGTTTTTTTTCGAAGGGGAAGATAAAAAAGAATCTGCGCTGCGAGAAGAAGCGTCGGCTGATAAAGGCTTAAGAGAAGCGCTGAGGCAGGTTTGGCAAAATAAAGGGCGGCTCCGGCGGCCAGATCCAACACGGTGAAAAGCGACATACCCGCATAATAAAGACGCTTAATCCGAACGGCGCTCATATCGTTTTGCGCGGCTTCGGGAACTCTGACGCCAAATAGAAGTCCTTGCCTGTTGATTGACGGAATAACCGTTAGCAGGGCTCCCGTCAGTAACGTAATCACCTCGCTTAGTATAAAGATATAAAAGGAGCTGTCTTCCAATCCGTTCATCATAATATGTTCCCGCTCTTCCCTTTCGTGGATTCGGCATACGCATCCGCGGCCATTTTGAGAAACTCGTCTTCCGTAATTCCGTGGATCGAAGCCTGAGCCGAAAGCTGTCTCAATTTATCGTTCATCGCCGGATAAATATTCTCCTTATCCGGCATTTTGGTGGCTACAGCCGCCCCGGTTCTGAGAAACATCTTCAGATAGCCTTCGTCGCGAAGAATGGCATATGTCTTGTTTACGGTGTGTATATTTACACCGATATCTTCGGACAGCCTTCTTACGGAAGGAAGACTTTCTCCCGGAACGAGATTACCGGAAGCTATTGCCATTACAATCTGCTCGTAAATTTGCATATAAATTGGTGTCTCGCTGCCGAAGTCAACCGATATAAGCATGGTTGCCCCCTCCTTCCCGGTGTCGGATTACGTACGGTTTCTGTTATATATACAATATAACAATCACGATTCGATTGTCAACGCTTTACAACAGATCCGGAAAAAGGCTACAATATGTATAAATGAAAATACTCGACTGAACATTCCTTATTCTTTTTGAAAGGAGAATGTACCGGTCCTGATTTTTCCCTTTCGATCTTACGCCGGTACGATATCATCAATGAAAACAAAATCTTTTTGTATTAGGGACGGTAAGAACTTCGAACTCTCCTCGATAAAATGTGACGATACCCTTCACTACTCCGAAAGTGATGAGCCTGCAATTGAGGGCGAAATGCACGAGAATATCCTGGAGATCGCCGAACTTCAGGACAAGCTTTACGCGCAGAACACGCATGCCGTGCTCCTGATTATTCAGGCAATGGATGCCGCGGGAAAAGACGGCACAATTAAGCACGTAACCAGCGGACTCAATCCGCAGGGGTGCCAGGTCTCCTGCTTTAAGGCACCGTCGTCAACCGAAATGGATCATGATTACCTCTGGCGTATCGCAAAGGAAGTTCCCATGCGCGGGAACATCGGCATTTTCAACCGTTCCCATTATGAAGATGTTCTTGTCGCGAAAGTACACAATCTTCCGGAGAAGCAGCCCCTTCCCAAGGAATGCGTGACTTCGGATATCTGGGAAAAAAGATACCGCCAAATCAACGATTTTGAACGGTATCTTTTCGAGAACGGAATTATTCCCGTGAAAATCTTTCTTCATGTCTCGAAAAAAGAGCAGAAAGCCAGAATTCTCTCCCGCATCGACGACCCCTCCAAAAACTGGAAATTCAGTGCGGCCGATCTTGAGGAGCGCAAGCTCTGGCACGAATATCAGAACGCTTTCGAAGATATGATCAAAAGCACCGCGACTGAATATGCGCCATGGTACGTCGTACCGGCTGACAACAAATGGTTCGCCCGTGCGCTCGTCAGCGAAATCCTTCTTGACACCTTGAAAGAGATCAACCCTAAGTATCCCGAGCTTCCCGAGGATCAGAAGAAGCGGCTCGCCGAGTACCGGGCTGTTCTGAAGAACGACTGACCCGGTCTCTTATTCGACAGTGACGCTCTTGGCGAGGTTTCTCGGCTTATCGACATCGCATCCTTTGTTGACGGCCATGTAATATGCAAAGAGCTGGCAGGGTGTTACCGCGACGGCCGGTGCCAGGAGCGGATCGACGGAAGGTATATAAAAGACTTCGTCGCAGACCTCTGCGGCTCGTGTCTGTTTTTCGGTAGCGATACCGAGAACGACGGCACCTCTGGCCTTCACTTCCTGTATATTCGAGATCATCTTATCCATCAGACTATCCTGCGTAAGAGGGCACACGACAAGTGTGCCTTTTTCGATCAGCGCGATCGTTCCGTGCTTCAGCTCTCCGCCCGGATAGGCCTCGGAATGAATATAGGAAATTTCCTTGAGTTTTAGAGACGCTTCCATCGACAGTGCATAATCAAGGCCGCGTCCGATAAAGAAAATGCTGTCCGCATTGTAGTGCTGTGACGCAAAACGCTGTATCTCCGACTGTCCCTTAAGGACTTCTGCGATCATATCCGGAAGCAGAAGCAGCTGCTCCTGATAGTATAAATACTCTTCCTCTGTAAGACGGCCGATCAGATACGCCATCTGAAAAGCCAAAAGATAGATACAGGAGAGCTGCGTGTTATAGGCCTTGGTCGATGCCACCGAAATCTCGGGTCCGGCCGCCGTGTAAAGAACATAGTCGGCTTCTCTTGCGATCGAGCTGCCGATGACGTTAACGATCGAGAGAACGGTTGCCCCGAGCGACTTCGCCTCGCGCATCGCCGCTAAAGTGTCGAGAGTCTCGCCGGACTGGCTGATGATGATTACGATCGAGCGATCGTCGACAAGCGGGTCGCGATAACGGAATTCCGAGGCGACATCCACGATTACCGGGATACGGCAGAGCTTCTCGATGACGTATTTTCCCACATAGCCGGCGTGGTAAGCCGTACCGCAGGCGACGATATGAATGTTGCTGGCGTTCTTAATTCTTTCTGCGGTCAGCGGAAACTGCTCGAGAGAGATTTTACCGTTCCGGATTCTGGGAGCAATGGCCGCTCTTACGACTTTGGGTTCCTCGTTCATCTCTTTCATCATGAAATGCTCATAGCCGCCCTTTTCGGCCGCTTCTGCATCCCAGTCGATATGAATGGCTTTACGGTCAACCGGCTCGCCGTGAATTCCGAAAAGCTTCACCGAGTCTTTTTTGATCTCGACGATCTCGCTGTCCTCAAGAATAAGAACTTCTCTCGTATGGCTAAGGAGCGCCGGAATATCCGATGCAACATAATTGGCTCCGTTACCGATTCCGACGACAAGCGGACTGTCTTTTCGCGCAGCAATCAGCGTATCCGGATAATCTGTGCAAAGAACACCCAGAGCATAGGAACCTTCGAGCTCAAGAAGTGTCATCTGTACGGCGTCGAAGATATTGCCGCTGCAGTGGTTCAGGTAATTGTATTCGATCAGATGTGCAATGACCTCGGTATCGGTTTCGGAAAGAAACTCGTAGCCCTTGGCAATCAAGTGTTTGCGCAAATCAATATAGTTCTCAATGATGCCGTTGTGCACGACGCAGATCCGGCCGTTGTTCGACAGATGCGGGTGTGAATTCTCGTCATTGGGCGCACCGTGTGTCGCCCAGCGCGTATGACCGATTCCCAGGTGAATTCCTCTTATGCAATCGGAACAGCCGTCGGACGGAAGATACTTCTGCTCTCTTAACAGATCTTCAAGTACGCTTAGACGGCCTTTCTTCTTAATGACCTTCATCTCGTTGTCTTCAATAAAAGCGACGCCGGATGAGTCATACCCTCTGTATTCCAGACCTCTTAAGCCTTTCATCAAAATCGGAAGAGCGTCACACTCTCCAACATATCCTACAATTCCGCACATACGTTATTCCTCCCATATAAAACGCGCCTGGAAATCTCATGCTCCATAGCGCGCGACAATAAGCTCTACCAGATGATCGGCCATTTCGGTGATAACAGGCAGATCCTCTCCCTCAATCATAACACGAATGATCGGCTCTGTACCGGATGCGCGCACAAGAATTCTTCCGCGCCCTTCCAAAACCGTCTCATATTTCTTGATGGCCGCCTTCAGATCCTTGTCATCCATCGCCTTATGCTTCTTGTCCTCGGGGATCCGCGCCGGCTTCAATACCTGCGGAAGCACGTGAATAACCTTGGACACGAGAGAGACAGGTTCGCGTCTCCTTACGATAACCCGAAGCAGGGCCAGTGCTGTCAGTATACCGTCTCCGGTCGTAGCATGATCGAGAAGAATGACATGGCCGGACTGCTCGCCGCCGAGATTGTATCCGCCGGCCAGCATGTTTTCGAGAACGTACCGGTCGCCAACCTTTGTCTTTTCGAGATTCAGATTCTTCTCCCGGGCCATGATATCCATTCCCAGATTGCTCATAACTGTAACGACGATTGTATCCGAATGAAGCTCGCCGCACTCTTTCATGTGAAGGCCGATCATCGCAAGGATCATGTCTCCGTCGATCATGTTTCCGAATTCATCCGTTACGAGCAGCCGGTCCGCATCGCCGTCAAAGGCAAGGCCGATATCGCAGCCCTCGCGACGTACCAGGTCACGAAGCTGGTTCATATGCGTCGATCCGCAGTTCCTGTTGATATTCGTCCCGTCGGGTTCATTGCCCGTCACGAAAACCGTCGCGCCGAGATCCGTAAAAAGATCCGGTGCGATTCCGCTCGCCGAACCGTTCGCGCAGTCCATCGCGATCTTGAGGCTGGACAGATCAATACCGAGCCTTCTTTTGACATGCTCGGCATATTCGTGTCCCGCATCCTCCATGATGACTCTTTTCCCGACGTTTTCTCCGATCGGGCGCGCGAGCACACTCTCGTCATACGAGCGGACAATCGCTTCGATTTCATCCTCCGTATCGTCGGGAAGCTTGAATCCGCTGCCGGAAAAGAACTTAATACCGTTGTACTCGTATGAATTGTGGGATGCGGATATCATAACACCGGCATCGCAGCTGTATTTTTGCGTAAGATACGCGACGGCAGGCGTCGTAATCACGCCGCATACGAGAACATCAGCACCGGCGGAACAGATACCGGCTGTCAGCGCCGCCTCAAGCATACCACAGGATATCCTCGTATCGCATCCGATCAGGAGCGTAGGTCTGTGATTCGTGTCACCTGCAAGCACCATAGCGCCCGCATAGCCAAGCTTAAAAGCCAGATCCGGTGTCAGTTCCTTATTGGCGATTCCCCTGACTCCGTCCGTGCCAAACATTCTCTTCATATTGACCTCCGTAATATTCATAATTAAGGATCAGCTCACCCGTTCTCTTGTTCGGACTTGTTGATCACGACTTTAACGCTTTCCGGATTCTGACCCTCTATTCGAAAATACTCTGACTTCGTCGATGTCGCATAGATCGTCATCTCGGCAACACCTGCGTCCTTGACCGAAGAGTAATCGATATATGCGTTGATGTCGGACTCCGTAAACGAATCGATCGTGCTCTTTCTTCCGACGACAGTTACCGATACTGACGTGATCGGATAATATGCGTCGAGTCCCTTGTCAGCCAGCATCTCATAATTCTTATCGTTGACCGAAACCTGAAAGGTCTTCTGCTCTATGGGATTATTGGTAATCTGGATATACATCCACAGGCAGATCGACACAAGAAAGGAAAAGAGGAACATCAGCGTCCTCTGGAAACGGACGTTCTTCGCGACGCGTGTCAGAGCAACACGCACGGAAACGGGAGATACAGGCGAAACGGGAGAAGCGGGAGTTACGGCCGAATCGGATGGTGCACTGCCGGCACGATCGGCAGGAACGGAGCAAGTTCTGGGAACTCCCGAGAGCAGCGGCTCGGAAACGGGTGATTTATCGGAGTTCTTCCTGCCGGATTTGACGGGTTTTGCCGCGCTTCTCGCCTTGCCTTTCAGGTAACGAAGCCGTAGACGCTGACCCAGAGACGCAGGTACTTCGGCAAGTCCCAGCAGGTAACGAAGGTTGCTGCGAAGGTCTTCACCGCTCTCCATCGTGTACAGGCATCCGTCGAGCGCGATTGAAATCGTACCACGTTCCTCGGAAACGACTATTGCAATCGCGTCGCCCAATTCACTCGCTCCGATAGCGGCGCGGTGTCTTGTTCCCAAATCTTCCCGGACATGATAGTTGTCGGCCAGCGGTATATGGCAGCGCGCTGCGGCAATTCTGCCGTTCCGGATCAGAAGCGCTCCGTCATGCAAAGGCGAGCCCTTATAGAAAATGGACATAAGCATCGCATCTGTAACCGACGAATCCAGCTTGACCGCATTTTCCTGAAGAGTCAATTCGCTTAATTTGGATGTACGCTCGAAAATGACCAGAGCACCGGTAAAGGACTTGCTCATTTTGACGCAGGCCGAAACCGTCTCGTCAATCATGCGGGTGAGAATGTGCTGCGGATCCTGATCTTCCGAAGAGAAAGCGACGCTGATCGAAGAGAAAGACTTAAGGCCCACCGTCTCGAGTGCGCGTCTGAGTTCCGGCTGAAAAATAACCACAAAAGCCAGCGCCACAATATAAAGAACATTGTTGATGATGAAGCTGACCATCTCAAGTCCGAGAAGGCTGCAGATGATCGTCATAAGGAAAATCAGTAAAAGACCCTTAAGAAGCTGCCAGGCACGCGTTTCCCGAAGGATACGCAGCAGGCCGTACAGAATGAATGTAATCAACAAAATGTCGACAATATAACGAATGATATCAACGGGTCCCCCGAAAAAAAGAACGCCGCTGTTGAATCCTTTAAAGATTTCATTTATGAAATCGACTATTTGCGCTAAAAAACTGTCGTCCAAAAGTCATCCTCCGCAGAAACCGACTGTTCTTTATTATAGCATAAATATAGGATTCTTATCTCTCCTCCCGAAAATAGGCACTTCCGATCGCGCTCGGCCCGCGCCACGCCTTTTTTCTGGCGTATGTGATGATCAGCACGATGACGGTCAGTATGTAAGGATACATAACCATGATGTATTGGTTAAAGAAAATACTTGAAGACAGGCTCGGAAACTGCTGGATCGTAAGCCCAATGATCGATAGAGCGCCGAAGATAAAGGCTCCTCCGATTGCTTTGATCGGGTGCCAGCGAACGAAAATGACCAGTGCGACAACAATCCAGCCCTTGCCGGACGTAATATCCGCCTGCCATTTGCTCTGGCTGACCAGCGGAATATAGAGACCGCCGAGTCCGCAGAGCATGCCGCCCAGAATAATGTAGAGGTATTTAATCCTCGTTATGGAAAGTCCCGCCGCATCGGCCGCAGCCGGATTCTCGCCGGTCATGCGAAGCGCCAGGCCCTCTCTTGTTTTCATCAGAAATACCAGCATGACGATAGCCAGCAAAATCGTAAGATAAACAAATACGTCATGCGACAGGAAGGCAACATTGATAAAGCTGAGCACCGGATTTGTGACACTCTTAAGCTCGAACGGATGCCATGCGAAAAAGGCCGAAATATTCTCCGGTGTATTGGTGTTGGCAACCGTGCTGCCCAAAGTATTGGCAAAACCCGCTCCGAATGTCGTAAGTGCCAGGCCGGATACATTCTGATTGGCGCGGAGCGACACGGTAAGAATCGCATAAAGAAGCGCGCCAAACCCGGAGCCGAGTACCGCGGCAAGAAGCGTGAGCGCAAGACTCTGGGTGCGAACGGCCGTAACATAGCCGCAGGCGCCGCCCATCAGCATCATACCTTCGACGCCGAGATTCAGGTGTCCTGCTCTCTCCGTCAGGAGTTCGCCGAGGGTACCCAGAAGAAGAGCCACGCTAAATGCGATCGCCGAAGCGGTAAAAGAAGCAATGACAAAACTTATATCCATTATAATGATCCCTCCTGTCCTGCAGCCGAAGCACCGTCCGAACGGTCGGAATCATCCGGCTCCGCAAGGTTCGAAACGCTTTTCCGGGGTCTTCGTGTCCATAGGACCTGATATTTCAGGAAGAACTCGCCTCCCAAAGCGGACATCAGAATCAGACCCTGAATGATGGATGCTACAGCCGCGGGAATCTGCAGCTTGATCTGTATGGCCTGTGAGCCTTGTTCCAAAGCAGCGATCAATACGGAGACAACGGCGATGACCGGTGCCGAAAGATTCGAAAGCCAGGCGATAATAATCGCGGTAAATCCTGCGTTTCCGGTGATCTCGGGAGAGAGTGTAAAGACATTTCCGCAGAGCTTGATCATACCGGCAAGTCCGACGATTCCGCCGGAAAGCGCGACGCCCGTCAGCATAACTCTTTTCACGTTGATGCCGGCATAGTTCGCCGTCGGAGCACTCTCACCGACCACGCGGATCTCATATCCGAGCTTTGTCTTGCGGATCAGTATAAAGATCAGAACGGCCAGCACAATCGCGATAATCCACCCGATATGCACGCCGAAAAGAGTCGGTAAATGGGCACCTGCCTGTATGGCTTTGATTTTGGGGAAGCCTTTGGCGGCCGGATCACGCCACAGAACGTAATGTAGATACTGGACAATACACAGGGCTATGTAGTTCAGCATCAGCGTAAACAGAGTCTCATTTGTTCTCGAAAACACGCGGAAAAAGCCGGGAATCAGCGCCCATATCGCGCCGCCCAGGAATCCGGCAGCGCCCATCAACAGAATGAGAACAATGCCGGGCGTCGACTCGGGCATATTGTGCGAGACGAAGGTCGCGAAAACGCAGCCCATGATAATTTGTCCTTCTCCTCCGATATTCCAGAACTTCATCCGGAATGCTATCGCAAGTCCGAGCGCGGTTATCATGAGAGGAACGGCGATGAGCACCGTGTTGATCAGCGCCACTTTGGAGCCGAAGGCTCCGGAAATCAGCGCCCCAAAGGTGGAAATCGGGTTATAACCGAGGGCTGTGATCAGCAGGCCGGAAAGGAGAATACCCGCCATCACGGAGGCAATCCGGATCAGGAACGATTTCCATTTCGGCATATCATCTTTTTTGGCAATTCGGATCATATCACAATCCCCCTTTCTGTATTCTCAAGGCCGGCACCGGACATCAGGCGGCCTATCTCTTCTTTGGTTGTATTTCTGGCATCGACAATTCCCGTAACCTCGCCGGCACACATAACCATAATGCGGTCGCACAGCTCGAGAAGAACGTCCAGATCTTCTCCGATATAGAGAATTCCGACACCTTTTTTCTTCTGCTCATTCAGAAGACCGTAAATCGTATAGGAAGAATTGATATCCAGACCGCGAACGGCATAGGCGGTTATCAGAAGTTTCGGGTTCATATTAATTTCTCTTCCGAGTATGACTTTCTGGATATTGCCGCCGGAGAGCTTGCGCACGGGATGGAAAATGCCCGGAGTCTGTATCTCAAGCTCGTCGACGATTTTTTGCGCCTTGATTCTGGCTTTGTCGGTTTTGAGGAGAAATCCCGGTTCAAAAGCATAGTCCTTGAGAAGAACATTGTCGGCAATATCCATGGACGCTACGAGTCCCATGCCGAGCCGGTCTTCCGGAATAAAGCCCAGAGATACACCCATTTGAATAATCGCACGCGGAGTTTTGCCGGAGATACTGGTACCGTCAACCAGAACATCGCCCTTCTCGAACGGAATGATTCCGGCAATTGTTTCGCAGAGCTCTTTTTGTCCGCTTCCGGCAAGTCCGGCGATACCCAGAATTTCACCGTGATTCAATATGAAGGACATATCCTTAAGCTTCAGATAGCCCTGATCGTTTTTGAGATAAAGATTTCTTACTTCAAGACAGACTTTCTTTTCGGGATCCGGATATGGTCTATCGATCGAGAGATCGATTTTATGGCCGACCATCTTCTCCACGAGATCATAGGAAGTGACATCGGAGATATTGCAGGTTTCAATCAGGCGTCCCTTGCGGAGCACCGTGACACGGTCGCATAAATCCATAACCTCATTCAGCTTGTGACTGATAAAGACGATGGAACACCCGTCGTCGCGCATTTTACGAAGAACACGGAAAAGCTTAAGGATTTCCTGGGGCGTCAGCACAGCCGTCGGTTCGTCCAAAACGAGGATACCGGCGCCTCTCTTTAACACCTTCAGGATTTCGACCGTCTGCTTTTCGCTGACGGACAACTGATGAGTCAGTTTCTCCGGATCAATATCCATTCCGTATTTTTCGGAAAAGGCACGTATTTCCGTGTTGTCCTTTTTCCTGTTTAAGAAAAATCCTTTAGAACCGGCCGTTATATTTTCGCCGGCTGAAAGCGGTTCGGCCAGCATAAAATGCTGATACACCATGCCGATGCCGACAGAGATCGAATCTTTGGGCGAATGAAAAACACGGCCTTTGCCGTCGACCGTAATACTGCCGCTGTCCGGCTGGTAAATACCGGACAGGATATTCATGAGAGTGCTTTTACCCGAACCGTTTTCGCCCAGAAGTGCGTGTATTTCACCCTTCCGGACTTCAAAATCGATCTGATCGTTTGCCGTCACAGAACCGAAAGTTTTACATATCCCCTTCATTGAGAAAGCAAGCGGTGATTCTGTCGATACGATTTCTCTCATAAATATTCACTCCATTAACAGAACACATCGCGGCATCCCGATATCTTACCGGGATGCCGCGAAGCATTGTTTTCTTGACAAGAGATTTATCAGGCGGCCGGAATTTCTCCGACGACACCCTCGACAAACCAGCTCATACCCATCTGGTCGTCATAGCTGATGCTCGTTCCTTCGGCAACCTTGACGGCACCGGTCTGATCCTTAATCGGGCCCTTGAAAATGAAGGCGTTGCCCTCGGCAGTAACCTGATCCTGAACCTTGGCGACAGCAGCCTTGGCTTCGTCAGAAACGAGAGAAGAAAGTGCGTCAAGTGTAACGACGCCCTCTTTCATGCCGCCCCAGTAGTTTTCTACCTTCCAGCCGCCGTCCAGAACCTGCTGAATCTTGTATGTGTAGTATGTGCCCCAGTTCCAAAGGGGAGCTGTAAGGTAAGCCTTCGGAGCGCCTGCATAGGACAGGTCATAACCGACGGCATACGCACCGGCAGCTTCGGCAGCGGTGATCGCTGCGGGAGAATCCTGATGCTGTGCCATAACGTCTACGCCTGCGGCAAGAAGCGTCTCGGCTGCAGCCTTCTCAACATCCATGTCAAACCAGGTGTTCGTCCAGACAACCTGAACAGTAGCATCCGGGTTAACCGATCTTGCGCCGAGCGTGTAGGCGTTGATTCCGCGGATAACTTCGGGAATCGGGAAAGCGGCTACATAGCCGAGCTTATCGGTCTTGGTGGTAAGACCTGCGACGATACCGGCAAGGTAACGTCCGGTCTCGATCTGACCGAAATATGTATCGAGATTCGTATCATTTCTTGTGTAACCGGAGCAGTGGCAGAACTTAACATCCGGATACTTTGCGGCTGCGGCAGCCGTCGGTTCCATGTAACCGTAGCTGGTTGTAAAAATGAGCTTGCAGCCTTCGGCTACGAGATTCTCGATCGCGGCCGTTGTCGCCTGCGCATCCGAATCGCTTACGCTTGCAAGTTCTTTAACCTGAATCTTGTCGCCGAGTGCGGCGACTGCCTGAGCAATACCTTCGGCGTGTGCCTGTGAATATCCACCGTCGTCTTTCGGCGAAATGTACAGAACACCAACCTTAAGCACCTCTGCCTTCGCTGCCGTTGTCTCCGCAGCTGTCTTTGCGGTTCCGCATCCGGCAAGCGCAAGAGAACCCGCAAGCATGACACAGGTCATAACCATAGCCAGAATCTTCTTCATTTGTTTCTCCTCCTTAATTCATGTGCCCGTTCTTTTTGTCGGCAAAAGTAATCTTCGATCCTTCCTCCGACATTGACTCTATTATGGCAAGGGATTCAACCCTAACACCCATACTGCGAATCAGATCTCCGCCGTCCTGAAAGCCCTTCTCGATGACCACACCCGCACCGACAACCTTGGCTCCGGCTTGTTCCGCAATCTCAAGAAGACCCAGCAAAGCGCGTCCGCGCGCCAGAAAGTCGTCGATCAGCAGTACCTTGTCGCCGGCGTCCAGGTATCGCCTGCTGACACGAATAATGTACTCCCCGCCTCTGGTAAAGGAATGGACTGCGGCGTGATATGTGTCCGGGTCTAAATTTCTGGATGCCGTTTTTTTGGCAAAAATAACGGGTACCCCAAGCTGTAAACCGGTAAAGAGCGCCGGTGCGATACCGGATGCTTCTATCGTGAGTACTTTCGTGATACCCTCATTGGCAAAAACGGATGCGAATTCTTCGCCGATTGATTTCATCAAAGACGGGTCTACCTGATGATTCAAAAAGCTGTCAACTTTTAAAATCTCCGTCCCGATGACACGACCTTCAGTGAGGATCTTCTTTTTCAGTAAATCCATGGCAACCTCGTCACGTTATTTCGTTTATCCATCATAAAATCAGGAAAAAGATAACGTTATTATAATCTAACTTGTAAAAAGAAAAAACACGAAAAGCAGTCAAATGTCGAAATATCCCGACAAATTTCTTTTACATACGATTATTGACACAGTATATTGATTCAAATTGTGACGAATAATTATGCATTTTCCTTATCGGCCGATCTGAAAACCTTCCACGACATCGTTTTCGAGCGTGGCCACATCGAGGAGTCGGACGTCTCTCCCCCTGACTTCGATCAACCCGTCGCTCTCCATCGCGATCAGCTCCCGTGAAAAGGACGGACGCGGCATTGCCAAAAGCTTCGCCACGACTTCCTTGGACACCGGGAGTTCGACGACAACGCTGCCCGTTGATCCGGGATGCTGTTCGGTTCTTAATTCCAGAAGATAAAAGGCGATTTTGTGACGGATGCTCTTCTGCGAAAGAAGCGCAATCCGACTGTTCTGAGCCGCCACGCGATCGGACAGCATTCTCAGAAAATTATTCATGATCACCGGGCTTCTGTCGAGAAGAGAACGAAGTGTCTCCCGGCTCACAAAGAGAACTTCCGTCTGAACCATCGCTTCCAAAGTAAACGTAAAAGCATTGGAACTGCCGAAAATCCGGTCCTCACCGAAAAAGTCGCCCGGTCCCAGAAGGCCGATTGTCGCGAAGTCGCCGCTCGACGTGTATTTCTGCATAGCGATCTGTCCCTGCTCGATCACGCCGATGCTCGAGCAGATATCCCCTTCGGCTGCGATGATCTCGCCGCGCATATACGACTTCACCTTGGTAACCGCGCAATAATGCTGAAAGGTCACTCTGTCGAGACCGGAGAAGAGCGAGGTACGGGCCAGTGCATCACATGGTTTTATCATTTCAAATCTCCTATCTTTCCAAGTGGTCTTAAATATGAAGGCTCTCTGACATCGGATCCCATCACATGGATGAGAACACTTCACGGCCGCGAACAAACACCTTTTTGACATTCATATCATTGTCAACGACGGTGAAGTCCGCCTGTTTATTCTCTTCGATACTCCCAGTCACGGTATCGAGCCCGATCTGCACGGCCGGATTGATCGTTGCCGAACGTATGACCTGACTCCAGGGGATTTTATAGGAAAGGAGATTCCTGATCTCTTTGACGATCGACGTTGTGGATCCTGCCATTCTGCCGTCGCCGAAACAGGTTCGTCCGTTCACGACACGCACCGTCTGATCTCCGAGCAGATATTCTCCGTCAGGACGGCCCGCCGCCCTCATAGCATCGCTTATGATGACCGTACGGTTCTCTCCGAGTATCGAAAACGCCATTCGAAGCACCGCGGGATGAACGTGAAGGCCGTCGCAGATGATCTCGGCTTTAACCTGACTGTCGTCAAACACCGCGACCGCTGCGCCGGGCACTCTGTGATTGATGCCGGTCATTGCGTTGAAGAGATGCGTCACCTGCGTGATTCCTTCGGAAAACGACTCCCTGGCCCGTTCGTAATTCGCGACCGAATGGGAAAACGAAACCGTACAGAGCTTTGATGCTTTCCGGATAAAGTCCGCGGCGCCTTCCGTTTCGGGCGCTGCGTCGACTATTTTTATAAGTCCTGGAAAACGGTCGGCAAGCGACCTGAATTCTTCGAAATCGGGCTTCCGGATATAGTCCGGATTCTGAACGCCGCTTCGCCCGGCCGACAGGTACGGACCTTCGAGATGAATACCGGCCAGAGATGCGCCTATATAATCCGACTTCTGAAAGAGACTTGCATATCCGAGTATTTTTTCGAGCAGTGAAAAAGAGACCGTCATTGTGGTCGCGCAAAAGGAGGTTACTCCCTGAGATGCCAGATAAGAGGACATGGTTTCTAAAGCGGCCGGATCGTCGTCGCAGGTATCGGCGCCGTCACATCCGTGGACATGCTGGTCGATAAAGCCGGGCAGGACAATAAGACCGGAAAGATCATGACCTTCGCGCTTAACGCCGCGCGGCAATATCTCCTTAATCCTGCCGTTCTCAATCTCGATGTCCGCATCCGAAAGTTCGAACGCGCTGTTGCAGATTCTGGCATTCGACAGAAGCATTTATCTCCTCCAATGTTTAGGCGGCGGGGTTTCTCCTAGCAATCCGTAATCCGTTCCGCCCTTCACGCCCGCGATCAGTTCTTCGATTGTCTCGAATCTCGTTTCGGAGACAATGCCTCCGCCGAGCATCGGCCTTACCGAATGTGCGTCCGAACCGGACATCTCAATCAGCCCGTTCTCCTCCGCATATCGCTTTGCCTTACGGTTGAAAGACGGATCCGTATGGCTTGCGTTAACAACTTCTACGGCGTCGACCAGATTTGGGAAAAGTCGGATCGCGTCTATGTAAAAAGCTTCCCTGAACGGGTGTGCATGCGTAATAAACCCGCCGTGACGGTGCACCACGTCCGAATACTCGTCGAGGCTCCATTTAAGCACATCCGGATTCTTAAGAAGAAATTCCCGGTCCAGACCATATGTCAGAAAGTCGGTTTGGTAATATCCGTACTCCCACCCGAAGAAGACCTTAAGTCCGAGCTTTTCGCCTTCTTCTCTCGCATTTTCGAACCCCCTGCAAAAGAGATCCACGCGCGTTTCCCACGGAAGATGCGGCGGAACACAGGTATTCCCGTTAAAGAAATGATCGGTTACGACAATACCGCTATAACCCGCGTCAGCATAAGCTCTAACCATTTCTTTGCCGCTGCTTACAGCACATGCGCTCGTTTCGCTTGTATGCAAATGTGTTTCGTATTTATAACCGTTTTCGTATGTCATTCTTACATTATTCTCCCGATTCATCATTACTGTTCACTATATCCCGGGGTTATTGACTAGTCAAATACCGGTACAAATTCCCGGTCGCACGCCGCCTTTATACACAGTTCGATCTGCTCGCCGGTCGTTCGTCCGAGCGACAATTCCGGAAGCTCTTCCGGCAAAAAGAAAGCGCATTCCTCCGTTTCAATATTCGGCACAAAAGCACCGCCCGTCCTTCTGCAGGACATGATGATTTTATAGATTCCGTAGGGAAATTGAACCGGGTTCTTCTTTCTCGCATCGAGAACGGCAATGATGTTTTCCGCTTCGACTGTGTACCCCGCTTCTTCTTTGACCTCTTTTACAACATTTTCGGAAAGAGACAGATTGACCTCGGCCCAGCCGCCGGGAAGCGACCACTTGCCGTCGATCTGTTCCTTTACAAGAAGGATTCTTCCGTCCTCCACCACCGCTGCCCTGACATCAATCTTGGGCGTCTGGTAACCGTTCTCATTGCAGAACAGTTCAAAGATCCGTTCTTCGGGGATCCCGGTATAGTCGCTCATGATCTCGGCCGACAATTCACGAAGCTCCTGAAAACGTTCAAGATCGTATTTGTCCTTTGAATATGTTAATCCGCTCTGTGCAACGGATTGAATACGGATCGCCCAGTCAAGCCATTTCTCTCTCACGAAAAACCTCCTGCGATACAAAGCTGACATGTACAAAGACGCCCTTTGTATCAAACTACAGATAACGATAGTACGAGATGCAAAAATCGTCAATATGAGGATATTGCCGTGACCCGGTACGCGCGGACCGGGTCAGTCAATAACCTTATGCATATACCACTTTTTCCCTTTGAGACGCGTCATAAACAGTATACTTCTAACGCCCCATTCCAGATCCATCGCAAGCCAGACGCCCAGTATGCCGAGCCCCAAAGTAATCCCCAATACATAACCCAGAATTACCCTAAAAAGCCACATGGACAACATCGACATGACGGATGTATATTTCGAGTCTCCGCCTGCCCGTAAAGCGGCCGGCGCCATAAAGCTCGTCGACCAGATTGGTATCTGTGCGATCGCAGTAATCATAAGTACCTTAAAGATCTCCGGAACGATTTCCTTCGGAGGCGCGAAAAGCGATACAATCGGATTAAACAGCGGCATTACGATCAGTGTCATCACGGCAAAACATGCCGAGGACAGTATAATGAAAGATCGGATAACTTTCTTGGCCTGCTTGATATCGCCTTTTCCCATACACTGGCCGACCACCGTCACGATCGCAAGGCACAGCGCTCCTCCCGGAATCTGAAGAAGCGAATCCATTGACGAGCAGATCGCATTGGTCGCGAGCGCATACGTTCCGAGCGACACGATAAATGTCTGCGTGAGAATCTTGCCGCCGTTGAAAAACATCTGCTCTGCCGCAAAGGGCAGTCCAATCGAGAGGATTCGTTTTCGCATTACAAATTCCGGCGAGAAGAGGTTTCTGAACCGGATACCGAGCGACGTATTCCTTTTCGCGAGGTAAAGAAGCGCGAGAATCGCAGCCGTATAGCGTGCCACATTGATCGCAATGGCCATTCCCAGAACACCCATATGAAAGCCGTTGATGAAAATCGTATTGAGCACGACGTAAAGAAGATTCATCGTGATTGTAAGAGCAAGCGAGGATCTCGTTTCGCCGATACCGCGAAGGGCTCCGCAGACAGCCTCCATAATCGCAATCCCGCAATAGGACAAGCAGCTTCCGATCAGATAAATCCTTGCATTCGAAAAGACAGCCGGATCCGATCCGCCGAAAAGGATCCTGAGAAGCGGATCGTGGAAAACCACCAACAAGGCCGAGATCGCCGCGGCGAGAAGAAATACGGTCGATATCGAGGCGGACGCCGCCTTGGGTACCATCTTGTCGTCCTGCCGTCCCTTATATTGGGCGACGACTATCGTTCCTCCGGTTGCTACAGCGATGAAGCAGTTAACGAGGAAAATATTCAGTGAGTCGACCATATTAACGGCACTTACCGCCGCAACGCCGGACGAGCTGATCATCGATGTGTTTAAGAGATTCATGCAGACGAGAAAAGCCTGGTCCAGAAGCAGGGGCAGGATTATAGCAATAATCTGGCGATAATCCATTGTATCGCCGGAGAAGTGCCTGGTAAGGAAGCCGTCCGTTTTTCGCTTCCAGGATATCTTGTTTTCGATTTCTTTTATTTCTTGCATCCTGCTATTTTATCATGAAATGAACGCCGGACGCTTTTGACATTGTTAATAAATAAAAAACGAGCCGACTGATCGAGACATCGGCGGGAATACAACAATCCGTCTCAACTCGTTAAGTGGAGATAAATGCCAGCCCCGGGGTTTTTATCGGGAAATAAATAGGGACTGTCTCACAACTTTCGCTATGAGACAGTCCCTTGTCATTCCTTATCCGGATTGTTCCGGATCTTCTGTTCTACCCTGGCTTACGCAACGGTGATGACCCCGACGGGGCAGCCTTCCGCTGCTTCGACCGCCGCGTCCTGCGACGCTTCCGGAATCTCCTCGAGAATTACTTTCGCCAGACCGTCCGCATCCATCTCAAAGACCTCCGGGCAAGTACCCGCACAAAGTCCGCATCCGATACACCCGCTTCTGTCAATTTCTGCTTTCATGTTAATCTCCTTTCCTAAATGCCTCTTCCTATATAAAAATGTCGTGATTGTCTGTATCCTCGTCAAACGAAAACACGGTAATGCTCACAGCTCCGTTCTGGACCAGTGTACGGCTTACCACCTAGCCGGGTGCGTAATCAACCAGATCGGACAGCGACATAACTTCTTCGGCCTCTATGTTCTTCAAAAATTTTGTACTCATGTTTATTTTCTCCTTTCGGTTCTTCGTCTTTATGCTTCGAGTCTATCAGGGCTCCCCGATAAAGAATGTGATTCTAATCACAAAACTGCAAAATAATATTAATATCCGGAAAGATTTTCGAGCGCATTTGTATCGAGAAGGACGATCGTCTTGTTCCCGTCCGAGCGGATCAGACCGTCGTCCTCGAACTGCCGGAGTTTCCTGCTCAAGGTCTCTCTGGCTACTCCGAGATAATTTGCCATACCCTCTCTGCTCAACGGCAGAGAGATGCGTAGCTCACCTAAATCCCCGCTGCCATACGTTTTCGCGAATTGCAGGAGAAGTCCCGCGAGCCTGGAATCGATGCTGCGAACGCCCATGCTTTGAAACGATTTCTCGAAAACGGCCAGCCGGTCGTCCAATGCTTCTATGATCTTCACAGCGATTTCGGGAGAATCCAGCAGGATCTGCCGGAAATCGTTCTTGTACAGAAGACATGCTTTAAGCGGTTCCAAAGCTTCTACATGATAGGTCGCTTTGTTGGTTCCAAGAAGAAATTGCTCTCCGAAGAAATCACCTTCGGAGAAGATATAGACGATCTGCTCGCGGCCGTCCGGTGTATAGCCGTATGCCTTGGCACTTCCGCTGTTGATAATGAACAGGGAATCCGGCGCATCCCCTTCAGCCAGAAGAAGATCGCCCTTCTTGTAGGCCTTGTGCCGTATGAGCGCGGATATCCTTTCCTGATCTTCCCGCTTCAGCAAAGCAAAAATCGGAACCTTGGCAACGCAGGGTTCCGAACACTTACAGGTATCACAGGAAGCACATTTCATACTAAGCTACCTCCGGAAAAGAAGTTCATTCATCTACAGTTTAGCATAATAAGAACGAAGCAGAACCAGGCATCCGGGTCTGCTCGGAAAAGCCGTATTACAGAACGTTCCGGGATGACGTCCTACTGGAATTCCGGCCGTTTGAAAAAAAAGATAGAATATATTATATTTAGCATATTATTTTCTTTTCGGGAGGCGTTATGATCAAGGCGATACTCAGGGTCCTTGCGGCTGTCCTTCTCATACTCACGGCCATTCCGCCTATGAGCGTCGGAGTCGCCAATCTGTTCGTATTCCTGCCTGCAATCTTAGGCGTACTTCTCCTCTTCTGGCCTCTTATGCGAAAAGGACTGAGCCGCATAAGCGAAAAGAAGCAAAAACGTGTGAAGAGGTCTTTTCTCGTCTTATTCCTGATCGCGGCCGTCTGCATTGCGGTTGAACTGACCGTGATATTCATCAACCAGATCCCGGCCGATGCACCGGCCGGTTCGGTTGTCATCGTACTCGGCGCACAGGTCAGGAACAGCCGCCCGACGCTGATTCTCGCGGGCCGGATCGAAGCAGCTGCCGAATATCTCATTGCGCATCCGGACGCTGTCTGTATTGCTTCGGGCGGCCGCGGAGCGGACGAAGACATCAGCGAAGCGAAGTGCATCCGCGACACGCTGGTCAATACATACGGAATCGATGAGGACAGAATTTATATGGAGGACCGCTCGACAAGCACGGACGAGAACTTAGGATACAGCGCCGAAATCATCCGGACGAACGGCCTGTCAACGAACGTCGTGATTGCCACCGACGGGTTTCATATGTTCCGCGCCAAACTGATCGCAGGACGAAAAGGCCTTGCGGCGTTTCCGTGCTGTGCCGACACCGACGCAAGGCTTATGCTGTATCTCTATATCAGGGAATGTCTCGCGATACCCAAAACACTTCTTCTCAACCGGTGAGCGGCTTTCGAAGGTTCTTAGCGCTGTTAAAAGACTTGAGAACCCGTTTTTTTACGGCTCACAATGATATAATAGATACAGATTAAGTTGGTATTGTTCCTTTTCTTATCACCATTTGCAGGTTATGCATAGTCGCTGGAAAAGGGGTGAGCATATGCCTATACAGGCCGCTTTTATCGTACCTCATCCGCCGCTCATTATTCCCGAAGTCGGACGCGGCGAAGAAAAACAGATTCAGAACACCGTAGATGCTTATAACAAAGTCGGGAAACGGATCGCGGAACTAAAGCCGGAAACCATCGTCGTCATTTCACCGCACAGCGTTATGTATTCCGATTATATTCACATTTCTCCGGGGCAAGGCGCCCGCGGCGACATGGGACGTTTTCGCGCGCCCGATGTTGAGATTAAGAAGAAATATGACTCCCCGTTCATCCAGGCCTTATGTGAAGAAGCCAAGAAGGCTAAGATCTCGGCCGGTCAAAACGGCGAGAAGGACGCTTCAATCGATCACGGTGTAATGATACCTCTCTATTTTGTCGAAAAATACTACTCCGATTATGAATTGGTCCGGATTTCAATATCAGGACTCCCCTATCTCGATCATTACCGCTTCGGTCAATGCATCGACAAAGCGGCGGAGCTTCTGAACCGGCGAATCGTCGTTCTGGCCAGCGGAGACCTGTCTCACAAATTGGGCAAGGGCGGCCCGTACGGCTTTGCCGACGAGGGACCGGTTTTTGACCGTCAGATTACCAATGCGATGGCCGACGGCAATTTCATGGATTTTCTTTCTTTCGACGAATCTTTTGCCGAAGCGGCCGCGGAATGCGGTCTTCGGTCCTTCGTCGAAATGGCGGGTGCGTTTGACGGGAAATCCGTGAAATCCGAGCTCCTGTCATACGAAGGTCCGTTCGGTGTCGGATATGCCGTATGCGCCTATACACCGAAGGGACCGGATGAAGAACGCCATTTCGGGGCGAAACTTGACGCAAGGAAGCATAAGCACCTCGCGGGAATCCGAAACGACGAAGACCCGTATGTCCATCTGGCAAGACAGTCGCTCGAGTCCTTCATCAAGACGGGACAGCGCCTCGAACGTCCGGAGAATCTTCCGGATGATCTGATCGGTAGAAAGGCCGGTATCTTTGTCTCTCTCAAGAAAGACGGCCGATTAAGGGGCTGCATCGGTACGATATCCGGAATCCGGGAATCTGTTGCCGACGAGATCATCCATAACGCGATCAGCGCCGGAACAGAAGACCCGCGTTTCGACGAAGTTCAGAAGAGCGAACTTGATTCGCTCGTATACAGCGTAGACGTACTCGGCGTTCCCGAAAAGATCCGCTCCAAGGACTCTCTTGACGCCAAGAAGTACGGAGTCATCGTAAAAAACGGCATGCGGCATGGTCTTCTTCTTCCGAATCTCGACGGTGTCGATACGCCGGAGCAGCAGATCAACATCGCGCTCCAGAAGGCGGGAATCTCGCCGCATGAGGAATACACACTCGAACGATTTGAAGTGGTGCGTCACAAATGAGCAAGGCTGTCTGCGAGATCTGCCCGCACCGGTGCAGGCTCGAAGAAGGACAAACCGGCTTGTGCAAAGCCAGAAGCAACCGCGACGGCAAGGTCCAGAGTGACAACTACGGACTTATAACATCCATGGCACTTGACCCGATCGAAAAGAAGCCGCTCATGCACTTCTTCCCGGG
Source organism: uncultured Mageeibacillus sp. (assembly GCA_964617375.1). Classification (GTDB taxonomy): domain Bacteria; phylum Bacillota; class Clostridia; order Saccharofermentanales; family Saccharofermentanaceae; genus Firm-13. Next base: position 24,394 of record CAZTXQ010000014.1, on the reverse strand, counting down.
CAGTACCATATTGTCCGTCGGGAGCTTCGGCTGCAACATGCATTGCCCGTTCTGCCAGAACTATGAGATCTCCCAGAAGAACAAAGCGGAGTCATTCTATACCGAAGTATCTCCCGAAGAACTCGTTTTCAAGGCCCTGTCTCTTCTTCCCGAAGGAAACATCGGCATTGCTTTTACCTATAATGAGCCTTTTGTCGGGTATGAGTACGTATACGACACATCCGTTCTCGCGCACAAAAAAGGGCTTAAGACGGTGCTTGTCACGAACGGCTTCGTCAACGAGGAGCCCCTCAAAGCGCTTCTCCCGCATATTGATGCGATGAACATCGATCTCAAAACTTTTTCTAAGGAATACTACTTGAGTCTCGGCGCAAAACTCGAGGACATCAAAAGAACGATCACACTCTCGGCAGCCGCCTGCCATGTAGAACTTACAACACTCATCATACCCGGAGAAAATGATTCCGAAGACGAAATGCGGCGCCTCTCCGAATGGACCGCCGGAATACGTCCGGATATCCCTCTTCATATCTCGCGATTTTTCCCGCGCTACAAAATGCTTGACCGTGCCCCGACCGATGTGTCACTCGTATACCGGCTGGCCCAAGTCGCTCGCGAGAAATTGAAGTATGTCTTCGAAGGGAATTGCTGAAACGACATCCGAAACGTCGCGATCACTTCTCACTAAAAAGCTTCGAGCAGATATTTCACCAGAAGATGAATGATCCTGCCAATCGCATCGGCCGCATTATCCTTTAAGGCCGGCACATTCGATACACCGGGAAGAATTTTAGGCTCCGACATGGTCACGGGCGAAAAGGCCGCGATCGTAAATCCGTGCGCCACTTCGGCATAGTGATCGTGCTCGACCGGTACCCCTGCCTCACACAGTCTCGTGGCATAATCGCTGTCCTCATGTTTCAGAGAGTCGATACCCGCTGATATTACGATTGCCGGCGGCAGCCCCGCAAGCTCCTCGTCCGAGGCAAGAAGCGGCGACACATAGACGTCTGCCCTTTCCTCCGGCTCACAGTAGCATTCTTCAAACATCTCCATGAGCGGCGGCGGAATACCTCCGACGGGCGTCTTCTTAAGGCCCGCATCGGTTTTGAAGTCGACTGCGGGATAATCGAGAATCTGGCACTTGAAGGAGAACTCACCGGACTTTTTCGCCATCATGCAGAGCACCGTCGAAATATTGGCGCCGGCACTGTGTCCTCCGACGGCCATCCTGTCGGGATCGATACTGAATTCGGCTGGATGTGCGTGCACATACGATACGGAATCATATACGTCCTCCAATGCCGCCGGATAGGGAAATTCCGGAGCCAGCCGGTAGTCGACACTGATCACGATGATTTCCAGCGTGTCAGATATTTTCCGGCAGAAACGGTCGTCCGCCTCCGGAAGCCCGAAAACAAATCCGCCGCCGTGAAAGTCGAACAGTACCGGATATTTCCTGTTCTCCGGCCCGCAAATATCTGTCAGAACGGGCCTGTATAGAAGTGCCCGCACCTCTCCCCATCTTGTCGGTATGAAGATCTCCTCGCCGCTGATCGCGATCTGCTTATATTTTTGATCATGCTTTCGAATCTGATTCAGAAGAAGCCTGTAGCTGTATTTGATTTCCTTCATCGATCTCCCCCGTATGCTGTCCGGATCTTTCATGGTTAATATAAACATTATAACATTAAAACACAATTCAAAGACCGGGGTTCCGCATTGATATCACTTGAATTTTCGCGTACAGCGAAGTACCATTTCAAATAGAACGCCGGAAAAGGAAGGTCGATAGATTGCAGCGCAAGAGTTTTGTGACCCGCATGCCCGATAAAGCCGGAGCCTTTCTCCTGGCATCCAAAATCGTCGCCCAAAACGGCGGAAACATCGTACGTGCAAGTTACAACAAAGCCGTCGATTTGAACATGCTGTTCCTCGACGTCGAAGCGCCGGCCGGCAAGCTGCGCGATATTGAGGAAGAGCTTCTTCGCATCGGCTATTTGAATGAGAAGATTACGGAGATCCGCGTCATCGAGATATCGGTCCGCATCCCGGACCGGCCCGGTGCCATACTCCCCGTACTCGAGATTCTTCAGAAACACAGCATCAATATTTCCTACCTGAATTCGAGCTCCGGCAGCGAGCCGTATCAGGATTTCAAATTCGGCCTTCTTATCGAGAATCCCGATATCATCAAGACCCTCCTCGATGAAATCAGTGAGGTTTACCGGATCGACATCATCGGGTGCGACAGCAAGGAAGAGAACCTCGATAACACCGTCTTCTATATCCGTCTTGCCGACGAGATGCAGAAACTCCTTGATTTAGACAGCGAGACGACAATGCAGTTCATCGCGGAGTCGAACCGCATTCTTCAGGCTCTGCAATCCGGCGGCGAAGACGCATCGAAGGTCTTCGACTACATCCGGCGCTTCGCCTACTTTGTCAGCAAATATCGCGGCGACCGTTTTCACGCGGACATCGA
>CAZTXQ010000014.1:0-21809 GCA_964617375.1 uncultured Mageeibacillus sp. | reverse complement strand
CGTCAGATCAAAGGTCTTACGGACTTTCGCGAAAATACGGAACTCGGATTCGGCTACAGCAAGATCAGCCGGATCATATCCGGTTACCGGCCGCCCGATCCCGCGCGTTTTCACGTGATCAACAGCGATACGCCGGCGACGCACGAAGATCTCCTTCCGATCGGAAGCATGTCTGTCGGTGATCTTTTTTTCGAGATTCTGGAAGGAAGCGGCGGCCATCTCGACGGAGAAATGATCTTTCTCTCCCGCAAACACAGTATTATTTTAACGGGGGATCTCCTTGTCAACATCAGCGGCTTCTCAAAAGAAACGGCCGAATTCAATTCCCTCGCGCCCTTTCTCCTCCGAAGCGTCAATATCGATTCGTCAAAGGCCTCCGATATGAGAAAGAAACTCATCGCGCTGATCGAAAAACAATCCCGCCTCAGCAGCAAGCCCGTAATGATCTGCTGCGGACACGGTCCCGTTTCCATGCTAAAGGACAGGAAGCTCCTGCCATACGGGCTGGCTTAGCCCTTCGCGTACTTCTGTGTGTACGGACAAACGGCAATACACTTGCCGCAGAGAGTGATCTCCTCATGAATCGCCTCCGCCCCAATCTCACGCGCTTTTTTCCGGCAGGCCAGCGGATTAAAGAACGAATCTCTGTCCAGATCCGGCTGCCAGTTCGTACCGCTGATCGCCTTGCCGGGGCAGCTGCTTGTACAGACCATGCAATCCCCGCACCTCGAAACCGTTATCGGATCTCCGGGTATGATCGGCGCGTCGGTAAGGATCGAAGAAAGCCGGATCGCGGAACCGAATTCTTCGGTCACAAACAAGGCACTCTTGCCGATCCATCCTAAACCTGCGCGTACGGCCACCGTTTTGTGAGGCATCCTGGTCAAATACGTCCATATTCGACAATCGAATCCGTCGTTTGCGCGATTGCATGATACCCGCAGCTTTGAATATATTCCGCGCCTTTGGTGACCACGCGATCGAGAACGTCGTTTATTTCATGGTATTGATCGAAATATGTGCGGTTTGGACCATCCTTAATCGAAGCGACCACATCCCTCCTCAGCTTTACCGCTATGGATATGCCATACTTCTCCTCCGGCTCCAGCATCGCGGACAAATCCGCAAATCCGATAAGATCGGCGCCGTTATCGGCGAGTATCGTTCTCAATTCGTCCTGGTCAAAATACATAAGGGTCTCCTTCTATGTAATTTGGCATGTCCGACAACTCAACCCAATTACGTGTCTCATTCTTTTTCGAGAAAATACTTCGACAAATTTACCAAAAAGCATTATGGCAATATCATACCAGAAGAACAGGATCCTGACTTCGCAATCTTGTCAATTAATCATTACCATTGTTTCATTGTGATGTATAATGTTTACAAGGTTATCGGAGCCGCTGCGGCAATGGGAGAATAGTATGGAGAAGGCTAAGAGTTCCAAATCGGGAAACCGTGTATCCCAAAAGTACAATGAAATCCTGAACACATTGAAAGTTTCCGATATAAGTACCGCAATTGACGAAGAGGAAAGGCGGCGACCGTTGGAAGAAAAAGGGCAGGAAAGCAAGAAACTTTCCGTTCTTGAAACAATGCTCTTCAACATGGCTCTCATTCAAGTTCATCACGATATCAGCATCGAGCAGGCGAGGTTCTCCTTTGCTCTGGCCGTCACTACGTGTACACTCGGAATCGGCTTCTTCCTTTATGCTTCGATCAGTGTCCTGGTCTTGAATGTCGAGCTCTCTTCCGCGCTGATACCGGCCATAGGCGGCGCTTTGACAGAACTTATAGCCGGAACCGTTTTCATCCTATACAAGAAATCCGTGGAACAGATGAACATCTACTTCAGTTCCCTGCAAAGCAATGAGAAATTCCTGTCCGCTGTAAACCTGGTGGAGAAAATAAGTCCTGATAAACAGGACGAAATTATATGCGAGATCATAAAAAGCCGACTCGACAACGGCGTCCCTAAAAAGCCGGATGAAGTAAATCCGGATGATGCAAAGACGTAATCGAGCAGCGTCGCTTAAAGCAGAGCTTCATTCTTCTATTTTATGATGATTTCCATCGGTGTAAAACGAATGCCGTTCGTTACCTGCTCTGTGTTTGTGTGCACGAAACCGAAATGACGGTAGATCTCGACCGCATAAGGAGAAGAATTCACGGTCATTTTTCCGCTCGTATTATTCTTTAGAGCCAGCTCAAACAGCGTTCTTCCGATACCTTGCCCCTGCATTCTCCCGGTTACGAAATACAAGGCAACGTGATCGCCTTTGCTGCGCGTTGCCAGGACGCCAACCAGTTCCTCGCCATCGAAAGCTCCGTAAAATGTGAGTTTCCGGACAAATTCCGGATCGTGAATGCTCTTAAAGAATTCATCCACGCCCTCATGGCTGTAATCCGGTGCCTCATATTCCAGGAATACATTCCAGGCTAACTCGAGTGCCGCCTCTGTTTCCACTTGGGTTAACGATCGAAAAATCATTTGATATCCCCTTGCTCACGCTCGCAATCATTTGTGATAAAGCAATAAATGAAAATGGTGTTCGAATAAAGCATACAACAACAACGAGTAATTTTAAATTATATGCGCAGAATGAGGGCAAGCCTTCTCGTACATTGCATCACGTGCGTCAAAGAAATAAAATATTCTTGACATATGAAGACCGGATAAACGGTGCTATCGTCTGCCACCTTCGGCAGCAGTAATGAATCTATCGGGAGGTGATTTTATGAAAATTACCATTCTTCCCAAAACGAAACCGGGACTATGGTCGATTTTGCTTTCGATTGCTGCATTTATCTTATTTGTCGTCGGCTCGGCACTTCCATCCAGGGCAGGTTACTCGGGATTGGAAAATATTTATCATAATCCTGTCCATACAATTATCACCGTCCTGATCCTGGCGCTCGGAATCGTCGCTCCGATTTTGGCACTAATTGCCGTTATCAAAAAGAAAGCGCGCGCGATCCTTGTATTTCTTGTCATTCCAACTTTATTGACCAATCTGTTCACAACGGTTGGAGTTATTCTGAATGTTTTTTTTGCGCACACTTTTATCCCGTGACAAAAATGCATGCCGACTTTATTATTCGACAAATTATGGATTTATCGTAATGCCATGGAAAACATCTCTGATATGGGGTGTGATCATGTTGATTCTTTTTGTGATCCAGATCATCGCAAATTTAAGCAGTCACCCCTTTACGAAGTGATTCTGCCAAGTCCAAGGAGACGAGTTCACACCTTACTTCTTCGCGATTTCCCTTCCGAATTCGACAATCGACTTCTCCGATTCCGCATCCGGATTCCACTGACTCCGATAACCTTCCGAAACAACTTCGAAGCCCGCGCCCGCCATCATTTCATTGATGACTTTTACCGACTCGCCGCTCCATCCGTAGCAGCCGAAGGCGGCCGCCTTCTTGCCTTTGAACTTTAGCTCCTTTACGAGGTGAAGGAATCCGGCCATGGAGTGCAGTATGCTGTTGGAAACCGTCGGAGAACCAATCACGACCATTTTTGAGCGGAAGATCTCCGTAATCAAGTCGTTCTCGTCACTTTTCGCGAGATTATGAATCCTGACGACAACCTCCGGATCCGCCGACTTAATTCCTTCCGCAATTTTCTCGGCCATAAACTTCGTGCCGTTCCACATCGTGTCATAGATAATGGTAATCTGGTCTTCCTGATAATCGTTGGCCCAAGCGATGTATTTTTCAACGATCTGCAGCGGATTCTCGCGCCAGATGACGCCGTGACTCGTTGCGATCATTTCAATCGGGAGATTGAGAGCAATTACCTGGTCGAGCTTTTTTCGCAGGAAGGAATTAAACGGAGTCAGGATATTGGCGAAATACTTCATGGACTCGCCGTAAAGATCGCACGGATTGACCTTGTCATTGAACAGCTCCTCGGTCGCAAGATGCTGTCCGAACGCGTCGTTGCTGAAAAGAATGTTGTCCCCCGTGAGATACGTCGCCATACTGTCCGGCCAGTGAAGCATGGTCATTTCCACGAAAATCAGCTCCTTGCCGTTCCCGATATCAATTTTGTCACCGGTCTTGACGATACGGAAATCCCAATCCTGATGGTATTGACCCTTCAAAGATTTCACGGCATTGGCCGTACAATAGATCGGCTTGTCCGGAATGCGCTTCATCAGGGCCGGAAGCGCCCCGCTGTGGTCAACTTCGCCATGGTTCGCAACGATGAAGTCGATCTTGTCGAGATCAATTTCTTTGGCGAGATTGTCGACAAACTCTTCCGCAAAGGGCGCCCAGACCGTATCGATCAGGACCGTCTTCTCCTCCTTGATCAGGTACGAATTATACGAAGATCCTTTATGCGTCGAGTATTCGTCGCCATGGAATTGCTGAAGCTCCCAATCAACCTTGCCAACCCAATACACGTTGTTCTTCACTGATTTTTTCATGCCGTTCACCTCGCTTTATTCAACACCGAATTCCTTTGCCCACTGATCCATTCTTGCATGCAATTCCTCGTGTACGCCGTGTCCGATGACCTTCTCCTCATGTTCTTCGAACTTCTCGAAAAGCTCCGCTTGCTCCTCTTCGCCGATCACCTGATCCGCCATTCTGAAAAGCACATCATTCTCCTTGGCAATATGACGGCGCAGCAAGTCGCGGTATTGAACAGCCGCGGCGCCAAACCCGCCGATATCCCTGGTGTCGAGGCTTAAGCTCATTTGGGCGATATACCCTCTTCCCTCGGCATGCTCCATAAGCATCACGCCGACAGGGCCGCCCTCATTCGGGATTCCTTTTTCGACGAGCCTTGTAAAAAGATAATTCTCCTCTTTTCCGTGATGGCACTTGTCGGCAAAGATCTTAAGGAAGTCTACGAGTTCACCGTAATAGCGGAGCATCGTATCGGGCTCGCGGTTCCCGGGCTCGAGCATCTTATCGAGGATCCGCAAGACATAAAGGATGGCATCATGTTCATTCCGAAGATCTTGTGTAGCTTTTCCCATAGTGAGATTCCTCCTTTGCAATCAACTGAATTTCCAAGGTTACGAAGACGATGTATTCGGGGTTGTTCACAGCTGGCTTCTATTTCGAATCGGAACAAATCAGTTTCCGGCCTAAAGAAGATATTCTCGCAGTGTTTTCTCTATTCTGCTGATCGCATCGCTGGCATCCTCCTGCATGGCAGGAATGTCCACCGTGCCCGGCAGAATATGAATCTCGGAAAGTTGAACGGGCGAGAAGGCAGAAATCGTAAATCCGTGTGCGGCATCCGTATAGTTAAAATATTCAACCGGTACTTTGGCCTCATGAAGTCTTGCGGCATATGTGCCGTCTTCCTTTTCCAGAGAGTCTATACCGGCTGAGATAATGATAGCCGGCGGCAGGCCTTCCAACTCATCCAGAGATGCAGTAAGTGGAGACACATATACATCCGAACGTTCTTCCGGTTCACAGTAACAATCTTCGAACATTTCCATCAATGGCGGCGGAATGCCGCCAAAAGGTGTCTCTTTAAGGTCGGCATCGGTTTCAAAATCAAGAGCAGGATAGTCAAGAATCTGACATCGCAACTCTAATTCCTTGCTCTTCTTAAGCATCATGGCAATAACGGCAGAGATATTCGCCCCGGCGCTATGACCTCCCACGGCGATGCGATCCGGATCAATCCCATATTTGGCGGGATTGCTGTGAACGTATAGCGTCACATCATACGCATCTTCCAAAGCCGCCGGATATGGAAACTCCGGCGCCAGTCTGTAATCGACACTGATTACAACAATACCCAGGTCTTCGGATATCGTGTGGCAAAAGGAATCATCCATTTCGGGCAACCCAAATACGAATCCTCCGCCGTGAAAATCGAAAAGAACCGGAAGAGCAGTGCTCTCCGGTTGTGGTTTGTAAATTAGGGCACGGCGTTCACCGCTTCTGGTAGGAATATGAATCTCTTCCCCATTAATCGGAATTTGCTTATACTTTTCATCATGTTTGCGCATTTGAGTCAGCAACATTTTGTAAATGACGTTTATTTCCTTCATGTCGCGGTGCCTCAGAGATCGTTCCTTCAGCCGCATGATATACCGGATATTTACCAGATAAATTTATAATTTACTAATAATATTATAACACCATCCTGACAGATACACAGAAGGAAATGAATCCCTACTTCTATACTCTGCAGAGCAGCGAAGTATTACTTTCTTTCATAAACCTTGCATAGAAAATAAGCCGCGAGACGAATACTATTAGAACATCAAATTTGCGCTGTTATTTATCAATTTATTGTGATATTCTACACAAAACAAGCAAATGAACGAGGTAGAAATATGAGCAGGAAATTCCGTTTTTTCACGAACAACCGGTTTGTATTTCTTACTATATTGATGAGTTTATCGCTTATGCTCGGCACGGTCGGATGCCAGAAGACGAGCAATTCAGGGTCTTCAACAAATGCCGATACGACTGCTGTTCAAAAAACTGACACCGCGGATAAAACAGTGGCCTCCACGGATACTGCCGCAACCGATGCAAAGATCACTGCTGTGTCAGAGAATACGACAACAACGGCAGCGACCGCTGCAGAGACGACTGCGGCCCCTACGCCTACAGTGCCTGCTGAGACAACGCATGCGCCGGTTGTCAATAAGGCTGCCATGTATTCGAGCTTTGCGTTGCTGAGTTCCTTCGATCCGGTGACAGGACTCGCAGAATTTGACTATTTCGATATGCTGTTAGGACAGGATGCCATCGACTGGCTCGTGTCTCATGAAGGATACACGCAGACGGACGCAGAAGACACAGTCAACAACTTCGTTGATGGTGAATTTGTTATGAAAAATGCGAATCCGCAGTTACGAACTGTGGATCTGAGCGTTACTCCACTCAAGGCCATTTACTATGCCGACGGATCCCATACTGCGACATGGCCTGAATCCGAACCAATATCTTTCACGGATTTTGTTGCTCTCTATGAGTTTGAGAAAGTCGGTGAGGATGGCATTACTTACGTTACTGGCAATATGTTCTACTATATTACAATCGTTAATGACAAAGTAACAGAGGTCAAGCAAGTGTTTTGGGTTTGATCTTGACCACATTCAAGATCATTCTCAGACAGACGTAAACCGTTTGTTATCTTCTATCCAATTGTTTTGAGCACTCCAAACAAATCCCATTGTCATCGACGTCAAGAGGTCTGAAATACTTCCGGATGTTCTTTGCCGCAATAGAGTATTGCCCTCCAACATGGTCCGGCATTTCAGGTTTATATCCCTTCGTATGACAAAGCGGGCATTCATTTATCCATTTGAGTAAATCCGGATACATTTTCAAGTACAATTCACTGTCTTTCTTCTGCCTCATCGTCTTACTCCGGTTTCATTTGTTTCGCACCGACCATCCATACAGAATAGAGACAAAGCGGAACGCGCCCTTATTCAGAACGACTATATATTCCCAGATTCTCCCGAATCTCACGATACCGTATCGTCGCCAATTCGCTCGTCTCGCCTTTTTTACAGAAGGATAGATTGGAGAGCTTGGGAACAACTCGTTCCACTACAATCTGTTCGTTGACCGTTTTCGATTCCAATTCGTGAAAAGCATCGAGAAACCGCGGGTCGTTTTTCGCCCTATCGTAAAAAGACAGAACGTATACGTACATGAAAAGATTGTAATTCCGAAATGGGTACTCTACCTGCATAAACAGTGTGCCGATACCGTAATGACACGGGCCGATCGGCTTCTTGATGGTCCAGTGCTCAAGCAGAAAATCCACGGCCCTGTCGAGTGCCGGTTCGTTATTCAAGTAATCCGTGAATCGGAACGCATCGAGAGCTGTAAGGGTCGGAAGAGGATTCGAATACTCGGTCTCCGGTCCCCGGCCAAAAAAGAACTTGTTGCAGCGCCAGCCGCCATCCGTATATTGGATTTCGAGAAGATGCTGAAAAGTCTTTTGCAGTCTCGCGTCAGCTGCATATCCCATACGACACAGAACGCTGGCGACAGTGACGGTCTGACATGGAAAAACAGTGCCTTTCGGGTATACCTTATAATTGCCCTTTGGCTGCCAGGTACTTAGAATCAGCTCGGCAGCTTCTTTCATGATCGGATCGGCGGGATCCATACCCAATTCCAACAAATAAGCAACGCTCTCCAAAGTTGAGAACGGAGCGCCTTTAATGATGCGCTTATCGGGAGTAGCCCAAAGGTCTGCCCCATTATCGTATCTGTGCGACAATATGGTCTCAACATCCGTTAAATACCGGTTCTCGACAGTCATTTCATCACTCCGTTCACCTTTTACATAAGTACATTATAGCTTTTCAGTATGATTTTGAAAGAACGTACTCGGCTGCCGGAAAAGAAACTTACACTGCAGAGGATTATTAACGATGTTGTCACATGCCGGGACTAAAATGAAGTTGTGAAACAAAGGAAACACCCTGGAGGTGAGGACACGTGTCGACAACAGCGCGGTCATAGCCGGAATTTATGCAGCCAGTCTTGTCGGTAACTCCCCGCTGGTCTGGCTCAACATCGCATCAAGCGATGCCCGCGGTTACGCGGTTTCCAAGATCTCCGAAGTGTTGCCGATTATCCTTGTTATTTTCCTTGCCGCGAATATCAGCGGGCGCGGTCTGGAAGGATTGCGCCTTCATAAAGGACGTCCGGGATTATCCATCCTTGGCGGATTTGGTATTGGTGTCGTCCTCTTCGCATATTTTCTCGCACAAGGCGGATGGCAGGTATATCAGAGTGGCAATCTTATCAAATTGATGCCGACGATTGGCTGGGTCACGGTCTTCTCGATATTTAACAGTATCATGGAAGAATTGTGGTTTAGAGGACTCTTTCTCTCCCGTTTTGAATGGCAGTTTGGAGCGCGATGGGCGTTCTGGCTGACAGCAATAATCTTCGGAATGCTGCATGCCTTCGGATCTTTCACCGGCACGCTCGGATCCCTGCTCCTTACCGTTTTCACGCTGCTGCTGGGTGTTGCTTTCAGTTTCCTGGTCCAGCGCACGAACAGCATCTGGGGAGCCATAGTTGGCCACTTCTTTGCCGATTTCTTCATGATGCTGGGCTTTTTCGCGACACAGAGTTCCTGAAAAGAGAGAATTTGCTTACCTTCAGTTATGTGCCAACATGAATGTCTTCTTCAATAGTGGATTTTACACCCTGCTGCCTGAGGCGGTATTACCACTGGCTCCGGCGGCAGTGAGAAATGGCAAAGCTTTGTCGAGAATGTTGAAGATGACGTGCCCAGTGTTTTTCAGAACGTAAATCGTCGGTCGGGGGAGTAGTTTACTAAGGCGTTTGGCACACTTGGGAGCATTTGTGAGTTTGTCGTCTTCACCGGCGATATACAGGACCGGCATCACCAACCGGTGCAATTCCGAATCCTTGAGTACCGGAACTTCTCCCGTGTAGGGCGAATAGTTGTCGGCTATCAATTTCACATAATCGATAACTTCCCGGGGAATCCGGTCTTTGCCATAGACCATCCGTGTGATGGATTCAGCTCCCTTTCCTCCCAGAAGGCTATAGAGAATCACTCGAATAACAAACAAGGGCCTGACCGGTGCTATACCGGAGGCTGCCAGCAGAACAATCCTGTCGACTGACTCGGGAAATACGGCCGCGAATTTCAGGCACATCCAGGCACCCAGCGAATTGCCCATGATCGCCGCTTTCCGAATGCCAAGCTGCGCGAAAATGTCCCTGATCCATAATGCGTATTCATCCGATTTCATGTTTAGCCGTATCTCGGCGCTATGCCCTGCATCGCCGATCAGATCGACCGTGAAAACACGAAAGTACTGCGTCAGCTCTTTCATATCGGCGAACCACGCGGCGCTGTTGCTGGTCGAACCGTGGAAAAGAACGAGCGGCGGCATTTCCGCCGAACCTGATTCCACTACATAGGTTGAGCCGTACGCCGTATCAACGTAGCGTTCCCTATGTGGAAAATCGAAGTACGTGAGCATTTTGTCATATTGTTCCAGAATGTTTTGGCGGCCGGTTGGCGATTTGAATATCGAGTCAGCTGTCCCGGTTCCCGGCGTGTTTGAGTATCCTTTCCTGTTCATTTTATTCATCGCCTCGGTGATTGTTGAGTTCGGCCAGGGAATTCATGATGGCTCCGATAAACGATGGACTTCCCCAGAGTAGAATCCTGACGGAATGTTCCGGCTCGATATACTGAGAATTCATTGATTTATATCCGTCTCCATCCGACCCGGTATTCATGAGTGCCGTGACCCAGTTTACGATTTGAATAGCCTCAAGATTGTTCTTAACCGGAATATCGATGATCGCCGACACCCGGATGGATTTATCCGCATTCATGATGATTTCCTGAATTCCGGATAGCGCTTCACTAGGAGGAAAACTATCGGTCCCTTCGATAAACGTGCTCAGATCGTGGCCGGTTACGCGCCATGCCTTACCGATTTTTTGGGCCCGAAGTTTTCCGGTGCGAATATATCGCTGAATGGTTTTCGGGTGCATGTCGATCATTCCGGCAATTTGCTCGACTGAATAGTACTTCACTGCCATGTCTATCACTCCTTTTCGTTCCCTTTAATGACTCTTTAATGTGATTATAGGGAATTATACGGAACTTTTCAAGCATTCTGAATCATTTAGCAGGGCAAATAGCAGATGATGCAGATTGGGCGCGGATGGGGGGCGGCTTCAACGAGTCATGCACGCGAACGGGAAGCTTTCCTGGGTTCCGGTAATGCGACCAGTAGGATCTCGCAACAGGTCATAGCATCGCATTCTCGCGCATATAAAATGACGAGTTTCTGAGGTACTTATATGCATTTTTTCTTGTTGCTCTCTCGCCGAGGCCGTACATGCATATAAATCAGTGCTTTTCTCGAGTTCTTATATGCATTTTTGCGCTTGTTGCTCCCTCGTCGAGGCCGTAAATGCATATAAATTGGCGCGGTTCTGCAGTTCTTATATGCATTTTTGCGCTTGGCGTTCCCTCGTCGAAGCCGTAAATGCATATAAATTGGCACGTTTCTGCAGTTCTTATATGCATTTTTGCTCTTGACGCCATTTTCGGATGCCGAAAATACATATAAGCAGGCGGGTTTTAATGTTACTTATATGTATTAGAGCACGATGCTAAACTGGGCGTATATCAGTAAAATAGAAGACCGCCAAAAAGAGCAATCTTCCCGATGCATATTCAATTGGGATTGGGCAACTCATTCAGCGGATCAACCCGCAAAAGGAGGGGGGCGGTTTTCGCGAACAAATTGGACTCTCAGATGATGAGCGTCGGTGGCGCATAGATTCTGGCGTCAAACCCGACGTCGAGCATATAAAATCCCTTTCTGTCCTGCCCGAAAAGCCTGAACTTATGGATATTGTCCACGGGCTTTTTTCCCTTGACATTTCCAGACTATCCGAGTAGTATGATTTTATACTACTCGAGTAGTCCAGAGAGGATACAGATATGGAAGAGATCAAGCTTTTCGACAGCGAATTGAAAATCATGGAGATACTCTGGCGCGAGGGAACCCTCTCCGCCAAACAGATCAGTGCTATTGCTGCCGAAGAGATCGGCTGGAATAAGAACACGACCTACACGATCCTTAAGAAGCTGATCGACAAAGAGGCTGTCGCCCGCAAGGAGCCGGGGTTTCTCTGTTCGCCCCTCATTGCACGGGACATCGTTCAGAAGGATGAGACCGAGCGGCTGATTGACAAATTCTGGGGCGGCTCCAAGAAAGCCTTCTTCGCGGCCTTTGTTGACGAACAGCTCTCGGAAGAAGAGATCAACGAACTAAAATCGCTGATCGAAAAGCGGTGATGCCTGTGTTATCGGAAGTATTTTACTGGATTGTCAACATGAGCATACTCGCAGGCTTCACCGGTCTGATTGTCGCCGTGCTGAGAAAGATCCACAAGATCCCGCGGTTTGCGGTCTATATCTTATGGCTCCTGCCGTTGATCCGGTTCTGGATTCCCTTTGGCCCCGTAAGCCGCTGGAGCCTTCTCAGCCTGATCTCGCGATACACGACCCGAACAGTCGTGATCTGGAATGAGCCCGCAGTAAACGGCGTGCCGGAATTTTCGATGAGCAACAGCATACAGGCAGCCGACAGCTACTTCCCGATCGTCTACAAAACCCTTACACTTAAGAATCTTTTCGAAGTTTCATCAATAATATGGGCCGTCATAGCAGCCGCGGCGATACTGACCTCGATATTCCTTTACACCGTCACCAAACGCGAACTCCGCGATGCCCGGCATCTCCAGGGCAACATCTGGCAATCCGGCAAGATAACCTCACCGGCCGTATATGGTATTTTTCGCGCGAAAATCATCATCCCCGACTTCGTGTCCGAGCAGGATCTCCCGTATATTCTGGCGCACGAAAAGGTGCACATCCGCCGCCGCGACAACCTCTGGCGTGTCATAGCGATCATCACCGCCTGCCTGCACTGGTTCAATCCCCTCTCCTGGATCTTCCTCAAGTGGTTCTTCACCGACATGGAGCTTGCCTGCGACAGCAAGGCCCTCCGGATTCTGGGCGAAGACCGGGCTAAGGCATACGCCTCCGCTCTGCTCGCCTGTGCCGCTGGTAAGAGCGTCTTCGCCAGCGCCTTTGGCGGCGCACGGACCAGAGTGCGAATCGAGAACATTCTGTCCTACAAGAAACTGACCGTGCTGTCATCCCTGGCATTCGGCGCTCTTATTGTCGCCGTAGCCTTTGTACTGATTACCAACGCCGCAGGAGGCTAAGAATATGCGAAAATTACTAAAACTGACGCTTTGTATCATGCTGATCCTTGCACTGACAGGCTGCAAGCAGGCCGTCACAACGGGTTCCTCGGATACTGCCACTACAGCTCTCACTGCGGCTGTCACTACGCCCACCGCTGCGACCGACGTGAGCAACTCTGCGGGGGAATCACCCAGGACATATCTTCTTACCGGCGACGATTCCATGACACTAATGCCGACCGTCACCCTGTATGCAGACGGTAATGCGCGGCTCTCCCAGCCTCCGATCAGCAGCACAGGCCTATTTGGACTTGGACACTACGAGGTCGACGGCGACAAGCTAACCGTCACCTATGACGAGGGAGCCAGCGCAGAATTTACAGTCTCCGGCGACACCCTGATCCTGACGGAAACGAATGTCGGCTTTACCAAGATCGGCGCTGTTTATCAGTATCAGTCGCGGGCTGATTATCTCAGCGCTCTCAATAGAATTGACGGCGAGGAACTAACACTTGAGGCTGTGCGTGATCTTGCGCAAAATGCCTCCTCGCTAACCTATTCGGATTTCGAAAAATACGTGCACTATGACATAGATCCGGACTACCATGTCTATGACATCGAAGGGAAATATACACTGACTGTCCTTTACGGCAGCGATAGCTCTACGTCAATTACAATCGAGAACAATGACAGCGGTGAGCGCTTCCCGCTCAATCTCAACGGTTCGACCGGCCTCGTCTTCGACGAGTATCTGGGCCTAATAACCGTACCGAAATACACCGCGATGAAATGGCTCGACTACTACCTCGATGAAACATTGCCCTGGGACGACAGCATGGATCTGACTATTCCCGAATTTCCCGACGTCACATTCACCTGGACCTCGGAAAAAATCACCGCCAACGACGTCGAACTTCTCTGGGGAATGCCGGTCTGGAACGTCTATCTCACCGACTTAACCAATGACGGAAAACCCGAAATCTGTGCGACCGTCAGCATCGGCTCCGGTATCTCCGATACACGGGTCATCGTCTACGATTACGTGAACAGTAAGGAATATCAACTCGCAGACCGGATGGAATACGACTACTACCTGACCTTTGAAGACGGCAAAGTCTTGGTCACGCAGTGCGAATACCGCCTGGGAAAACCTCTGGTGACAAGTGAACTGCGGTTGGTGAACGACGAGATCGAAGGGTTCTGATAACGAAAAACAGCCATGTCTCTAAATACCAGCCGACATAGAAATAAATACGAACCCGCTCCAGGCACTTCCCGTGACGGATATCTTTTCGCCCCGAAAAAGGCCGCCCATACTTCGAAAGTACGGCGGCCTTAAGACAATTAAGTGATGTTATTTTGCAGTTCTCAGTCCGTGCAGGATCCGCATCCAAGTCCCGAACCATTGCCGGCTCCGCGACCCATTCTCATTCCTGTACCATCATTTTCAGAATTTTGTCCTGTTCCATCACAACGACCGTTTTCTATTCCGTTGCGTGCTCCGATTCCCGTTCCGTCACATACTCCCTGGCCGGATCCTGTTCCGTCGCACACTCCCTGCCCGGATCCTGTTCCCGTTCCGTCGCAGTCGTCCATCCGCAACTTCATTTCTTCAAGAAGTTTGTCGGCGTCTGCCTGTGTACGTGTTCCGTCCAGCACATCCTGTTTCAGATTCTGCTCATAAAGTGCCAGTCGCTCTGCTTTGAATTCTTCCAATTTGTCCGCCGCCAGTGCCTGCGCCCCGTACGGAATTCCTGCCTGACGATCTGTCGTAACTTCGTCCGTGGTTTTGCCGGTCAATCCGGCAACGATTTCAGCGGGTGTCTTGTTTTCTGTTGCAGCGAAGACTGCGGTAGACATACCAATAACCAGAATCGTTACAACACCTAATGCGAGAAACAGTTTATTCTTTTTCATACGATTCACCTTTCATTTCTGTTGATTTTAGCTTTACCGTCCGGCTTAGCCTGTAACTTCATGATAGATTTAAAATGTACGGAAATTGTGAGAGAAGAAAACAGAATTGTGTGAGTGTTCCATACTGTGCGCAGGATCTGCCTTCACGATTTCAACACATCTGACCCATATAATGATTGTATAAGCATTCAATGATCTTCATTTACAAAATTTCTGTTAAGCCCATAAGGCGAGGTAACGGCTAATGATTACAATTCTATTGGTTGATGACGATCCCCATATCCGGGCGATCATCCGCGAATATGCGCAGGCGGAGAACTGGCAGTTTTCGGAAGCCGGCAACGGCGAAGAAGCGATGAAACTCGTTTCCGATGCTGATTTTTCCCTTGTAGTCTTGGATGTAATGATGCCTAAGATGGATGGATGGACTGCGCTAAAGCTTCTGCGCAAGGATAGTGCCGTTCCGGTAATCCTTCTGACTGCCCGTGATGAAGAATATGACCGCCTATTGGGATTTGAACTGGGAGTAGATGATTATATAAGCAAGCCCTTCAGCCCACGGGAGCTGATTGCGCGGATGAAGGCTCTGCTGAAACGGTCAGGAGCTTTGACTCAGGACTTGCAGACATTGGTGTTCGGCAGCTTGAAACTGGATCTTGCGGCACATACATTGATGATTGACAATCAGCCCGTTGCCCTGACTCCTAAAGAATACGAATTGCTTTCCTTTTTTGCTTCCCGGCCGGGTGTTGCTTTCACTCGGGACCAGCTTTTAAACCATGTATGGGGCTATGATTATTTTGGAGATCCACGGACTGTTGATACTCATATCCGCAGTCTGCGGGATAAGCTCGGAACCTGCCGTTCGCTCATTACAACGGTCTGGGGAACCGGTTACCGTTTCGAATTCGGAGGCTGTAAATGAAGCATATCGGCATTAAGTTATTCCTCGGGTTTATCAGCATGGCTTTCCTGACCATTGCGGTCCTTTGGATTGTCCAGGCAGGATTTATGAACAACATCTACCTGAATTCCCGAATTGCTTCGGTAAAACAATCGCTCGGTGAAGCCGCACAGGACCCGGAGACGGATTACTCTGCTTTATCAGAATATATGAATGCCAGTCTGATCGTCGTTGACGATCAGGGTTCCCTCTCGTATCGTTCGCAGGGCCTGCCAATGATGATGATGACTGTCCGTACCGCCCAGTCCATGATACCGAACGAAACAGACGGAACTCCGCACTATATCCGTTCTATGCCCGACGCTGCCAGATATGCCATTATGGGAGTTCCGCTTCCGGGCGGAGGGTATTTGTTTGCGGTCTTTTCCCTTGCTGACCTGGATGGTGCTTCCCAGATCCTGCAGCGCCAGTTATGGATTGTCACTGTCGTTCTGATCGTATTGTCTGTCCTTCTCGCAGTATTTCTGTCCGGCCGGATGTCACGTCCGATCCGTGCCGTGACCCGGGCAGCGCGAGAATTGGCAGCCGGTAAACTTGATGTCCGTCTTCCCGTAAAGTCACAGGACGAAATCGGTCAACTGACAGAGGCATTGAATGATTTGAGTACGGAACTTGGACGCACAGAAATGCTGCGGCAGGAATTAATTGCAAATGTGTCTCATGAATTGCGTTCGCCCCTTACAGTCATTCAGGGTTATGCCGAAACGGTCCGGGATGTTACATGGCCAAATGAAACCAGGAGGACTGAACAGCTAACTATCATTGCAGAAGAAGCGTCTCGATTAACCCGGGTAGTTAAGGACATATTGGATTATTCCCGTCTGCAGGCCGGAGTGGATCACCTAAGCCTGATATCCTTTCCCGTTTGTCCCGTTTTCGAGCAGCTTCTAAAGCAATACGATATGGAGGCTGCACGGCATCACGTGACGGTTCAAATTCTTTGCCCTGACCTGACAGTCGTCTTTGACAGAGATCGGTTTAACCAGGTTATGCACAATCTATTTAACAATGCGCTCAACCATGCCCGGCCGGGCTCCGTTATCGAGATTAATGCGTCTATCCAAAATGCAGTGAATCGAATTGAAGTTAAAAACTATGGTGAAACCATTCCGCCGGATGCATTGCCGCAGATCTGGGATCGTTATTACCGTGCAGGTCAGATCGAAGAAGGCAGAGCGCTCGGAACCGGACTGGGGCTGGCGATTGTTAAGAGTATCCTGGAAAAGCACGGTGTCAATTATGGCGTAAGCAGCGAAAATGAACATACAACATTCTGGTTTGAAACCTGCACCAATGATCAAAAGGACTGATAATCATGTGAAAAAAAGGGTTCGAAGGAATGTTTCCTTCGAACCCCGTCAATTTATTGCATACATTCTATGAACGTCTTTATCTAACCTGAATCAGTGAATGCAGCCGCATCCGCCTGAAGTTCCCTGCTCAGAATGAGTATGTTCTGCGCCGCCGCATGCATGCTTTATGCCGTTATCAAGCTTTGACTTTTTCATGCTTCCGCATTTCGGGCAGGCAATTTCATAACCGTGCTTCCCGCCTTCCGTACAAGGTTTTTCTTCCCATACTTCTTTACAGTCTGTACATTCAAATACCCGGTTTTTCATCTGATAATGTCCTCCTACAATTTCAATAGAGCGAGCTTCAACCAATGCCGTTGCAATTTTTTTGCGGGCAGATACCAGTACTCTCTGAAAGGTTGGTCGTGTCAATCCCATTTGCCGTGCACATGTTTCCTGATCATAACCATTCATATCCTTAAGGCGAACCGCTTCCATTTCTTCAATGGCAAGCTTTATTGCCTCTTGCTGTCGTGATTGGTCTGATGTGAATTTCCGGCAAATTGGATATTCGTCGATTTGTCCGCAGCAGCGTTTTCTTGGCATGTTCCCTCCCGTTATTGAGCATATGCTCATTTCAATTATACCCGCAATTCTGTTAAAAGCAATCCCGGAACCATCGATTGGCAAATTATTAACGCGCTAAAACAGTCCGGCCATTAAACAATGTGCGATATGCGTACTTTCTCCGGCAGGTTCATCACGACAGAATTACTCGACAACATCGAAGGAAATCAACACCTTGAACAAATCCCCGTCAATCGAAATATCAAATTGGCCTTTCTGCAATTCCGTCAGACTTTTTGCATATACGCGGCTGAAAGTCCAGACCTATTGTTAATGCACACGCAATAACTTCTTATGCCGCCCAATGAAATGAAAAACTCTTTCCTCCGCCAAAGTTATGCAGGAGAAAAGAGTTTGACATTCGCCTTGATAGACGCTTAAGAGCAAGCTATTGATGACATTTGCACAGAGGGTTTTCTTGTACGTATTTTCCTATAATGTAATATTGAATTCCTTAGAAATCCTTCTTACTTTCTTCTTGTTGCCCACCATAAACGTATACTTATTTTCATTTTTTTCTATCAATTTCCCAAGATATCGAACTTTTGCTTCACCGCCATCAAAAGCGTTCCAGTCCTTATATCCTGCTTTATACCTCATTACATAATTATATGCGCTAACCTTGCTTTGAGCGTCTTCATAAGAATATCCCAGGTCAGACTCTTTTTGCTTCATAGCATCGTAAGCAGCAAATGCTTTTTGTAAATCGTTTCTCATCAAATTAATCTGGCTTGATCGACTGGAATCACTGCACGTTGCCAGAAATTGCACTTTATAGAAATCACCATTTTCATCCACAAAATACTGTGTCAACGCTTTCATTGCATCAAATTGAAATATCTTGATCGGAATCCCAATAACAAGTATTGCGATAAAAGTCAATGAACCTGCCAAAACAGACATCATAATCTCAGCATTGAAAACCAGACGAATCACACCAATCAATGCAGCTTCGATCACGCATGCTATAAGGAATCCCCTGAATATTTGCGTATGAGTTATGACCTTCTTCCCTGAATAGCAATAACTCTTACATTGATTCAGTGTTTCTACTAGATTGAAGTTATGTTCCGAATCCACGATTCATGCTCCTTTTACAATATAGATATCAGTATACTGTTTTTCGGCTAGTAATAAAATATTCATTACCAGATAGATTATCCAGGAAGAAAAGCAGAGTGTCATAGGCCGTCTTTCGGAATATCTTCCCTTTTCGTACTAGGATTGATTCCTCAATCCGGCTCAGTAACCGCTTTTTCATAGACAAACCCGCGGATTGAATAGATGAATGCCTTTGATTGTCCTCCTTATTATCCGAGTGCCACATCCAGGATCATCATCACAGCAAAGCCTAGCATGCAGCCGATTGTTGCCAGGTCGGTCGAACTGCCGCCTTCATTATGCTGGGCTTCGGGAATCAGTTCTTCGACGACCACATAAATCATAGCACCGGCAGCAAAAGCAAGGGCATACGGCAAAATGGCCTGCATTGATATCACCGCATAAGCTCCCAGAACACCTGCTAAGGGTTCAACAAGACCTGATGACTGACCATATAGGAAAGCCTTCCTGCGGCTGAATCCTTCGCGGCGCATGGGGATGGAAACGGCTGCACCTTCCGGAAAATTCTGTAATCCGATACCAATGGCCAAGGCAACCGCTCCTGAAAGGGAGGCCGACGGGACACCTGATGCAACGGCACCAAAAGCAACGCCCACAGCCAATCCTTCCGGTATATTGTGCAATGTGATTGCTAGAACTAACAGGATACTGCGCTGCCATCTGGTTTTGATGCCTTCAGCTTGATTTACTTCCAATCCGATGTGTAAATGAGGCAATATTTTATCAATCAGCCACAAAAACAGTCCGCCTGCCAGAAAACCGACAGATGCTGTTATCCAAGCTGTCTGACCCTGGCTCTCCGACATTTCAATGGCCGGCGCAAGGAGCGACCAGAAACTAGCCGCAATCATGACCCCGGCAGCAAAGCCCAGCATGAAGTTCAAAATGGTTTTATTGATTGTCTTAAAGAAAAATACCAAACCAGCGCCTAGAGCCGTAACGCCATAGGTAAAAAGCGTACCGAACAGTGCCTGATTAACCGGAGAAAATTCTGCTAACCACTCAAACATATACAACCCTCCGCTTGTTTATAGTAGCACTGATAATATTAACAGAAAATCTAAAGATTTGCCGTCATATGTATACAGGACGGGCATTGTACGGGCGCTGAAGCACCTTCATAGATATAATCACAATTCAGAAATTACAAAACCCAGGTTGACTTTATAGAATTATTACAGTCAGCAGGAAAAAGAGTTTTGATGTCTGTTTAGGAATCCATACTTTGATACAAATTGGCGATATACTGTATATAGACATCAGGTGTAAGTTTCATATAATATGATAAAAAGAATAATCTATTCGTTATCATTTTTACTATGGTGATTAGAATATACGAATAAGAGGTGAAAAATGAGTAGCGATGCAGATGCTGCAAGAATTGTATTTGTCATTATGGGATCCTTTGATGTTTTGCTCGGATTTATCATAAAGAAATTTCAACTTGTAGATATCATTGCAGGCTATGACGCACGCAAATATGATAAAAAGAAAATGGCCGATATTGTTGGAAGTAATTTTCTGCTCATGGGATTGCTGCTAATATTTATAACTATTGTCTATTTTTTTATTCCTACACTAAACCTTTATTTGTATATCGGGAGCATGCTTTCCGTCATCTTTGGACTGTTATTGAAAATTCAGCTTGATTCAAAACACGCAAAGATTTAGCCAAGTTGATATAGCTCCATTTTTAGTTAAATGCGATACTCAACTCCTCGGGGGAGCGAGAACTCTCTCTCGCGAAACAGGTCCTTGGCTTCGCCCTGCGGAAGTTTCGAACCGCGAGGTCCTTTTGTTCGCATAAGCGGAGCTTATGCTCCGCTTATATAAGGAAAAACTCTTTTCTACGCCGAAGTTCCGCAGGAGCCCCATGGGCTCCGAGGACGTGTTCGCACACCGTAGAAAAGAGTTTTGACTTTTGTCTAAGAACCTATACTTTGATACAATTTAGCAATAATAGGAATTAACGCCAAATTGTTTGATTAACGCTAAAAAGTGCACCCGTCCCCATAACGAAATGGATAAAATCATCTACCAAACGGGATTTCACGTGTGATCAAAGTTTTTGAAACCATATCGGAAATTATTTGTGATGTTTTGAACTTAGACTGGTCAATGCATTATCAATAGTTCCGCCAAAATTATAATAAGAGTTCCCACTATCCCTAGTTTGTTGTGTCTCATCACTTTGAATAAAATCTTTCATCGATTCGACTTTAACAGCATCACGCAAATCAACAGATCTTGAATTTGATCGATATTTTTCTAAAATCTCTTCATATCTAGAATATAAGTTCCCATCTTCGCCAAGATAATAGTATCTCGTCCACTTATACCACTCTTGATCTTTAGAATCTTCACCCATCAAAACTACGTTTTCAAAAAGAAGCCACCCTGATAAAATAGCTTGATTGTATTGCTCAGTAACTTCTTTTGAGCCAATTTTCAAGCCCATAAATTTATTGGGGATTGAAATAGTTCTCGATGCTATTTTCTCAACAATTACACATTCTTTAGGTACATTCATTTTGATAAGCTGACTAGCAACGTCAGATGCCTTTTGTTTAATTCTAACGACAATCTCATCACTAATAGACAAATTATATTCCGAACCACTAAGCATATCAGATCCTCCGCGTCCATTGATTTAAAAACAGTCAATAAGTCAGTTCTTTATTTAAAAAATAGCTCGGCTTTAATATTTTTGATACTTAATTATACTGAATGTATAACTTAATTTTTATTGTTTCATCAATGACTCTAGTCTTAGGTATAATCCTTCACCTTGTCTATATTTATATTCTCCTGCCCCGTCACCGCCGCCTTCACTTCGTAATTTTATTGGAAAATCTCTTTGGACATAATCACCAATGTCTTTATTTTTCATAGTTTCCCAGTTACAATGGGCAACATCAAGCAGGTATGCCGATCGTTTATTTAACAGACTCCACAAATCGACTCGAACTTTTGGTTCAGACCAATTCCCAGGTTCAAGAAACGTCATATCATATGTGTTCGCGTTACTACTCTCATAAAAAGGATCATTGCCAAGACCTCTTCCCTTGCTCGGTTTTTACTCGCAGAACGTAAGCGTCCGACAACCGACGTATTGACGATAAGAAAAAAGCGGTATCAACCGC
>CAZTXQ010000013.1:51390-64353 GCA_964617375.1 uncultured Mageeibacillus sp. | reverse complement strand
GAATTGAACTTAAGGCTCGTTTTTTCTGCTCTTCTATTCAATTTTCAAGGTTCGTCGCGTTCGTTTTCCCGAAGCGCTTAAGTAGGATACCATCGATCTTTTCATCTGTCAACCGCTATTTTTTGACGCTTTTCAGATTTTTCGAGGCCGCTCGGCGGCTTGATATCGAGGTACAACCGGTCTCGAAATTACGGGAACCGGAAATAAATCATAGTACAATTTTCTCTGTCTGTCAACCGGATTTCGGGTAAAAGACAGCTCAAGGGCATACCGGCTTTCATGATCCATGTGACTGCTTATCCGGCCGGACATTGGAGAAGCCGCGTCTTCCGCCTTTTAGGCTTCGTCTCGCGGCTTCGTTCTTAGAAAATGTTTCCTAACGCTGTTTCGGACGTGCGTTCTATATATTTACATTAATAGCGACGATTTGTCAGAATCGGAACTTCTTGCCGTCATCATCGACAACTTCGTTATTAACGTAATGTTCATATGCAAAAACCGGCGTCCCTTAACGGTACCGCCGGTTCAGTCATTATGCCTTTTTCCTTCGTATCACGAGAATGACAATCCCGACGGCTGCCAAAACCGGGAGTGCGACAGACGCGGCTACTAGAAGTGTGCTCGTCTCCTCACCGGTCCTCGTGACACCCAGTACACCGCTTGAAGGTCTTGATGTCGGCGCAGCCGTAGGTGTTCTTACAGCGCCCAACACTCCCGATGCCGGCGTCGGTGTCGGCACAGCCGGTGTGAGAGTAGGCTCCGGCGTCGTTGTCGGAACCGGCGTAACGGTCGGAACCGGCGTAACGGTCGGAACCGGCGTAACGGTCGGTGTCGGTGTAACGGTCGGTGTCGGTGTTGCAACAAAGATCTTCACCCAACGTGCATACAATACAAGCGGGGCCGTAACCGTTACCGATTCTCCGACCGCATAATTCGTTCCGGTCCCGTCCGGTTTCACGTTCCAGCCTTCGAACGTATAGCCGGCGCGTATCAGATCGTTTTCCGGCATTATAATTGTGGTCTTTCCGGATATGACAGGAACCTGTGCCGGAGCCGTTCCGGAATCGCTGCCGTTGGCGTTGTACGAAACATAGAACAGATCGCGAACCGTAACCGCAAAAGATGCGAACGGTTTCTCGATTTCTCCCTGGTTCAGAGAGTCCGTGGACTTCGCCGTAATGGTTGCGGTACCGAGCGCATGAGCCGTCGCGACGCCCGTTAAAGGATCAATGGACAAGACGGCCGGATTGCTCGAGAACCATCTGATCGAGGTATCGTTCACCGACGAGGCCGAAGCTGCCATCGAACTGTCCGTGTAACCGCCCGTGAGGTCCGCATCAAAGGTCGTTTGCTGCGTAAGGCCGAGTTCGGATATAGGATTGTTTATCGTAACGGTCGAAGCCAGCGCGGTAAACGCGCAATTAACGAACGTTGCAGGCCGCGAACCGGCCACTTTGGCTGAGGATGCGAGCGCATAGCCGCCATAAACCGGGTAACCCGCCGGCGGAGCTGATTCATTCGGATCGGCAGGCGTTATTAGCGCAACACCGGAAACCGCCTCTTTCATTGTATAGAAAGCCTGAGAGTCAAAATCGATATTATAGATCTGAATTCCGGAAGGATCCGAGGATTTTAGAGTAATCGTCGAAGCCGCGGTAAACGGAATCAATTCCGTGCTGTCGTACGCGGCCGGGTTTCCGGTCTCGAGCAGCTTCACAGCAACAAGACTTGCCGGAGCGCTTCCGAGATCCGGTACCGCAAAACTTCCGATCGAGGAGACCGCCGTAACGAGCTTAATCTTGTATCCGGGAATGCTGTTGGGAACTCCGGCGGAAGACACTCTGGACAGCACCGTTCTGATCGCCGTGATCTGATTCTCAACGGATGTTGCCGAATCGGTCCGGACAATCCAATAGTTATCGGTCAGATCAAGGACGGCATAGGAAGAGGATGCCGCGGGAAGTGAACTGTATACATTGATCGCCGAGAAAAAGGATGAGCCGTTCGACGTACTGTAACGGGCATAGCGGTATTCTTGAGGAACATAGGTTCCGGCGTACTGATAGCGTTCGATGTAGACGTAGCCCTGGCCTCCGGTCTTCGTAAGCGTCAGCGCCCCCGCAAAAACATTCTTATACGTTAAATAGGGAACGTCAATTCCCGAGTCCGTATCTTCAATTTTGATCGAATTCGAAGTGGAGCTCGCTAGTGAACCGTCTATCGTCAGGTCTTTAAAGTAGTTTTGGGTAGCGCGGTTCATACTCACGATGCCAAGTCCAAAAGTTGTCTTGATATTCCGGATGACAAGACCCTCGAAATTATGACGTCCGTTCGAGCTGTAGATATTGATCGCCACGTTTTTGGAAGTCGACGCCATGTTGGAGGCTCCGACATTCTGTATAACGCAGTTCTTCATCACGAATCCGTCGGTCCCGTCCCAGGGAGCCGCAACACCGGTAATGAAGAAACAGTATTCACCTCTGCTCTTCGCCGTCGTCATATTCCGTCCGAGTCCGTCAAAGATCAGGTTCTCGAAATACACATTCCTGTGCATAATATTGTATCGTTCAACCGTATTGTCCGCTCGTGCCGTTTTGGTAAGGGAAGCGGTCGGGTCTCCGTTTGCGTCTTCATAGAGTCCGACCAGGGAAAGATTGGTGATCGATAACCGGACATACGAGTTCGGATCCGTATCGGTATACAGTCCCGAATCAAAGAACACCGTGTGATCCGCGGCAAAAATGCTGACGCCGTTCACCTTCATCGCATTCAAGTCATTGCTGACCACAACGGCCGCCAGCGGATATGTAGTTCCCTGATAATCCACGGTAGTCCAGGCCGACTTTGCCGCATCCTGTGTAACCAGATAATAAGAGACGGGACCGTCGGAAAAAGTATTGACCGGATCGAGATATTCCGAATCCGCGTCGTCGCTTGTCGAGAAAGTTCCCGCCGATGCGGTCGATACTCCGCCCTCCTGGACCTTGACAGCCGCGAAAACAGGTGCCGGAACAGAAGATATAAGGAACAGCACGGAAAGAAGCGCAGAAAGAAGCACGGACAACCGACGCCCGGATTGACGATTCTCGTGAAAATAAGGATTTGTGTGTTTTCGGAACATACGGGACTCCCCCCCACCTGACTAAAAGGTTTTTGTCTTTATTCGTTATAACTCCACTGATAAGCCTGAAATGAAATTATAGTTTGTACTATATTCAATTAATCATCTTAGCTGATGAAAGTCAATTATGTCTTCTTTGATATTTAATAAATATTTGCACCGCATTTTCCCGGCATGAAAACGGCCCCCTTCCGGTTAAGGAAAGGAGCCGAAATGCGACTCGTCAGAAATGTCCTCCTCCGCCGCCGGAGTGACCTCCTCCGCCGCCTCCTCCTCCGCCGCCGTGGCCGCCGCTGGAGCTGGAGTTGTGAACAACCGAAACGGTGCTGTGCGTGAAATCGTCTATATCGTCGATAACTTCGCAATTGGCAGAGTCCAGGTACGTCTTATTGGTAACCGTAACTTTGCTCCTCTTGTGATAAACAAGAATCAGAATCAATACGCCGGTCACTATAATCGGGCCGCCGATCCGTATTCCCCAGCAAATCGCAAGCTGTGTCGTACGATAGTTCTGAAGTGAGGAATCCATTTCACCCAGTGCCTGATCAAGGCACTCATAGTATCTACCTGCCGAGGCATAGTCTGCGACATCCTCGTAAATCTCATCACAGCGGCCATCCGTTACACGGTCATTCACGCTCTCGTGCGTGAAAATGTAGAAGTAACGATTCTCCATATCGATCAGAATCAGGAATCCGGACGCGTCTTCTTCCGTCTTGTGCGCGTCTGTCTTATCGTGATAAATGTCCTCGGCATAGCTCTCGCTGCCGGAATCCGAGTTGGAATAACCGGTTTTCGATATCGTCGTAGCGATCAGCACGTTGACGTCCCATTTATCGGAAATCTTCTTCTCAAGAGTCTCCAGGGCGATTTCTTCGGAATCGTTAAGAAGCAGTCCATCGTCATAGACGCCGGTCACGCGGTCTCCAGGCCCCTGCGCAAAAAGAGGTACTGTGACAGCACAAAGAATGGCGGCTGCCGTCATAAAACACCCGAGAACTGCGAGAATCCTTTTCGCATCGAAAAGTCGTATGGATGAGATTCTTCCCATGTTGTTCATAAGAAAAGCCCTCCGATCAAATAGAATATGATGCCGCTTACAAGAAGCGACGTCGACGACCAGCATTTTAGAAGCTGCGTGTCGCGGTAGTCCGGAAGTGATGAATCCATTTCATTTAGTGCCTGATCAAGGCACTCGTAATAATTACCTGTCTTGAGATTGTCATAGACATCCTCGTAAATCTCATCACAGCGGCTGTCCGACACACGGTCATGGACGCTCTCGTGCGTGAAAATGTAGAAGTAACGATTCTCCATATCGATCAGAATCAGGAATCCGGACGCGTCTTCTTCCGTCTTGTGCGCGTCTGTCTTATCGTGATAAATGTCCTCGGCATAGCTCTCGCTGCCGGAATCCGAGTTGGAATAACCGGTTTTCGATATCGTCGTAGCGATCAGCACGTTGACGTCCCATTTATCGGAAATCTTCTTCTCAAGAGTCTCCAGGGCGATTTCTTCGGAATCGTTAAGAAGCAGTCCATCGTCATAGACGCCGGTCACGCGGTCTCCAGGCCCCTGCGCGAAAATGGGCACCGAAACCGCGGATAGAATAACGGCTGCGGCAAGGACGCTGCCGAGAACGGTAAAAATTCTTTTCGCGCTGGAAAGGCGAAAGGACGGGAGTCTCCTGATGTTGTTCATAAGAAAATCCCTCCGATCAAATAGAATATGATGCCGCTTACAAGAAGCGACGTCGACGCAACAACGAGGAGCTTCATCCGGCTGATCGGCGGTTCTCCCGCGACTTTCCCCGTCTGGCCGTTCATCGCAAACGTGTACTTCTTGCCGCGATACTGATAATTCAGCATCCAGACCGGCAGTAAAGCATAGACGTAGCGCGGACGGATGTACTTGCTCTTGTCGGCGGCTTCCGTGATCGTGGTATATCCTTTGACCGACTCGTCGAAAATGGTTTTGATATACTTCACCAGTCTATCCTTGAGACGCACATGGAGTTTGTCCTCGGGAAGGTCATATTTCTCGGCATAGAATCCCGCCAGATACTTCATGTCAAATTTTGTAAGATCCTTATAGTCATACGGCTCGATGATCTCCATGAGTTTATCGTCCATATGTGTGGCGCCGTCCAGCGGAATCCGGTCCCACGCCTCTTTTCGGGAGCGCTTAATATTGTAATAAGAGGTGGTTGTAGTCGTTGTGCTGCCCGTCGACACACTGCGTACTTTCGTACCCTTTGCCGTAAAAAGCATATCGACATCGCTGTCGAAAAGCCAGAACGGCACATAGATGCCGGTCAGTTTCTCGATATTCTTGTCTGATGCGAAATCGTTCGGTGTCATCCGGCCCTTTTTGCACCACTCGAAAAACTTATTAACGGCGGCGTCACGGCCGTACGTGAACGGAATCAGTTCGGACGGACGGTATCCTTCGACAAGCCGTTCGGGTACGATTGCGGGAGATCCGCAGAAGGCGCAGAAGGTCGCGGATGTATTCTGGTCCGTGATAACCGCCGCTCCGCAGTTGCCGCAAGTGTAGGAAACGACATCCGACTGCCATTTCTCGGCTGATTCCTGCTTCCATTCGGGATTCTCGACTGTGATGACGTCTTCCGGCCTGATCTGCGATCCGCAGAACTTACAGGCCATTTGCTGTGTGTCCGCGTCGAACTCAAGATTCGCCGCACAATTCGGACATTTGTAAGAAACAGACATCTTCTCTCTCCAATCTAATGTGTTTACCTAATATTTTTTTACGCAAATCCGTCAGGTCTTGCGAATGTCCAGATTGATCCTGCCGTCCGCGATCTCGATGATGCGGTCGGCTTTTTCGGCAATATGCCGGTCGTGGGTTATGATGACGAAAGTCGTGCCGAGCCGCATGTTGATATCGCGAAGGAGCGTGTAAATATTCTCGGTCGAATCGGAATCGAGGTTTCCCGTCGGCTCGTCGGCCAGAATAATATCGGGATTGTTCAGGATTGCCCTGGCAATGGCCGTTCTCTGTTGTTGTCCGCCGGACATCTTCGTCGCGTTGTTGTTCATCACTTTCTCAAGACCGACCAGGGCCATATACTCCTTGGCTTTATCGGTAATCTCTTTATTGACTTTACCGCCTCCGATCCGGTACGGCATAAGGACATTTTCGAGCGCCGTGAATTCGGGCAGAAGATAATGGAACTGGAATACGAATCCGATGGATCTGTTCCGCAGCTCTGCGAGTGTGTTTTTCGAGGCTTTGGCGGTATCGATGCCGTTCAGCAACACCTGCCCGCTCGTCGGCGTGTCGAGCGTTCCCATAATATTGAGAAGCGTGCTCTTGCCGCTGCCCGACTGGCCGATGATCGAGCTGAACGAGCTCTTTTCAAAAGCGATATTGATGTCGGTAAGAACCTGTGTTTTAACGGTTGTACCGTAGATTTTGTTTACGCCCTTTATATCTAATACATTCTCCATACCGGCCTCCTTAATTGTTTCTGATGATGTCGATCGGATTGAGCGACGACGATTTGCGGGCCGGTATCAGCGAGGCGAGAAGGCAGGCCAGCACGGCAATTCCTCCGGACAGCGCGATAAAGTTCGGATCGATGTAGAGTGCTATGACGGGCGTTCCGTCCGGGTTCAAGGCGAATGCCGTGAACGACGCCGCCAGACCGAGTCCGAGCAGCACTCCCGTAACAGCGCCGAAAATGCCAAGTATCAGTCCTTCGAACAGGAAGATCAGGCTCGACTGCCCGTTCTTGATTCCCATGGCTTTCAGGATGCCGATCTGCCTGGATTTCTGCATAACCGTAATCGCGAGGACACTTGCGATGCCCAGGATCACCGACAACATGACAAAGACCTGAATCATAAGACTCGAGATGCTCTGGCCGGAAAGTCCGCTCAGGAGCTGCTCGTTCTGAGCCTTCCAGTCGGTAACCTTATATGCATCGCCGATCTTCGAAGAAACATTCTCTGCGATCTTGTCGGAGGCGAATACCGAGTTGTCGTCGACCTGCATTTCGATCGAGGTGACAATGTCTCCCGCGCCGAAAAGTTCTTGTGCCGAGGTAAGCGTCGTAATGCACCAGCTCGTGTTGAGCTGCGCGACCTTCAGATCGAAGAAGCCGACGATCGTGCATTCCTTTACCGCTTGATCGGGAGTAATCACATTGATCACATCTCCGACCTTGAAGCCATATTCATCGATCAGATTCTTGCCAAGAAGGACCTCGCCCGTCTTTTGAGGCATTGTTCCGTCAATAATCGCATCGGATATTTTGTAGATTTCATCGGCTTTCGAAAAATCAAATCCTCTGACAAGAAGCGACTGTGATTTGCCGTCGTACTCCATCAGTCCCGCGTTGTCATAGGTGGGGGACACTGATACGATTCGGGAATCGATCGCCTTAATCATCTCTTCAAGATTTATATAGTCGCTTATACCGTCATCCTTTATTTCGGCCGTCACCGTAATCTGCGAGGAACTTCCGATCGTCTTTTCGACAAGACTTTTCTGGAGACCCTGAATCAGGGATCCGATAAAGATCTGCACGGAAATGCCGATCCCGATGCCCAGAATGATGATCAGGGTCTGACCGATATTGGATCTCAGAAACCGGGTCGCTATGCTGAAACTCAATTTCATACGTTCCCTCCTGCTTCTGCGATGCGCTTGATGTCGGAGAAACTCTCCGCATAGCTGTCCGCGCCGACCGTCGCCAGGTGGTTCTCACGGTTATCCCGGAAGGCGTAGCCGCCCACGACAATTTTGGCTTTGTGGCCGGTCTTGTTCTTAAGTTCCGCGACTATCTTCTTCGTCACGACAAGATTGTAGTAATTGCTGACGCTGATCGCGATGATATCCGGATGAATGAGATCCGCCGCGTTGTAAAAATCCTCGTACGGCGTGTTGCTGCCTACGAATACGGTGTCGTAATGACAGATCGTGAAAAAGTCCGCGACCATTCGCGCACCGAGATCGTGATATTCCCCGGGCGGGCAGATCACCACCGCTGTGCCCTTGTTCGCTCCGGCGCCCCTCTTTTCGAGCACATACGGGTAGCAATTCTCGACAATCGTGCGAACGATCGCCGTACGGACATGCTCTTTCCAGACACAGACCTGCTTCTCCTTAAGATTGCACTTCATGTGGTTCAGGGCGGGCGTTAAGATCTCCGAATACAGCCCGATAACATCAAGGGTCTCTGTCCGAAGAAGATCCAGAGCAAATCGCACGGCCTCTTCCTTGTTCTCTCCTTCAAGGATTTGCGAAAACTCTTCAAGATACTGACTCATATCGCACCTCTTTCTCATTCGCTCGTGACTTGAATCAAAAATGCCGTCGATGATATATACATCTCTAATAGTGACAAATTTGGCAAAAAAAGCAAGAGCTATTTCGATTGTCTCCTGCAAAGATTCGCTGGAAGATCGATAAGAATATTTCTAAATGATCGTCAGCCGACCTGGTACGAATAAGTCTTCGAATCGTCTCCTCGAAAACAGACCAGCGCCGTCCCCTTGTTGAGATTAAAGACGACCGACCACATCTTGTCGCTTTCGATCACGTTCTCCGTCAGCAGATGCAGGGCGTCCTTCTCCGACAGAACGCCGCTGCATTCGCCGAGTGTTTTCTCGTAGGATTCATAGCGGTCCATGCCGAAGCCGCTCATCGATGCTAGAGCAAAATTGGTCATGACAAAATAGTTCTTCCCGTCTTCCGGCCTGCATACGGACATCTCCCCGCCGACCCATTCGACGACGGCCGTATTGCCGTCCTTGTCAGCGAGCATATAATGCGACATCTCGCCGTCGTCCCGGGCATTGTCATATTTGGCAAGAAGTGCGAGCGCTTCGTCTATATTTGATGCCTGCTCGAGTACGGCATAGACTATGGTCGAATCATACAGGTCCGGCTTCTCCGTGTCCCTGCACACCGAGCCGGCTACCGTTGCCGCACCTACGGCAAGGCCCTCGCCATTCATTCCGTTGCAGAGCACGTAAGGCAGAAACGAACAGAGGAGCCGGTCTTTGAGATCAAGTCCGTCCGACGATTTCGTGATATTCCCCGCGTTGGCGAGTCCGAGAATATTTGTTTCTCCGTCGATCGCCGCAATGATCGGGGTTCTTTCGTTGAACAGGTGCTGATCAATGTTCGCGCAAAGAAGATAATCCCCTTCGGGCGTCACTGCCGTGTAGGACGAGCAGCCGTGATCCTTGACATCAAGATGCCCCAGGCCGAAAGTAAGCTTCCCGGAGATATAATCCATGAGTTCGTCGGCCGTCCGAACGCCGCCCTCCTTCAGATAATCGTCGAAATGCATGCCGCCGTAGATATGTGCCGTATAGGCCTGCTGATCCTCCATTCTCGAAAAGGATGTCGCCGACAGAATCAGATTCCCGTAGAGAATTGCAAACGTTATCACAAGCGCAATGACAAGGAGTCCGAACACCTGAAGGACCCGCACGTATACTCTTTTGCTATGCTTCTTTTCTGTCATGTGATAATCTCCCTGCAACATTCAAAATTCTTGCTGTTATTTATTTGCCTTCAGGATAAATAGAGAATATGGAACATCTCTGTCTTCCACCGGTTTGGTTCCCTCAAAAAAAACGCGGGATTCAATGTTCTTGTACCCGAGCCGGTCCAGCAGGTCGCCCATGGCGATCCGGTCGAAACCGTTATGTCCCTGAAAATTCTTTTCGAGCCGATGAAAACTTCCGTCCTCTTCGGTCAAATCGACGATGCACAGGCAGCCGCCATCCGCGAGCATCTCCCGCAGGTTCTTAAGTGTCGTTTCCGTGTCCGGGATATGGTGAAGCGCCATAGACGTATAAATAACGTCATATTTAACTTTTTTGGCTTCTCCATCGGTGTTGATATCCATAAGAACAGGCATCATGTTCCTGATCTTTCGGGCGTCGATCTTATTCTTCAAGACTTCTATCATTTTCTCCGATGTGTCGATCAGCGTGATGTGCTCGAATTGATCGAGAAGGCCTAAGCTGATAAGGCCCGTCCCACAGCCGAATTCCATCGCGCTGCCATGCGCGTCGTCCGGAATGGACGCACGGATTTCGTCCGAAATCACTCTCGCCCGCTTCATTCGCAGCTCGTCGTCCCAGCTCTCCGCTACTGTATCAAAATACATATTCCCTCCCGATACCCATTTATTGCGCAGTTATGCGCTTTGGATCAAGGTCCGACAATCCGGCAAGTATATCTGTCATATGACTATATTGTAACAAATTCCGGACCTCCGCGGTTTCTTTATTTTTTGTGCGTTGACATAACCGGGTTACAAGCGTAGTCTGTTGACAGATATAAAGATTACACTTGTAGTCTGGAAAAGAGGCAGCCATGACAAACCCGGTTGAAAAGATTGCCGATTCCGAGCTTCTGATCCTTCGTGTTCTCTGGGACGCGAAAAGGCCCCTGCCCGTGGCCGATATCCGCAAAGCGATCCGCCTTCGCAACGGCTGGGAGGATTCGACGGTGAAGACCCTTCTCTACCGTCTGCTCGCAAAAGGCGTCGTGACGCAGGAGAAGCGCGACGTATTCTATTATTCTCCCGACATTACCGAAAAGGAATACAACGACTATACGACGGAGAAGCTGATCGATCGGCTCTATAACGGAAGCGCCAAAAATCTCATCGTATCCTTCCTGTCCTCGAAAAAACTGAGCGATGACGATATCGCCGAACTTCGCAATATGTTCCGGGATGGTGAACACACATGAACACGGTTATTCTCACACTTCTTTCGCTGAGCCTGAGCGGGTCCGTCATGGCGCTTATCCTGCTGCTCCTTCGTCCGGTGCTGAAAAAAAACTTGACGAGATCCTTCCAATACTATATCTGGCTGATCGTACTTATCCGTCTGGCCGTTCCCTTCTCTTTTGACGGCAGCCTCATGAACCGCCTTCTGCCTCCGGCATCTGCCGTACAGGTGACCGAATCCATAGCCGCCGGCACAAACGCGGGCGCCTTGCCGAACAATACTGCCTCGCAGGACGGCGCTCCGGATACGGCAGCCGATTTGGAATCACCGGTCAATAACGCCGCGCAGTACGGCGAAAAATCCCCGGAGACACCGGCGAACACGGTTTCGGCATCACCGGCGACCGCACTTTCGGGATCAGCGGCGGACACGGTTGTGCGTATTATCATACCGGTACGGGACTTTGTGCTTACGCATCTGACCGGAATCTGGCTTCTCGGAGCGGGATTCTATTTCTCGCGATTCCTTATCTCTTACCTGATGTATCAGAATCGGATCCGTCGGACTTCGGTTCGTCCGGATCCTGCCGATATGGTTCTTTTCGCGCACATGCGGGGCGACAGGCATATACGCCTTATGCGGAATCCGTATGTCGATACTCCGATGCTGATCGGACTCCTGTCGCCTTGCATCATCCTGCCGAACGAGGCGTTCGCCGCGAACGGCCGGGAAGCGGAGCTTCGTCACATTCTTTGTCACGAGCTTACCCACGAGCGGCGGCACGATCTTCTCTACAAGTGGTTTGTCGTCCTGGTCAGTTCCTTTCACTGGTTCAATCCTCTGATGATCGTAATCCGCAGGGAAATCAACCGGGCCTGTGAGCTGTCCTGCGACGAAACGGTACTCCGCCGTCTAAGCAGGCCGGAGCGAATGGGTTACGGAGAGACGCTTCTTCAGCTCGCATCACGAAATCACCTTCCCGCGGGCGTCGTTACCACAACGATGTGCGAAGAAAAAAAAGACTTAAAGGAAAGGCTGCAAAATATTATGACGTTTAAGAAAAAGACTCCGGCTGCTTTACTTCTTTCCCTGTTCCTGGCAATTGCACTGACCGGATGCGGCATGGCCATGGGCGCATCCACGACGAGCGGCACGTCCGCCCCGTCCGATACTTCGGCGGCGGAAACATCCGTTCCGTCTGCGGCTTCCGATATCTCTCCGGATACCACCTCTGCATCCGAAACAGCACTCTCCACTTTAGTCGCCGAAACGACCGCGGCAGATACGACAACTGAAGCTTCTCCTCTTTCGGCTTACCGCGCCGTCCTCGAAAACAACGCGGAGTTCTACAGCACAGACACCAGAAAATCGATTCTGCTCAAAGACTTTCTGGCAAACAACGGTGTTTACGAAACGCCCCTTGACCTCTATTCCTTCTCCGTGCTCGATATGAACGGCGACGGCTCACCCGAGGTGGTTCTCGAACTGGCCGTCAACGGGGATCCGCAGTTCTTTGAAGTTCTGCACACAATCGGAGACAAGGTATACGGGTATCTCATTGTATTTCGCGGTTTGGAATCCCTGAAAGCCGACGGTAAATATATGTACTCCGGCGGGTATGCGGATTACGGCTGGGCAGAAATGACCCTTACGGCGGACGGCCAGACGATGTCACGTCTGGGGTTCTGCGAATCGCATCTGGATTCGGACATGTCGACGGTTATTGAGTACTATATCGACGGCGCGATGGTCGGCAAGGATGAGTTCGAAGCCTACATGGAAGAGCAGACTGCGAAAGCCGATGCCGTTTGGAATGACTGCACAGCCGAAAACTACGACGCGATGCTCTCGTAAGATTCGCAGGTTTTCGAACAGAAAAGAAGCAAAATTGTCTCTCAACTCGAAGTGCACTCCCAATGTTGAACAAAGAGTTTAATATTGGGAGGTGCACTTCAACATTCCCCGATTAGACGGTCCCCTCTCGAGTGTTCTGATATCGGACATTTAGAAGGAGATGGGCGAAGACGCGGTTATTTGTCAATGATTGCCCGCTAAATCTGTCTTAGCGCCTCCGCTTATATGTATCATTGTCCGAAAACGTGGTTACTTATCAATGAT
>CAZTXQ010000013.1:0-51290 GCA_964617375.1 uncultured Mageeibacillus sp. | reverse complement strand
TTATCAATGATTACCCTCTAAATCCAGAAAATTAGCCCTTCAGTGGGTATTTTCCCGCACAAATGCAGTCTGCTTTGGCTGTTAACGATTTCAGGCTCCATTCTTGCGTGCCAAGCCTCCGCCGACGCGCTTGCGCGTCTGTCACAGCGAAAAATACAGTCTGATTTGTTCTTTGGGGTTCTGCCGGACTGATAGTGAGAACGAACCGGTAAAGTAAGAATAACGACTAGAAAAAAGGTACTGTCTCTCAACTTTCGTTTTGAGACAACCCCTCTTTCGTTTGTCCAAAGTCGTACTCTGCTTTCGTCAAGCAAAGTCTTTCATCATATATGCGGCGATCGCGCCGATATGAATCTCCGTCGCATTCACGATCGGAACGCTCAAGTCGCCTTCCCCAATCATCAGCGGAATCTCCGTACAGCCGAGGATCACGGCATCTATCTTCTCCTCGGCAATATACCGTTCGGAGATTTCAATCATCTTCACCTTGTCCTCCGGAATTACGATCCCGTCTTCGAGATTCGGGAAGATAATTGCATGCAGACTGTCAATGTCCGATTCGCCGGGAGCTGTTGCGCGGATGCCGCGGCGCTGAAGCGCGGCTTCGTACATGCCGCTTCTCATTGTAAATCCGGTACCGAGTACCAGTACATTCCGGTAACCCTTGGCCTCGATATAGTCGCACGCCGCATCCACGATACTGATCAGCGGCAGCGGTGACTTTTCGCGAATCCGGTCGAAAAGGATGTGCGGTGTATTGGACGCGATCGCCGCACATTCGGCACCGGCGTTCTTCAGATTGTACAAAGCTCCGACGATCTGGTCGCATACCGCGTCGTAATCGGACTTCTGGAAATTCTTGAGCATTTGGTTCATGTCGATGCTCTCGATCGCTATTTTGGGATACGATTCGGAGCGGCTTGTATACCGGGCAACCAGCCCGCTGTAGTAATCAACCGTAGATGCGGGTCCGATCCCGCCGACAATTCCGAACTTCCTTTTGGCGACCGTCTCAAAAAACTCGATCACCTCACCGTCCGGTCCGGTAACGAAGGCATTGACGATCTCCATGCCGTTTGCGGTGCCCTGCCCGGGCTCGTGCCTGGACTCGGCTCCGGCTTGAAGCGCGTCGTGATAGGCTTTCCTGGCATCGTCCGTCGCAAGTGCGATATGAGCCCACGGATAATTCTCGTCGGCGAATCGGTCGCCCTTTGGCAGCAGCTCGATCACCGCACCGGGCGCCAGCTCGACGAGAGCGATGATCTTCCCCGAGTCGCCCATGGGAAAACTCAAGGTTACCCGTCCGCCGAGACCTTCCGTGTAGAAGGAAAGGCTCTTCTCCATGTCTCTTACATAGAGGCCGATATGATGAAGTCCCGAATAACGCATATAGTCCCTCCGATTGTGAAATTATCTTAAGAGAATGTTTCCACCATAGTATCATATTTAGCGGCAACTTAGCCACGCCTCATGGACGCGGTCTCCCGTGACGCCTTGTATCCCCCCTCTGCGCGAAAACCTTATCGCCGCCAAAGATTCAATATGTGATAGAATCTCTTTAGGATAGATATTCAAATTATCAACAACAATTAGAAATCAATCGGAGGCTCCTTTGAAAAAAATGAAACCGGTCATCGGACTCCTTCTGACCGTCGCTCTCCTTGCAGGCTGCAGCGGCAATACCACCGTTGAACCTGCCGCAACTACGGAACCGGCGACCGCTTCGACCGCCGCTGTTACAGTCCCGGAAACCACAGCGGCCGCCGCAACTACGGCAATGGAAACAACCGCTCCGGAGGCATCCGCAGCGATTAGCCGGCGACCGGATCGAACCGACTTGCGCGGCATGAAGCAGCCCCTGACGGAGCTTCCCGAGTATAAGGTGGATAACGGAATCTGGCGTCCCGTGGATCTCCGGCAGAAGGATCTGTCGTCGATCGATGTAAGCGGCGATCTGGATTCTCTCCTGCATGCGGAATTCGATGCGGCGACCGTCTGGCCGGAGACTCTTCCCGCAGGATTTGATCCGGCGGAGATTATAAAGTCGTGCATGACGCCCGGTCTCGGTATCGAGACACTTCGCGAACAGGGAATCACGGGCGCCGGTGTCGCAATCGCCATTATCGACAAACCCCTTTACCTGGATCACAGCGAATACAAGGACAGGATTGTCTCTTATGAGGATTTGAGTGCTGACAAATACGACTTCTATCAGGCAGAGCTGCATAGCGCATTCATGACGAGTGTAGCCGCGGGCAAGAACTGCGGTGTCGCCAACGAGGCAAGCGTCTATTTCCTGAGTGCCAGCGTCTGGACCGACGACAATAGCGCACTCTCCTGGCTCGCCTATGCGAAAGCCGTCGATCGGGTTCTCGAGATCAATCAAACGCTTGCAGACAGCGACAAGATTCGTGCCATCTCCATTTCCGCTTCGTGGGCGCCCGGCGATATCGGATACGATGAACTGGAGGCAGCGATCAAACGCGCGACGGACGCCGGGATCTTCGTCGCCACGTGCAATATGTTTATCGACTCGGGGTATACTTTCTGCTTTCAGGGACTGGATATAAGTCCGGTTGATGACAAGAACGATCTCAATTCCTACAATGTCATCGAGTGGCCGCAGTGGCTCTCGATGCAGCGCGAAGACTATGTGACGTATTACACCGGCGAATTTGCCGCTCATGCCCCGGAGGAAATTCTTCTTGTCCCGATGGATTCGATCGCTTCCGCCGAGTCGACCGGTCCGGACGACTATATCTTCAACAGAATCGGCGGATGGAGCGCGGCCGAACCCTACATGGCCGGACTATACGCTCTGGCCTGCCAGGTCAAGCCGGATATTACGCCGACGGAATTCTGGGCTGCGGCCCTTGCCACCGGCGACGTTAAGGAGATCGAAATTGACGGTGTTTCTTATACGGGAAAAGTCGCAAACCCGGTCGCATTGGCGGAAAGCCTTGGTGCATAACAGACGCCGTCTGATGCGATTTGTTACTATGGAGCGAAAATGAAACGGCACGGTTTACGAAAGTACGCCGTGCCGTCTTTGTCTTTAGTGTTTCACCAGTTCAAAGGTTCTCGAGCACTGCGCGGCCACTTCCGCGTTTTGCGTAACGATTATCATGCTTGTTCCTTCCGAGTTCAGGGACTTAAGGATCGACAGAATCAACTTTTCCGCCGCCGCATTCAACGCACCCGTAGGCTCGTCTGCCAGGAGAAGTGCGGGCCTTTTTATGATCGCCCGGCCGATGGCGACGCGCTGCTTCTCGCCGCCGGACAATTCCGAAGGGAATTGGTTTCGCAAAGAAGCGATATCAAACCGCTCAAGGACTTCATCGGTCCGTCTTTTCATTTCCTTTTCGCTGATCCTGCTTTCCCACAGTGCCATAGAAATATTGTCGAAAACGCTCAAGTCGTCGATCAGCGCAAAGTGTTTAACGATGATCCCGATATTTTCGCGCCGGAAACGGAATCCGTCGGACGTTTTTCGGATCTTGAGTTCTTTATCCCTGAAGAGATATTGTCCTGAATCCGCACGATCGACAGCGCCGGCAATGTTAAGCAGCGTCGATTTGCCTGCGCCGCTCTTTCCCGTAATCGCCACCATCTCGCTCTCTTCGATTGTGAGATTGACCTGGTCCAGGACAGGCACCGTCTTCTTTCCTATTCCGTAGCTTTTGCAGATATTTTTCATCACGATCAGCGGCATATGAGGATTCTCCTTTACTTAAGAACGGCCGCGAAGGAAGCGGCCCGGATTCACTTGCCCGGCAAGTTTAAGAATGGGAAGGTGGGAAAGAACGACAATGAGAAAGACATATTCCAGAGGGATCCATATCGGAATCGGAAAAGCACCGTATTCGGCACTCAAAATTGCGATCGTCGGGATAACGGCAAAAATCCCCAAATAAGAGATCTCAAAGAACATGGATAGCATGATCTTCCACATCTGAATTCCGGTCAGGAGATAGATAGAAATCGCAGGCATGTCCTTTTGGGTTCGTCTGTACAGTATCGTACCGGTCATAACGATACCGAAAACGGTTACGGTAACCGCCAGCAGCAATAGCAGGGTCAGGTTCTTCACGGAAACATTCGGTGATACCGTCACGTCTGCGCCGGATACCGGAGTCACAAGAATCGGATAGAATCCGTATTTAGAGGTGATCCGGTTGATTTCCTCCTGAACATCCGTTTCCGAATCTTTGACATCCAGAATGCCGCCGTTGAAGGTGGCATTAAGACGGTTCCTCTGAATCAAGTCAGACGTAATGCCGGACATTCTCGGAAACGATTGCGGGAATATAATACATGCATCCATAGATTTGCCGGGCACGCCGGGCAGATAGGAATTCTCTTTAAGAAAACCGACCACGACAGCGCTGTCAATATAATCCGGTATTATGTCGCCGATTTTGTAGCAGCCGGTATAGTCATGTCCCAACAGGACCGGAAGCGGACCGTCGACCACGTCAAAATCCGCATCTGATAAGATCCGTCCTTCACTGACCTCAAGTCCTCCGGCTTTAAAATATTCCATATCATAGATTTCACAGGCCGGAATAATAATCTGGTCTACCGGTAGATCCTCTTGCTCATAGACGACTCCCGGCAAATCCTCCGGGAAATCGGCCGGAAGGTCCGTTTTGCTCATCCACATCCCGGTTTCGGACGGAGCAGAGTATGCCGTCCACTTGTCACTTTCAAATATTTCATCGCGGACTGTTCTGCTTATGTTGTACATGGAGTTGTAATTCAACCCATCTATCCTATAGGCATCACCCTGTACCTGGATCGTGAATCTCACTTCTTTTGCGGAATCAGCAAGCACCGCAGCAGAATTCACACGTGACTCGCTGAAGTTTTGCAGCACAATACATAGTACGGCTGAGCAGACAGCAAGAATCGCCAGGATCCATACATTGGACAGCCAGTTCTTCCTGGTGTTCTTAAGAATATTCTTTACGAAAAACGTCATGATTCTCTCAGCGCCTCCTGCAAAGTATATCTGCGGATGTAAACGGACAACGCAATGAGCCCTGTAAGCAGGAGAAGGAGGCTTGCCGCGATCCACACGAAAATCTCGCGAAGAACAAGGTTCGCCGGCAAATAGAAATAGTTGAGGAGCAAAGCTGCGCCGGACAACATCAGGGAAATAAGAATTCCTGCAAGGCCGGAAAAGAACATCGGGCGATATATGCGCCATATGATCTGTTTTTTCGAGACGCCGGCCAGCATCATCGCACCGGTCCGTTTCCCGGCGGATAGAATCGTCCTGTAAAGAATACTGATATACAGCAGGATCAGGAAAGAGAAAACCAGCACCCGCAATGCGCCTGACATATAAGTGCCTCCGGAAATGATGTCCGTTACGGTTGTGGGAAGAGTCAGCTTTTTGAGCGCCATGCCGGTCTCCCGGCAGCTCAGCTCACTCATTTTCCAATATGATGCATTTACTGTTTTGTCATCCCCGTCAATATAGAATCGGCCGTTCATCTGTTCTTCCGGTGATACCGATCCCAGATTCACGAAAATGAGTGAGTCCAGCGTCGAATGTGCCGTAAGCCCTGCCGTTCCGATTACGCGATACCGCTCTCCACGGTACATAATGCAGGTCTGACTATCCTCTACATACGTATCCCCCAGATAGTCTTTGCCGATGACCGCTAATTTCTCATCGGAAAGGCATTCCTTCGGCGTGAAAAAGCGGCCGCCCGTCATGGGCGGAAGTTCAGCGTCACCTTGATAATATACGTAACGGCCGGTACCGGCATGAACAGCTGCGAAGTAACTTCCCTTCCCGCCGGACAGGAGATTCATAATCAATGTCTGTCCGTTTGCGTCCGGTAAATTGTCTGTTACCAAATCCGCAGATTCATCTGGAAGAATCAAATTCCCGTCCATGTCATACTCGGCAATATTCATATTACCAACTTTTCCCAAATCAAAAGAGTAAGAAGAAGACATTACAAGAATCGAATTTGTATCGGAATCGATTACTACGGTATACCCTTCTTCTGTTATCTCTGCTGGATTATCAAATGTGAAAAAGACAGCGTTCCTGCTGATATACCCTCGGTCGATCTGCTCTTTCAAGTTGTATTCCGCATTTGCACACTGGTAAAAAATCGCAATAAAAGAAACCGCGAAGAAAAGCAGGAAACTCAATAATCCATTAAGCGAGATAAATTTCTTCATTAAGATGCCTCGTTTATGATTATGGCCAGACCTTATAAGTGAATCAGCCCTCGATATCAAGAGTTCGATACAACAATATCATATGTCAGTCAATATTGGTATACGTTCTCCAATAGATCTCTCTATCAACGCTCATCTACTGAGGATGAATGATTAAGACTTTCCTCCCGCACGGTTCTCAAAAAGACTCTTCCTATCCCGGTCCAGTTCTTTGGATAATATCGTGACCAGCAATTCCTCCGCCGCCGAAAGAAACGCAGCCGCAAACAGAATTACGGCAGCAATTGTAATTCCGAGCAACGCATACAGTACAGGCGCGCAGAAAAGAAGCAGACCGGTCACCTTGTTGGCATACGTATGCAGAGAGCAAAATGCGTGATACTTCAGAACCCCAAGGCCATACGTCGCTAACCGGACCATAAGAACTCCGGCGCCGCACCCCCAGATCCATGGCGGGATGGTAAGAACGGGCAGGATTCGAATCATGAGCGTTAAGAAAAAAGCCGCGTCCGCGATGCTGTCCAATCGCGCCCCCGCAGGACTTTGCAGCTTCATGGTTCTGGCAACGATTCCGTCCGCAAGATCGCTTAGGCCGCAATAAGCGTAAAGGATCCAGAACGGCACGGAAAACGGCGCCACAAGAAAGAGCGGCACAATACATATGAGTCTTGTGACCGTGATGATATTGGCCTGGTTTTTTCGAATATTCATGTAAAGCTCGATTCCCGGAAGACCGGATGCCCGTCATTATGGATTCGGATGCTCTTCCGTCACTTAACGTGTCAGGGGCCGCGCTGCCGTTCTTCTTTATTTCCAATCATATTGTACAGAAGATTTGCTTTCGATATGCAAGTAATCTAGAATTAGAAGAAATCCTTGTTACGGAGTGCCTCGAATCCGGTTAACAGTTTATTATTTTGGGGGGGATATGAAATCTTTCGAAGACAAGTCCAGGGAAAGCTACAATCTGAAAGCCGACGATTATAACGAGACCTTTGACGGCAAGTTCACCGCCCGTTTCAAA
This sequence comes from uncultured Mageeibacillus sp., assembly GCA_964617375.1. Lineage (GTDB taxonomy): Bacteria > Bacillota > Clostridia > Saccharofermentanales > Saccharofermentanaceae > Firm-13. The sequence continues at coordinate 44,065 of CAZTXQ010000013.1, read as the reverse complement.
GAGCTTCTGCTGGACATGATCGTATTGGATACCGGCATGAGTGTTCTGGACGTCGCGTGCGGGAACGGGACTCTGCTCCGCATGTTATCCTCGAAAAAAGATATCCGCGGTTACGGCATCGATATTTCCGACAGGATGATCCTGAACGCGAAGAAGATATGTCCGGATATGGAATTTAAAGTGAGCGGCTGTGATCATACGGCCTTTCCGGATCAGATGTTCGATATCATCACCGTGTGTGCGGCCTATCACCATTTCCCGGATGTGAAGGCCTTTGCCTCCGAAACAGCAAGAATTCTGAAGCCGGGCGGACGAATCTATATCGCGGATGTCTTCTATTCGGCACCGATCCGTGTCATCCTGAATCCATTCATTCCGCTGTCAAAAGCAGGGGACGTCCGATTCTATTCGCCGCGCGAGATCGAAAGAAACTTCGAAGACCACGGATTCCAAAAGACGAACTTCATGATCAAAGGGCATATTCAGATTCTCGAACTGAAAAAGAGTTGACCGGTATTTCTTTTCGCGCGCTGATCAGATAAGAGCCTGCCCCATCGACTTCTCGCCGGTCACTTTCTCACCGCAGAAATTCGCCCATTTTTCCGTATAAAAAGAAAAATACGAAACGGCCTTCTCTTCCCTGTATTTGCGGAGGGCCGGCGTCAGAAACCAGACGGAAGACGGCACGCCGATCACAAACATATACAGCGGACCCAGAAGAAGGGACTGTATCGTGTGTCCGTACTCATGGACGAGCGTTTTCGAGAATGCGTTTTCCTCGGGATTTCTCCTGTCCCGCATCGGATCCGATGACAGGAAAACAAACAGTCCGACGGAGGTACTGTACGGGTGATCCCACTCCGTGATGACGGCGCCGTGATAGAAATAGCGGCGGCATTTCCGGTTGGACAGGAATCCGATGAAGCCGATCATGGTCTGAAAGAAGCCCCAGGTGCATTGCCAGAATATATACAGTACGTTTCTCATGCATTAAGCTCCATCACGTATATTTTATTTCGGGATTCATACTTGAATCCGGACGATAACAGCAATCCGCAGGATCTTACATTTTTCGGTTCGGGCTGTACAATCACACGCTTTGCATTCGGATGAAGGCGGATTCTCGCGATTAGTTCTTTAATGATGGTTTTGCTCAATCCTCTTCCGAGAAAATTGGGAGCCCCGATCATATAGTCGATGCTGTAAGCTCCCTCGACATCGATTTTTCCGTGCCAGTTCTCCCCGCTCATCTTATATTCGTAGTATTGACAGAAGCCTACGGGAATGCCGTCAAACTCGGCGATGAAGTGATGAATCCAGTTGAATTCGTCCTTGCGCTTCTCGATCTCGTCAATCCAGCTCAAAGGCTCTTCGTACCACTTGACCACGTGCGGTGCATAGACCCATTTTTTGAACAGATTCAGGTCGTCGTTCTCGAATTCTCTAAGCGCAATTTTATTCTCCATAGGCCCTCCCAAACGAAGCCAATACGAGGAAATCGCATGGCTGACAGATTTCCTCGGCGCATCAAAATTATATAACAAATTAACGGTCACCGACAAAGGCCTCGTTTCACATTCCTCAGAACCCTCCGGGACATGCAGCTTTTCGAAGATGTTCAACTCATACTTCATTCGTAAAATATGCTAAACTAAACTTCAGTATATATCATCCAAATAACGGCCACACAAGCCGCGGATACGGGGAGACCTTCATGAGAGAAGAGATTTCGAGTTTGCTTTCCTGTCTTGATTTGGAAGATTTCCGCGAAAAGAACGACGCCGTTTCGGATCTTGCAATGCTTATCGAAAGGAGTACATATATTTTAAGCAGGGGACACGCTGATTCGAGATTAAACGAATACAAACAATACTTGCCGGAAGAGCTTCTTACAATAACACTTACGATAGAAGAACAGGAAGAAATCGCCGCGGATCTCACTCAACGAATCCGCTCCGGGGGTCCGCTGAGCTCATCGATGTTGTGGGCGATCGGGAAAGCATCCCCGGAGGTTGGGCTTTCCGCCCTCACAGAAATCTTGAAATGCGACGTAGTGGCGCTTGATGACAAGATGTCTTATCAGTTTCTGATCGCATTGGATAACTTTGTCATTTCTTTCACGGAGGCAGGCCCTTTATCGTTGGAAAAAGAGTTCATCCGGTTTCTCGAAAACCATTCACGATCGAAGAATGAGCGGCTGGCAGAATCGGCCGAACGTGTTCTGCGCAAGATCAAATAGAACGATCGGAGATTGTCATGGAAGTTTTTGATACCGTTATCAGGAAAGATGAATCTGGAAGGCTGACTGTCATCGAGCTTCCCTTTGATCCCAGGAAAGTCTTCCCGGGCCCCAAGGGAACGATTTTCGTTCACGGGACCATCAACGGCACAGAGTATAGAAGCAAGCTCCTATCCCGCGGCGGCGGCAGGTTTCTCCTGATTCTGGACAAGGACCTGCAAAAGCGTGTCCGCTTTGATGGGACCATTTTAAACGCGCATGTCACGATGGCCATGGATGAAATCGCCGCCGATAGCAATAAAGAGTCGGAACCGGTTACCCTTTCTTGTGAAATGGATGTGCTTACCGCTATCCGGACACGGCGGAGCATACGTAAATTCACAGGAGAACCGGTAAGCGAAGATCTGCTGGATACCATCCTATCCGCCGGTCTCAATGCTCCTACGGCCAAGAACAAGCGCCCCTTCCACTTTGTTGTGATAAGGGATAGTGAAACTCTGACGGTACTCGCCGGTGACAATTCCAACACGGGCATGCTGGAGTCTGCCCCGTGTGCCATCGCCGTATGCGGCGACAGAAATATAGAAGGCATGAAAGAATTTCTGTATGCAGACTGCGCCTCCGCGGCGCAGAACATGCTGCTTGCCATTCATGGATTGGGTCTCGGCGGTGTCTGGTGCGGTGTTGCGGCGAATTCCGACTGGCGGAAATTGCTGATCGAAAGACTGACACTTCCTCTTAAGATGGAGCCTGTTTCTGTGATTGCTTTTGGCTGGCCGGACGAATCAAAAGAATTGTGCAATCGCTGGGAACCGGGGAAGATTCATTTTGATTCGTGGTGATGCCTGAATCGTCTCCAAATTACGAAAAGACTCCCGACAAACAGTAGTGAATGGACGCCGATATTAATTCGCCTAATCACAATTCTTTGTTGCTTAAGATTTTCAATGTTGTTATTCATTGATTTGACAAGTTGTTTTAGTTCCTCACTGTTTGTTTTTGAAGACGTAATATTACTATGACCAACATAATATATCTCGCCTTCTTCTGATACATACTCTCCAAACACCTCTCCATTCGCCCAAAAACTGTTAATATGGATCGATTCACCTGGTTCAATTTCCAACGAAGTAGAATCGCCTGTAGGAATCGAACATTTCTCATTTACTGTCGTCTTGATATCACATTTTTGATGATTGTAATAGTAATCAATTTTTTGTGAAACCTGAATTTCGTAATCATACAAAAAACTCCATCCACTTGCAAAAAGAATCGCAAATACTCCCAACGACAAAACGATATAGGCTAAAACTTTCTTTATAATTCCCGGCTTAACAGTATTGGGTTTACTGCTTTCCTGTACTTGGGAACGGATAAGGTGCCTCCAGCTGACCCAAAGAACTCCAACAAACAAAAGTAAAAGGCCGACCTTAATGGCAGCTCTGATCACAATGATTTGTTTACTAAGATTTTCAACGTCTTGATTCATCGATTTGACAAGCTGTCTCAGTTCCTCGCTATCTGTTTTTGAAACAGTAATGTTACTGTGCGTAACATAATCCGACTCTCCCTCCTTCGATACATACTCTCCCAACACCCGTCCATCTGCCGTGCATTCGTAGACATGGATCGATTCACCCGGTTCAATTTCATATGCGGAATAAATATCAGCATAAACGTAACATTTTTCGTTTACTGTTGTTTCAATATCACAATCACGATGTTGCTTTTCAAATATTTCATTTGAATACTTTGAATTACACTCCTGCAGCAGATCGAAACCGCTTACAAGAATAACCACGAACGCCAAAGACATGGCTATGATGGCCAAAACTTTTTTCATAACTCCCTCCCTGACGGCAAAGGATACCTCTTTCAATATATCATATTTATCTTGTTATGAGATATTCAACAGAAAAGCCCTCCCTGCACCGGTTCACGCTGAGCGCTAACGGAGCAGAGAGGGTTTCTTGTTTAATCCGTTATTAGTGAAAGTTTACTTTCCGGCTCGGATCGCAGCCTGTGCCGCAGCGAGGCGGGCGATCGGGACGCGGAACGGCGAGCAGGATACGTAGGAGAATCCAAGCGAGTTGCAGAACTCGATCGAGGACGGATCTCCGCCGTGTTCGCCGCAGATGCCGAGCTTGATGTCGGGACGCGTCGCACGGCCGCCTTCGGTTGCGATCTTCATGAGCTTCCCGACACCGACGGTATCAAGACGGGCGGTGGGATCCGATTCGAAGATCTTCGCCTGATAATAGGCGTCGAGTATCTTGCCGGCATCGTCGCGCGAGAGTCCGTAGGTCATCTGTGTCAGGTCGTTCGTACCGAAGGAGAAGAACTCGGCTTCGGTCGCGATGTCGTCGGCCGTAAGAGCGGCGCGCGGGATCTCAATCATGGTGCCGACTTTGTATTGGAGCGGAATCCCGGACTTGGCAATCAGGGCGTCCGCCGTCTTGACGATGATGTTTTTCACGAACTTAAGCTCCTTAAGCTCGCAGACCAGCGGGATCATGATTTCCGGAACAACCTGAGGACCGCCTTCGCTGTTGACCTTGATCGCGGCGTTGATGATCGCTTCGGTCTGCATTTCTGCAATTTCCGGATAGGTGACGGCCAGACGGCAGCCACGGTGTCCGAGCATCGGATTGAGCTCATGAAGGCTTACGCAGAAGTCCTTAAGATCGTTCGCGTCCATGCCAAGCTCGGTCGCAAGCTGCGCGATTTCGGCGTCGGTCTGCGGAAGGAACTCATGAAGCGGCGGATCCAGAAGTCGGATTGTGACGGGGTAGCCCTTCATTTCGTGGAACAGGCCTACGAAATCGTCTTCCTGGTAAGGAAGGATTTTCGCGAGGGCAGTTCTTCTTTGTTCTTCGTTTTTGGCGACGATCATCTGGCGGAAAGCGAAGATTCGCTCGGTCTCGAAGAACATGTGCTCGGTACGGCAAAGGCCGATGCCCTGGGCGCCTAAGTCAAACGCGACGTGCGCGTCACGGACGGTATCGGCGTTTGTGCGGATCTTCATGGTGCGGAATTCGTCGGTCCATTCCATGATCGTGCGGAAGTTGCCGGAGAGGCTTGCCTCCTGCGTCGCAACTTTGCCGGAATAGACTTTACCGGCGGTTCCGTCGAGAGAAATCCAGTCGCCTTCGTTAAATCTCGTGCCGTCCTTGGTAAGGAAATATTTCTCTTCTTCTTTGATGGTGAGCTCGGAGCAGCCGGAGATACAGCACTTACCCATGCCGCGGGCGACAACGGCCGCGTGTGAGGTCATTCCGCCGCGTCCCGTAAGGATTCCCTCGGATACGTTCATGCCGGCTAAGTCTTCGGGTGAAGTCTCAAGACGGACGAGGAGTACTTTCTCGCCGACTTCGCTGGCTCTTGTGGCGTCTTCGGCTGTGAAATAAATTTTGCCGGTAGCCGCTCCAGGAGAGGCCGGAAGTCCGTGTGCGATTTCGGTGGCAGCCTTGATGGCGGCGGGATCAAAGGTCGGGTGAAGGAGTGCGTCGAGCTGCTTGGGATCAAGCTTCATGATCGCTTCTTCTCTGGTGTTCAGGCCCTCTTCGACCATTTCGACCGCGACGCGCATGGCGGCGGCCGCCGTGCGCTTGCCGTTTCTCGTCTGGAGCATGAAGAGCTTGCCGCGTTCGATGGTGAATTCCATGTCCTGCATGTCTTTATAGTGTGTCTCGAGCGTTTCGGCTATTTTCGCGAACTGGTCGTATACTTCGGGCATAACCTGCTTCAGCTGGTCGATCGTCTGCGGTGTACGAATACCGGCCACAACGTCTTCGCCCTGCGCGTTCATCAGGAATTCGCCGTACAGTCTCTTCTCACCGGTAGCGGGATTACGGGTAAAGGCGACGCCGGTTCCGGATGTGTCGCCCATGTTGCCGTATACCATTTCCTGCACGCTGACGGCCGTGCCCCAGCTGCCGGGAATGTCGTTCATGCGGCGATAGAGAATCGCGCGGTCATTGTTCCACGAGCGGAAAACGGCTTTGATCGATTCGAGAAGCTGAATTTTGGGATCCTGCGGGAAGTCTTCTCCCTTGTTGTCCTTATAGACTTTAAGGAAACGCTGTACGACTTCTTTCATCGCTTCCGCATCAAGCTGCGTGTCGAGGTGTACGCCTCTGGATTCCTTTACCGCTTCAAATTCCTTGTCGAATTTGCTCTTGGAGATCTCCATTACGACGTCGCTGAACATGGTTATAAATCTTCTGTAGCTGTCATACGCGAAGCGTTCGTTATTTGTAAGGCGGGCAAGCCCGATAACGACTTCGTCATTGAGGCCGAGATTTAAAATCGTGTCCATCATGCCGGGCATGGATGCTCTGGCACCGGAACGCACCGAAACGAGATAGGGGTCCGACGGGTTTCCGAGCTTCTTGCCGACGATGGCTTCTGTCTTTGCCAAGGTTTCAAAGATTTCTGTTTCAATTTCGGGAGCAATCGCTTTGTTATCGTCATAATAGCGATTGCAGGCCTCCGTTGAAATCGTAAATCCCCGCGGGACCGGGAGTCCCAGTCCTGTCATTTCCGCAAGGTTCGCGCCCTTGCCTCCGAGAAGGTTCTTCATGCCGGCATTGCCTTCAGTGAACATGTACACATACTTGGTCATTGTGTATCCTCCGCTTTCTTGAGACTTATGATGGATCTTGCCCCTTATGCCGAACGGCGCCCGCAGACTTTTCTTAAAGTCTGCCGACGCCGCCGGTATAATGAAAACCTAAATTGTGAACTTGTCCGCAAAGTACTCCCTTAACCGCCCGATCGGGAAGCGAACATTCCCCGGCTCGTATTCGACTTTCTGCATGGAGTCCCGCTCGCGGATCTCAACGCATCCGTCATTTTCTGAATCAAAGTCATAAACCACGCAGTATGGCGTTCCGGCTTCGTCCTGCCGGCGGTATCTCTTGCCGATGGACTGGCGGTCGTCAAACTCGCAGAAGTAATCGTGCGACAAATCGTGATAGATCGCTTCAGCCTTCTCGGACAGCTTGGTCGAAAGCGGCAGCACTCCGATCTTGATCGGAGCAAGCGCCGGATGAAAGCGCATAATCGTTCGTACGTCTCCGCCCTCGAGTTCTTCCTCGTCGTAGGCCGAGCAGAGGAACGCGAGTGTGGCACGGTCCGCACCGAGCGACGGCTCGATAACATACGGAACGTACTTCTCGTTCTTGGCGGGATCGAAATATGAGAGGTCGTCCTTGGAGAACTTCATATGCTGATTCAAATCATAATCCGTACGATCCGCAACACCCCAGAGCTCTCCCCAGCCGAACGGAAAAAGGAACTCGAAGTCGGTCGTCGCTCTGGAATAGAAAGCCAGCTCTTCTTTGGCGTGATCGCGCGTACGGAGTTCATCGTCCTTAAGACCCAGCGTCTTCAGCCAGCTGAAGCAGTAGTTCTTCCAGTAATCGAACCATTCCAGATCGGTGCCGGGCTCGCAGAAGAACTCTAATTCCATCTGTTCGAATTCGCGTGTGCGGAAAATGAAGTTGCCGGGGGTAATCTCGTTGCGGAACGCCTTGCCGATCTGGCAGATACCGAACGGTATCTTTCTTCTGGAGGAGCGCTGTACATTCTTGAAATTCACGAAAATACCCTGCGCGGTCTCGGGACGCAGATATACTTCATTCTTGCTGTCCTCGGTAACGCCCATAAAGGTCTTGAACATCAGGTTGAACTTGCGCACGTCGGTAAATTCATGACCGCCGCACTGAGGGCACGGGACATTCTTCTCACGGATAAAGCTGACCAGCTGCTCGGAGGTCCATCCGTCAAGTCCGACGGATCCGATATCGATATTGTTCTCCGTGACAAAATCTTCAATAATCTTGTCGGCGCGGTGTCTGGATTTGCACTGCTTGCAGTCGATCAGAGGATCCGAGAATCCGCCGACATGACCGGAGGCAACCCAGACCTGAGGATTCATCAGGATCGCGCAGTCGACTCCGACATTGTACGGATTCTCCTGAACGAACTTCTTCCACCATGCCGCCTTGACATTGTTCTTAAGTTGAACGCCTAAGGGACCGAAGTCCCAGGCATTGGCCAGACCGCCGTATATATCCGAACCCGGATATACAAATCCGCGTGTTTTTGCGAGCGCCACAATGCGCTCCATCGATTTAGCTGCGGGCATCTTATTCCTCCGTTACAGACAAGTCTTCCGGCTCGTCGGTTTTGTCTTCTGTCTCGATGTCCTCGGTAATGTCCTCGGAAATATCCGCGATGATGTCATCGGAGACATCCTCTTCTACAATCTCGTCGGAGACATCCTCTTCTACAATCTCGTCGGAGACATCCTCTTCTACAATCTCGTCGGTATCGGTCATCGGCACCAGATCCGTCAGCTCATCCGCGTCCGCGCCCTTCGGAATATCCATAAGGTCGGGGAATGCATCGAGAGACGCCTGATTGGCAGCCTGCTCTCTGGCCAGACGACGGGCTTCTTCGATTTCTGGACGAAGGGGGACTACCGGACTAAAAATCCCGGTTACGCAGATCACCTGATCGGCCGCGATCTCCTCGCAGGCAAGGGTGACCAGATTGGTGGACTCCGAGTCAACCATGGGCTGAGCTCCATCGACAAGCTGGCGAGTGCGCTTGGCAACCAGCATGGCGAGTGTGTAACGGCTTTCAACCTTGGGTAAAAGTTCTTCAATCGGTGGTTTAACGAGCATATATGCCTCCTTCAAAATAGGTCCTATGTTGTATTCTACATTAGTTCATAACCGAATCGTGCAAATAATTGCATTATCTTTCGAGAATTCGTTCCTCGATGCCGATCTGTCGGAAAGACTTGTGCTTTTCGGCTTCGATGATCGCAATAATCCGGTCGGCGGCTTTTTCGAGATCGTCGTTGATGACGACATAATTGAAAAGATCCAGCTTGGGGATTTCGACGCTTGCCTCCAGAAGGCGTCTTTCTATGACTTCCGGGCTCTCTGTCGCCCGTTTCTCGAGCCGCCTTCTGAGTTCTGACAAGGACGGCGGCAGGAGAAATATGGTTACGGCATCCTTATAATGTTCCATCAGTGCCAGACTTCCGGATACCGTCAGATCGAAGAGGACGTCGCGGCCCTCGTTAATCAGCTTCAATAATGGTGTGATCGGGGTTCCGTAATAGTTGTTCAGGTAAATGTCGTGTTCCAGAATCTCTCCGTCCTTCATCATCTGCTGGAACTCTTCTTTCGAACGGAAAAAGTAGGATTTGCCTTCCTGTTCGTTCTCGCGCATGCCTCTGGTCGTCACCGATACAGAATGTGCGATATCCGGAAGCCTCTCCCGGACCTTGTCTATTACCGAGCCTTTTCCGACGCCGGAAGGTCCCGAAACCGAAACCAGGAGACCTTTCCTCGTCTGCTCATAATCACCCAAACTCACATTCCTTGTCCTCCGTCCTTTTGGATCTGCTTCGTCGTTTTCTCGAGGAGAACTTCAATCTCTTCCGGAGGTAGTGCGGATAACACGATATGATCACTGTCCATGATCAGAACGGACTTGCATTTCTTTCCAGACGACGCATCGATCAGTGCGCCGCGGTCCCTGGCATCCTGGATAAGTCTTCTTACCGGCGCGGATTCGGAACCCACAACCGTGATCAGACGTTCCGAAGAAACCAGATTGCCAAACCCGATTCGAATAAAGCTCACGTAATCATATCCCCTCTCTTCAAAGTGTTATGCAAGATTCTGGATCTGCTCACGGATCTTCTCGAGTTCCGTCTTCATATCCAGAACCAGATTGGTCGTCGTAATGTCGTTGGCCTTCGAACCGATTGTATTGATCTCGCGGTTCACTTCCTGAAGAATAAAGTCGAGCTTCTTGCCGATGCTGCCGTCCGATTCGAGCGTCGACCGGAGTTGCCCGAGATGACTCTCAAGGCGCACGAGCTCTTCGTCGATCGCACACTTATCCGCGAAAATAGCCACCTCGGCTTCTTTCCTTCCCTCGTCAAAGACGATCGGGGAGTTGTCGCCCAGAAGTTCGTCCATCCGGGCAATCAGACGTGCGCGGTATTCGGCCGGTACGAGCGGAGCCCGCAAGACGAGCTTCCCGCGCATCTCTTCAAGACTTTGGACCTTATTCATAATATCGGCGAGGAGCCTTGCGCCTTCGAGACGCCGCATTGCGGATATCTCATGGATTGCGATGCCGAGCGCCTGGAAGAGATCGTCTTTAATCGTATCCGGAGTCCACTCGACGGACTCGGTTATAAGCACGTCCGGAAACTTCGCGATAAAATCGGCGCCCGCCGTATCCTCGCGTCCGGTCTCCTTGGCGATATCGGAAACGGCTCTGGAGTAAGCGTTTGCCAGTGTGAGGTTGACGGAGACATGTGTGTTGCCGAAGGCTTGATCCTCCAGCGTGATAAAAACATCAATCTTTCCGCGCAAAAGCGAACCCGTAACCCGCTCGCGGATCTGAGGTTCGAGAGAGAGCAGCGTCCGGGGCATACGTGTCTGAACATCACAAAAACGGTTATTGATGGACTTGATCTCGATTACGTATCGTTTGGAATCAAAAATGCAGTCGGCCCGTCCATATCCGGTCATGCTTTCAGCCATAAATCGGGGGCTCCTCTCTGAGCGAAAAAGTGTCGAAAGCATCGCTTCGACATGCGTGCCTTATTATAGCGCAGACGCAAAAATCACGCAACTGCTGAAATGACCGATCCCGCTTAGAGCCGCAACGGTTTAAAGGAAATATAATCCCCCGCTGCGAGGCGGTATTCGACCCCGTTTTTGATCCCTTCGAACGCTTTCTGATGCCCTCTGCCATGAAGGTGCCCGTATACGCAGACTTTTACGCCGTATTTTTCGAGAAGGTCGGTAAACTCGGACCGGTGCTGGGTTTTGAGGATCGGAGGATAATGAAGGACGGCAATAATCGTCCCTTCCCCATCCGCGAAAAGAGCCCTTCCTTCTGAAAGAGAACGCTCGAGGCGGGCAGCCTCGCGCATATAGACGTTCTGGTCGGCGCTCTTGAACTCGGGGTCCGACGGCAGAAGCCATCCGCGAGAGCCGCAGATCGCCTGTCCCTCGACAAGATACGCGTTGTTTTTCATGAAGGAGAGTGTAAAAAGGCCGTGCTCCGCCGCGAAATTCTCGACTTTCCCCATCGTCCCCCACCAGTAGTCGTGGTTACCCTTCGAGAGAATTTTCCGGCCGGGAAGCGCGTCGAGGAAGGCTAGATCGGGGAGCGCCTCCTCCATCGTCATGCCCCAGGATATATCGCCCGGAACAACCACCGTATCCTGTTCTCCGACCATTGCGGTCCAGGCTTCGCGGATACGTTCTTCGTGGTTCTCCCATGATTGACCGAAGATGTGCATCGGTTTATCGGTGCCAAGTGACAGGTGAAGGTCCGCGATTGCAAATATAGACATCAGATATCTCCCGCTTCTCTGTGAAAATGCCGGTATACGGCCTGTGCATTGGCATCCGAAAGAAGCGGCGTTTCCTTAAGTTCCTCCGGCGATGCCTTCATGATCTTGCCGATCGTACCGAAATGCTCTAAGAGTGCCTTGCGTTTCGCCGGTCCTATGCCTTCTATGGATTCAAGCTTAAAGGACAGATTTCTTTTCTTCGACAGTTTCTTCCGGTACGCGTTCGCGAACCGGTGCGTTTCGTCCTGAATCGCCGTCAGAAGCCGAAGAAGAAGCATGCTGTTCTCATCGGACGGAGCGGTTTCGGCAAGCTCCAGAACGCTGCCGTCCGCAAGGACGAGACCGCGTGTCCTGTGCCGGTTGTCTTTCACCATTCCGGCGATACGGATTTTGTCTTCCAGATGTTCTTCCCTTAGAATGGCATCCCCGAGAAGAACATGCTGCAGACCGCCGTCCATCAGGACCAGATCCGGGAGCCGCGCAAATTCCTCGTCGCCGGCACGTGCGAAACGTCTCTTCAGCACTTCCCGCATCGCGCCGTAATCGTCCTGGTCTTCCTGCCGCTTGATCTTGAAAAGCCGGTATGCGGTGCGGTCGGGGCGTCCGTCCCGGAACACGACCATGCCTGCGCACTGGTCATCCGAACCGAGATTGGATATGTCGTACGCCTCGATTCTCGCGGGCAGCGCCGGAAGTCCGGTCTGTGCGGCAAGATTCTCCAGAGCCATGGCAAGTGCCTTCTCGGAATCGCCGACGCGGAGAATTCTCCGGAGGAGGGCCTCCCGCGCGTTGTCCGCCGCCATCTTGAGAAGGCGCACGCCGTCGCCCCGCTGCGGTACGCGAAAAATGGTCTTCCGGCCCGAAAGGCCGTGCAGGAACTCCTTCAGCGTGTCCTCTTCCGCCGGAATGGCCGGAACGACAATCTCGGGCGGTATGACGGCGGCGTCGGGATAATGTTGCTCGACAAAGGCCGACAGGATCTCGTCATCGCCTTCACCGCGGTCAGGGAAAAAGAACGTGAGCGCCCCGATGATGCGGCCGGACCGCACCTCGAGCTTCCGGACCGAGATCTCGCCTGCGTCTCTTGCGATCCCGACGACATCCTGATCCGTCTCGTGCTGCAGCGAAACCTTCTGGGATTCCATGATTTTTTCGAGCGATTTAAGGCGATCCCGGTAGAGCACGGCACTTTCGAAATCTTCTCTGTCCGAGGCAGCCGTCATTTTCTCTGTCAGTTCCTTTTGAATTCCGTCATATTTTCCTTCGAAAAAGCGGCAGATATCCTCCATGACCGCGCGATACTCGGAGGCCGGGACATCGCCGCGGCACGGTGCGACACAACGGCCGATGTGGTAGTTAAGACAGGGACGCTCTTTGCCGACGTCGCGGGGAAGCACCCTGCGGCAGGTCTTTGTCGGGAAAATATCGCGGAGTGTGACAAGGGCTTTGTACAGATCTCCTCCCATAAACGGGCCGAAGTATCTGGCTCCCTGCGCCTTATCGGGTCCGATCCGGAAAGACTTGAAGATCCGCGGATATTCGTCCTGCATCGTGATGCAGACGTACGGGTATCCCTTGTCGTCCCGGAGCAGAATATTATAGTGGGGATGGTACCTCTTGATCAGATTGCTTTCGAGCAGAAGCGATTCAAGTTCGTTGGAAACCACGATATACTCGAAGTCGGCAATATGGGAAATCATCGCGAGAACCTTATCGCCGCCCGCCGGATTCTTGCAGAAATAACTCTTGAGGCGGTTTCGTAAGATCTTGGCTTTTCCCACATAAATAACAGAACCCGAGGCGTCCTTCATCAGGTACACACCCGGGCTCGTCGGAACTACATCCAATCGGGCATCAAATACGGATTCACCGGAACTCATACGGCACTCGGATTCTCCAAATACGTAACGAGAGCCTTCAGAGCATCCTGCTGGTCTTCGCCGTCTGCCGTAATCTCAATCTCGGCGGCATTCTCTATGCCCAGAGACATGACTCCAAGGAGGCTCTTGGCATTCGCGCGGCGTCCGCTTCGGCTCAGGTAGATGCTGCTTCTGTAAGAAGAAGCCTTCTGGATCAAAACAGCGACAGCTTTCATCTGGAGAGCTTCGTCACACTGAAAAACAACGGTTTGAGAAACCATTTCAAATCCTCCTTATAGTGCTCGCGCACTAAAACATTACAATAAGACAAGTATATGGACTGCTTTTCGCTCTGTCAATAAACACGCAACGTTTCGCGCTATTTTTAGACATTTCCAAAGGTACAGTGGCCCTGATACCTATCATTATTTGTGATTTTCACATGAGCCTGCGGGTCATCAGCAGTGCATCTTCACCCGTATCGGCATAATATCCGCGACGGCGGCCTGCCTCCTCGAATCCACATTTCCGGTAAAGCGACAAAGCGCCGGCATTCGAAGGCCTGACCTCGAGATGAATCATGCGGATCTTACGTCTTTGGCACTCGCGCGCCAGCGCCTCAAGAAGTGCGAATCCGACGCCCTTTCCGCGGCAGTCCGGATCGACCGCAAGATTCGCGATCTCTCCCTCGTCCAGCACATACTGGAATCCGACGTATCCCAGAATCTTCGCGCCGGGAGAACCGTCTTCCCTGGCCGCAAGACAGAAGCGCATCTCCCGGTTCACGATAAATTCCGCAAGGGAATTCTCGCTCCAGGGCTCGGAAAAAGACGCACACTCGATCTCATACAGCCGCGGCACGTCCTCCAAAGTCGCTTCCGAAACAAAATACTCACTCAACGGCGGGCACCTTCGCATTCGGAAACATGCGCTCCGCGGAGGTTTTCGCGCGGTACGCCGGACGCAGTGCCCCGGCGGAAAAAATCTCTTCCGGGCGTTGATCGGGAAGAAGCGCCTGCAGGCTCTCCGCAGCCAGAAAAGCGACCGAACGCGGCTGAATCTCACTTCCGAACAGACCGGCCCCGACCGCGTCCGCGAATTCCGGCTCTTCGGCGTAGAGGCGCGCAGCATCTCCGCAAAGCCGCATCCGCAAAGGACCGGCCGTATTCTCCGAAGACCATTCCCCGATCAGGCGCGAGAGCTCGCCGATGTCCCTCGCCTCTTCCGGCATAATCTCCCGTCCTTCGTAATAAGCCGTCGAGAACACGCGGCGGTTTCTCGCGTCGGTCATCGGAACGACCAGCGTCTTCGGCTCGGCAAGGAACGGAAACGCGAGCGCCCTAAGGCTCGACACCGGCACTGCGGGCTTCTCCGCGACGGCCGCCATGGCCTTCACGGCGCTGACGCCGATACGGATTCCGGTAAAAGAGCCGGGACCGACCGTGCAGGCAAACGCGTCGAGCTCGGGGTAGGAACGCCCGCTCCTCGCCATCAGTTCATGCACCATCGGCATAAACGTCTGGGAATGTGTCAGCCCCAGCGAGAGAAACGATTCCGCAAGGACTCTCCCGTTCTCGAAAAGGCAGACCGAACAGGCCGAACCCGATGTATCCGCAGCTAATATCAACATACCGTTCTCCTTCATACAACTCTTTATAAGGCCGGAAGTCATTACAGGATAAGAATATCGGGGATTCCCATAAGCGCCCCACGTAGGCCGGCCAGGATCGGAAGCTTCTTTTCCGGAACGGTCAGACGGATCGTCCGCGTGTCTCCGGTGCCGGTCAGGGTAATCCGGATCACGTCTTCCGGCAGGGCGCCGGCTACAATCTCCCCCCACTCAAGGACGCTGATACCGTCCCGGTAGAGATATTCGTCCAGCCCCGAATCGAGAAAATCGTCCGCGTCCGAGAGCCGGTAAACGTCGAAATGGAAGAGCGACAGCCGGTCTTCCCGGTCGGCCAAATGCTCCGAAACAATCGTAAACGTCGGGCTCGCGATCGGCGAAGACAGTCCGAGCCCCCGCGCAAGTCCGCGGGTAAAGGCCGTCTTGCCGGCGCCTAAGTCTCCGTCGAGCGTTATGACATCGCCCGGGCTAAGAAACAGCGCAAGCTCGGAGCCGATCCGTTCGGTGGCTTCCGTCGATCGGGACTCCAGAATCAGCGGTGCGGATACGGTCATACGCGTTCCTTCGCACCGGAGCAGAGGCTTTCCGGATCATATCTTACGGCACCGCCTCCGACGAACAACCGTACGCGGCTCCGATAATCGAAAGGATCGCCTGTGAACAGCGTGAAATCGGCGGTTTTGCCAACCGTGAGACTACCGAAACAATCGGATATTCCAAGAATTTCCGCGGCGGTTGACGTAATCGCCCGGAGAGCGGCTTCATACGGCATACCGGCCTTGACGGCGAGCGCCGCCGAAGTCGCGAGATACTGTTCCGGCACACACGGGTGATCGGTCATGATCGCGACGGGAAGACCGGTTCTCCGGAGCCGTTCTGCGGTCTCCGGCATCAGATGCGACAGTTCCGGCTTGCTTCGGTCTCCGATAATCGGTCCGACGACAATACCAAGGAGTCTGCCGCCCTTGGCCTCACGGTTTCCGGTACCGCGGCCGGGCTCAAGGCCTGCGACGTATTCGTCATACAGTACATCGGCAATCAGATGCCCTTCGGTACAGTGCTCGAGCGTATAGGTGACGCCGAATTCGTTGCAGATACGCACGGCCGTCAGGATATCGTCCTGGCGGTGCGCGTGAATCTTCAGCGGGAGCCTTCCGGTCACGACCGAAAGCAGGGATTCCGCTTCGAAGTCGAAATCCGGCTTGTCCGGGCGTTCCGGCGCATCCTCATCTCCGCTTGCCTTTGCCTCTTCATATTCCGTCATTTTCGTGCGGTATATGTCGAGTTTCTCCGCATACTCAAGCGTCGCGAAAAGCGTGTCCCTAAGGAGCCCGGCGATACCCATACGGGTCGACGGTGACTTCTTATCCTGGCCGTATACACGCTTGGGGTTCTCTCCGAACGCGGCCTTCTGTGCGCCCGGCTCCGCAATGACAGCGCGGTCAACCGTGCGCTCGTATGTGCGGAGCAGCGCGAACTGTCCGCCCATCACATTGCCGCTTCCGGGACCTGTCATGACGACAGACACACCCGCTTCGTAGGCTTCGCGAAAACAGACATCCGCGTTGTGAATGCCGTCGATAGCCCTAAGATACGGCGTGATCGGATCCGTCAACTCATTGCCGTCGCTGCCCTCAAGATCGAGACTGTCGTCAAACAGTCCGATATGGGAATGCGCATCGATAAAGCCCGGCAGAACCCATCCGCCGCCGGCATCGACGACGACATCGCTCTCGCTCCACTTCTTCGACTCCCACTCTTTGCCGGTGGGAAGCATCTCTGTCGGTCCGACTTCGAGAATCACTCCGTTATCGGCCGCTATAAAACCATCTTCTATTATTCCCCGGCCATCCATTGTAAGAAGGCGGGCATGAACCAGTACAATCACAAAGAAGCCTCACTTTCAAAAAACGAAAACACGGCGCACCCTGCCCCAAAGGACGGATGCGCCGCGTAAGCTGTTACAAGATACGTTGAATTGCAAGTCCGCAGCTTGGGATCCGTATCGCCGCTATAAAACGTCGAATACGAAAGCACGGCGCGTTAAGATTAACGCTTGGAGAACTGGGACGCTTTTCTTGCCTTCTTGAGACCCGGCTTCTTTCTTTCCTTCATGCGCGAATCGCGGGTAAGGAAACCGGCCTTCTTCAGGATGGCTTTATAGGCTTCTTCGTCTGCCTTGACAAGCGCGCGGGACAGTCCGTGACGGATCGCTCCGGCCTGACCGGAGATACCGCCGCCGACGGCCTTGCAGATCAGGTCAAACTTGCCTTCGGTAGCCGTAGCTGCGAGAGGCTGACGAACGATAAGCTTTAAGGTCTCGAGACCGAAATAATCATCGATGTCTCTGTCGTTTACAGTAATAACGCCTGTTCCGGGAACCATGCGAACGCATGCTACGGCGTTCTTACGACGTCCGGTACCATAGAAATAAACTTTGGTAGATTTCTTAACCATTTTACTTTAAGTCCTCCCTCTCTTATACGTTGATTGTCAGAACTTCGGGCTTCTGTGCGGCCTGCTCATGCTCGGCTCCCGCATAGACGTGAAGCTTCTTGAACATTTGACGGCCCATAGCATTCTTGGGAAGCATTCCCTTGATAGCAAGCTCAAAAGCCTTCTCGGGCCTTGTCGCCATCAGCTTGCGATAGCTGGTCTCTCTAAGGCCGCCCGCATAGAGCGTGTGGTAGCGATAGAACTTCTGGTCAAGCTTATTGCCGGTAAGAACCAGCTTTGCGGCGTTGATCACGATCACGTTATCGCCTGTATCTTCAAAAGGTGTATACGTCGGCTTGTTCTTGCCGCGAAGAATCTTCGCGACTTCACTGGCGAGACGTCCGAGAGTCTTGCCGTCAGCATCGACGACGTACCATTTTCTCTCGATTTCCGCGGGTTTAGCAACATACGTCTTCATATCGGATATTTGTCCTCCTGTTTCTTTCATAAAAGCACGGGCATAAAGACACCCGTGTAAAGTGCTTCATCATCATAATAGGGCACAAAGGATCTGTCAAGCACTCATTTCAAAATAGCGAAAAGATTTTACGGTATTCGCCTGATTTCGCCATTATTCTCGCTTATTCATGCTCGGAAAATCACATTTTCGCGCATGCGCTCGAAAAGCAACTCTTCACGCGCATCACGGATTCATGCGCGCCCGGATAACAGGCACGCATCGAAAAGATGCTTCACGACATCGCCCGGATAATTGGAACGGCATCCGCAAGGTGCTTTACGACTTGATCGGCGGGAGAGACATCCTGCCCTTCACTGGTCGGATTTACGTATCCGATCGTAAACATGCCGGCGGCAAGTCCCGCGCGCACGCCCGCCGTCGAGTCCTCGATCACGACGCACTCCCCGGGCTTCACGCCAAGTTTTCGCGCGGCGAGAAGAAAGATATCCGGCTCGGGCTTGCTCTTCTCAACTTCCTCGCCGCATGTATAGCCTTCCATATACGCGGAAAGCTTCAGATGCTCCAGCACGGCCTCAACGAAGCCCCGGCGCGAGGAGGAAGCGACCGTCGAGCGGATCTTGTTCTCGCTTAAGAATGCGAGAAGCGGATCGAGGCCCTCCGAGCGGCCGATACCGGAAGAAGGAATATTCCGGATGTTCATCGCCCACTGCTCTTCAATCAGTTCTTCAACAGTCACCGGAAGATGAAAACGCTCCTTCAGCGCGGTCCAAAGCTCGGTGCTGGTTCTCCCGATATACGGGTTGGTAACCGATTTGTCCGCTTCGACGCCATACTTCCGGAGTAGAATCAGGTTGGTTTCATCGTGAAACGGCTCGCTGTCCAGAAGGACGCCGTCCATATCAAAAAGTACCGCTTTAACTGTCATTTGTGTGATCCTCCCGCTGTCCTGCCGGCATCTGATCCGGCGCCTGCTGTAATGATCTCTCTGTCAAAGCACGAAAACGCCTCCGGCTCGTATTCGTACGGATCCGCGTGAAAAGACATCTCTTTCCCGGTCCGATGAACGAAGCTCATCTCCGACGCGAAAAGCGCCGTCCTATGCCAGCCCTTCTCTTCCGCGAAAGCGGGATTGTATTTGGTGTCACCGTACACCGGGCAGCCGACATGTGCCGTCTGCACGCGGATCTGGTGATGGCGTCCTGTAATCAATTGAATCGTTAACAGGCTTAAGCGTCCGGCATCCGGGTGATCACAGACCGCCGTCACGCGATAGCGAAGCACAGCCTTCCTCGCACCTGGCGTACCGGACGGAACCACTGTGGACAGATTCAATTTCTCGTTCCTGGTGACATAGTCCGTAAGCTCGCCCTCCCGCGACGGCATTTCGCCGCAGACGACCGCCTGGTATTCCTTCCGGACGTGAGAGGCGCTGTTCTTCACAGAGAACCATTTCCCGGCGGCTTCGGAGCGGGTAAAAAGTACGATTCCGCCGACGGGTCTGTCGAGGCGGTTCACAATTTTGAGATTTGTCTCCCCATCTTTGCCCAACCCGGCAAGATAGGAGAGGAGATCCCGCGTTCCGAGCTTATCCGGCTGCGAAGGCATGCCGGCCGGCTTTACCGCAACAAGCAGATCCCGGTCTTCATACAAGATGACGGGAAGCGCTTCTTTTTCTTTTCGCGAAAAGGAGAGTCTCATCTGCGGCTCCTCAGAACTCGCCGATTCCGGCGCATGCGTCGGACGGTTCGTCCTTCCCGTTGCCGCCCGTATCAATTCCGGTCATGGCATTCGGGTAATTCCCGGTAAAGCACGCGTCACAGAAACGGTGGCCGGGCTCGGAGATCATATCGCCTAAGCTGTCCGCCTGAAGATATCCGAGCGAATCGGCGCCGATGATCTGACGGATTTCGTCGATGGTATGCTGAACCGCGATCAGGCGGTCTCCCGAAGGAACGTCGGTCCCGTAAAAGCACGGGTGAAGAAATGGCGGCGCGCTGATCCGGACATGGACTTCCGTGGCACCGCACTCCTTGAGCATTGTGACAATGTGGGCAATCGTCGTGCCGCGGACAATCGAGTCGTCGATCATGACAACCCTCTTCCCGTTAACGGAGCTCCGGACGGGATTGAGCTTGATCGAGACCGCTTCGGCACGCTGCGACTGATCGGGCTTAATAAACGTACGGCCGATATAGTTGTTTTTCACGAAGCCGCGGACAAGCGGAATTCCGGACTCGAGGCTGAAACCGTTTGCGGCATCAAGACCCGATTCGGGGACTCCGATTACGACATCCGCCTCGACCGGATACTGGCGGGCTAAGAGGCGGCCGGCTTCCAGGCGCGCTTCAAACACGCTGACTCCGTCGATAAAGCTGTCAGGCCGTGCAAAGTAAATATATTCAAAGATACACTTGGTACATTTACCGGTGCAAAGCGTCCGGATCGAGTGGATTCCGTCCTGATCGAGAATCACGATCTCGCCGGGATCTACGTCACGGACAAAGGACGCACCGACGGCATCGAGCGCACAGGTCTCCGAAGCAACAACATAGGAGTCCTGGATCTTGCCGATGCAGAGGGGTTTAAATCCGTAAGGATCGCGCGCGGCGATCAGTTTCCTCGGACTCATGACAAGCAGCGCATACGCGCCCTCAATAACCTGCATGGCCGCCTCGACGGCTTCCTCAATGGAATGCGTCTTGACGCGCTCCTTTGCGAGCTGATAGGCGATAACTTCCGAATCGATCGTCGTCTGAAAAATGGCGCCGTCTTCCTCAAGTGCCGCGCGAAGCTTCACCGTATTGGTCAGATTGCCGTTGTGAGCGATGGAGAGAGTTCCCTTCACGTACTGCGTGACAAGCGGCTGCGCGTTCTCGAGATAGCTTCCGCCCGTCGTCGAATAACGAACATGACCGATGGCAATCGTGCCGGGCAGTTTATTCAAGGTTTCCGGTTTGAAAACTTCACTGACGAGACCCATCGCCTTGTGGCAATGAATGATGCCGTCGTCGTTGATCGCAATACCGCAGCTTTCCTGGCCGCGGTGCTGAAGGGCAAACAGCCCGTAATAGACAAGGGGGGACAGTGTCAGATTGTTCCGGTCAAAAATACCGAATACTCCACATTCGTCATGCAGCTTGTCTGGCAAAGATATCCACCTCTTTCTCAAAGCCTAAAAATACCGGATCTTCCGTAAAAACAAATCGGCACCATGAACTATCCGGCGCCGTTCTTTAACACGTTACTATTCTAAACACCGACACCCGATGTGTCAATTCGAAACAGCTATATAAATCCGGCGCAAAACCGCGTGTTTTTGCGGCAAAAAAGCAAGCAGGAGCCTTCCGGATGCCGTCCGCCGCGGACCGTGCTATAATCGGTGCAGCAACCCAGAGCGCCCCTTAACACCCAAGGTGCCGCCGCCCGGAAGGAGTCCGATTTGCCCGATACCGAACTATATTACACCGACAAATTGGCCCCCCTGGCAGACTGTCATCTCTGCCCGAAGGAATGCGGCGTGAACCGTCTTCGCGGCGAGACCGGCTTCTGCGGAGCGGGTCTTGAAATCCGGGCCGCACGCGCCGCGCTCCACCAATGGGAGGAGCCCTGCATTTCGGGAACACGCGGCTCCGGAACGGTCTTCTTCTCCGGCTGCAATCTCCGCTGCGAATTCTGCCAGAACGCGCCGATCAGCCGCGGACAGGCAGGCACGCTGATCACAATAGAACGGTTGACCGATATATTCTTCGAGCTTCGCGATCAGGGCGCACATAACATCAACCTCGTGACACCGACCCACTATATACCGCAGATCACGGCCGCCCTCCGGATGGCCCGCGACAGAGGACTCGGTCTTCCGGTCGTCTGCAACTCCGGCGGCTACGAGAACGTCGAAGCACTCCGCCTCTGGGAAGGCCTCGTCGATATCTACCTGCCCGATATGAAGTTCTTCTCCGCGGCCGTCTCGAAAAAGCTGTGCGGCGCACCGGATTACTTCGAAAAGGCATCCGCCGCCCTGGCCGAAATGTTCCGCCAGACCGGGACGCCCGCTTTCGACGGCGACGGAATCATGACCAAGGGCATGGTCGTCCGGCACCTGATGCTGCCGGGATACCTTTTCGACACGCGAAAAATCCTCGATTACCTGACCAAGACCTACGGGAACGATATCTACATCAGTCTGATGAACCAGTATACGCCGCCCTCCCCCGCGCGAAAAAATGCGCCGGACCATCCGCTCTCGCCGGATCACTACGACGCGATGGTCGATTTTCTCGTCGACCGCGGTCAGGAAAACGCCTATGTCCAGGAGCCCGGCACCGATTCCGAGAGTTTTATACCGCCGTTCGACCTAAAGGGGATAATGTGATATCGTAAGGAAGCGGCGCGAACAGGCTTCAGAACCGCATATACGTATAAATAAAGAGATAAGGGACGGATTTACCGCATGCAGGACACAAAAACAACACCCGGACAGGATTCCGGAACCATTACCGGACAGGAATCCGCAGCCACGGCCGCACAGAATTCCGGCGAAGAACAGAAAGCGACCGGCATCAAGGCCGTCATCGCCACTTTTCGCGAACGCGGCCTCTGGGAGGCGATGATACAATTCATAAAGTTCGGCCTGATCGGCGGTCTCAACACCGTGATCGGCTGGTGCATCACCAACGGCTCCTTCTATCTCCTGCACATGGACAAGCAGGCCGGCAACATAATATCGAACATCATCACGATCTTTATATCCTTCATGCTGAACAGCCGGTTCGTTTTCGACCACTCAAACGAAGACAAGAAGACTGTCGCGAAAACACTGATCAAGGTCTATGCCTCCTATGCCTTCACGGGCCTCGTGGTCGGCGGCGCCCTTCTCTGGCTGCAGAGCGACATCCTCGGGATTCCGGTCTATATCGCGACGATCCTGAATCTGATCGTGACGATCCCCCTGAACTTCCTGCTGAACAAATTCTGGGTATACAGGAAGAAGAAGTAATAATCGCCGTCTTCCCCAGCGAAAAGAATCGTGCATCATAACGAATACGCGAAAAAAATCGGGCGGACCTTCCGGAGAACGGGGGCCCGCTTTTTTGATGCGAAGAGAAGCGGGTTTGGGCTATGTGAGGCGGGCTTTGGCCATAACAGCTCCGGGATAGCATGCACATACGAAATAGGCGTCTGTCCAGAGTTTCGTATGTGCGCCGGCCCTTTTAGTGCCGCCTCCCCAATGAAATGCACATACGAATAGGGCTGCTAACCGGGATCTCGTATGTGCGTCGGCCCTTTCAGTGATGCATTCCCGAATGAAAAGCACATACGAATTGAGCTGCTAGTCAGGGTTTCGTATGTGCGCCGGGCCTTGCAGTGATGTTTTCCGAACGAAATGCACATACGAAATGAGCAGCTAGTCGAGGTTTCGTATGTGCGCCGGTCCTTTCCCGGCACAGCCGCTTATCAAAAAGAGCTTGCAAAGATATATGACGATGGCAAACTTGCAGGTAAAGAGTATTCACTAATAGAAGTAAGATTTTTGGGGGGGAAACATATGAAAGTATTATCTGTCTCCTGCTCCCATTGTGGGGCTCCCGCGCAGATTGAAGCGGATCGAAACGTGGGATTCTGCACTTACTGCGGAGCTCAGCTATTTCTTGATGATGAGAAGCAAAGAATCGAGCTATCAGGACAAGTGAACGTTGACGGAATATTAACGTTGGATAAACAAATTCGGCGAGGGAAATCCGGAACGTTTCTTGGTAACGGATTATTATCGTCTGATCAGCCTGCTTACAGAAACCATCAAGACGATAAAAATCTCGCTGTCGCTTGCACCTCCTAACAAAAAACATGAACTGGGTCAGTGTGCATCAAAGTGGCTATCTTCATACCTGCCGTACTTCTTATGGGCCGAGGATCAGACAAGATTGTTTAACTCTTATATTAACGATTATATTGAAGCGTGTGATGAAAGCGAAAAAACGTATCGTCGAGCAAAAAGCATTGCCCAGAAAATGCCCATCAATGAAGAGCAGTGCCTGAACTTGTTTGAATGTACCTTAAGCATGACGAGAAGAAATGATGAGAATTATCCCGTCGTAACATATAGCTCACCTGATGCTGATTACATCTGCAAATACGCAGCCTACTTCAAAGCCTTGGCGAATGAGTTTTCCAGCCTATAAAAGACAAAACAGTTCGATCATCAAGGCACCTGTGAATATCCTTTCGCAGGCGTCTTTTTATATTGTCTTGCGAAAAGGATGCTAAACCGTGCCTTTGGCCATCCCTTCAGATAACAAAAAAACCCGAAGACCTATGGCCTTCGGGCTTTTGTGGAGCGGGATACGAGATTCGGACTCGCGACTTTCACCTTGGCAAGGTGACACTCTACCACTGAGTTAATCCCGCACGCACGATGTATATTATCAGCCGGAGCGTTTGTTGTCAACCGCCATTTTCAAAGAAATTTCCGTCGGCGGTATAAATGATCAACTTCGGGAGCCCCCGGCCGCATGCCACACAACAGATCGGAACCGATCATTTCATGCCGCACAACCGATCGGAACCGGTCTTTTCGCGGCGCACAATCCGTACGAGCCGGCTCGGAATCCCCGAAAACCGGCCGCAAACCGGACCGTCGCTCACGTGCTACTTGAAGATTTCGGCGAGCCTCTGCTTCACTTGTTCGAGTACCGCATTCGTCTCGGTGCGTTCCTGAAAATTATTTTTCCAGATATACAGATCGGAAATTCCGGTCTTCTCCCGGTATAGTTCTTCGTGGATTTCCTGTATGGCTGCGAACTGACTGTCGTATCCGCGCGCTTCATCTTCGATAATGGCCAAGGCCTCCGCGATCGAGTCGCGCCATTTCAAGGCGTCGCTGTCGTCGCTGTTGTCAACGACAGTGAGCAGAGTTATGAACAGTTCCTTTAATTCAACCAGATTGCTGCAAATCATTTTTTCATGTCCTCCATATAAAATAATTTTTATATTAAAGAGGGAATCTGTCAAGCAAACATATATGAACTTTTTTATTTTTGTCAGCGGTGTCCGCTAAACCCGAGTCGATGCGTCCCCTAAATCTCCGGCAATTCGCGCGCCAGAATGACGCGGGGGTCGTTCAGGAATTCCGTGAACGGATTGATCATCTCGTGTCCGCGCGTGTCATCGATTATGTAGGGCACCCAGAACTGCTCCGGACTAAAATTCGCCCATACGAGGAAGTAGGCGATCCCGCTTGCCAGGGAATCGTTCGTGACGGCCTCGAGACACTCGCCGAACCAGTCCGGCCGCGTATTGTCCGTCGGACTTAAGCCCTCGTACAAGCGGCCGTCTGCGGCCGTATCGAGCATGCGGATTCCGGCCTCGGTTACCGCCGCGACTTTATGGCGGTCCCGCGCGATTCCGCATACTTGCCTTGACGTCCGGACAAGTACGTCCATCCCGTCATCTTCCGATGTCGGGCGGTCGTGGTACATGTCAAATCCGATGATATCGACAGAATCGTCGCCGGGATACCGTTCAAGATAATCCGCCTCATCGGCAAAAGGCCCGTTCGGCGAATAGGCATAGAGAAAATGGTGGATTCCCTTCTCTTCCCGCAGATACTCGATCGTATAGCGGAACAGATCTTTGTATTCGTGCGGCGTCGTGAAGTCCGCGCCCCACCAGAACCAGCTTCCGTTGTTCTCGTGAAACGGGCGAAAAATCATCGGGATCGGTTCGCCGTGTTCGTCCCGGCACGCATCCGCGTATTTCGCGAGGAGGTCCAGGTAACGCGTGTATTTCGCGTTCAGGCTGCCTCCGGGCATGATGTCCGAGGCGACGGCGGGCGTCGTAAGATTCGGCGAGTATCCGGCGAAATCCTCGCCGCAGACCGCGAAATTCGGCGCGTGCATGGAGATCGTTATAATCACCTTCTCTTCATGAAGACGGCGCGTCATGCGGACCGTATCCTCGAATGCGCCTTCATATCCTGTAAGGGACAAGGCATCGATGCCGACGACCGCGGGGTGCGAGCCGGAGATACGTTTGATATCCGAATCCGAGCCGTCCGTCTTCTTAATAGAGACACCGTGATGCGCGGCGTTCTGATGCCCGAAAAGAAAAGCTTTTCGCGCGGCGGCGTCGTGCAGGAAACGGAGTAGCTCCTGCGTCCGGCCGGTCGCGGAAGGATCGGCTGTCCGGATCGAATACCGGACATAGGGGCAGCAGGCGCTCTCACCGAACGTGGGTTTCGCTGCCGCGAATACCGTTCGCTGTACGCCTTCCCTTGCTCTTCGCTCGTAATCGTTCATATGGTTACCTCCCTCGTAAATCAGAGGCGCATTATTTCTTCTTGCTGAAGTCGCGGAACGGGTCCTCGATATCGGTGATGTCGCCGCCGAGGCGCTTGATCGCCGAGAGTGTCTCATAGAAGAACTGGCGGTCAATCTCGTGTACGTGACGGTCGAGATACCCCTTGAGAAGCGGGACAGCGCGGCCGTCGCCGTAATCGCCGAGGCAGATGGATGCGATGACCTTGTGGTCCATTTTGCGGAATACTCGCCTTAAGGACTGGAAGATCTCTTCCTCAGGCTCCGTTTTGCCGATCTCGGTCAGGCAGATCACAAGATATTCGCCGGGGCCCTTGACGCCGGAATCCAGTAAAGCATCGAGCCGCGCGATCAGCTCCGGCACGATTTTTCCCCAATACGGCACGACGAAGTTCTTAAAAGTATCGGCTACGAATTCGTCCGGCTCGGCAAGACTTACGAAACGGTCAAAGACCGGCTTAACGGCCGATTCGACATTCCATTTGCCGAGGACTCGTACAGCCGCTAAGTCGACGGCGATCTTATCGCGGAAGATCTCGGTGTCCTCTCCTTCTTCCGGAGTCCATTCGTGCATAAGCGCCAGCTCGATCAGTCTCTTGACGGCGTCTTCGCCATGAGCGCCGACACGCAGCATCAGAAGGTCCGGCAGGTCACCGTCCACTTTTTCGGCGGCGATTGAAAAGACTTCCATGACGTCGTCGAGCTCTACAAGAGAATCGAAGAATCCCTCGGGCGTCGAGTCGCTCAACCCTTCAAGCTCCGCGGAGAACCACGGCTGCAGGCTGTTGATTACTGTGTTCTCCAGCTGCTCCTGAAAATCGGGCGACGCGAGATCGGCCTCGTTCGTAACACTGTCCAGAATATTGTCATATACTTTAGCAAGCTCGCGGTTGTATTCGTCGAAAAGAAATACCGCCTGCTGTCTCTTAAGATTGTTCATTTGATGCCTCCGTTTTTGTTTTCGCACAGGATTTTCGATCTATTCGGGAAAAAGAAAAACCCGAAGCCCCACTAAAGGACTTCGGGTCCTCACTTTGGAGGCGCCACCCAGAATTGAACTGGGGATAAAGGTTTTGCAGACCTCTGCCTTACCGCTTGGCTATGGCGCCGCTTGCGAGAATCAACGGACAAAATCATACCATCAAAGATACCGGTACGTCAACGGTATTTTTCGGACGCGAAGATTCAATTGCAATGATTCGAGTTATTTCCCTTCCGGGGGCTGATCCGTTTCTGCTTCTGCCGCGGCGGCGGAAGCCTCATCGGAAGCGGCTTTTCGCACGACTTCTTCGAGCGGAGTAATCGGATACAGCGAGTCTAAAAGGTCGATGTTTTTACCCGTCAGCTGACGGAATTTCACCTTGGCCTTATCGAGCTGTTCCTGCATGTGGTTGATCTCGTTATGTCTCTTGACCTTGAGGGTCGTGGTCTTGATCAGGTCTGTAAAGCTGTATACATAGGTGCGAATGCCCTTAAAGCCAGGAATTTGCAGGTTGATTTCGCGGACCATCTGGTCGAGACGCGCGACAAGCTCCTCCTCGGAGATTCCTTCGTTCGCGAGAATCTGCGGATCCAGAACGAATTTCGCACTGACCGTCACATCTCCGTCCTCTTCCTTGTCGCCGAAAACCATCGATTCCTTGATAAACGGATACCGCATGATCAGCTGCTCGATCTCCTCCGGGAAAACCTTCTTGCCGTTCTTTAAGACGATCATCGACTTAAGGCGGCCCGTGATCAGAATACAGCCGGACTTCAAGTCGATTCTTCCGACGTCGCCGGTATGGAACCAGCCGTCCTTATCGATGGCGGCGGCCGTCGCTTCGGGATCTTCAAAATAACCGGCCATGACGACCGGGCCCTTCACGAGGATCTCTCCCTCATCGCCGTCTTTCTCGTTGTCGATCCCGATTGTGATATTGCCGAGCGCATGCCCGACGGTTCCGGGAACAAAGACTTTATAGTTGCATCCCGCGACCACCGGAGCGGTCTCGGTAAGTCCGTAGCCCTGCAGGATATGAATTCCAATATCGTCGAAAAAAGCAATAATCTTCGGGTCGATCGCCGCCGCGCCGCAGATACCGATCTTGAATCCGCCGCCGAAAGCCTTATGAATCTGCTTGAACACAACGCGCCTTAAGTCGATTCCGACTTTTCGAAGAACCCTCGTAATCCGGATCATCTTGTTAACGAGCGCCATCTTATTCTGCTTCTTCATGTTGTCCATGACCTTCTTATAGAAGCTCTCGAAAAGCGTCGGCACGCCGACGATCAGATTGATCTTGTATTCTTCCATGTTCTTCTGAATGTACCGGAGACCGTCGCATACACAGATACAGCCGCCCATATATAGTACGTACAGGAAGCCGCAGGTGTTCTCGAACGTGTGGTGCAGGGGAAGAATCGAGAGCGTTCTGGTACCGACCGGAAATTTCTCGACAAGCGCGAGTGCAACAATATCGGCCGTAATATTCCGGTTCCTTAAGAGAACACCCTTCGACTGGCTGGTCGTACCGGATGTGAACAGGAGCGCCGCGATCTGCTCGGGATCAATCACACGGTCGATATACGACGTGTCATGCTCCTCGAGAGATTTGCGGCCTTCGCTCAACAGATCCTCGAACACGTAGTATTTCGCGCCCGAAAAGGACTCGCCGGTCTCTTCCCGGGATGCCTTGGACTGCTTCATGCAGATAAAGGTTTCGATTCCCGGAAGTGTCTGACGTGCGGTTTTCATCGTCTCCAGAAAGGAACCGTCGAAAAAGACCGCCGACACATGTCCGCGCCTTAACAGGGCGAGTACTTCTTCCTGCGGAAGAAGGCGGTCAAGCGGCACCGATATACCGACACCGTTTACCACGGCAAGATGCGCGATACTCCAGCGATATCCGTTTTCACCGATGATGGCGATATACTTATCGGCAAGCCCGAGCGATAAAAGCGCGGTTCCGAGTGCGTTCACATCGGAGCCGACCTCGCGGTAGGTTCTGCGAATGACCTCTCCCTTCGGATCTTCCCGGAAACGGAAAGCAGGCAGGTTGCCGTACAGGTCCACGCTCTGACCGAGCATTTCCTTCAAATTCGAGAATGGACGCACCTTAAAGAACGGCTTTGTAACCATTGTCTGCATGTATAGTTCCCCCTTGTTGTACTGCCTTCATTGTAGTCGAAATTACTTTGATTGTCAAAACATTATGGCAAGGTCGCCGTGAAGCCGCGCTTTTCGCGAATCAATTCGAAATATCGCTCGACGCCGGAACAAGAAGCACAGAGGATTCCGCATGCCGCGCGACATTATGGCTCACGCTGCCGAGGAACAGATCCTTGACATACCCTCTTCCCTGGCTTCCCATAACGACCAGATTGACCGACTCGGTATGAACAAAATCGATGATTTCCTTGGAGGGATTCCCGTAGGCCAGAATCACATCCACCTTGACCGGACCTTCCGCCTCAAGCTCTTCCTTCATCTTCTCGAGCCGCAATGCATCGATCTCATTGAATTCCTTCAGGCGGCCCTCGAGGTAAGGCTCGATCCTGGTCTTGTCCTGGACATGCATCAAAGTGACTTTCGCGGCGCCGTTCCGGACAAGCTCTTTGAGCATCAGGAACGCCTGCTCCGCGGTATCCGAGAAATCCGTCGGGTGAAGGATCGATGCGGCGTAATCGGTACGAACCGGATGGATTCCAACATCGGGGCCGTCCATAAACTCGGCCAGACGCGAGATCAGAATCGGCTTTCTTACGTGGTGGATCATTTCATAGGCGATACCGCCGATCAGAGCCTCGTTGACGAGCGAGGTTATCTGCGCGCCGACGACGATCAGGGAATAGTCCTCTTCTTCGGCGGCCTTCATGACTTCGCTTTTGGACAGCCCGAAGATTACGCGTGTCTCCACGTCAAAGCCCTGCTTCTCAAGGATCTCGCCCTGTTCTTTCAGTGACTTCTCAAGAACGGAATAGGTATAGTACAAACCTACCGAGCCTACCTGAGGCAGGCTCAGGCACTCGAGCAGCAGGCACTTCTTCGCGCCGAAGGCCCGGATTCCGCTTAAATCCCTGACAACAGCATAAGCAGTCGATGACAGATCCGTTGCGACGATTATTTTCTCGAACATACAAATCCCTTCTTTCGCTGTACCGGCCCCGGAATCAAGATTCTCTTATACTTACAGTATCTTCTTTTCCCGCCGTTTCATCAAGTGGCAATACTCCGTTCACGGCCTGTGATACGTCCGTTCAGGCCGTTCCGGCGCGAAAAGAAACAGCCGGTTTTACACAATTCGAATCTTGTAAAACCGGCCGCCTATATGTGATATATGAATGGCTTCCGCCAAGTCAGCAGTATTTCTCGACAACATCCTCCGGAAGATGAATGATATACCGGCAGAGGTCATCGCCCTCCATCGCCGATTCGAATACCCGTCCGTCGAGAGGCCTTTCGAGAATCGTCTCCCACATGAGTTTGACTCTTCCGAGGCAGTAATTGCAGAATACTTTCGGAACCGCGGGGCCGTTTGACAGGATGGAATCACGCGCATACGGGCAGCGGCAGGCTTGATACCGGCGGCGCTCGGAACCGCTCTCCCTCACATATGCCTCTATCTTCTTCGGAAACATGGTCTGGTATATCTTGGAACCGCGGCGAACCGCAAAGAGCATTTCCGGATGTTCAAGTATAAACGTGAGCACCTCGTATGTATTCGGCTGCCCATAATAGTCCTCACCGGTGTTATAGAGCTCAAATAAGCGATACTTGTTCTCTTCCTGACAGGCTTCTATGAAGCGGTCGATTTTCTTGCCGCACTTTGCAAATTTGCGGACGGCCCAATCAAAATCGGAGCGCTTCTGCCCGTCATGAATATTAAGAAGAATATCCCTGACCGTCTCGCGATCGGAACTGTTTTCGAGCCGGCGAATCAGTTCCCGAGTCGTTTTACAGTCGCATTTCTTCGGACTTGCGGAAACCAGATTCCCCATTCCTTCCGTCAGATCGACCCACGCATCTTCACCAAAACGTCGCATGACTTCTTTCTTCAATGACGCCACGAGAGAGGTACCGTCAAAATTGATGATGTTCACATGACCCTGCTGTGTTTTTTCTTCAATAGTGTACAAGATAACACCTCCTTGCTCATTAGATTTCGCGCAGAGAACTGGAAGATATACTATCTATATCAATTACTATTTTATCAAGCTTGGCTAATATATCAAGCAATCTTGAGAATGTTCACTTTTTGTTTATCGAATCTTTATATAATCCGGAAACGCTTCGGCTTCCGACAAGAAAAAACGATGCCGTCCGTCAGGGAGCAGCATCGTTTGGCAGCGGTATCGTGAGGTCTGGGCAGATAACTTCAGGCAGCGGTAGCTTATGGCACGGGCAGGCATCTTCAGGCAGCGGAATAGTAAGGCCTAGGCAGGCATCTTCAGGCAGCGAAATCGCTCTCGTTCTGCTCGAGGAGATCATCGGCCGGTATCAGTGGATGATCCGCGTCCAGAGAGATCTCCCATGTCGTAACGGCCGGCCATTCCGAGCTGTCCCAGACGGCGCGTATAGCGGAGAAATAATAGACGAGCTTCTCCTGTATGTGCTTTCCTCCGATATAGTACGGAAGACGCCCTTCGCTCAGCGCCGCTTCCATCAGACGCGCCCTGTCCTCGGTCGGGTAGGTCTTCGAATACGTATCGACAAAATATACGCCGTTCGTATAGAAATTCTGCAGATACAGATCGGAATATGCGGTGTACTCCCGATCCCCGGTCTCTTCGTAACCGACGTCGTTCTCGTCGGTATAATCATAGTAATACTCAAAATCAGCCGGGTTCATATCGGACCATACTTTCTCGTCAAAGTACGAGAGACCGGCGTAATATCTGACATCATCTATATGGTAATCGATTATATGCGAGATCTCATGAACCAGATTGCTCCGCATGGAGGTTAAGTAACCGGCGCTGATCACGACCTTATAGGTCTTCCCGTCCGAATAGGCAAATCCGCAGAGGTCGTCAGTATCGCTGGCATCCCGCGAGTTAATCCGCTCTGCCAGATAGAAGATAACTCCGTTCGAATAATCACCGTCAAATTCCGAGAAAAAGCCATCCGGGTAGAGCCTCAAGGTCTCCTCGAGCGTACAGAGCGAACGATACGCAACAACCTCGTCCTCGATCGGAGTAACCGTATAATTTGTGAACTGCGTATCATCGCCGCAAATAGTGACGGTAACGTCAAATTCCTCCGAAATCGTCGAGGCGTAAACGGTGTTCGTATCACTGTCGGCGGTCAAGCCGGGCTTACGGCAGACGACGCTCTCCCAGTCTTCCGTATCGGCAAGCGAAATCGTCGTGTCCTGCGCCTCATTCAGATTCCAGAAGATCACGTCACAGATCACGCCTCGCGAATCGGCGGCAATCATGAGACCGCTGCCCTCCTTCGAATACGGGTTGAGCCCGCCGAAAGAAAGTCCGACAAGGTCCGAAGCCGTTTCTCCTCCGTCCGCCGTTAC
Source organism: uncultured Mageeibacillus sp. (assembly GCA_964617375.1). Lineage (GTDB taxonomy): Bacteria > Bacillota > Clostridia > Saccharofermentanales > Saccharofermentanaceae > Firm-13. Next base: position 11,205 of record CAZTXQ010000013.1, on the reverse strand, counting down.
CTGACCCGAAGAATAGACGGCGACATCAAACGGATCGCTGTAAACCAGACTCTTCCGTGCGAGGTCATAGCACGAGATGATATAAGAGCGTCCGTCGCGCCACGTACTCAGGAAAAGAAGTCCGTCGTCACCGTCCACATACATGTCGGTATAATAGGAACCGATATCAATCTCGCAGCAGGAAGCAAACGTCAAGGCAGAAGGATCGAAAATACCGGCCAGAATACGGCTTCCGTCCTGTCGGATGGCATAGATCCCCTGCTCTGATTCATAGAAGTCAATATCGCCGGTTATCTCGCAAAGAACGGCTCCCGTCTTAACATCCACGAGAATATCGATAAATGCCTTGTCGACAGCACGCATGCCCGAAAACACCGCAATACCGGAGTTCTCGAGAATCGACTCAAGCCAGACCGAATCATAATCCGAACCCGGTGTAAATACGCGTGCCGTTTCTTTGGTTTCGACCGAATACCGGTACAATCCGTAATCGGAATAATCTTCATAGTAAAGGCATTTCTCTGTTTTCGAGAACACCATAGCACACATATTCCAGGCGGAAATATCGATCTTTTCGACGGCGGAAAAATCATCACCGTAACAATAAACGGTCTTCGCAAGACGGTCCTCGAAAACAAGCGGCGCGGACGACAGCACTGTAAAATTACTCCGCTGCATGTAGTAGGCCGAATCGCTTCCGGAAACAGGTCCGGTCAGCGTACCTGCGAAGGCATCCGTCATTTCGCCCGTAGCCGGCGTGTAAAGAGAGATTGTGTATTCGAGAGTCGCCGGGTCGGCGCGCAGCAGTTCGGCCGTCCCCGTGTTATACATATCCGACGCCAGAATCAGACTGCCGTCGTCCGGAAGATTCGCCGCAATACCGGTGAAAGACTGATCCGAGGCGGCCCCGATCGTCGGTTCGGTCACGGAAGGCGGATCGGTTTCGACTGCAGTCGTTTCCGGGGCCGATGTTGAAACACTTTCACGCGTCGGGCTGGCGGCAGCCGCCATCGCACTAAGAATCATACATCCGGAAAGGATGGTCATAGACAGAAGCAATGCCGTTATTAAGAGAATCCGCTTTTTTAATTGATTCATTTTCACACCGTCCGTATTATATAGATGTTTACTATTGTATACTAAAAACAGACAGGATACGATCCCGATTCACAAGCAACCGGCCGCTAAATACCGCCGGGGCCGCTCGATTTGAATCGATTCAGACAAAATGAGGCTTTACCATGAACCGCGAAACAGACGACTCGCCGGATTACGGAGAATATAAGAAGCTTTGGAACGAGACCATGAGTGCCGAGGAGGATCGCCGGACATGCCTGACGGAACTCTTTTCCCGTGCGGAAATCCTCTGGAGAATGATGCGCGGGACATACGCCGTAACCGACGGGGACCTGCTCGCGAAAATGGACGAACGGAAGAGAATATCCGTCTACCAGGATCAGGGACTTGAGGTGATCTGCTCCGAATGCGGCCGCCAATATACGATCCGCGACACGCTTCGTCCGGCCTGTGTGTACTGCGGGAACATCCCTGCCGGCCTGCAGGGACACATTGCGTTTGACGGGTCGTCCATTTTCGCCCCGTTTCCGGAATGGCTTCGCAGAACGGAGCACGCATACATGTCCAAGACGGCCGACATACAATTCGCAAGCCCCTTCAGTGCCCCACCGACGAAAGATTCACATCCCGCCGCGGCCGTTCTCAAGGGCCTTTCGGCACTCGTTCTGCCGATCCCGATCCATATCGGAGGGCTCATCAAGGCCGGCGCCGGAAACACCGGGTCACCGCTCGGCGCAGTCCAATCGGTCAATTACGGGCCGCTTCTCGACCGGTTCTGCGCGGTGCTATTCTCGATCTGGGAGATTTTTCGCGAAAAGACAGACGCCGGGGTCGAATTCCTCGCCGAAGAAGTCTTCCGGCTTCTGGATAAGCTCGCCCCCAAACAGTCGCCGGATGCCCACCGGCCGCCCTTCGAATACCTATCGGTTCTTACGGATTCCGTTCGGAACCTGGTCTTTGCCGCAGCCACACTTACCGAAGCGGATTATGCGATCATGTCAGACCGCCTTGCCAAAGAACGGGCCGCGCAAAGCCCGGATGCGTCGGTTCCGGTCTGCCGGGTCTGCGGACGCCCGATACAGTCTTTAAAGTCGGGTCCTGTCGCCTGCATTTACTGCGGCACGAAAATCGAGCAGGATCCTGCCGCCTATCTATTTAACGTAAGATTCGATTGACCGCATGACTCAGCCGATGTTTTACAGTTCACGAAAAAAATATATAATAAGCTCAATTCAGAAAACCAAAAGGGGGAATCCGAATGCTGTTTGCTTTAGATATCGAAAACAACCATATCTCGATCGGTGTTTATGACGGCGACCGGAAGGTATTCGTGTCCCGCCTCTCGACGGTACGCGACCGAAGCGCCGACGAGTACGCGTTTCTGATCAGCGGTGCCTTTTCGATGAACCGCACGGACCCGGCCGCGATTGACGGCGCAGTGATCGGGTCGGTCGTACGGCCTTTGAACCAGACACTGCAGCAGGCTGTCGAGATACTTATGCAGGTCAAGCCGCTCATGATCGGCCCCGGTGTCAAGACCGGCCTTTCGATCAAGACAGACCTCACGGCACAAATCGGCGCGGATATCGTCGCAAACGCCGTCGCGGCAACCTCACTCGAAAAGTCGCCTCTCGTCATTCTGGCGCTCGGAACCGCCACCACCCTGACGGGTATGAACGACAAAGGCGAGCTCTCGGGCGTTCTGATCTGCCCCGGCGTACGGTCATCCCTGGATGCCTTATCCGCAAGTGCGGCAGAGCTTCCCTATGTATCTCTCGACCAGCCGAAGGTACTCCTGGGCAAGAACACAATCGATTCGATGGTAAGCGGTTCGGTCTACGGTCACGCCGCCATGATCGACGGTCTCCTCGACCGGATCGCCGCGGAATGGAAAGCCTCCCCGCTCAAGGTGATTGCCACGGGAGACTTGGCCGAATCGGTCCTGCCGTATTGCCGTCCGGACCACGAAATCCGGTACGAGCCGGACCTCACACTTCTCGGGCTCAAAAAAGTCTACGCACTGAACACCTGGCGCAGGTCCTGACAACGATATGAAGGCGGCAATCCGCTTTTATATAAATAAAAGACGCGTTGCACCCGACAAATCGGGGCGACAGCAAAGGAGCACCTTATGAAAACAAAGACCAGCCTCAAAACCCTGCAGATGGTACAGACGGCCATACTCGCGGCAATTCTGATCGTCATGGCATTCACGCCGCTCGGGTACTTTAACCTAGGTCCCGTTTCGATCACCTTTCTTATGATCCCCGTCGTGATCGGAGCGATCGTCGTCGGCCCTGCCGCCGGCGCCTTTCTCGGCCTTGTATTCGGCATATCAAGCTTCATCAAGGCATTTTCCGACCCGCTCTTCGGCTCAATTCTCCTCAATATCAACTGGATGTACACCCTTATTCTCTGCCTTGTCCCACGCACCCTGATGGGACTTCTGGTCGGATTTATTTTCCGCGCGCTCTCGAAAATCGACAAGACAAAGATCGTGTCCTTCATCATATCGTCGCTCTCCGGCGCTCTTCTTAACACTGCCCTGTTTCTCACCGGCCTGATTCTCTTCTTCGGAAACAATCCATTCATAACGCAGTTCGGTTCGACACCGATTGTCATCTTTGTTACACTCGCCGGCGCAAATGCGCTGATCGAAGCGGTTATCTGCACTGTCGTCGGCACGGCGATCGCCAAAGCCTTACGGAAGTACCTGATCGATCCGAAGGAGCCTAAAGCGCCTGCGGGGCCGATCGAATAGGGAGTATAGGGAGCATTGGTATAACACAATTCTACAAACCAAAGCGCCGGGAGTCAGGTCCATAAGGACCCGTGCTCCCGGCGCTTTCTGATGTAATATCTCAGGACATACATCGTTGAAAGCCGGTTTTGCCGGCAATGCATATAAATAGGAATTACTCACGAGATTTATATGCATTTTTGCACTGGATCATGCCTCATCATAGACGCCCGTACATATAAGTTGGAGTGTTTCTTGCTTTTTTATATGTACTCGTTGATCAAAAATCCCTTCAAACAAGCTGGTAATGCATATAAATGCGCTTGTTCTCGCTTATTTATATGCATTTATCCCCACGAGACCCCTTTCTCGGGGTCAAAGTACATATAAATGAGAACTTTCTATCGATTCTTATATGTACTACAATGCGATGTTAAGTTTGCGGCGACAATCTAGGACCGTACATAGGGACAGAAACCGGACACCCAGCGCAAAATCTGGACGTGGAACGTCAAAAATCCGTCACGCCCCAATGCTCATCTTCCCCGCACGTATGACCACACAGCCGTCCGGCCCCCGGCCTAGCTGTCCATCACGGCTTCTTTTTCTTCGGATTGTACTCATAGCCTCTGTCGATCTTCTTTTGCAGTTCCTCGACATGACGGTCGATCACACGGCGGAACGTGTCCTCCGTTATTGTCTCGCCGGCTCCGTCCTTGTACTTGAGCGGGCGGTAGAAGTCGGTCTTTTTCGCGTGGGCAAGAATATTCATCGCCTCCGGAAGCTGATTCTTCTTTACGCAAAGATCCGACGCGCGGCAGTACGGGCCTGGGTAGAACGGCGTCAGTTCCATCTCCTTTTGCGCGCAGGCAAAGGCCTGCTTAAAGTCGGCGCGCGTTGAATAGAGTGCGCCGAGATGCGTGTACATATCGGCCAGATGTATCTTCTTCTCCTCTTCGGGCGAAAACGACCTGTTCCCAAGGGTATGACGCGCGTGAAGATAAGCGTCCTCATACGGTTCGCCCGCCAGATACTGTACAAACGCGGTGATCGCCCGGCTCTTGTCGTCCGACTTTTCAAACGATAAGGCCATGGCGCGTATGTACCGCTGCCTCGGATTTTGTTGATCGCCGCAAAGCTCGAGGATCCGTTCAATTCTCGCCTGGCGCGACGGATACTCCTTCAGGGCCTTCTCAAGCGACCGCGACTTAGGCGGATCCTGAGGACGAATCAGCACCTTAAGAAGCTCCTCCGCACGATCGAGACTGCGTTCGGCTTTCCGGGACGGGTTGAGAAACAGGTCAAGAATCCCCATGGCGTTTCCTCCGCGGCTCTTTTGTCGGGCCGCTTTGTTCAAGCGGCTTGGTATATACGGATCTTATCCATATTATAACCTGAAAGTACGCGAAAAGCCCTGCGGCTTGTAGTTGGTGCCGCAGGGCTTTTCGGGAATTGTTGGTCCCGTCTATCAAACAAGGAGAGGAAGGCAAATCAGCTTGGATCGGATCAGTTCTTGCCGGGGTTCGGTACGATACCGTCGTCGGCTACAATCGCCATTCCTTCGTCACTGAAGACGAAGTCAAGGAAAGCTACTGTAAGGGCATCGGTTGTTCCGGCTTTGTCGATCATGACGAAAGGTCTCTGAAGTGCATAGGTGCCGTTCGATACGTTGTCGGTCGATGCGGCTACGCCGTCATAATCAACTGCGACGACCGTGTCGTCAACTGCGGACAGGGATACATATCCGATCGCGTTCGGGTTGGAGGCAACGGCCTGCTTGACGTTTCCGGTGGAATTCTGCTCTTCTTTATAAACGCAGGCATCTTTCAGGTCGACGAGCTCTTCGAAGGCACCTCTGGTACCGGAAGCAGCCTCGCGGCCGATGCACTGGATAACGGCATCGGCTCCGCCGACGTCTTTCCAGTTCGTGATCTCGCCCTTGAAGATCTTGACGATCTGATCCTTGGTAAGAGCCGTGACGCCGGCCGCAGAATTCACGATAACCGCGATTCCGTCGTATCCGATGATGTATTTGTCAAAAGCTTCCGGTGTCTCTGTGTCCTTTAAGCCTCTCGAGAGCATGCCGATCTGGGCAGTGCCGTCGTTAACGGCTGTCGGGCCTTCGCCGGAACCGTTTCCGCCTACGGATACGGTCACGTCAGGGTTGGCCTTCATGAATGCTTCGGCCAGAGCCGTTGCGACGTCCGCCATAGATGTGGATCCGGTAAGAATGAGAGACCCGCTTAAGTCAGATGCTGCTGTTGTTTCGCTTGCTGCGGCGGAAGTCTCGCTGTCGGAAGCGGCTGCAGTTGTCGTAGCAGACGCTGCTGCGGAGGTCGTCGCGGAGGTTTCGGCCGTGACAGCCCCGCAGGCCGTCGCGGAAAGCAGCAGAGATGCTGCCATAAGAGCCGTAATAATTGTTTTGATTTTCTTCATTTTACTTAATTCTCCTTCATTTCGTTTATGCCTTAAGCTTAACAACCGGATATTAGGAACCGATTAGAGCCGGGTAAATATACGCGGCATGTTTTGGTAAGACACTTGTTATCGGTTTGTTAAGAGAAGACATATGTTAAGCATCTATAGAACGCGGTTCTTCACCCCGGCCGCGTTCTTCAAAAAGTCGGTGAAGGTCAAGGGATGCCGGATCCGGGCGTCTGGTCCGGTCACCCGACCGGCATGCAAACGAAGTTCGATGGTGACAAGCGCCTAACCTTTAGGCGGCCGGTATACGGCAGGTCATCCGACGGTACTCTTTATCCCCGATACGAATCGGCGTGCGGATTTGTTTTCCGGCCGGGGAAGGCCGGCAATCCGCTGCGTCCGGTAAATCGGTATCTCCTATCTGTTCTCCTTCTTTCATAATGGATCGTAATCCAGAAGCCGCACCGGCAAAAGCCGGATTCTGTAAGGAAACGGTTCGAATTTTGTCAGGCGATTTCTTTTCGCGCGAAAAGAGGCGCCGTATTCATCGCGAAAACCGCAACACGGTTAATCCTTCCCGCGTTTTGCTGTATAATAACTTTCCCGGGCCGTTTTCGGTCCCATATGATAACGAATATCCAATCCTTTCTCCCGACGGAGGTCATTATGAGAAAAGCACTCTATATTATTCCTATAATAGCGGCACTCGCATTGCTCTTTTCCGGCTGTTCATCCGCGAAAAGCAATGAAGCGGCCGACGGGACCGGCGCGAAAAACACCGCGGAGCCGGTCTGTCTGGCGGCGGTCAAGAGCACCGAAAACAGTCTCTACGGATATATCGACAAATCCGGCGCCTATATCATCGAGCCGCAATTTTCGCGCGCGGAAGATTTCGCGGCGAATGGCCTTGCCCTCGTACAGGACGCAAACTCCAATCTCTGCGGATTTATCGATACCACGGGAAATTATGTGATCAAACCGGCGTTCGTCGACGCCTCCGATTTCGACAGCGACGGCCTTGCGATCGTACAGGATGCCGGTACCGGCCTTGTCGGGTATATCGACGAATCCGGAAAATACGCCATTCCCGCGCAGTACAATCTGGCCGGCATCTTCTCTGACAACGGACTCGCTCCGGCCATCGATCCGGACGCGGCGCTTCTCGGATATATCGATAAGACCGGTACATTCGTGATCGAACCGAAGTTCGCCGACGGCCGCTTTTTCGCGAAAAACGGACTCGCCGTTGTCCGGGACAACGCCACGTCTCTTTACGGTTTCATCGACAAGACCGGCGCATACGTGATCAATCCGATCTATACGGGAGCGATGGACTTTGCCGACAACGGACTTGCTCTCGTGCAGGACCAGAAATCCGGACTCGTCGGATTCATCGACGCGACGGGAGCCTTCGTCATTCAGCCGGCCTATGCCAACGCGGGCACCTTTGCGGACGGCCTTGCGATCGTGAAAACCGCCGATACCGGACTTGTCGGATTCATCGATGCGACAGGAGAATACGCGATCGACCCGACCTTCAAGAATGCCAATGTCTTCGACTCAACCGGACTTGCGATCGTGCAGGATACGGACAAGGAAAGAATGGGCTATATCGATAAGACCGGAAAATATGTGATCGATTCTCAGTTCGCAGATGCGTCCGTTTTCGAGAACGGGCTTGCCTTCGTCAAAGATGTCGAAAGCGGACTCTACGGGTATATCGACCAGACCGGAAAGTACGTAATCGCCGCCTCGTTCTCCGACGCGTCCTTCTTCATTCAGGTCGGAGACCCCGCGTAATGTAACCTCCGGGCGCCCGATTCCGGCCGAAGAGTCCTCCGCACCGCGGCGATGCCTGCCCAGAATCTCAAATGTAATCTTTTTTTGAAATTTTCGACGTTTCGGGCCCCTTTTCCTGTGGAATTGGGGTCCATTTTGATGTAATCTAATTCCGTTAAGATTTTTTGTGATTTCTATATTTCCACAGCGCAAATCGGAGGCATACATGGGCGAGATTTATTATCGAAGTGCTTTTAAAACCTGGCTGAACCGGCAAAATGAAATCGGTGACACCTATCACGCTCCTGCCAGGATCGATGCATACGTCAACGCCCTCAAATACTCGGCCGCCAAGCTTTCCATCAAGGTAAAGGAACACGCCGATCTTTTCGCCTGCGATTCCGTCGGGCTGTTCGACGAGATCCACAAGGTGATCTTAACCGCACCGAATTACGAGTTCGTCGATACGGCTTCCGGCAGCGCTTTTTCCGGCGCGCTCAAGCTGTACCGGCAGTTTCTGACCGAATTGACAACGCCCGCCTGCTGGATTTTGTCTGTGTCTCCCGAAGCGTACGATCTTCCGGGCGCCGTCCGGAATCTTGACACGCTTCCGTGGCGCGTCGGCACGAGCGACAGACAGATTAAGAAGACAGACCGCGTTTTTCTCATGTCATCGGGTCCCGCCGGCGGAATCGTCGCGGCCGGCACGGTCATAAGCGGTCCCGAAGAAATGGAACCCGCGAAGAACGACCCCTATGTTATAGCCGACAAGCACGGCACCGGTAAATTTACCGGCATTGTGATTCAGATCGACAGGAAGATTCTCACTCCGATGGCCGGGCGGGACCTCCTTCTGGCCGACGAGCAGATCAATACGCTCACGTTCGTTACCGCAGAAGGCGCCGCAGACTATGCCATTTCAGCCGACCACGAAGCTGCCATTCTGCAAATCATCGATAATCTCCCGGCGGAAGTGCCCGAAGAGCTGCCCGTCGAAGAAGAAGCGCCCGCAATCGTAGAAGAAGTAATACCGGAAGAGGTCCCCGCCCCGGCACCCGTCGTGGCCTCGCAAAGAAAATACTGGGTCTATGCGCCGGAAGCGGCCTTTCGTCTTTGGGAAGATTTCTACCGCAGAGGCTACGTCTCGATCGACCGGGATTTTACGGGAGATCTTCGTGCATATGCCACCCGCAGCGCCTTAAGTGACGGACTCAGGCAGAAGTGCGGCGTTCTGCCGAGCTACCGGGACACGGTTTCTTCCATGTGGCAGTTCGCGAACGAAATGAACGACGGCGATATTCTCTACGTGAGAAACAGAGCTTCCGGGATTGTCGGCCGCGGCATCGTCCGATCGGAATACACTTTTGACGACAGCAAGAGAGAATACCGGCACGTTCGTGCCATAGGCTGGACCAACAAAGGCGAGTGGCCGGCCGATCCGGTGATCCCCGCCAGAACACTCACCGATATAACGTCCTATACCGGAATCCGCCGGACCCTGGAGAGTCAGATCACGGGAACCCCCGAGCCGGAGAACCTCGCGGATACGGCCACGGGAAGCTTCCCGGCCTACACCAAAGACGATTTCCTTTCCGAGGTCTTTATCGACGCGGCTGAATATGCGCGGCTTCGGGATCTCCTTCGCCTGAAGAAGAATGTGATCCTGACCGGAGCCCCCGGTGTCGGAAAGACATTCACCGCCGAGCGTCTCGCCTATTCCATGATCGGCGAAAAGAACCCCGACCTGATCCGAACCGTGCGCTTCCATCCGGGATACCGTTACGAGGACTTCGTGATGGACAAACCTTCGCTTCCGACAGGCACGGCGCAGAGCACCGGCGTATTCTACGAGTTCTGCCGGGAAGCCGAAGCCGACGACCGGGACTGCTTCTTTATCATCGACGATATGGATCGCGGTGATATCGGACGCATCTTCGGAGAGCTTCTGGCACTGATCGAAAATACCCGCCGCGGAACTCCGATTCGCATGGCCTACCGTGACGAAGAATTCTCGATCCCGGAAAACGTATACCTGATCGGCACGATGACCTCCCCTGAGTCCGCCGGGATATCCGGCGACCGCTCGTTCCATAGGCGCTTCTCCTTCTTCCATCTCGAACCCGCCTTCGACAGTGACGGCTTCCGGAAAATACTCAACGAGACCGCGGACGAAAAGATCAACGCACTCGTGCGGGCCGTCATCACCCTGAACCGCGAGATCGCCGCCGAGCCGTCTCTGGGCGAATCCTTCCGGATCGGTCACAGCTATTTCCTGAACGCCGGAAGCGACATCCGCGCCGACGCGCTGGTCGAATACGATCTTCTCCCGCTGATCTCCTCCTACCGGCAGGCCGACCCGGCCAAGATCAAGGGCTGGACCGCCAAGCTGCGCACGGCGGTCAAATAGAGGCATTTACCCATTCAAACTTGAGGGACGCTTTTCGGCGCGGCAAAGACGCAGCGGCGCGGATCGCATCCTTTTTGCATGTCAGGGCGCTGTGAGATGAGGCGTTTTTGCATGTCAGGGCGCCGCGAAACGCGTCCTTTTTTATGTCTGACAGCGCTGTGAGATGCGGCGTTTTTCGCGCGCCCGGCGGCTGTGAGATGCGGCCGTCTTTTGCCCACCTGCCTGTGTACACCGGCGTGGCGGAGCTACGATTCCGGCGGGTGGTGATCCACCTGTCCGTAAAAAGTGAGCTAGTACTCCGGAATGACAGACTAATCGGATGCAAAGCAGAGTCTTGTTGGTATTGAGGGCAATTTGGGAATTACGGCATTAACGAGAATGTCTCTGTATCTTCTGCTCTATATGTCTTGAAAGTAAGGGGTGTTTGCTTGTTTCAAAGTAAGCGATGAGGTTGTAACCGAGATGGTAGCCGGCGCAGCAATACTTCTCGCTTTACTCGTAGAAAGAAGCCCCAAATAAACAGATACTTGGGTTTTTTATCATTGCGAGCCTACTCAATCCGCATCTGAATGCATTTGAGTAGGTACGCCGGTGCCCTATTACGTTGTTTTTTATCATTGCGAGCCTACTCAATCGGCATCTGAATGTATTTGAGTAGGTACGCCGGTGCCCTATTACGTTGTTTTTTATCATTGCGAGCCTACTCAATCGGCATCTGAATGTATTTGAGTAGGTACGCCGGTGCCCTATTACGTTGTTTTTTATCATTGCGAGCCTA
>CAZTXQ010000012.1:62897-64615 GCA_964617375.1 uncultured Mageeibacillus sp. | reverse complement strand
TTGTTACTTGGTGGAGCATATGGGAGTCGAACCCACGACCTCTTACATGCGAAGCAAGCGCTCTCCCAACTGAGCTAATGCCCCAAATCAACACTACCCATTATCGTCGGGCAGGGCTGAACTGTCAAGATCAATTTGTTCTTAGGCTCTCAGCTTAGGCCTGTTCGGGCTTGGAGCAGGCTCCTTAATACACGTCTCTTTTCGAGAATACGGTATAGGAGACGGTGTTGAAGAGAATGAAGTAGACGAGGAGAACGATGGCCGAGAAAGCGAGTGTCATTCCCGGGAACTGGGGTTCTCCGGCGGTGAGATACTGGGCGAGATTCAGGTTCGGGAAGGGCGTGTATTTGATCCATTCGATGGCGGAGATATGGACAAGAGCTTTAAGCAGCGAAAGGATCGCGGTGAGGATGTAGCCGGAGAATATGACGCCGACGGAGAGGAGAATGGAGAGGGTTCCGCTTTTCATGAGAACGGAAATCATCATGGCCAGGGAAATGACGACAAGCAGCTTTACAAGATCGGCGAGGTAGGTGAGGAGGAGTTTGGCAACGATGCTTTGTTCGATTATCCGGCCATTTTCGAGCGAAAGAGTAACGCCTTGAGCGCCGTCAAAGCCGTAGAAGAGGAAGCCCATAATCGCGGTCAGAAGGAAGGTGACGAGGAGAAAGAACAAGGCACTGGCGATGAGGGACAGGAATTTGCCTGTAAGGAGCTTCCAGCGGCTTTTGGGTTTTATCAGAAGATAACGGATATTTCCGCTGCTGTATTCGGAGGCTACGCTTTCGGCGGCGGCCACGATCATAAAGATGAATACGAGATTGACAATGAATTCGAATGACGTTGCAAAGCTCCATGCGGTGGTCTTGTTGATCGGAATGTTATGGTCGACGGCGTACTGGAAGACGCTCGCCTGTTCCGAGTAATACTGGATAAGCTGTTCCTTATCCGACTCGCTCATAACATAGGAACCGGAGGTGTCAATCGTACCGGATTTGTATGCTTCGGCAACTCCCTGGTTCTCGGCAACCTGCTGCTCGAGATCAACTTTCCAGTCATTCGGCTGAGGGTTGACAAGTTTGAAGATGATGCCGGAGGCGAGAATTGCGACTAGCAGGAGGATGAGAAACACGATGGTTTTTATTCTGGAAAAGCTCTTTATGATTTCATTTTTGATCATCAGAAGAATCCACATTATTTTAAGCCCTCCACAATTTCCAGATATTGGCTCTCCAGAGACTGGCTTCGCGATTCGATCGCATAGACGGGAAGGTCGTTTTGAACGAGGATTTTATTGACCTCCGGAATATGTTCTTTATCACAGGTAACTGCAAGCTCCGTGTTCGGCTGGACGCTTACTTTGCTGCCGGTCATCGCAGTGATTTCGTCGATGGCTTTTCGCACAAGAAGGGCGTTAAGGCCGGGACGCAGGGAGAAGGTGACGGGAGCGGACTTGTCGATCGCGGTTAACTCGCTCATCTTTTTGACGGCGATCAGCTTTCCCTTGTTGATGATTCCGACGCGGTCACACAAGAGCTCCATCTCGCTCAGGATGTGACTGGATACGACGACTGTGACGTTCTTTTCGACGGCGACTTTCCGGAGAAAGGTGCGGAGCTCATGAATTCCCTGCGGATCGAGGCCGTTCATCGGCTCGTCGAGGAGGATGAGCTTCGGGTCGTTTAGGAGAGCGAGGGCCAGGCCCAGGCGCTGCTTCA
>CAZTXQ010000012.1:0-62887 GCA_964617375.1 uncultured Mageeibacillus sp. | reverse complement strand
CGAGCGAGTAGACACTGACTCTCTGGTTTATGGCCTGCTCCAAATTGACGAAATGTACGATCTCGTCGATTTTCGATCTCGGGATGCCGCCGTAAAGTCTCGCGCTCTGCAGAAGATTCTGATATCCGGTCAGGCGCTTGTAGAATTCCGGACTCTCGACAATGGCGCCGATCTCCGAGATGGACTCTTCGAAGTTTCCGTGGAGATCTTTGCCGTTGATCAATACAACGCCGGAGGTCGGCTTGATGAGGCCGAGAAGGAGACGGATGGTGGTTGTTTTTCCTGCGCCGTTCGGTCCAAGAAGGCCGAAGACCTCGCCGGGATATATTTTCAGATCAATATTGTTTACGATCGTGCGCTTCCCGATGATTTTGGTCAGCTGCTGTAATTCGAGGGTTGCTTCCATATGATTCCTCCCGTGGTTTTTTACATACACGTCTATATTAGCACATTATGATGGAATGGAAGAATATGCTTGGCAGAGAAGTGTCCGCGCGAAAAGACGCGAAAACAGAAGCCATGCATTTCGTCAAAAAAGAGGCAGGCTTATAGTGACGCGTGTCTTACCGAAGGTGATCGATAAGGAGGTTATTATGCTGTACAGATGTGAAATAGACACCCAATACCCATCTGCTGAGATCACGTCCCTTATATCGGAGAAGATAGCCGAATCCGGTGTGGAAAACGGTCTGGGCGTGATTTTCCTTCCGTATGCGGATGCGGCGGCAGCCATCACCACCGCCGGCAAACCGGAAGTGTTTGAGGATATTTTCGAGGACTTGAACACAATGATTCCGGCCAGAACCGACTACCGGTATAAAGAGAATTTCTGCAAGGCCGCGGCTCATACCAAGTCAGCGCTCCTGGGCGTATCCTGCGATTTTATCATATCGGGAGGAGCACCTGAGCTGGGAGAAAACCAGGGATTCTTCATTCTTGACTTCGTGGCTCCCCGGAAACTCGAATTCTTTATCAAGGTCAAAGCGTAACAAATAAGTATATCGGAGGCAGAAAAATGTTTGATATTTCGAAAGGTCACAAGTATATTATGGGTCTGGTGCACCTCGCACCGCTGCCGAGCACACCGCTGTTCAAAGAGGGCGACATGGAAAGATCCATCGAAAAAGCACTCTTTGATACCCGCGCTCTTATCGAGGGCGGCGCGGACGGCTGCCTGATCCAGTCGGTGGACAAGATGTATCCCACCGGAGACGATACGGATTATGCCCGCGTAGCCGGTATCACCGTCATCGTGAACGAAGTCATGAGAATCGCGCCGAAGGACTTCAAAGTCGGCATCCAGCTGATGTGGAACTGCATCACGCCGTCCATTGCTGTGGCTAAGGCTACAGGCGCCTGCTTTACCCGCTGCTCCGCCTTGATCGGCACGATCCAGACGCCGTACGGCGAGATGAATGCCGATCCGCTGAAGGTGCAGACGTACCGGAGAAATATCGGCGCCTGGGACTCCGTTGACCTGATTTCCGAGATCTCCGGCTACCACAATGTCATGGGCGGATACGACAAGACGGAGATTCTGACGAAAGCACGCCAGTCCATGACGGTCGGCGCCAGTGCGGTCGAGATTTTCAATGCGGACGAAGCGATTAATAACCAGATGACCCGGGATATCAAGGAAATGAATAAGGATATCCCGATTATCCTTGGCGGCGGCACCAATCTGGAGAATGCCGCAAGACGTCTCAAATATGCGGACGGTGCGCTGGTCGGAAGCTATTTCGAAAAAGGCAAATGGGGCGGCAATATTGATAAAGATGTCGTGGCAGAGTATATCGCCGCTGTACGTGCGATTGAGAACAAATAATCTCTTATGTCGGGAGACGTAAGCGAGAGACTCCGGCAGCGGTCCGGTTATAAATCGGTTAATCAGAAATTGACGGGGTGATAGTATGGGCAAGAGGAAAATTATTCTTGATGTGGATACCGGTACCGATGACGCGATGGCGATCATTGTTGCCGCGCTTTCCGGTGAATTTGACATCCTTGGAATAACGGCCGTACAGGGAAATTTGCCGTTGAAGAACACGCTGGAGAACACCCTGCGTGTCGTGCAGTTCCTGGGTCTCGATATCCCGGTCTACAGCGGATGCCCGTCGCCGATGGTGCAGACCCTAAGCCCCGGACGGATGCAGAACCAGATCATCCAGGTTTTCAAGAAGGAAATCGACGGAGTGAAGCTGAACATCCACGATGAATATCTGGATCTTCCGGAATCCCGGATCATGCCGCAGAAACAGCACGCCGTTTCCTTTATCCTGGAGTGCCTGGACAACGCGGAAGAAAAGATCACACTGATTTCGGTAGGTCCGCCGACGAACCTGGGAATGGCGCTGCGCATGAAGCCGGAAATCACGGAAAAGATTGAAGAGATCATCATTATGGGCGGAGGCGTCAATCTGGCGAACCGCACTTCGGCTGCCGAAATGAATTTCTACATGGATCCGGAAGCGTCGCAGATCCTGCTCCAGGCAGATGTGAGAAAATACATATTCCCTTTGGATGCCACCTGTTCGATCCTGTTTTCCAAGAAGGAAGCCGGTGAAATCGCAGCCCTTTGTAATCCGTACGCTGAATTCTTCTCCTCACTGATGACGCACTTTATCGACAGGATAACAGCCCTGGGTATCAGCAACAACAGCAGTATGGACTGCCACGATATCGCGATCCACGATGTGTTCTGCATCCTGTACCTGATTGATCCGGACATTGTGCTGGAAATGAGGAGAGAAAATTGCGATGTGGATTTCTCCGGAGGAATCGCCGACGGTCAGTTGATCGTTGACAGAAGAAGCTATGTGAAGCCCCGGGGAAAGAACAACGTGGCATACAAATTGGATAAGGCCAGAGTCATGGACCTTCTCATGCGGATACTGAAGGTCTGATTCGCCGGCTGCATTAAAATTCAGAAAGAGAATAACAAATTATGAGCGCAACAGTTGCTATTATCGGCATGGTCCTCGTCACATTCATGTGGGGTTCATGGTTCCAGACAGTCAAACATATCAAGGATTATCCTATCATCGCGTACACATTCTGGCTTTACTTCTTTTCGCCGATCATCGTATGGACATCGATTCTGTTCCTCCATAAGCAGATGGTGCCTGACGGTGTCTTGAACGAGATTGCCAAATACCCGGGAAAGGCCGCGACGGTCTTCCTCTGCGGCATGATCTTTGCCATCGGCATGCAGCTCCAGATGGGTTTCGTAAAGAAGCTCGGCCTGATCCTTTCCACTTCCGTCAGCGCCAGCAGCAATGTTCTTGCCAGCACATTCATCACATCCTTTGTGGGCGGACTCCCGGAAGGCGCATCATTCCCGAAAATCCTGACGGCATCCCTGATGCTGATCGCCGCAACCATCATCTGCCAGACAGCAGGCGCCAGGAGAAGCAAAGATATCCATGCCGGAACAGAAGAGAAGGAACATGTCCGGAAAGTGAAAAAATCGGACATCCTTGCACTGGCTCTCATCAACGCCCTGATGCTGACGGCATTTCCCCTGTCGATGTCCCTGACACTAAAATCCGGCTTGCGCCCGGAAGGCTTCTCCTCGCTGACATTAATGGGGATTCTATCTCTCGGCGCATTTATCGGCTCTCTGATTTTCACTCTGTCCTACCTGAGAAAGAAGGGCGGACTGGATCGTCTTTTCGAGCCCTGGAAGAAAGGCAGCCGGAAAATTCTGGTGCTGGCATTTATTTCCGCCGTTTGTCATTTTGGCGGCAATGTTCTTCAGTCCATCTTTTCTCCTGTCATCAGTGTCGCCATCGCCACGCCGATGGGTACGGCTTACAATTGTCTGGTCGTATTTCTGGGGCGTTCTTTACGGAGAATTCAAGGGATCTTCGAAAAGAACCTACGCCGTGCTTATACTCGGTGTTCTATTCTTTATCGGGGGCGTACTGCTCCTGACATCAAATATCGTTTGATACCTTCGGAATGTGTCTTTACAGCCTTAATCCTCCTTTAGCGGGAAAGCAGCAACCGCGGGCTTGGGATGTCTTGACAGCATTTCTTGTGGCATTATGATGAAGGTAGAATGCCGGATTGCAAGGAGAAGAGATATGAAGGATGAGGATCGCCTGCGGATCGAAGGATATGATACAGAGATCCGAAAATGCGAGGAGGCGGTCCGGCAATACCGGGAGAGCGAAGATGCGTATCTCGCCGTGCATCCGGAGATCGGGAAGGACATAGGGCGGAGCAATTTAGCCGCGAACTTTCTGTTCGCCGCGGCACTCATTGCGGACTTCTTCCTGCTCGCGATTCTTCTGCCCGCCGGTGTGTTTTTTCTTGCGGGGATTATTCTGGTGCGGGTTCTTTTCGCGCAGAAATTTAAAGCCTCCTATATTGAGAGACACATTTCGCGCGAGCTTCTTGTCAGGAAACGACAGTCTGAAGAGAAAGGCCGTTTTGCCGCACAGCTGCGTCATGAGAAGGAGAAATTTATCCGGTCGCTGCAATAAAAAACGGACGGACTCCGAAGAATCCGCCCGCCATGCGCAGCGTGTATCCGATATCGGGTATCAGCCCAGTTGGGTGTAGGTATATTCGGACAGCGATGTGAAGAATGCCGCGGATGTGATCATCATAATAATCGACACGATCGTTCCGACAACCGCACCGACGAGCGCGAAAATCAGCGCAGCCCGCGCATAATTCTTCTTTGATTCTTTGGCGCCCCCGCCAAATGCCCAAACGAGCAGCATGATAAATCCTACCATGGGAATACTGGTGAGCAGCATGGTCACAAACCAGTCACCTACAGAGACGGTCTGATCATTCGGCTGAACATAATTAGTCATAAGAAACCCTCCTTAAAGTACAAATACGGTAAAAAAATTATGATAAATTTACTATACTTATTTTGCGGGTAATCTGCAAGGAATATATCATTTTACGGTCGCTTTTTGCTGCCATGTTTCGAAAAAGCGGCGCCTCCTTTTGGGAAACGCCGCTTTGGTGTCAGATCGGAACAGACGGTCTCTTGTCAAAAGAGATGAGGGAAAGTCGCCCAGGGTATCAGAGACTGCAGGTAAGTGATTCCACCCTCATTGTTTAGAGCGACAAACAGGAATATGATGCCGATTACCAGAAATACCAGCATCAACTGAGCCCATGTCTGCTTGGATTCTTTGGTTTTAGAACCGAATGACCATATGATCATTATGAGCACATTGACAACCGGTATGCAAAGAATCAGATACGCAAAGATCCATTCAAGAAACGTAACCTTCTGACCTGTATCGAACATATCACGAGCCATCCAAATATCCTCCTTGTAAAAGCATGTTCCAGTAACAGACTAATTATAGACATACCGGAAATACTTTACAAGTTGAATTATCCCGTCACATCACATCGCCTCGCCGCGAGGCGGTTCTGGCGCAGAAACCTCAGGAGTGGAACACAATGACTTGTATCAAATCGCCTCGCTCAGCCCTGATTTGAACTGGCTGTTGTACAGATCGGCGTAGAAACCGTTCGCTTCGAGAAGGCTCGTATGTGTACCCTGCTCGACGATGTGTCCGTGTTTCATAACGAGAATGATGTCGGCGTCGCGGATCGTCGAGAGACGGTGCGCGATAACGAAGCTCGTACGGCCCTTCATCAGCTTGGCCATGGCTTTCTGGATCAGGATCTCGGTACGTGTGTCGACCGAAGATGTCGCTTCGTCGAGGATCAGGATGCTCGGATCGGCGAGGAATGCACGCGCGATCGTGAGAAGCTGCTTCTGGCCCTGCGAGATGTTGGAGGCCTCGTCGGTTAAGACCGTGTCATAACCTTCGGGGAGCGTTTTCACGAAGTGGTGGACATATGCGGCCTTGGAGGCGGCGAGAATATCTTCCGTCGATACGACGGCGTTGTCCTCGGCGCTGCCGGTTCTCTTGCTGGTTGCACCGTACGCGATGTTGTCGTGAATGGAGCCGTTGAAGAGCCACGTGTCCTGAAGGACCATGCCGAAGCAGGAGCGAAGGTTCTCTCTGGTCATATTCCGTATGTCGACGCCGTCGACTTCGATAGAGCCCTCTCCGATTTCATAGAAGCGCATCAAGAGGTTGACGAGAGTCGTTTTGCCGGCGCCGGTAGGTCCGACGATCGCGACCATCTGGCCCGGCTGCACTTCGAGGTTCATATCCTCGATCAGTTCGACGTCCGGCGAGTAGCGGAAGCTTACGTTGTTGAAGCGGATGTGGCCGGTGGACTTGAGAAGCGGCACGGCATCCTTGCTGTCCGGTATTTCTTCCTTTTCGTCGAGGAGCTCGAAAACGCGCTCGGCCGATGCGATGGTGGACTGCATGGTGTTCAAGATGCTGGCGGTCTGCGCGATGGGCATCGTGAACTGCTTGGAGTAGGAGATGAAGGCCGTGACGTCGCCTAAGGACATGGTTCCGTTGATGATGCGGATGCCGCCTAAGACGCAGATGATCACGTAGTTGCAGTTGTTGATGAAGTTCATAGCCGGCATGACGATACCGGATATAAACTGTGCGCGGAAGCTCGACTTATAGAGCTTCTCGTTCTCTTTTCGAAAATCTTCCTTCGCGTCTTCCTGATGATTGTAGAGCTTAACAATATTGTGGCCTGTGTACATCTCCTCGATCTGGCCGTTGAGACGGCCGGTGGATGCCCACTGCTCGGAGAAATTTTTCTGCGAGAATTTGGCGATCAGCATGGTAAGTCCCATGGCGACCGGGAGTGTGATGACAGAGATTAAGGTCAGGAGCGGGCTGATCGTCAGCATCATAATCAGGATACCGAGGATCGTGGTCAGTGATGTAATGAGCTGCGTAAGGCTCTGCTGGAGTGTCATCGCGATGTTGTCCATATCGTTTGTGATACGGCTTAAGATGTCTCCGCGCGAAGTCTGGTCGAAGAACTTTAGCGGAAGCCGGGTGAGCTTCTTGTCGACGTCCTGACGCAGTTTGTAGACGGTCTTCTGGGAGATGCCTGCCATCGTGTACTGGGTTACCCAGCTGAAGCCGGCCGAAACCACATAGATCAGTGCCAGTTGAAGAACTATTTTACCGATAGAGGTGAAGTCAAAGGTCGCGGCAGGGTTCATGAATTTGCTTTTCAGTCCGTCGATCAGGATGTCCATGACCTTGGCGAGGACCTTGGGAGCGACGATCGAAAAAATCGTGCTGCAGATCGCCATGATAAAGACGAGAATCAGAGCTTTTCGCTGCGGGCGCAAAGCTTCCAGCAGTTTCTTTACGGTCTTCTTCACGTTCTTCGCCTTCTCGGCGGGCATCATCGCACCGGCTCCCGGAGGGCCGCCGAATCCTCGGCGATGCGGCTTGGGGGCCTCATGGGCAGGGGCTGCTTTATTTTCTGTCATGCGATTTCCTCCTCTGATACCTGGGAATATACGATTTCGCGATAGACCTCGCAGGATTCCATCAGTTCTTTATGTGTTCCGTCGCCGACGACGGTGCCGTTGTCGAGGACGAGAATGCGGTCGGCTGATATGACTGTGCTGACGCGCTGCGCGACGATCAGGACGGCGGAATCTTTTGTTTCGGCGCGAAGGGCTTCACGGAGAGCGGCGTCGGTTTTGAAGTCGAGAGCGGAGAAGCTGTCGTCAAAGACATAGATGTCAGGCTTCTTGACCAGGGCTCTGGCGATCGAGAGTCTCTGTTTTTGGCCGCCGGAAACGTTGCTTCCGCCCTGGGTGATCGGAGCGTCAAGCTTTTCGGGCATTTCGCCGACGAAGTGCGCGGCCTGCGCCACGGTCAGCGCATGCCAGATCTCATCTTCGGTCGCATCGTCTTTGCCATAGCGGACATTGCTGGCGACCGTGCCGTTGAAGAGGAAGGCCTTCTGCGGGATGAATCCGATATGGTCACGGAGTTCTTTCTGCGAGACGTGACGGATATCCTTGCCGTTTATGGTTATCGACCCTTCGGTTACGTCATAGAAGCGCGGGATCAGGTTGATCAGCGTCGATTTTCCGCAGCCGGTGCTTCCGAGAATCGCGGTGATCTCCCCGGGCTTTGTCGTGAAGGATATATGGGAGAGCACGGGTTCTTCGGCGCCCGGGTAACGGAAACTGACGTCGTCGAAGGTAAGTCCGGTAAAGGAATCGCTCAGGGTCGTGCTTGCTATATCTTTGTCGTCATGTATGCCGGGTTCGGTCTCCAGAACTTCATTGATTCTTTCCGCCGATGCGGAGGCACGGGGCAGCATGACGAACATAATGGCCGCCATCATGATCGAGAAAAGAATCAGGAGGATATAGGAGAGGAAGGCGGTTAAGTTGCCGATCGGCATGTCGCCCGACTCGATACGCTTTGCGCCGAACCAGTAGATGGCGAGCGTGGAGAAGTTCATAACGAGAAGGAGAATCGGCATCAGGAGAGCCATCATGTGCTGTACCTTGAGGGCCGTCTCCGTCATATCGACGTTTGCCTTGTCAAAACGCTCTTCTTCGAAATCGGCCTTAAGGAAGGCGCGGATTACGCGGACGCCGGACAGCTTTTCGCGCGCTACGAGATTTAATCGGTCGGTCTTCTTCTGCATGATCTTGAAGAGAGGAAGTGCTTTGTACATTACGGCGGCCAGGATCAGAATGATGATCGGCACAATAACCGCGATCAGAAGGGAGAGCGGTGCATCCTGACGTACGGCCATGATGACGCCGCCGATGCACATGATCGGTGCCGAAACCATCATTCGAAGGAACATGAGACTTGCCTGTGAGACCTGTTGTACGTCGTTGTTTGTCCTGGTGATGAGGGAAGGGGCTCCGAATTTGTCGACCTCGCTTAAGGAGAAGGTCTCAACCTTGGAGAACAGCGCGTTTCGTATGTCCCTGCCGAACGCCATGGAGGCGCGGGCTGAGACGTAGCTGGACGCGACGTTCGTGAAAATCAGGAGAAACGTGATGAGAAGCATGTAACCGCCGGTTCTCCAGATGTAATCGGTATCGCCCTTGATGACACCGAAATTGATGATGTCGGCGTTCAGGTTCGGGAGATAGAGATCCGACAGACACTGCAGGATGAGAAGCACAAGCATCGCTGACAGAAGACCTATGTACGGTTTAAAGTATTTGAGCAGCTTGGTCATGTTTTTTGATCCTCCGATGTATATTTGTTTTGTAATTCCCTGGTAAGAAGAAGCAGTTTTTCGACGGCATTACAGTAATCGCGAAGCTCCTCGGGCGTAAGCTGTCCGTAGGTTTCCTTCAGCAAATCGTGCAGGATGATTTCTGAACGCCGGTTCGCTTCTATGCCGCTTTCGGTTACGAAGAGACGCTGGATGCGCTGGTCCTTCGGGTCGGATTCGCGGCGGATCAGGCCGGATTTCTCCATCCTCTGAAGCATGATGGTAACTGTCGCCGGCTTGATATGAATTCGGTCCGCGAGCTCTCTTTGGCTCAAACCGGGGTTGCGCTCGATCAGAACGCAGCAGAAGGACTGGCTCGGATGCATGTCGACACTTCGAAGCGCTTCCATCATGACTCTGCGCTGCAAGCTGTGCAGATGCAGGGCCTTCGGGAAAACTTCGGACAGAACGGGATCTGCACCGGGTATTTGAAAAATGGGGTCGGGACGGCAGGCGTCGTCCTCGGTGAATGGGTAAATTTTGTCTTCGCCGCCGCTCATAGCTTTACAATCCTCCTTAACCCGGTGATGCCGGGCCGTGTCCTCGCATCCGTCATTGCCGGATGGCAAGGGAAAAAATAAAAAAGGTTAGCCTGCTATTAATTAGCCGGCTAACAAAATATACGACGATTTAAAATGTAATGCAAGTGGGAAGAGGGGGGTTATTCTCTTGTCAGAATATACAAAAATAAAAAAAAACATAAAAAAACTCCGGGCCTTGCGACCCGGAGCATCCAACTTACTGCTATTGGCTAACCAAAGCAACGTTCAGATGATTACCATCTGTTGTTGTCACCGTATCCACGGTCGTTGTTACGCTGCTGCTTTCTTGCGCGACGGCAATCAGGGCAACGAACAGGCTCATTGGTAAAGCCTTTTTCTGCGTAGAAAGCCTGCTCACCTTCAGTGAATACAAACTCAGCTCCGCAATCCTTACATGCTAATGTCTTATCAGCCATTTTGAAGTACCTCCTTCTGACAGATTAGGTAGGTGACGGGGTTAATCTAGGACTCTTAAAATCTACCTAATCGTAACGAAGAAGTACAATTTCAGATCGTCAGTAAATACCGTTCCATGACCTGAAGCTAGAATAACACGACTTCAAAGAAAAAACAAGTAATTCTGATAAAATCTTTGCATTATTTCACGAGATAACCATTGACGGATTATATGCGGAACGCCTTTCTTCCCGGGTAGACGGCCGCGGCGCCGAGTTCTTCTTCAATCCGGAGCAGCTGATTGTACTTCGCGACACGGTCCGTACGGGAAGGCGCACCGGTCTTAATCTGCCCTGCGTTGACCGCGACGGCGATATCGGCAAGCGTTACGTCCTCGGTTTCGCCCGATCGGTGGGATACGATTGCCGTCCAGTTGTTGTTCTTCGCCATCTCGATTGCCTCCAGGGTCTCGGTCAGTGTACCGATCTGGTTTAGCTTGATCAGGACGGAATTCGATACGTTCTTCTCGATCCCTTTGCGGATACGGGCGGTGTTGGTGACGAAAAGATCGTCACCGACCAGCTGGATGCGGCTGCCCAAAGCATCGGTAAGCTTCTTCCAGCCGTCCCAGTCCTCTTCGGCCATGGCATCTTCGAGCGAGAGGATCGGATAGCGGTTAACAAGATCTACCCAGTACGCGACCATTTCGTCCGTCGTCATGCGAAGGCCGGCTTTCCAGAACAGATAATCGCCGGGATGTCCTGCCTTTTCGGCTTCGTCGTACATCTCCGTGGCTGCGGCGTCCACCGCAATGAAGAAATCCTTGCCCGGAACGAAGTCCGCGGCGGTGATCGCCTTAACGATATACTCGAGAGCCTGCTCGTCACTGGAGAACTTAGGTGCGAAGCCGCCCTCGTCGCCGACGGCGGTAACGTAGCCGTCCGCCTTCAGAAGCTTTTTCAGCGTGTGGAATACGACGGCGCTCTTCTCCAAAGCATCGGAGAAAGAGGATGCACCGGCCGGTATAATCATGAACTCCTGAATATTGAGACTCGAGTTGGCATGCTTGCCGCCGTTTAAGATGTTCATCATCGGAACCGGAAGTGTACGCGCATTGATACCGCCGACATAGCGGTACAGCGGAACGTTGAGGGAACCGGCTGCCGCTTTGGCGACCGCCAGCGAAACGCCGAGTATCGCGTTGGCGCCCCAGTTGCCTTTGTTGGCCGTGCCGTCGCCTTCGTTCAAAATGCGGTCGACTGCCGACTGATCATATGCGTTTCTGCCAATGAGTGCTGTCGCGATGGGCCCGTTTACATTCATTACCGCGGAAAGAACGCCTTGCCCCAGATACCGGAGCGGGTCCTTGTCGCGAAGTTCAACGGCTTCGAATGCACCGGTTGACGCGCCGGAGGGAACGGAAGCGCGTCCGAAGCTCCCGTCGCTTAAATAGACATCTGCCTCAACCGTAGGGTTTCCGCGGGAATCAAGAATTTCACGTCCGATAATTCGGGAAATAAGTACAGAATCAATCATGAGAAATACCTCCTCATATAAATGAGCCGGTACCCGAAAAGAGTTGCCGGCCAAGCCGTAACAACAATACTATGTCACGTATCTATTATATCGTGAAAGCGATGCCGTGGCGATGGTACATTTTAAGAGAACTTCCAATATCGGACGAAGAGTCTTGCATTTGAGGTGCAGAGTATTTAATCGCGCTTCTTCTTGAAACATTTGTCGCAGTATCCGAAGATCTCAAGATTGTGTCCCGTAACATGGAACTGCTCCGGCGAAAGAGCCTGTGTCATTTCGCTCAATGGACATTCGTCGACGGGAAGCATGGCATGACAGCCGACGCACACGGCATAGTGCTTGTGGATGTGGCGGTTCAGCTCATATACGGCCATCGTACTGTCCGTCGGCATATACTTGATTACCGCGCCCTTATCGACGAACGATTCAAGTGCCCGGTAAACGCTCGACAGCCAGACCGACTGGTCGTCCGTGCGGATCTTCTCGAAAAGCGCCGACGCGGTAACGGGAACCGTCTCTTTTTCGAGCGCGTCAAGGACCGCGATGCGCGGTTTGGAACGTTTCAACCCGTCGGGCCACGGCATGGACTTATTTGTCTCCACGTACGGCTCCTTTCATTCTTCTCCTTGCGGCACTGCCGGCGATTTTTTTCGCAAGAAGGGCCAGAAGAAAGAGGACCACGCCGGTAAGTACAATTGTACCGCCGGGTGTGGTTCCGGCAAAATGCGCCGTGAAGAGTCCGATGACGGTTGCAGATACGGCGAAGACGACGGAGAAGACAACGGTCTGGCGGTAGCTTCGTGCCAGCAGCATGCCGGTTGCGACCGGCACGACCATCAGAGAGGAAACGATCAGCGCGCCGACCGTTCTCGAAGCGACGGATACCGTGATTGCGGTGAGGATCGTAAAGATCGTGTTGACCAGACGTACCGGAACTCCGGAGAGGCCCGCAGCCTGCTCGTCAAAGGCAATGTAGAACAATTCCTTATATAGGAAGAGGAAGGCAAGGAATACGAGAACCGATATGCCGATGACCAGCGCCGTCTCAAAATCGCTGATTGCGACGATGCTGCCGAAAAGAAAGCTGTTGAAGTTCGCCGCGTTTTTGACGAATCCGGAGAGTACGCCCGCAAGTCCGACACCGACGGACAGCACAATCGCTATGGAGAGTTCGGAGTACCGCGGGATGCGCTTCCGGATCGCTTCGATTCCGAATGCGGCCACAAGACAGGCAGCCATCGCGCCGAGTATCGGATTGATTCCGAGCAGAAGTCCGATTGCGACACCGGCCAGCGACGTGTGGGAAAGGGCGTCTCCAATCAGGGAGAGTCTCTTGAAAACGACGATTACCCCGATGCACGGAATAATGACGGCAAGCAGAATGCCGACGATAAAAGCGCGCCGCATGAAGTCATATTGAAAGATGTCGAGAATCATAATTCGCCCCCGTTCTCTTTGATATGCTCGCATGCCGAACAGTGTTCGGCGTCATGTGCGTGTTCGCAGGCGGCACAGTGAACATGCTCGTGTGTATTTTCGTGGACACCGGCATGTGCGTGAACCAATATACCGTCGGGAATCTCATCTTCGGCGAAATTCTTGTCGGAGAGGCAGAGAACACGATTGAGATACGGAGCCACCGAGTAGAGCTCGTGCGTGACCATGAGGATCGTGACCTGGCGCTCGATATTAAGCTTGTGAAGGATATCCATAAGGGAGGATACGGCGGCCGCGTCAATACCGACCGTCGGCTCGTCGAGAAGAAGGACCATGGGGTCATTGACGAGAACCCGCGCCAGCATGACACGCTGCTGTTGTCCGCCGGAAAGCTCGCTCATGAGCGTGCCTGCGTGGGCCTGCATTCCGACCTGTCTCAGGGCCAGAAGCGCCGCCTCACGGTGCTTTTTGCGGGGAAACTTAAGAAATCCGATCTGCGGATAGAGGCTCGACATGACGAGTTCCATCGCGGTAGCCGGGAAACGCGAGGCGTTGCTGCCGCCGTTCTGCGGGACATATCCGATCTTGCCGGAGTGTGTGGGACCTTCAACTTTGCTGCCAAACATGAAGATCTCGCCCTCGGTCGGTGTGAGAAGACCCAGGAGCAGCTTAATCATCGTGCTCTTGCCGGTTCCGTTCGAACCGATGATCGCCGCAAAGTCCCCTTCCTCTACCGAGAAGGATACGTGATCCATAAGAAGGGTATCCTGATATCCGAAGGATAAATCCTTTACGCTGATGGCACTTTCATCCGGCATAGTTCTCTCCTTATTCGGCAAGCGATGTTATAAGTGTCGCGAGGTTCTCGCGCATGATCGAAAAATAATCTTCGCCGGCTTTCTGCTGATCCGAAGTGATGCCTTCGAGCGGGTTAAGTACCGCCGTAACGGTTCCCGTCTCTTTGGCGATAACTTCGGCGACCTTCGGACTCACCAGTTCCTCGAAAAAAATCACCTTGACGTTGTTCTTGCGTACAAAATCGATGATTTCGCTCATTCGGGCCGAGCTCGGCTCGCTGTCGGCGCTTAAGCCCTCGATCGGCATCTGTGTAAGGCCGTACGCACGGCACAGATATCCGAAGGCATCATGAGCAACGACGATATTCTTCTGCGTAAGTCCGGACAGCGCTTCTTCGAACTCACTGTCGAGAAGATCAAATTCGGCGGCGTACTTCTCGTAATTTGCCTGATAATAGGATTCGTTCTCCGGGTCCGCCTTGATGTAGGCATCAAGGATCGCCTTCATCTGGGCTTTGGCATATTCGGGATCGAGCCAGACATGAGGATCGGCGGAAGTTCCCGAACCGTCCTCATCGGCGGCGGTCAAGTCGGAAAGCCCCCTGGAGGCTTCGACGGCAATCAGATCGGAGTTGTTCAGGGCGGACAGGGCGGAATCGGTCCAGGATTCCATCCCGGAACCATTGTACACGAGAATATCGGCGTTTTCGAGCGTGATCATGTCATTTGAAGACGGTTCCCAGTCATGCGGTTCGACGCCGGACGGTGTCAGATTCGTGACGGTGGCTTTGTCGCCGCCGAGTTTAACAGAGAAATCATACAGGGGATAGAAACTGGTTGTGACGGACAGCTTGCTCTTGTCTTTCTTATCAGATCCGGTACCGGCACATCCGGCCAATAGGGATACGGAGAGTATAGCGGACAGCATCAGAATGGATTTCTTCATGAAAGGACCTCCAAATGCGAATGATTCTTAATTGCACTTGGATTCTACGCCGGAAGAATGGATTCGTCAAGAACGGATCATTTGATGACGTTGATGCCTCTGCCGATCAGGTATTCATGGATGTGCTGCACGGCCTCATGACTGATAATATGCTCGATCGCGCACGCGTCGGCATCGGCTGTCGCCTCCGGGATACCTACGATATCTGTGAAAAGCGTCTTCAGGATAATATGTTTTCCCTCGAGCACGGCCGCTGTCTCGCGCCCTAAGTCCGTAAGAAAAATCTCCTGGTATTTCTCATTTGATACATAGCCGAGCTTCGCAAGGACATTCATCGCGTTGTTGACACTTGCTTTGGACACGTTAAGGTGCGAAGCGATATCGCTGACCCTGACGCCGGATTTTTCCGGAGACGATGAATCACGCCTGCTTCCCGGGGCTTGCCGGGAGAGGTCGAAAATCTTTTCGAGATAATTCTGCATCGATATGCTTAAGCTCTGCATTTTTAACTCCTTGTAAACAACAGATTTCTGTCTTCCATAGGCCAGGGCTCGAGATCCAGAAGATCGACGGCCAGAGGGCAGATATTGAGGAGACTGCCGCCGGATCTCTCTTCACGCACGGGGACTTTGCCCCCCGCGGCCAGATAGAAAGTGTTATAACCGGGCCGGTCCAGCGTATAACCGTGCTGGCCTTTCTGGCCCTCGCCGAAGCTGTATCCGGGAGCGGCCGAGAAGCCGCGGATGAATTCGGAGTCGGCACCGGAAACATACATTTCCTCGTCTGTGAGAAGACGGTCGACACCGGGGAGCTTCAGGAACTTTTCCGCAAATGCGAGGGCTTCGGCCTTCCTTTCCGGATTATAGAGACGGAGGAACGAAGTGCCGCATGAACAGTGGAAGAATGCGTCATAGAGCGAGATGCCGGCCTCTTTCAGTAGATCGTTCGGCTCTATCGTGTTTTCGATCGGACAGCAGGAATGGTCGCTGAAGACCAGTACGGAGTAATCGTCCGCGGCGGGAGTATCTGCGATGGCACGGAGAAGCTCCCCGAGATGGCCGTCAAGCCGTTCCAGAGCCGCATCGGCTTCGGGGCTGTCCGGACCATAAACGTGCTTGGCCGTGTCGACATCGAGAAGGTGTATCATGACAAGATCCGGCTGTTTTTTGCGGATGGCATCGCAGGTAATCGCTGTCGTGAAGCGGTCCAGATCAATCGTCTCAAACTTTCGGAGGAGATGTCCGCGCCGAAGGAGGCTCCCTATGACAAAGCCGGTGCTTCCGTACTTGACCGTACGCCATGCACGGGTTACGGGGCTGATATGTCCGGCCATCTCGGGAAAGTTATAGCGGATATTGGCGCCGCCGGTGACGGGGAAGAGGACGGAACATACGGTTTTGCCGGCCTTCGTCGCCTCGTCCGGAAGCGTTCTGACCCGGATATTGTTCACATGATAGCGCCACATTTCGGTCTTGAACTGAGGCGCCTTGATCTCGTTGTCGAAAACGCCGTGCGTTCGCGGCAGCACGCCGGTCTGTATCGTCGTATGCGTCGGATATGTATTGGATACCAGCACCGAGGACACCTTGCGGACAAGCGTTCCCCGGGAGCACAGCGCGGAGAAATTCGGCATGCCGAGCAGCCGGTCGATATTCTGATCCCCCACCGCGTCAAAAGAAACCATTAGAAGATGCGAATTCTTTGCCATACGTTTTCCTTTACGAACTCTTAAGGCCTTCCGGCCGTGCAAAAATCTGATTTTGCTCTTTCAGTCTATTATAAACAAATGAAGCCGTTTGTGTCTTTCGAAAAGATTTTTTTCGCGATAAACACATCGATTTCCGGCCGTATTCCCGAGAATCCGTCTGCGAGGTTTATGATGTGCCTTTCGTACGCGCGTGTTACAATGTAGGTAGCATAAATCTAAAGTTTGCCCCGGCACGAAAGGAGAGTAAACGAATGAGATATGTACTGAATAATCCCCCGTGGCGTGCGGTCGCCGACACCTTGGGAGGCGAATTGATCTCCTGCGAGAAAAACGGCGTCGAATATGTATGGAACGGCGAGGCGGCATACTGGAGCGGGCACGCCCCGATCCTTTTCCCGGTTGTATGCGCTCTCAAAAACGGCCGTACGAGCTTCGGCGGCATGCCTTATTCGATGAAACAGCACGGTTTTGCCAGGCGTATGGAATTCACGCCGCTTCGAATTTCAGAAGACCGGATTTCCATGGTTCTTACGGATTCGCCCGAGACACGGGAGGTGTATCCTTTTTCCTTTTCGCTTACCGTGACACATACACTTACGGATCACGGTTTCCGGACAGAGTACGAGGTACTGAATACGGCCTCCTCGGTGCTGCCGTTTGCCATAGGCGGGCACGCCGGATTCATGTGTCCGCTTCTGCCAGGCGAATCATTTTCCGATTACCGCATTGTTTTCGAAAAGGCGGAAGACCCTTCCGCCATGCTCCTGAACGAGGATTCCCTGCTGTCAGAAGGATTGAGACGGGACGTCCTCGAAGAGCACGGCACCGTACTTCCGGCAGCGACTCTCGCCCGTTCCGAGTCGGCTCTGATTTTTCCGCACGTTGCCTCGCGGAGCCTTCTTTTCGAGAACGCCGGGACGGGAAAGGGACTAACCTTTACCTTTCACAATTTTGTGAATCTCGGAATCTGGACGCCCCCCGGCAAGAATGCACCGTTTCTGTGTCTGGAACCGTGGCAGGGCCTGCCGTCCTACGACAGCGACTCATGGATCTTCGAAGAGAAGGCCGACGTCGTTTTTCTTCCGGCCGGACAGATTTTCCATGCGGGATATGAAATGCAAAGCCACCTTTAAGGGTATAATACGATAGGAAAGAAGGCGGGGACCAGTATGACGGATGAACGGATTGATATCGGAGAAGATATAGGCGGTCAGAAGAGAATTTTTCTTATTGTGCTCGACAGCTTCGGCATCGGAAGGCAGCCGGATGCGGCCGTCTTCGGCGACGAGGGCAGCAACACATGCGCGGCCGTTGCGACGAGTGCGAAATTGGACGCTGTTAATTTGACCGGACTCGGACTTTTCTCGATCGACGGCGTGAGAGACGATGTTCTTGCCCTGCGAAAAGCATTTTCGGCAGGCCGCAAGAAGAAGCTTTTCGAATTGCCGGGCGAGAGCTTTATGGCAAAGGGCGCATATGCACGTCTCGAGGAGCGTTCGAACGGCAAGGACACGACGATCGGCCACTGGGAAATTGCCGGTATTTATTCTCCCGATCCCCTGCCAACCTACCCGAAGGGATTCCCGCCGGAGATCATAGACGAATTCGAAAGGCAGACCGGGAGGCGCGCGATCTGCAATCTGCCGTATTCGGGTACCGATGTGATTCGGGATTACGGCAAAGAGCACGTCGAGACCGGCGCGCTGATCGTATATACGTCCGCCGACAGCGTTTTCCAGATCGCGGCGCACGAGTCCGTGGTACCGCCAACGCTGCTCTATGAGTACTGCGAGATCGCAAGAAAGATTCTCAAGGGGCCGCACGCGGTCGGCCGTGTAATCGCACGTCCGTTCGAAGGTGAAGCGCCGAACTTTAGAAGGACGCCGAGGCGTCATGATTTCTCGCTCGAAGCTCCGCGCGAGACGATTCTGGACCTTCTTAAAGCCGACGGCAAAGAGGTTATCGGGATCGGAAAAATACACGATATTTTCGCCGGACGCGGCCTTACTAGATTCCTGAGGACAGAGGATAATGCGGACGGAATCGAGAAGACGAAGATCATGGAGGAAGAACCGTTCGAAGGACTTTGTTTCGTGAATCTTGTGGATTTTGACATGAAGTACGGCCACAGAAACGATGTCGACGGCTATGCGGCGGCCATCACGTACTTTGACGAGCAGCTTCCGGGTATTCTATCGCTTCTTGCGCCGCAGGATATCCTGATCATCACCGCCGACCACGGGTGCGATCCCTCAACACCGTCCACCGATCATTCGAGGGAGTGCGTGCCGTGTCTTATTTATGGAAAAGCAATAAAAGAGGGCACGAATCTTCACACGAGGACCTTTGCGGATATCGCGGCGACGATTGCGGAATATTTCGAACTCCCCGAACCGGAGGCGAAAAAAATGGACGGAGTCTCGTTCCTATCGAAGATAATCTGAGAATTACATTAAATTACCGGACAAAATTGCCAGGAGGATAAAGAAATGGTACCTGTACAAATTACCCCCGAAGAAAAAGATATTCTCGCTAAAGTGGATCATACCCTATTGGTTCAGACCGCGACATGGGAAGAGATTCTTAAGGTCTGCGAAGAAGGCCTCGCATACGGTGTTGCAAGCGTTTGCATCCCGCCGAGTTATGTCAGACGGGCGTGTGAATTCCTGGACGGGAAGCTCCCCGTATGTACCGTAATCGGGTTCCCGAACGGCTATAATACGACCGCTGTCAAGGTTTTCGAGGCCAAAGAAGCCATAGCCGAAGGGGCAAAAGAGATCGACATGGTTATCAATATCGGAGATGTAAGGCAGGGCCGCCACGAGACGATTCGCGACGAGCTCAAGGCGCTGCGCGAAGCCTGCTCCGGCGTCATTCTGAAGGTTATCGTCGAGACGTGCCTTCTGTCCACAGAAGAAAAAATCAAGATGTGCCGGATGGTTTCTGAAGCCGGCGCGGACTTTATCAAGACCTCGACGGGTTTCTCGACGGGCGGTGCTACCCTTGAGGACGTTAAGCTTTTCCGCCAGAACGTAGATCCCGGCATCAAGGTCAAGGCGGCCGGAGGCATTTCTTCGATGGAGGATGCCAGAGAGTTTCTTGCCGCGGGCGCGGACAGACTCGGTACGAGCCGTATGATCAAGATCGTCAGGAAGCTGCACGAGTAAATCAGGCGGCGGGAAGGGAGTCCGGGATTCATGACAGAGATTTATCCGAACGAAGAACAGAAGACGTTATTTGACGCGGCGTATGAAGCCAGAAAAAAGGCGTATACGCCATATTCGCATTTCAAGGTCGGAGCCGCGCTCCTTACGAAGGACGGCAGGATCTATACCGGCTGCAACATCGAAAATGCGGCCTTTTCACCGACAAACTGCGCGGAGCGGACCGCTGTTTTCAAGGCTGTAAGCGAAGGCGACAGCAGCTTCTCGGCGATCTGCATCGTCGGCGCGCTCGAAGGCCGCCCCCTGGATTATTGCGGCCCATGCGGTGTTTGCCGTCAGGTCCTAAGAGAGTTTTGCGATCCGGACACCTTCCTTGTGCTTCTCGGGAGAGAAGACGGGAGAATGAGAATTTACACATTGTCTGAGCTTCTTCCGCAGGGCTTCGGTCCTTCGGATTTGGCTTAGCAGAGGTGCCGATGCTGTACATTCTTGCCGTCATGCACTTGCTGGTTGATACCGTCACCATATCGACGCTATATTCCGCATTGGGAGGCCGCTCGCAGGAGAGTGCTCTCATGTGGGTACTTCTATACAATTTTCTCGCGTTTTCGTCACAGGCGATTACAGGCGGCGTCGTTGAACTGACGGCGGAGAGATGCGGCACCGGACCGAAGCTTTTCAGGCTGCTTCGCAGAAAGTCCGATACGTATCTGCTGTTTGCCGCAGCAGGAGCAATCCTTGCGATTTTTTCTGCACTCATACCTTTTGGGATTGTCATGAGTATTCTTATCGCAGGTATTGGCAACAGTCTTTTTCACGTGGGCGGCGGAGCGTATGTGCTCCGCGAATATAAGGGAAAAGGCTGTGCCGCCGGCGTTTTTGTCGGCCCCGGGGCAATTGGTGTCGCACTTGGCATGCTCTATACATCGCAGGGAATGCTGTTTGCGACGGATCTTTCGGCCATGACCGTGATACTTATCCTGATTTGGCTCTTGATCGGCCGGTTCGGAAGAGGTGAGGGCAGGATCACGACGGCGATCCGGCAAATGCTGAGCCGCGAAAGAAAAGAATCGGTCCACGTATCCGGAGAGTTGGATTCTTCATCCGGCATACGTCCGGGGATCCGCCTGACAGCGGTTCTTTTTCTGCTGACAGCGGTTGTTTTTCGTGCCGCCGCAGGATATTTTCCCTCTTCCTCCTGGAAAACCGGTGCGTTTGCCGTGATGGCTGCCGCCATATGCGTTGCCGCGGGTAAAATTGCCGGGGGTATTGCCTTGGACCGGATCGGTGCGGCCAAGGTCATGTTTCTCTCCGTGTTTGTATCCACACCGCTGATTCTTCTGTTTCCGGATTCGTTTAAAGGCGGACTGATCGCATTGTTTCTGATCAATCTTGCCATGCCGGTCACACTTATTCTTGTGTACCGGTACATACCGCGGTATCCCGCGTTCGCCTTCGGGCTTACCGCGAGCGTACTCGCTCCCGGAGTCCTGATCGGCAGTTACGCAAGCCGCTTTATAAGCAGCATGGATTCACTCACACAAAAAATCCTTTACACCGGAATCTCGCTGCTTATACTGATATTAGTATTGATCTCGAGTTATCTGATCCGAGGGAAGTCGAAAGACATAAACACTGGAGGATAATAAAATGATGAAATGTATGGCCGGTAAGATGCTTCTTGACGCGGGTTTTATTGCTCCTGTTTATTTTGGCGGACTGGCAGTTATTGTATCACTCGTTCTTTCTCTTCTGGTATTGCTGTGCGGACTCGGGTTTCTTATTTATTTTCTTTTTTTCAAAGGAAAGAAGAAGCATTAATAACCCGCAGCTTTTTTCCCGCGCATCGATACGAGCATGACGGCAAAGCCCAGAAAGGCGATGACGGAAGCGAAGATCAGCATCGGCAACAGACCGAAGATATCAAGAAGGAATCCGCCGCACAGATTGCCGATTACGTTTCCGATGCCGAATCCCGATACGGCGGAGATCGCCTGGGCACGGACGCGGTTCTCGTCGCTGACCGACTGATCCGAGAACTGAACGGCGGCGGGGGTATAGAGCCCGAACGCCGGCATCTGGAGAAATTGCAGTACAAACATGAAAGCCATGCCGGGTGCAAAAAGAGTTAAGAGGGTTTTGGCGAAGAAAGAGAAACCGGACACGACGAGAAGACTCCGGCTGCCGAATTTTCGCGTAAGAAAGCTATAGATGAACATAACCGGCAATTCGAAAGCCGCGCCGATGGACCGGGTGATTCCCATATCCGTAACGCTGCCGCCGAGATTCTGAACGATGTTCGGAAGAAATGTATTGATGAACGCATGGCTCGAAAAAAGAAGTGCCGACGCGATGCAGAAACCGGCATAGGCCTTGTTTTCCGCAAGAAACGCGATGAGATTCGTCTTCGGCGCCTTGGGTTTATCGTCCCCGGATGTCTTCGGCACGGGTGGGGTGTGCATGGTCAAGAGGAATGCCACGGTGACCAGGGACGCCGCGGCATAGAAAGGAATAATGACATCGACACCGGACATATCGATCAGTTTTCCGAGAATAATTCCGACAACGGCGAACGACATCGATCCCATACCGCGCGCGATACCGTAATTTACCGGGATTCCGGCATTGTTCAGCTGCATGGCGATCGCATTGACAAAGGCGGGAACCGACGATGTCGTAGCTCCCATCACGGCGAAAATCAAAAGCGCCGGCACGAATAAATGCGGTATGAAATATATAAAGGAAAAAATAATCGCACTTACGGCAAGAAGGGCGGCGACGATTCTCTTAAGAGGAATCCGGGTGTGCTTCCCGGCGAATGCGGCAATGGCCGGCTGTGCCGCGATCGATGCGATCGACTGGATCGCCAGAAGGATGCCGATCTCGGAATCCGTGAAATTCTTGGATTGCAGGAGTACGACTGCAAAGCTTCCGATCGGAAGAAAGGACATCCAGTAGGCCGATTGGACAGCCGTATACTGAAGGTTTACCTTTCTGCCGAGTGCTGATTTTACAGGTTTAGTATTCATGATTCTCCTTTTACGTACGCATGCCGCACACATATCGGTTCGATCAGTATAGCAAAAAAGAAGAGATTGTTCGCCGATTTGTTCTATAATATGCGTACTTTATTAAAACGGACGACCAAGGAGTTCTGCTTATGAAGATGATGTTCCAGATCGGAATACTGTTTCTGGTGTGTCTTGCCGGACACGCCGTATCAGCCCTTTTGCCCTTCCCGGTCCCGGGAACGGTTATCGCTATGATTTTCCTTTTCCTATTGCTGCTTTTCAAATTGGTCAAGGCTGACCATATGAAACCGTTAAGCGACTTCCTTCTGAAGAACATGGCGTTCTTCTTCGTACCGGCGGGCGTCAATATTCTTGCGAATCTTGACCTTGTTAAGGATAAGGTGTTTGCGCTGATCGCGGTGGTCGTGCTTACCACGGTTCTGACCTTCGGAGCAACCGCGCTGACCGTCCAGGGAGTGATTAAGCTTCAGGACAGGTTCTTCGGGTCGAAGAAGAAGGACGGTGAGAAAGTATGAACGAGATTTTTGCGTCGCCGTATTTCGGTGTCTTCTTAAGTATTCTTACCTATGAAATCGGTGTCTGGATTCAGAAAAGAACCCGAAGCGCGGCAGCGAATCCGCTCCTCATCTCGGTGGTTCTCTGCATTCTGACGCTTGTTCTCGGACGGATTCCTCTGGACAGCTACAAGAACGGAGGCGATATCATCTCCGCGTTTCTCGGACCCGCAACGGCGGTTCTGGCGATCTCGATCTTCAGCCGTCTCGACCTGCTCAAGAAATACTTCTTTCCGATTTTCCTCGGCACCGTCGTCGGCTCGCTTTTTTCCGTGGCATCCGTGTACTTCCTGTGCAAGGCGTTCGGACTCGACGATGTACTGACAAAATCGATGTTGCCGAAGTCCGTAACCACGCCGTTTGCCATGGCGATATCGGAGAACATCGGCGGCTTACCCGCCGTCACCGTAGCCGCGGTCGTCCTTACCGGAATCCTGGGGAACGTCCTGGCCCCGCTTCTGATCCGCCTTTTCCGCGTGAAAAATCCGATCGCGGCAGGC
The DNA here is from genome assembly GCA_964617375.1 of uncultured Mageeibacillus sp. Lineage (GTDB taxonomy): Bacteria > Bacillota > Clostridia > Saccharofermentanales > Saccharofermentanaceae > Firm-13. The sequence goes on along the minus strand of CAZTXQ010000012.1, from coordinate 39,143 downwards.
GTTGCAATCGGTACCTCAAGCCATGCGGTCGGCACGTCCAAGGCAATCGAGATCGGTGAGACCGAGGGCGCGATGTCGGGAATCGCGATTGCGATGTCGGGTATCGTTACGGTGGTTATTTCGATTTTCCTTTGATCCGGAACGTAAGACGCGACAGCATGCTTTTTTTCGAAGGCCGGATCCATATGCGCTTTAAGATGTGCAGGAGATAGATAAATTTCGTTCTGTGAATCGCCTTGACGTCGGCGGCAAGCTTCACGCAGCAGGAGTATGCCAGGTCGGACTCCTCGTCGGATGGCCGGCGAAGGCCGTAGATCCACTGATCGTAGAGCTTTGTCAGAGGCTGTATGTTGAAGTGATACGTGTCTTTTCGGCAGCCCGGAGTATAGACGGGAATATCCAGAATACGCTCCGCGAAATCGCCCGCCGTCTCGGATACTTCGATGTTAACCGACAAGAGCGACATATGATTTTGCGTTACTCCCCACAATTCGTTCAGGAGATCGGCATGCGTCAGGTTTCCGATCATCTGATCGGCCGGCTTGATACGGAACATCCGTCTCCATTTCCGTATGCTTAGACCGGTGAAAAGCGCGAGCGCAGCAACCGGAATTCCGATCGTGATTACGTTGCTTAAGATCGAAAGATTTCTGAGTCTCGCCTTCTCGGTTTCGCTGAGCTCTGGTTTCTCGTAGGGTGTCGGATTCAGATTCGAAGGCAGATAGCCTTCGTCCGGAGGGGTATAGGGCTTCTGGTCTTCGTTATTTGCTTCGGACGCGGCGTTCTCGGATGCTTCTTCCGAAAGGGAGTGTCCGCTGCCGGCCGGACCTGCCGTCGCATCGATCGGAATCCAGCCGATACCGTTGATATAGACCTCGCACCAGGCGTGCGCGCTCTTGCCGGTTATCGACACCGTTGATTCTCCGTCCGCACTATTGGGAACATTGACCATAAAGCCTTCGACATAACGGGCGGGAACGCCGTTCAGTCTCGCCATAACGGCCATTGTCGAGGCGAAATACGTACAGTAACCGGTTTTGGTGTAAAGAAAATATTCGACAAAATCGAAATTCTCCGGCGGAGCTTCGACATTCAGCGAATACGTGTACCGGGATAGCAGCGCATCACGGATGGCGAAGACCTTTTCGAGAGGAGTCGTCGCGTCCTTTGTCAGCAAGAGCGCCATGGACTTCACGGAATCGGATTCACTGATCCTCAGATTCTCTTCGGAAATCGTCAGAAGCTTCTTCTCCGAATCACCGGCCTCAGGATGCAAAAGAATATAGGATTCAAGGGACAGGAGGTCCTCGTCGAAGGTAGGACTTTCGGTACGGAAGCGGTTGAAAATAACCGAATATGCATCGCCTTTTTTGATGGGATCGTTCACAAACAGCTCACTAGCCTGATTGTAAAATACCGTGCGGTCCGGGTAGACAAGATCCAGAAGATGATCCGCCGAGAACAGGGTCTGCTTAAGGACGCTGCTCGAATCACTGATCAGAATTGTCTCGGGCTCCATTACGGCCTGATAAAGCGCTTCAGGGATCTCGTCACTTTCCGGCCGATCCATGTCGAAAAAGTCCTTGGTATCGCCTCCCAGAAGTCCGGAATGCAGACGATTCGAAAAAATAGAGTTCGAACTACTCCAGAACGTACTCTCATAGTTGTTATAGGTCGTCGCCCGCAGCAAAAAATCGGACGAGGCGGTTACCGTCATGACTTCCGCCGTGTTCTGCGTCACGGGTCCGCCGAGACGGTTCTGAAGAGGATAGAAACCCTGACTTCCCAGATTGAAAACGTCCCGGTTGGCCGTGTCGGGAAGAGGTATATGAAGGAAAGAGAACACATCGTCCGTCGCATTCCCGACTTTTCCCGTTTTGAACCCGGAAGACGGTGCAATAGAAGACATGATTATGGCGGCGATCATACCTACGGCAAGAAGGGGAAGAATGCCGGGCAGGGACTGCCAGAAGCCTTTCAAGTCGGACGCCGCTTTGTGACTGTTCTCGCGCCTGTTCTTGGCGGTAAGTGCGAGGTGTACAAATATTCCGGGAATAACGGGAATCAGAAGCGGATAATCCAGCACCTTCCTGGTGAACAGCGAAAGCAGAATGACCGGGACCACGGACAGCAGAAATAAGACGCCGGTGTTTTCGAGTATGCAGGTGCTGAGATAGCATATGATGCAAATCAAAAAGATGACCAATAGATAAAGCACCAATTGGTATGTCGGACGGTACATGGCCGAACCGGCAACAAACGGAATCACCCAGATCGAGAACCGGTATACAAAACTCGAGATGTGCGCAAGACCGCCCATATAAAGGTAGATCAGGAACGCAGGTATCGTCGTAATGCCGATCAGGATCAGAGATAATTTGAAGTACTGTGTGAAGAACAGCAGGACCAAAGTAGCGGCCAGGCAGATAAAAAACGTGTGGAACCAGGAATAACTCTGGGTCAAACCAAGAAGATCAACGGCAAACCGCGAGAGACCCACGGCGCACATAAGGCTGCAGGCGAGGGTTACGAGAAAATCCGCGTTCCACTTCGTCTTCATACGGCGGATACCTCTTCGGCGGGTGCTTCCTTGGCGTGAAGCAATACCGTCCTTATTCCTCTGTCGGAAAAATAGTGAACGAGACTCTGCTGGTCTGCCTTAAACCCCTCCTGCGGAACCAGACAAAGGGAAACCGAAGAATAGTCGGCCGCACGATACGTAAGGAAAGAGAGAGACTCGGATGTCACGGACATACTGAAGATCGTGAGCGTCGATTTTTCGCGCAATACGTAATTGGCGATGGTCTCTTTGTAACCTGCGGGAATCTCGGGAAAAAAATCGCGCTGCGCCAGATAGATGCGCGCCTCGTCCCAGCGGCTCAGACGTGTCAGCGAGAAGCGCCCGGAATCTTTTTTGGAGTAGCCTAAGATCATCATCGGCACCTGTTCCCGGAGAAGTGTCCGGCACAGGCTCGCCGCGCTGCACAGGAGAAGATCCTTGCAGGCCGCATCGTCTTCGCCTTTCAGCTGTGTATCGGTAAGGTCCAGATAGATCAGGTGCAGCTCGCGCGTGCCTTTTTCATATTCTTTGACGTGAAGTTTGCCGACACGGGCCGAATACTTCCAGTGCATGCTGCGCATATCGTCGCCGCGTCCGTATTCGCGGACCCCGACGGCTTCGGCGCGCTCTCTGGTTTTCCGGATCGGAAGGACGATATCGTCGTACAGCTGTTCGTAAGGAAGAAAATAGGTTGTGTCGGGAAGTACGGTTATCGTTACGGGGTTCTCAGCCAGATAATGTGCGGGTCTGACCGGGAGACGCCAGAGTCCGAAGATGTCGAAAATGTCCGTCGCCGAAATCGTGAGAGGGTATTTTCCGGCGTACGGGAACTCGATGTCCACGGGAAGGATGACCGTCTTTCCGTATCCGGGTGAAACAAGAAATTCGGACTCCTGTTTGTTTTTTTTCGAGAAATCGGGCATACGGATGCTGATTCGCGCATAAGCGACGGGAAGATGTTTTGCCTTTGCAAGCAGCTTCAGAGTGAGGGGCTGCTTCTTTTCGACCGTTCGCGAGGAGAGGTTAATCCTTAAGCGAAAGGACAGAAAGGACAGGAGAAGCTGAATGCCCGATATCGCAAAAAGCGTCATGATGAGCAGAAAAATATAGTAGTATACGGTTTTTCCCGAATACAGGAGTGCCCATACATCAAGGATCAGGGCGAGAAAGATTCCGATTCGCCGCGCTCTCATTTTATTTGGGTACCGGAAGGTTGTGCAGCATCTCCGTAAGAACCTGATCGACGGTCCTGCCGGCCGATATGGACTCGGAACAAAGTGCGAGCCGGTGGGAGAGTACGGGAAGGCACATCTGCTTAACATCCTGCGGGATCACGTAATCGCGGCCTTCGAGCAGCGCTAAGGCTTTGGCGGTCTGCATCAGGTGGATCGACGCACGCGGGCTGACACCGAGCTTGAAATCCGGCTGTTTTCGCGTGGCGGCCGACAGTTTTGCAATATACTGCTTGACGGTTTCCGCACAATAGACGGCGCCGGCGGCGTTCTGGAGTTCGCCGATGGATTCGACGGAGATGACAGGACGGATGTTGGATTTACCCGGATTGACCTCGACGCGGGTCATGATGGTCATCTCCTGCTCAACGGTGGGATATCCCATGTGGATCGACAGGCAGAACCGGTCCAGCTGTGCTTCCGGCAGCGGAAAGGTACCCGCATGCTCAATCGGATTCTGCGTGGCCAGTACCATAAAGGGTTCCGGAAGCGGGTACGTGATGCCGTCGACCGTAAGCTGGTGCTCCTGCATGATTTCCAGAAGACTTGACTGCGTTTTGGGCGAGGTACGGTTGATCTCATCCGCCAGGATAATCTGGTGCAGTACGGGTCCCGGGTGAAATTCGAATTCCTGCGATTTCATGTTAAACATGGAAAAGCCCGTTATATCGGAGGGCATAACGTCGGGAGTGAACTGAATACGGGCGAAGGAGCAGGCCAGAGACTGGGCCAGTGCATTGACCATCGTGGTCTTTCCGATGCCCGGAACGTCTTCGAGCAGCGCATGACCGCGGCTTAGAAGTGCGATAAGGAGTAGATTTACAGCCGTTTCCTTGCCGACCATGATCTGCTGCATGTTCTGTCTTACGTTCTGAATCTGCGTGAGCGCCTCACCGATATCCATGATAAGAGCCTCCGGTTGTTTTTTGTTCATCATAACATCATACGTTTAAATGCAACAACCCGAAATCGATTTTGCACAAAATATTCTTACAAAAATGCAAATTACTGTGCAAGTGACAACTGATCTTTGGTATGTATCTGCGACCGGAAAAAGTATAATATAGACTGTTTTGAATGAGAAAGGGTATAAAATGAACAAATCTGACAAAGTAAAAAAACCGAAGAACAAGATGATCCGGAGAGTCCTTGCGGTCGTAATAACCGTGATTTTGCTCGGTGTTCTGCTTGCGAATACGAAGGTGTTTACCGATATCAAGGTAAGTGAATGTGTCGGCACCAGTGCCCGTTCTATGGGATCTCTTACGGCAGACACCGACTTTCGACAGTATTTTATTCCGCATAAAGATAACCTCTCCTATATTGAAGTCCGATTTGCCACATACACGGACAACACCGTGCCGGGCAAAGTACTGTTTTCGCTCCTTGATGCCAACGGGAAAACACTTGTCACCCGTGAGGCTGCCATCAAGGATCTCGTCGATGACGAATTCTACCAGTTTCCGGTAAACGAAACCGTGAAAGCGGGAGAGACGTATTCGTATACGCTTAAAGCGGTTGACAACGGGCTTTACAAAGCGCCGGTCGCATGGGTATCGCTTCCGTCCGGTGACGAGGAGACGAGTCTCGTACTCCCCGGTATTACGCTGACGCAGGAATACCAGACGAATGCCCACTTCGGATATACGTACTTTAATTACGCAGCTTTTATTGGCAGCATCGTGCTCATCCTGCTAAGCGGCATCCTGATCTTTTTCCGTCTCGAAATTCCGGAGAAACTCCGTCCGCTTGCCGGATGGTCGGCACTTTTTATCACTCCGGCGGCTATGTTCTTCATCGTCGAATCGCTGAATGACAATTCGGCTCTGACCAAAATAAAGCAGGCCTACCCGCTGAATTTTGTTTTCTATCTGCTCCTTTATTTAATTGTTTTCGCGATCTTCAACAACGTAAGGATCAGCCTGATTACGGTAAACACCGTGATCTACGTTCTTGCGGTGGTCAACCATTTCAAGCTCATGTTCCGCGGCGAGCCGCTGCAGCCCTGGGATATTTTCGCGGTGAAGACGGCGATGAACGTATCTTCAAGCTACAATTTGAGTTTGTCTATCCTTCTGATTATGACATTCCTTTACTTTCTGGTTCTGGTTCTCGTACTCTCGAAAATCAACTATTCCATGAAGCGGATCAGAAGCAGAGCCGTGATCGGCGCATTAAGTATGGGGCTTTCCGTTTTCATGGTGTTCTCGCTGTTCGGAACGGACCGATATGCCGTAGCTGCGTTTAATCTGATGCAGAAGATCGGCATCGTGAACAATGTCTGGAACCAGTCCTCCAATTATGAGAAGAACGGTCTCGTGATTGCCTTTACCATGAACACGCAGTATATGAACGTTGCCAAGCCGGATCAGTATTCTCTTGATACGGTCGAAGCAATTAAGGCCGGTATCGAGCAGGGGACAAGCATCGACAATATTCTTTACTCTGCCAATAAAGCCGCGGAGAATGCGGCGGCTTTGACAACTTCATCGACCGCGGACAATACGGACGCAGTCCTGACGGTGACGCCGTCTGCCGTGGAGCCGACTATAGTACCGGCTGAATCCGATGTACAGGAATCCGCTCCGGCGGCTGACCCGCTCCCTCAGGATGACACGCTTCCTCAGGATGTCACGCTCCCTCAGGCGCCCTCGCAGGAATCCGTTCCGGCGGCGGATCCGGAGACGGGTGCTCTCGTAAAAGACCCGTCCGTAAAGCCGAATATCATCGCGATCATGTGTGAATCCTACGCAGATCTTACCTGTATTGAGGATTTTGCGACCAGCAAGGAAGTGACGCCGTTCTATGATTCCGTTTCGGACAATGTAATCAAGGGAAATATCTATGTATCGACCTACGGCGGAGGAACGGCCAACAGCGAGTTCGAATTCCTGACAGGCAACACGATGGCGTTTTTGCCGAACGGAAGTGTTCCGTATCAGCAGTACATCGACGCTCCTACTGGGTCCATCGCGCAAATCCTCGATTCGAACGGATATTTGACGTATGCAGTTCACCCGTTTGAGGCGAGCGGATGGAACCGGACCGAAGTATATGAGGATTTCGGATTTGACCAGTTCTTATCGGAGACCGATTTTGTAAATCCTTCCATTATGAGAAGATATATCAGTGACACCAGCTCATACAGCAAGCTTATCGAGCTTTTTAACAACAAACCTGAAGGCCAGCCGATTTTCCTCTTCAATGTTACGATGCAGAATCACGGCGGATACACGCAGGAATATTCCAATTTCACGAACGATGTCACGCTTCCCGATTTCCCGGGCGAATATCCGGAGACCGAACAGTACCTGTCTTTGATTCATCAATCGGACGAGGCACTCGAGGAGCTGATCACATACTTCTCGACGGTCGACGAACCGACCGTAATCTGCTTCTTCGGCGATCATCTTCCGAGCCTCAAGAACGGCTTCTATGAGGAGCTTCTCGGCAAGGAGCTCTCGGATCTGTCATCCGAAGAAATGCTGAAGCTGTATCAGACACCGTTCCTGATCTGGGCCAATTATGATATTAACGAACAGTCGATCGACAAGATGAGTGCGAATTATCTCTCGACCCTGCTCCTGCAGACGGCCGGTATCGAGCTGCCCGATTACAACCAGAAATTAAGTGATTTGTACCAGTCCTATCCGGTAATCAACTCAATGGCAGTCATATCTTCCGACGGCACAGTCTATCCTTCGGTATCCGCGGCTCCCGAAAACGACGGTTTTGACGCATATGCCATCCTGCAGTACAACAATCTATTTGACAAAAACAGACGAGATGCTACACTCTTTGATAGTGCTTCTCCTACTGCGGTAGGAAAAGGAATCATGATAACAGGACTGCCGCTTGCAGACGCGAACACAAATGCGGCTGCGAATATGCAATCGACGGGGACTTCACCGTCCATAACCGGAAGCGCACCGTCATCCGTACCATCGACCGTAACAATCCCCACGGCTGCGGCCGCGACACCGGCCGCCTGAGGTAAAGAATGCAGGTTTTCTCCGCCCTTCGAAAAACCATAGACGAATCGGATCCGGCTTCCATCCTGAAAAGGTTTGCGAGTCGGATTCTGCCTGTTTCCGAAGAGGAGTGGAAAGACCGGTATATTGTTTTTCTGTCGCCGAAAGAAGTCGATCAGCACAGGAAGGACATGGGCTTTCCCGATTTCGCCGTCAACGAATGTATAAATGATGTCATCAAGCATCCTAAGATCGACTCTTTTGAGGGACTCCTGTACGGTGTCCTCAACCACCTGAATGATTCGGACAACGCGCTGACTCCGACGGAAATGGCGTTTTTTCTGGCACCGGCCGGTATAGCAATAGTATCTGAAGAGAGTGAAATCATCGGGAAAGTCAAGAAATCGGTTGCCTTCGAAGTGGAAGAGGGGCATTCTCCCGCGACGCTTCCGGAGAAAACGCTATTCTTCCTGATGGATCGCCTGGTCAACTCCGATCAGACGCTTATACGAACGCTCGACGAGACGGAGACGCTGCTTGAAGAGCGTCTGCTGGCGGGAGAGAAGCTCGATTACCCGGCGCAGGTTTTCAGACTCAGACAGAAGACACTTCTTTTAATGCAGTATGCCGGACTGATGGTTGACCTCCTCGATGTAATCAGCGAAAATGACAATGAGCTGGTTCGCCCGGAAGCGATGAAGCTTTTCCGGCTGATCAGCGTCCGTCTGGATCGGCTGGAGCGTTCGGCGGCGACCCTTCGTGAGAGTGTGATGCAGCTTCGTGAAGCTTATCAGTCACAGGTTGATATTGAGGCCAATCAGCTGATGCGACTCTTTACCGTCGTATCAACGATCTTTCTGCCGCTTACCGTGATCACCGGCTGGTTCGGCATGAATTTCAGAAACATGCCGGAACTCTATTGGCAATTCGGCTACCCGATGGTTGCGATACTCTCCGTACTGGTAACGGTCGGAATTATCTACTACTGCAAGAAACACAAATACCTATAATTTCAAGAAGGCTTCACCGAAAGCCTTGTGTAACCGCGAAAGGATATTCATGGAAATAAACACATTCGAAGACCTTGAACTCTCTAAGGAAATTTCCCGCGCTCTCGAAAAACTGGAACTAACCACACCGACATCGGTCCAGAAACAGGCAATTCCCGTCATGATGGACGGATTCAACCTGATCGCAAAGGCCCCGACGGGCACCGGAAAAACATTCGCATACGGCATCCCGATTCTCGAGTACCTCCACATGGACACGTCCTTTGTGCAGGATCTGATCCTGTGTCCGACCCGCGAGCTCGCCCTGCAGATCTGCACGGAACTCAAGAGCTTAGGGCGTTATATCCACGGACTTAAAGTCTGCCCGATTATCGGCGGACAGAGAATGGATAAGCAGATCAAAGATCTGGCCGATCATCCTCAGATCGTCGTCGCGACGCCGGGCCGTCTTCTCGATCATGTGAACCGCAGAAACATCGATATATCGTCCATCTATTCCGTCATTCTGGATGAAGCTGACGAAATGCTCAACATGGGCTTTATCAAGGATATCCGGAAGATCATGAGCCTTACACCCGCCGACAAGCAGATTGCTCTGTTCTCGGCGACCATGTCCAGAGAAGTCATGGACATCTCATGGGAGTATCTGGAAGGCGCGGTCAATATCGATGTCGCACCCAAAGCGGAGGATATGCCGCAGATCAAGCAATACACGATTTCCGTTCCCGAAAAGGATAAGATGGACATGCTGGTCAAAATTGTTAAGACCAGAAAACTCTCGAAAATCATCGTTTTCTGCAATACAAAGACCCGTGTCCGTCACCTGACCGAGAGATTGCAGCGGATGGGAATCGCCGCAGACTGCCTGCATGGCGACATCAACCAGAACACGCGAAACAAGATTATGGACGGCTACCGGAAAGGCGAATTCCCGATCCTGATTGCGACGGACATCGCCGCTCGCGGTATCGACGTCGCCGACGTCGACGGTGTTTTCAATTACGATGTACCGAAGGAGAACGAATACTATCTCCACAGAATCGGCCGAACCGGCCGCGCGAAAAAAGAAGGCGCCGCCTATACGTTTGTCTCCTACGTCGAAATCGTCCGTATGGACGAGATCCTGAAGTACACCAAAATACAGGTCGAGGAGCTTACGATCTAAAAGAGACGGCGGGAACCGTAGCTTTCCGGGCCTTCCGGACGGTTACTCTCTGTGCTTCGGGCGCGTCGATATACCCGTATTTCTTTCATTTCCTAAATATCTCTTGATTCATTTATTCCGTTGTTTTAGTATAACCCGTAAGACGGATAACTTACGGGGAGGGAAATGCATGAAGAGGTTACTGGCGGTTCTTCTGGCGGCGGCCGCATTTACTCTCACGGCCTGTGGCGCCGGAACATCTCCCGATGAGACGACCGCCGTGGCTACGGCAGCGGCCGGATATACCGCGGCAGCCTTCGCGACGGAGCCTCCGGTCAGTGCCGTCAACGTATTCGGCAAGACCTTCGAGCAACTCATCGTCGGAACCGATGCGACCGACCTTACAGCCGATATCCGGATTCTCACAAGTGACACGGATCTGATCGACAGTACTTTTCGCGACTATATCGCCGAATTCCAGAAAATGTACCCCAACATAACCGTTGTTTATGAAGGCTTTGATGCATACGACACCGAAGTGCCTGCGCTTCTCGAAAACGATGCGTGGGGCGATGTCTGCATGATTCCTTCGTCCATGTCCCGCGGGGATCTGTCCGCCGCCTTTCTCTCTTACGGCAGCGAAGAAGTTCTGTCGAAGACATACCGGTTCGTGTCGGAAAACGCGGCAAACGGACAGGTTTACGGGATGGCGTCGGGCGGTGCGGTCACCGGGATCGCCTACAACAAGAGCGTTTTCTCGAAAGCCGGAATAACAACGATCCCGAAGACGCCGGACGAGTTTCTTTCGGACCTCGCCATAATCAGGAGCGCGACCGGTGCGGTTCCTCTCTGTACCAATTATGGGATCGATTCGAGGATTTCTTACTGGGATACCTATATCGGGGTAGAGTCTACGGGAGATTCGAATTATCTTTACAGGGTTCTTCCCGATGCCGATAATCCGTTTTCCGATCGAAAAGACGGGACGGGGCCTTATGCGGTATACGGCATTCTCTATAACGCCGCGAAGAACGGTCTGATCGAGGATACAGCGGTTTCTCCGGACGCGGAAGCGAACGAGGCACTGCTGGCCGACGGCGAAATCGGGACCATGGCTCTGGATTCTCTGACCGCGTACCGGATCGGCGGAGCGGGAGATATCGCCTATATGCCCTTTCCCGTATCCGTAAACGGAGCGCAGTACACATCGGTAACGCCGATGAAAGGCTATGGCATCAACATCCATTCCACAGCCGAGAACCGGCTTGCGGCAATGCTCTATGTCAAGTGGCTGACGGAATCTTCCGGATTTGCGAATTGCCGCGGCTGTATCCCGGTTCTGATCGGCGAGACCTACCCGGATTATCTTTCGGCGTTTGCGGACGTGACGCTTTCCTCCAATCTCCCGGCGGCGGAAGGGCAGGAAGTCCTTTTTGATACGGTGAATACAGACTCAGGCCTGTTTTTGATGTCTGATCAAAGCCGCGTATCGGAGCTGATTACTCTGGCCGGGGATGAATTAACGACGTTTGACGATGTGATGAATCTCTGGAATACGGTTTGGATGAACGGCATGATTGAGGAAATCGGCGTGACAGCGGCCGCATAGAATGAAAATAGGCCGCCTTTCACGAGAATGAATGCATCTCTGGACTCCCCACAACATACTTTTTCTGTTAAACTATCGTATAAAGCAAGGGGGGTGTCCGACGGATTGCCGGATGGCCGTACTGCTTATTTTCTGTCTCCGGGAGGAACCGTTGATGCTTGAATTTGCCCCGATCTTTTCCGAACACGCCGTTTTGCAGCGTGACAGGAATATCGTTGTTTGGGGAAAAGTTGCCGAGGGCGTATCACAGAATCTGCTGATTACGATCGCTCTAATCGGACCCGACGGCACAACGTACGGCGATGCGCTGTATACGAGGACACTTCCTCTATACCAGACATTGGATGAATCGGGAACCGCATGGCACATGCGGCTTCCTCCGAACAAAGCCGGCGGACCATACCGGATTCATGTAAGCATATCGGAATTCAGTCCCGCAGCTCCTCTTTTCGCGAAAGAGATCTCCGACTTGTGGTTCGGCGATGTTTTTCTGATGTCGGGTCAGTCGAACATGGAATACCGTTTGAAAGACGATACCGATTATCGGGCCAAGGGAATTTCAGAATTTGATTTTCCACAGATAAGAAATTACCGCGCGGCGCGTATCGACTATCCCGGCGCCGATCCCGAAGACAGTCCTCTTAATAATCAATGGAGCCTGTTAACCCGCGAATCGGCCGGAAATTATCCCGCCGTCGCGTTCTTTTTCGCGACAGCGCTTTACGAGTATCATCATGTTCCGATCGGAATTCTTGATATTAACCGCGGCGGAACTTCGGCTTCGGCCTGGGTGGACGAGTCGGTGCTTGGCGCCGATCCGGAGACGGCCGCCTATCTGGACGAATATGCGGAGATTCTTTCACATCTCGATATGGACACACACCAAAGAGAACACGATGCGTATATCAGCAAGTGCCGCGAGTTCCTTACCGAATCGGAGGAGCTTTCAAAAAAAGGCCTGTCTCCCAAAGAAATCGCACAGAAGACCGGCGGTTTTCCCTGGCCGCCACCGGATGGTCCCTTATCGTACCGGACGCCCGGCGCTATGTTTCATACGATGCTTAAGCCGGTTATTCCTTACGGAATCTGTGCCGCCGTGTTCTATCAGGGGGAAGAGGATGTGCCGAAATGGCAGCGGTACGAGAAGCTTCTGACTTCGTTGATCCAATCCTGGAGAACCCTCTGGGAGCTGCCGGAGCTGCCTTTTTTTGTCGTTCAGATAGCCCCTTACGACGATCCGGAGAGTTCCGAGACGGATGCCGCCTGCCTGAAAACCATTCAGAGCGGGATTGCGCGGGAGATTCCCGGGGTCAGCACAGTGATTACGACCGATTGCGGAGAGCGGCATGATATTCACCCGGGATCAAAGCGCACGATCGGCGAACGTCTTGCACTGAAAGCCAGAAAGCATATTTACGACGACAACCGGTATGCCGACAGTCCGTATATCCGGTCGGCTGTCAGGGACAAAGAAGCCGTTCTTCTCACATTTGAGACCTTCGGCTGCGGGCTCGAAGCCGGACAGGATGAGAAACACACCAAGCTGATCGGATTCTCGCTGGCCGGACCGGATGGCATCTATTATCCGGCAGAGGCGGATATCAGCGGGGATACCGTGAGTTTGAAATGTTCCGGAGTGAAGAACCCGGAAACCGTTCGCTACGCATACGGTAAATATATTCCGTCGAACTTGTACGGCGGAAGCGGTCTGCCGGCCGAGCCTTTTTGTGTCTCGTGCCGGGATTTGCATGAACGTTAACTTTATTTGGCTAATAACGGAGGTAACATGTATCCTTTTAAATTAAAACCGGCGGTCAAGTCATACCTGTGGGGCGGAAATCGTCTGAACGGGGAATTCGGCATCGGGACAAGCGATTCGCCGATAGCGGAAGCATGGATGCTGTCCTGTCATCCGTCCGGTACTTCTGTCATTCTGAACGGGTATCTCGCGGGCAAGCCGCTTTCGGAGGTAATTCCGGGCAATTTTGAGAAAATACTCGGAACCAACAGTCCGGCGGACGCCGGATTTCCGATCCTTATCAAGTTTATCGATGCCAACAAGGACCTTTCCATCCAGGTTCATCCCGGAAACGAATATCACGGAGTCGACAGCGGTGAGTCCGGGAAGACCGAAATGTGGTATATCCTGGATGCCAAAGAAGGCTCTTATATTTATTACGGTTTCTCCAGAGAAGTCTCTAAAGAAGAAATGCTTAAGCATATCGAGGATAAGACAATCACATCCATTCTGAACCGTGTATACGTGAAAAAGGGCGACTCCTTTTACATTAAGTCCGGCACGGTTCATTCCATGGGCCCGGGGGTTTTTGTTGCCGAAATCCAGCAGAACTCTGATCTTACATACAGGATCCATGACTATGACCGCACCGACGCGGCGGGCAATAAGCGGGAACTCCATATCGACAAGGCACTCGACGTTACGGACAGGACGTTTGTTCCGGGCCCGGCCGTGAGACCGGTCGCGACGGTTCACGAAGGATACAGTATCGCAAGACTTGTATCCTGCGAGTATTTCACCGTCGACTTTATTGAGATCAAAACATCTGCGGAATTCTCCTGCGGCGATGAATCCTTTGTGTCGATTCTGATTACGGAAGGCTCCGGATATCTACATTTCGACAATTCCGCGTATCCCTCTATGGACGTAAAAAAAGGCGATTCCATACTGCTTCCCGTAGGTACGGGCCGCTACAGGATCGAAGGCGCTTGCGCGGCGTTGTTGACCTCCAAATAAGGGCTGCAGAGTAATTGTCAGACACCTGCGCCGCGCGGGCGCGGCGATAATGATTTCCAAGTAAGGGCTGCAGAGTAATTGTCAGACACCTGCGCCGCGCGGGCGGCGTTGTTGACCTCCAAATAAGGGTCCGGTTTACATTAACGGCGAAAAAGCGCGGAGCAGGAGACCGAACAGGGAACGAAGCTTTCCGATTTTTTTGAGGTCGCCTAAGGTGACCTGTTTACTCTCGCCAATCGTATTTTCGATATCCTTTTTGACGTGACTGACGGCATCCTTGCCGCAGAACCAGACACCGTCTTCATATTGGCTGTAGAAACTCCGGTTATCCAGATTAATCGTACTCACCAATGCGTGGATATCGTCGGCGACGATCATTTTCGCGTGCAGCATGCCGGGTGAATAGCGGTAGACTTCGACGCCGGCGTCGATCAGCGCCGGAAAATGGCTTTGGGTTACCTCGAAAACATACCAATGGTCCAGCTGATACGGCACAAGAAGCACAACACGCACACCGCTTCTGGCAGCGCGGCAGATCGTGTCGATCAGCGGCTGCGAGACGGCGAGATACGGAGTCGTCAGATACACGTATTTGGCCGCGGATTCGATCATACGGTAGATGAGGCCTTCGGCAGGATTCTGCGGATTGTTGGCGGGACCGTCGCTGAAGACCTGACAGAAACCCTCTTCCGAGATGTGCTGCGTCGGACGATACAGGGCGTATGAATCGGAGAGCCTGCCCTCGGTTTGATCCCACATGTTGAGGAAGGTTACCGTCAGACCGTAAACGCCATGACCGTCGAGACGAACGCCCGTATCTTTCCAGTACCCGAAAGGCGATGTGTAATTCGAGTATTCGTCGGCCAGATTCATGCCGCCCGTATATCCGGTATCCGAATCGATTATGATGATCTTCTGATGATTCCGGTAGTTCAGGTACAGATTATTTAAGTACCGGTGAGTCGGGTTAAAGAGGAGCACGTGTATGCCCGCCCGGTTCAATTCATCGATGAAGTTGACGGAAATATTGAACATCGTGCCCGCGTCGTCCAGAAGAATGCGTACGTCAACGCCCTGTTTTGCCTTGTCGACAAGGATTTCGTAAAACTTCGACCAGAGCATTCCTTCCCTAAGTATGAAGAAGGACAGGAAAATATTCTTTTGTGCTTTTTTGAGAGTTAAGAGGCAGTCGTCAAAAAAAGATTCGCCGGTCGGGAAATAGGTGACTTTGGTTCCTGAGAACGGGGGGAAGCCATGGACACTCAAATACCGGCTTGCGTTGCGGACCGCGGGATACTGGCGCGAAAGTGATTCGGAACAGCATTCGGTTTCCGTCTCGATTTGCTTCGAGTATTCATTAAGCGCTGTGTCGGCGGCTTTCTGGGACCGGTTCTCGACGGCATGGCTGCGTGCTCCGTGCCGGGGAAGGCCCCACATGAAATAGATGATCAGTCCGAATGCCGGAAAAAGTGCGATCAGAAGAAGCCAGAAAATGCGCGTGGACGGATTGTCGTGATACGCGGAAATAAACACATCCGCGACAATTGATATCAAGTAGAGGGCAATCATGACGGCAATGGAAAGCCTTTGAAGGTAGTAAGACAGAAGCCCTGCAAGGATCAGCTGCAGCAGTAGGAAAACGCCCAGAATGACAAGGTGCATCGTTGCGTTGATAAAGATACGTTTCTCTTTTTTGCCTCCGGACGACATAAAAACCTCCCGCGGGATATTTGTCCCGAATGGATAACCCGCTGATTCTTATTGTAGCGCAAACATGGAACGGCGGCATCTTTCCGGCGGGTTAAAATGTAATGTTTTTCTGTGATTAAAATCCTTGAGCAAGCTAGAGCGTTATGCTAGAATGATTATCAATGTAATGTGTCATTTGAATAATAGCGTTTTGACATATTTCGAATCTTCCGGGAATAGAACCGTCTGCGGGAAGCAGCCTTAACCCAAGGCGGGACGGCCTGTTCGTATGGGTGTCGGCAAGGAGATTTGCATCATGATGATCAACAGCATACATATTGCGGCATTTGGCGAACTCCGGGATTTCACGCTCGATTTTTCTGATGGAATGAATCTGTACAAGTTAAAAAACGAGTATGACAAGAACACGGTCATGCTTTTTATACGCATCCTGTTTCACGGGCTTTCGGACGCTGTCGCAATGATTCCCGAAGACGGTGTGCACCTTGGCTTTATTCCCGCCGACCGCCGGTCTTTCGGCGGTTCCATCCGTTTTACGGCAAACGGGATTTCGTATCTTCTTGAAAGAGAGTTCCTTAAGGACGGGGAGATCGGTTCGTTTTCCCTTGTGAATCTTGCGTCCGGGGAAGAAACGGATACCGGGAATCTGGAGCCGGGAGAGTATTTCTTCGGAATGAACCATGCCGGTTTCTGCGGAGGCGTTTTCGCGACGGAGAGTCATCAGAAGAACATACGTCTTTTCGAAACAAAGGAATTATATCGACAGACCGAAATGGACCTCGCCGACATAGAAGGATTTATTCTGAAGCATAGCGAAGAAGAAATTGAGGACGGTGCCAGAGAAGAGGTTCTCGAAAGAAGTATGCACGATCTGGTCGCGGGACAGGAATCGCAGATCCGGGATTCGAAAGCGCTCCTTGAGAGCAAGGTCCTGGAGAATAAGAAGCTTGAGGAGTCGCTCCTGATCATGAGCGGCGAGCTTAAATCCATGCTGGAAAGGCGCTCGCAAATTCGCCGTCTGCACACCAGACTGGGGACTTTCAGCATACCGGCGCGCGTGTTCATCCTCTTTTTTGCAGCCTTCCTCGTAAGCCTTGTGGCTTATATACTGCAAAGGAAGTCCATCATGCTGGGAGGATTCATATTTCTTCTCCTGGATCTTGTGATCTTCATCGAGAACCGCATTCAGCTGTACCGCATAAACAGAACTCTCATTGAAAAAAACGCGGAATATGATTCCCTGATGAAGCTTTTTGATTCGTCCGCGGCTGCACAATATGACAGGGAGGCCGCACTTGCTGCCGGGGAGAAGAAGCGCGACGAACTTCTTTTGCATCGGAACCGCCTCAGAGAGAACTTTGACAAGGACGTCCACTTTCGCCGCCAGATGATGAATGTCGCCAAGGCAAAGAAGGCCGTTTATGAGATGAAGCTTTCTTGCTTGCGAGATACGCTGGGCGAGAAGGTGCATAGTGAGGCGGATAAAATGCCGCTGCTTCTTGACGAAGCCTATATTCGGTATGATGATAAGAAGATCGGATACAGTCCGGAGATGGTTCTGGAGTTGTCGAAAGAACGGCAGGTTCTGCTTTTGGCCTGTGAAGACGGTCTGGACCGGGTCTTCACACCAGACGGACGCGATAAAGGATAAGAATGATAAGCTTACGTTTGCCCGATAAGAAACAGGAAGCCAAAAGAACACGGGGTCTCGCGGCGAGACTTCTTCTTTGTCTTTCCTGCTTACTGCTCGGTTTCCTGGCGGTTTCACAATATAAATCGCTGCAGAAGACCCCCGAAGAGAAGTTTGTCGAAGGGAAAACGACGGATGAACTGTCCGGCGACTATATCACTCTCTTTGAGAAAAATGAGGCGCTGCAGGAGCGCTATATGACGCTGACCGCTGAAATAGCCGATCTCGAGGCGACCAGAAACGGTGATACCAGGCTTAAGGATATCCTTGAAAGCAATAAGGACGCGGCGCTTCGTCAGGCGGGACTGTCTCCTGTCACCGGAGGCGGCATAAGTGTCGTAGTTACGCCGACGGCAGATGTTTCGATAACCTCAAATATGCTGATCCAGTTTGTCAACGAGATCAAGGCTGCCGATGCTCTGGCCATATCGATCAACGACCAAAGGGTGGTTCCCATGACAGAGATCCGCGATACGGTATCCGGATTCTCGGTGAACGGGGAAGCCTTTTCCTATGAGGATCCGATTACGATTCTGGCTCTCGGGAAGGGCGTTGACATGTACGGCGCGCTTCAGATGGTCGGGGGAATTCTGGACAAATGGGAAGAAAGCCGTATTGACGTGCATGTAGATATCGTCGAGAATTTAACTATCCCCGCTTTGGGAGAAGAACAGCGGGCCGATATGGATTTGTCGGCGTATTCTGTCGGATGACGGCTCATAAGGGAGAACCATATTCATGAAAAAAGATAAGGCACTGAATGTATTCCTGATATTCATACTGATCGCGATTCTGTTCGTGGGTTTTTTCCCGATTTACTTCACGCCGGACAAGACCTATGTCAGAACGGTTTCGATAGCGGAACGGCTATTCAGTATGCTCTTTGTACTCCTGTGGATAGCCCTGTGCGTGTATTCTTCGTGGAAGAAGCGCCTCCCGCTATTTATAGGAGGTGTCCTTTACTCGGTGCTGGCGTATTTCCCCGAATGGTTTTTGCCGGGACTCAGCGCGTCTGCTCTTAAGGATCCCGGGATGATCAACATGACGTTCAAGTTTCTTTTCGAAAAATTGTATGAACTTGTAAATGCGCCTTTTACCGGAATATCGATTCTGTTCCCCGAAAGCTTTTCCCGCGGTCTGGGCAAGACCCTTCTTCCGGTCCTTCTTATCTCGTATGCGGGCACTCAGCTCTTCCGGTTCTACCGCAATGCGTACCTTGCCGAACAGCTGCACCTCGAAGATACCATGAGCTACGGCAATCCGGCTCTGGCCATTGAGCTCGGACTGGCTCCGCTGGGTGAGATGAAGCCGCCGAGATCCGAGAGGCCTCCCGTCTCTTCGGGGGACCGTGCGTCCGGGACCGAAAAGCCGGGTGTTTCTTCGAGCGTATCTTCCGGTGTACCTTCCAACGTACCTTCCGGTGTATCTTCCGGCGCTTCGTATGACATTTCTTTCGACGGCCCGTCCAACGACACATCCAACGTCGCATCCAACGACCTCCCAAACGGTTCCGCGAATGGTGAGGAGGACAAAACGCATATACGGATCATCTAATTATGAAAATTTTATTGCCCGTATAAAGACCATGGTATATAATAATTAAAACCGTAAAAAGCGATAACGATAATTATGAAATGACGAGGTGATAAACGTGTCTAATGAGAAGGCATTCTGGAAAGCTTGGCTTGGAGCCAAATCAGACAAAACAGATTCGCACGACGATGCGCCCGCCTCTGCAAAAGATCCGCTCGAGGAAGGCCTCGAGGAGCTTTCCTGGATCGATTCCAGCCGCGCGGCTGTAAGAAGAATCAGGAAGAAGACGCAGGAGACCTTAGGCGAAGAGATCGGCAATTCCATAAGCCACGGAGTCATGGCGCTTCTGATGCTGTGTCTGATTCCTTTTGCGTCGGTACGCGCATATACGCACGCACCTCAAGGGATGGAGATCATCGACGCGGTCGGCGCATCGGTTTTCTGCATCGGTGTTTTTCTGATGTTTCTCGCATCGACGGTGTATCATTCGATGGCGCACGGCACGAAGCACAAGAGCGTCATGAACCGCATCGACCATATCATGATCTTCGTCGCGATTGCAGGCACCTATACTCCGATCTGCCTTTCGATTATCGGCGGCGTACTGGGCATCGTGCTTTGCTGTCTTCAATGGGCACTCGTTGTCGCCGGAGCTCTTTTCAAGGCTCTTGCGTTTTCGAAAACCGTCAAATCCTACATTATCACAATCTCGATCTACATCCTCATGGGCTGGATGGTGGCCCTGTGCTTCCCGATCCTGATCAGCGGTACGACGGCTCCCGCCTTCTGGCTTATCCTTGCCGGCGGCATTTGCTATACCTCCGGAGTCGTGAGCTTTGCGATGAAATTCCCCTTTGCGCACATGGTCTGGCATTTCCTGGTGGACGCCGGTGCGATTTGTCACTTTCTTGCTATCGTGCTGTTTTTGCGCTGAACCGGTTTGAATCTCCAGAAGAACGTCCCGGCGAAGCTTTCCAACTCAACTTCAACAGGCCCCAAACGTTTGAAAACAAGACGTTTCGGGGCTTTTTGCATGCGATCGTTTCGTTGACAGTCATGTATACCCGTGTTAGACTGTTACTGATTTTCGAAACTTTCGTAAGCTCGCAAGTTTTGATATTTAGACTAAAAAGATGGATGTGATTCTGTGGCCACCATAAAGGAAATTGCCAGGAAATTGGGGATATCAGTCAGTTCTGTTTCCAAGGGTTTAAGCGGGGCGAGTGACGTCAGCGAAGAGACCCGGCAGCTGATTCTGAATACCGCGATTGAGATGGGTTATGTATCCCGTAAAAGCAAGACCGAGACAGGCACCCGAAAAGTCTGCGTATTTGTCGAGAATATGGGGTATGAGCGGATCGAGCAATTCGGTTATGAAATTATCGTCGGATTTCGTCTTGCAGCCACAGAGAAGCAATGGGACGTCGATATTGTCCCCATCGCTATGGACCGCCATTTTGACTACGACTATGAAGACTATATGACCCGGAACAATTACTCGGCCGGTTTTCTTCTCGGCTTTTCGCTTCACAACGATTTCCTGAAGCAGCTTGCCCGCACAAATATTCCCACGGTTCTTCTGGATAACGTCGTCTACAACAAGTATGTTGCGTGTGTCGGAATCGATAACCAGCAGGGTCTTGTCTGTGCCGTCGAACATCTGGCGGGACTCGGACATACCAATATCGCGATGATGAACGGCGAACTTCACAGCCGGGTTTCACAGGAGAGACTGCAGGGATTCAAGCTCGGCATGTCCAAGTGCGGCCTTGCGATCCGGAAAGATCTGATCGCTCACGGCGATTACACATCCTCCTGCGCGGCTCCGTTTGTCGACGGTTTTGTTAAGAGCGGCGCCACGGCGATCGCCTGTGCCAGCGATCTGATCGCGCACGGCGTTCTTGCGGAGCTCTACAAACTCGGACTTAACGTGCCGAGGGATATAAGTGTCGTCGGATTTGACGATATACCGCTGGCACGTTATACGACGCCGCCGCTTACGACGATTCGCCAGAACCGCCTGACCATCGGCAAGAGCGTCTGCATGGCGATGGAACAGATCATGGACGGCAATGCCATCAGCCGACTTTTGCTCATGCCCGAGCTGGTGATCCGTGAATCCACCGGACCGGTCAAACCTGCCTAATTTCGAAAAATAACGAATACATTATTGATATTTTCGAAAACTTCCGATATGCTAATGCCAAATGCTCGGACGAACAAAGCATTATGATATACCGGAGGTTTTTTTATGGGGAATCATTTAGAATTTATCAGCGAAACTCTCGCATCCGATTTTCAGAAGGATCTTAAATCCGCGACGGCACAGGAACTTCATCAGGCGATAGCCACATACATTATGGCCAAACTATCGGATACATGGAGGGAAAGCGAAGAAAAACAGCGGAAAGGGAAGCGGGCGTTCTATTTTTCGGCGGAGTTTCTTGTGGGACGTGCCGTCTACAACAATCTTCTTGCGATGAAGATGACCGGCGAAGTGAACGAATATCTCCGCGGCGCGGGAGCGGATCTGTCCGCGCTCGA
The DNA here is from genome assembly GCA_964617375.1 of uncultured Mageeibacillus sp. Lineage (GTDB taxonomy): Bacteria > Bacillota > Clostridia > Saccharofermentanales > Saccharofermentanaceae > Firm-13. The sequence goes on along the minus strand of CAZTXQ010000012.1, from coordinate 17,385 downwards.
AGAAATCGAAGACGCAGCTCTCGGGAACGGCGGCTTAGGTCGCCTTGCGGCCTGCTTTCTGGATTCCGCCGCAACGGTCGGCTGTCCGCTTGACGGATACGGCATCCGGTATAAATACGGTCTTTTCGAACAGAAATTCGAGGACGGGTTCCAGATGGAATGCTGCGACAACTGGACGCGATTCGGGGATCCGTGGTCGGTGCGGCGAGAGGCGGAAGCGGTCGATGTCGTTTTCGCGGGGCAGACGGTAAGAGCCGTCCCATATGATATGCCGATCATCGGTTACGGCGGCAGACAGATCAACACGCTCCGCCTCTGGCAGAGCGAAGCGCCCGTCGATTTCGATTTCGCTCTCTTTAACGATCAGAAATACGATCTTGCCGTGCGCGAAAAGAACCGCGCCGAAGACATTTCCCGCGTCCTGTACCCGAATGACAGCTCGGATGGCGGCAAACGCCTCCGTATCCGCCAGCAGTATTTCTTCTGCAGCGCATCCGTGCAGGACATCCTAAGAAAACACGCCGCACAGCACGGCCCCGACTTCGGGGATTTTGCCTCACTGTATGCGGTTCAACTGAACGATACGCATCCGACGGTCGCGATTGCGGAGCTGATCCGAATCTTAATGGACGATTACGGGATGTCTTTCGAAGAATCTTTTGCCGTCGCGAAAAAGACGTTCAACTACACAAATCATACCGTTATGGCCGAAGCGCTGGAAAAATGGGACTTACGGCTCTATAAGAGCGAGCTGCCCCGCATCACGGAGATTATCCGCCTGATCGACAAGAGAATGACAAACGAGTTCAAAGCCGGCGGCACCGAAACGGCGCAGCATGCGGCGGCCTGCCGGATCCTTAAAAATGGACAAATCAACATGGCGAATCTTGCGGTCTACGGATCGTCTGCCGTCAACGGCGTTGCGGGTATTCATACCGAAATCCTGAAGAACGATGTCTTGAAGGACTGGTACGCCGTGCGTCCGCAAGTCTTCCGCAATAAGACCAACGGTGTCACCCAGCGGCGCTGGCTTCTCTTATGCAATCCGGAGCTTTCGTCTTTTCTTACGAAACTTCTCGGTTCGGATGCCTGGATTACGGATCTTGCCCTGCTAAGAAGCCTTGAGAAATGCGCGGATGATCCCGAAGTACTGAAGGAATTCCGCGCGATCAAGCACGTTAAGAAGGAACAGCTCTCCAGGTACATCGAAGAGAAGGAAGGAATTGTCCTTCCGGCTGACTTTATCTTCGATGTGCAGATCAAAAGACTTCACGAGTACAAGCGCCAGCTCCTGAACGCGTTCTCCATCCTGGACATCTACTTCGGCTTAAAGGACAAGAGCATACGTGACTTTACACCGACGGCTTTCGTTTTCGGTGCCAAAGCCGCGCCCGGTTACGTGCGTGCGAAGGGCATTATCAAGCTGATCAACGAGATCGGGCGTCTCGTGAACAGTGACCCCGAAGTGAACGGGCTGATTCGCGTCTGCTTTGTTCAGAACTACAATGTCTCTTACGCGGAGAAGCTTGTCCCGGCGTCGGACCTTTCCGAGCAGATATCGACGGCCGGAACGGAAGCGGCCGGAACCGGAAATATGAAGCAGATGATGAACGGCGCGCCGACGCTCGGTACCTATGACGGTGCCAATATCGAGATCGTAGAGGAAGCCGGAATGGAGAACAACTACATTTTCGGCGCTAGGGTCGAAGACATTGCGGCGGCAAGGGATACGTACGATCCGATGAAGATCTACAAGAGCAGCAGGAGGATCGCGAGAATTCTCGACGCTCTTACCGACGGTACTCTCGACGACGGCGATACGGGTGTGTTTGCCGAGCTCAAATCCTCCATCCTCGAGGGAGCCTCCTGGCACAAGCCGGACCAGTACTTCCTGCTCCTGGATTTTGAATCCTACATGGAAGCAAAGCTCCGCGCCATAGGCGAATACGGCGATGATGCGGTCTTCACGCGAAAAGCCTTTCTCAACACCGTGCGATCCGGATATTTCTCCAGCGACCGGACAATCCGGGAGTATGCGGAAGATATCTGGAAGGTTTAAGGCCGCCGCTTTGCATTCGAATCTTTTCGAAAAAAGCAAATAACAATTAATATTGATTTTCCTTCATGAGAAACGTTTTGCGCAAACTTATTGTCATATTCACCAAATATTTACGAAGTAGTGAAACAGCTATTATTGACAATGACATGCTCGCATGCTAGACTGCAGAAAAAGGCAAGAAGTTTTTCGAAAATTCAACCGAACTGCATGACGAAAAAGAGCGAAAATGGAGGAACATTCACATGAAACTTTTCAAGAAAATCACAGCCGCGGTGCTGGTAACGACGATGGCTCTGGGCCTCGCCGCGTGCGGCAGTCCCACGACCACAGAAACCACGACAAAGGCAGAAACAACGACTGCGGCAACGACTGCCGCCGTAACCACAGCCGCGGAAACAACAGCCGCAGCCGAGGGGCCCGCTTCCCTGGTTCTCTGGGGATCCGAAGATGATCAGACAATGCTGAAGGAAATGGCTGCTTCTTTTGTTGCGGCACATCCAACGTACACGGTAGAAGTTCGTGTAACGGGCGAAGACAAGGCGAAGGACGCCGCTATGGCTGACCTTGATGCCGCGGCAGATGTATTTGCCATCGCACATGACCAGCTCGGTGCTCTTGTAGAGGCCGGTGCTGTTTACCCGAACACGCTGTATGCAGAAGAGATCGCTGCGAATGACTCGGCAGCCGGTCTGACGGCCGCGACATATGACGGAACCGTATACGGTTACCCGAGTTCTGCCGAGACCTATTACCTCTACTACAACAAGAGTGTTTTCACAGAGACCGACGTCGCGTCTCTGGACAAGATGCTCGAAGTTGCCTCCGCCGCCGGCAAGACGGTCGGATTCGACATGGGCAACAACTACTTTACGGCTGCTTTCTGGTTTGCCAATAACTGCAAGCTCTTCGGAGACAGCGGTTCCGACGTGCAGGGCAGCACCTTCAACAGCGCCGAAGGCCTGGCGGTTGCCGAGTATATCGCGACCCTGGAGGCAGCAGGTCTCCAGAACATCAACGACGGCGACGCCGAGCAGGCTTTCGCAAACGGAACACTTGCCGCACAGGTTACGGGCAGCTGGAAGACAGATGCTTACAAGACGGCTCTCGGAGACAACTACGGCGTAGCGAAGCTTCCGACGATTAAAGTCGGCGGTCAGGACAAGCAGATGGTTTCTTTCTCCGGTGTTAAGGTCTATGTTGTAAAATCCAGCACACAGTATCCGGAAGCCGCTATGCAGCTTGCCGCATTCGTAACAAATGAGGAGAACCAGCTCAAGCGCTTCAATGACAGATCTCTGCTTCCCGTAAATCTAGTTGCCGCCGCAGATCCGGCTGTAACCGCAGATCCTACGATCGCAGCTCAGGTCACTCAGGCCGCATTCTCCATCCCGATGCCCTCGATTCCTCAGATGAGCAATTTCTGGTCCGATTCCAGCATGGCCGTCACCAGAGAAATCTATGACGGAACAACGACCGACTACCAGGCAGCGCTGGACGGATGGCAGACACTCCTGTCCACCGATGTCGCAGCATAATCGGTACGAAAATTAGACGAATGGCAGCCAGACCTCCCCGGAGCGGAGGTCCTGGCTGCCTGTTTAAGTTTCCGGAGGGGGTAGTAACCGTGAGAGGTACAGAGAAAAAGGAACGGGTTAAAAGCAAACTCCCGGGGCTTGAGGCGAAGACGCCGGAGAGCCTGTCGATATGGATCATGGGCTTTGCGAATCTTATACACGGGCAAATCGTAAAGGGTCTTCTGTTTCTTGCGATCGAAGCGGGATATATCTGGTTCATGATATCCTCCGGTGTGAAGGTACTGAACGGACTTGTTACGCTCGGGACGCAAAAGCAGGGCTGGGTTACAAAGCCCGGAAGTAAAATTCCGATACTGTCGCAGGGCGACAACTCCATGCTGATGATGATATACGGCGTGGCGGTTCTTGTTATTACCTTCATTTTTATAGCCGTCTATATTGCGAATATCGCAAGCGCCAGAAAAATGCTCGCTTATAAAAAAGCCGGGCAGAAGGCGCCCGGTATCGTTATGGATCTGAAAAGCCTCCTGGACGAGAAGTTTCATGTAACGCTGATGACGCCTTCGATCGTCGGGATCCTGATGTTTACCGTACTGCCGCTTGTCTTTATGATACTGATCGCCTTTACGAATTACGATAAGGATCATCAGCCGCCCGGCAACCTTTTCACCTGGGTCGGCATCGATAATTTCGTGGCTATGCTCGGTGCGAACAAGCTTCTCTCGGGTACCTTTTTCCCGGTACTCGCATGGACTCTTACCTGGGCAGTTATCGCGACATTCAGCAACTATATCCTCGGCATTCTTCTTTCTCTTCTTATTAATAAAAAGGGAATCCGCTTCAAGGGAATGTGGAGAACCTTCTTTGTCATTACCATCGCGCTTCCGCAGTTCATATCGCTCCTTATCATGCGCAACATGTTCAATGTCTACGGGCCGATCAATGAAGTTCTGGTATCGATGGGCGCAATAGCCGATTCGGCGCGCATACATTTCCTTGACAATGAGACGCTTGCGAGAATTACGGTTCTTGTTGTGAACCTGTGGGTCGGCATTCCATATACGATGCTGATCGCTTCCGGTATTCTGATGAATATTCCGGTGGATATGTATGAGGCGGCCAGGATCGACGGAGCATCTCCGGTCAAGCTCTTTTTCAAGATCACAATGCCGTATATGATTTTTGTTACGACACCTTATCTCATCACGCAGTTTATCGGCAACATCAATAACTTCAACATCATCTACCTGTTTACGGGCGGAGGGCCGACGACCACCGCGTATTATCAGGCCGGCAAGACGGATCTCCTTGTGACGTGGCTTTACAAACTGACCGCCAACAACCGGGACTATAATCTGGCGTCGACGATCGGCATTATTGTCTTCGTCATTTCGGCCACGGTTTCGCTGATCGCATACCGGAATACGGTGGCATATAAGAGGGAGGAGGAGTTTTCATGAGTGACAGCAATATCCGGCGGATGAAAAACCCCGGAGCGAAACTTCGCCGCCGCACAGCCGACCTGTTTATCTATGTGCTGCTCGCCGTATTGTCCATAATCTGGGTGTTCCCGGTAGCCTGGGTCGTTCTTACCGCATTTCGTGCGGAACCGGGCTCCTTTGTCACGTACTTTCTTCCGAAACAGTTGACTCTACAGAATTTTGTCGATTTGTGGAACAATGAGACCTATCCCTTCAAGAACTGGTTCCTGAATACGTTTCTCGTCGCGGTTGCAACCTGCCTCTTGAGCACATTTCTGACACTTACCATCTCGTACGTCCTCTCGCGGATGCGTTTCCGCTTCCGGAAGCCGTACATGAATATCGCTCTTGTGCTCGGTATGTTCCCGGGGTTTATGTCGATGATCGCCGTCTACTATGTACTTAAGGCGATCAACCTGACCCAGAGTCTCGTGGCTCTGGTGCTCGTGTATTCGGCGGGCGCAGGAATCAACTACTACATCTGCAAGGGATTCTTCGATACCGTGCCGCGGGCGTTGGATGAGGCGGCCAGAATCGACGGAGCGACGAATGCGCAGATCTTCTGGAAGATCATCATGCCGCTGTCGGGACCGATTGTAGTATATACGGCTCTGATGTCCTTCATGGCTCCGTGGACCGACTTCATCGCCGCCCGGATTATCATGGGCGACAATTACCAGAAGTATACGGTCGCGATCGGCATGTACCAGATGATCGAGAAGAACAACATCAACGACAATTTCCGCCAGTTCAACGCCGGATGTGTATGCATCGGCGTGCCGATCATTATTATGTTCATTATTATGCAGCGGTTCTACGTCGGCGGTGTCACAAGCGGAGCCGTCAAGAGCTGAAGCCCGGAGGGATCGTCCTTTGCGAAAAATAGAAAGAGTGCTTCTGTCCGCCGCCTCGCTTGTCCTGGCGGCGGCCGTTCTTGCATCGTGCGGCGCCGTAAAGAGCAAGAGCTCCGCTTCGTTTGCGTGGGAGAATGCGAATGTTTATTTTCTACTCACGGACCGCTTTTATAACGCGAACCCCGGGAACGACCATTCCTACGGCCGCGGGCTCGACGAATCGGGGAACGTAATTGCCGGTATTGCAGAGAGTGAAGGAAGCTTTCACGGCGGCGATTTTGCCGGTGTGACACAGAAGATCAGGGACGGATATTTCACGGAACTCGGAGTGTCTGCGATCTGGATAACACCGCCTTATGAACAGGTGCACGGGTTTACGTCGGCGCCCGGCTTCGCTTTTTATTCCTATCATGGCTATTGGGCCCTGGATTTTACCGGGCCCGATGCAAATTACGGTACAGAAGAAGAGTTCAAAGAGATGGTTGACGCCGCTCATGAAAAGGGCATACGCATCGTGATGGACGTGGTGCTCAATCACGCCGGTTATGCGACGATGAAAGATGCGGCCGAATACGGATTCGGCGAATATAAGACCGGCTGGGAAGACTACTATTACGGCGAAGCGTCCGCGCTGTCCCCGGAGGCCGAGGAGACGTATTTGGTCACGGCATCTGACTCGTGGTCCGGCTGGTGGGGATCGGACTGGATCCGCTCCGACGACGCACTTTCGGGCTACGACAGGGGCGGCACTTCCGATACGCTGATGTCCCTTTCGGGCTTGCCGGATTTCAAGACGGAAAGCACAGAGGAAGTTGGTCTCCCGCCGCTGCTTCTCGAGAAATGGGCGTCGGAAGGACGTCTTGAGCAGGAACAAAATGAGCTCGATGCTTTTTTCGAAGAAAACAAGCTCCCCAAAACGGTCCTTAACTATGAAATCAAGTGGCTTACCGACTGGGTTGCCGAATACGGTATCGACGGTTTCCGGTGCGACACCGCAAAGCATATCGATCAGAAATGCTGGGCGGAACTTAAGAAATATGCCTCGCTTGCTCTGGAAGAATGGCGAAAAGCCAATCCCGGCAAGACAGACTTCGAGACGCCTTTCTGGACGGTTGGCGAGGCGTGGGATCACGGTGTTGTGAAAGATACGTATTTCGAGATCGGCATGTTTGATGCGATGATCAATTTCAGTTTCCGAAAAAATCTGCTAAAAGGTTATTCCATACTTCCGAAGCTGTATACGTTCATGTCGGACACGATGAGGAAGGAAGACATCAGCGTCTTAAGCTACATCTCTTCGCACGATACGGCGCTCTATACGAGGAGCAATCTCATTAAGGGCGGGACGGCGCTTTTGCTGGCGCCGGGAGCCGTACAGATCTACTACGGCGACGAAACGGCGCGGCCGACTGCCTGGCCGGAGACTCCTTATGCGGACCAGAAGCTCCGGTCGGATATGAACTGGGAGAACGCGGACGAAGCCGTATTCACACACTTCTGCCTTCTCGGACAGTTCCGGAACCGCCACCCGGCCGTCGGAGCGGGGGCTCAGACCGAGATCTCGCAGTCGCCGTATATCTTTGCGCGAACCTATGAGTCCGGATCCGATCAAGACTTGGTTATAGTGGTGATCGGAGACGCGAATACAGAGACGGCGATACCCGTGAGCGGATTCTTCGAAGACGGCACGAAGTTGCGAAATGCCTATGACGGTACGGAGGCTGTCGTGAAAGACGGCAGCGTTACCTTCACAACCGGAGAAAACGGCGTCATCCTGCTCGAAAAAGCAGACTGACCATACCAGATTCATGTCCTCCTTAAAGAGGGAGCGTCTCGAAAGAAAGTGCACACCAAATGCCGGACGAGAAGTCCGGCATGTAAATGTACACGCTGAGAGGCGGCTCCCTTTTTATTGCTGCGCATAATTTGTGTCCAATAATTGGGGGCTGATCATTGTTATTGGTTTGATGGATCGTTTTCACCGGATGCCTCCGATTATGATTGCTGCTGGATACGTGTGAGAATATACACGCGAGCTGACTGATAATCCGGATTTGGCATGTGGTTATTGGCGAATAGACTTAGCACCGCATTGTTATACGTATAAAATGGCCGCAACAAGTGGATTTTATCTGCGCGTGGATAAACAATTGCATTTCTGCTCATTGATTACCCACCAAAAGACAGATTTCTCGTATTTGGTGTGTAATTTTAGATGAAAAGCCACAAATCCGCCCATGGATATATATATCGAATAGCACAAAACATTTTACGCGATAACATTCAATAACGAAATAACGTGTTTTTGCTCATTGATCTACACACCAAAAGACGGGTTTCTCGCATTTGGTGTGTAATCATTGACAAATGGTCTGCTTTCTCGTTGTCTTCCTACCAAAGCTCCGATGCCAGAGCGGTCGATAGTGGACGATCCAATCGGAGGGGGGGAATATTACGATTCCGAAAGTCCCTTCGCTTTACTTCCTCCGCAAATCCTGACAAAAAACAGACGAAATGAAGGATGTGTAACGTTTCGCCGTAAAAAAGGCTGTAAATCAGATGATGTTTCGTAACAATTTTCGAAAAAGAACCCGCCAAGAATCGGAAGAAATACCCCTGTTTCGCGCAACATTCTCGTGATTACTGCACAAAATATACAATAAATTTAAAAAAAAACCGTAATGTGTTATTGACAGTGCATTATGACGGTGCTAAACTTCAGGAAGAACAGATCGAAAATATTCGAAAATATTAACGAATAGAACCGAAAACGAAATTGCATGGAGGTAAATGTAATGAAAAGTAAATTGCTGAAGAGATTTGCAGCGATCGGACTGGCCGCAGCGATGGTTGCGGGAGTTACGGCGTGCAGCACGGCAGACAACGGAACAGAGACAACCAAGGCAGCCGGCACAACGGTTGCGACAACAACGGCGGCCGGTGACACGACGGCGGCTGACACGACGGCGGCGGGTGCATCGGGAAAGGTTTATTTCCTGAACTTTAAGCCGGAACAGGACGAGGCTTATCAGGCTATCGCCAAGCAGTACACAGAGACAACCGGCATTCCGGTAACGATTCTTACCGCGGCATCCGGAACATATGAGCAGACACTGACATCTGAAATCGCCAAGACAGATGCCCCCACTATTTTCCAGATCAACGGGCCTGTCGGCTACGCAAACTGGAAAGAGTATACGGCTGATCTGTCCGGATCCGAAATTTACACACACCTGACCGACAAGTCTCTGGCCGTTACGGACGGAGCCGGCGTATACGGTATTCCTTTCGCAATCGAGGGATACGGCATCATTTACAATAACGCGATCATGGACAAGTACTTTGCGACAACCGGAGCAAAGGCTGCATCCGCCGATGAGATCAACAACTTCGCAACACTTAAGGCTGTCGTCGAAGACATGACGGCCAAGAAGGACGATCTTGGAATCCAGGGCGTATTCGCTTCCACCTCTCTGGCAACAGGCGAGGACTGGAGATGGCAGACACACCTTCTCAATGTGCCTCTCTATTATGAATTCCAGGCCAACAAGACAAACCTTGGAGATCCTGCGGGCACCGCAACGATCCAGTTCCAGTTTGCCGAGAATTTCAAGAACATTTTCGATCTCTACATCAATAACTCCGTATCTGACAAGACCATGCTCGGCAACATCGCAGTTAACGATTCGATGGCTGAGTTTGCACTCGGACAGTGCGCGATGGTTCAGAACGGCAACTGGGCATACGGACAGATCTCCGGCGTAGACGGCAACACAGTTAAGCCGGAAGACGTCAAGTTCCTGCCGATTTACACAGGTGCTGCCGGTGAAGAATCTCAGGGCCTTTGCATCGGAACAGAAAACTACTTCTGCATCAACAAGGACGCTTCCGCGGAAGATCAGAAGGCATCTCTTGATTTCCTTACATGGCTGTACACCAGTGCCGAAGGAAAAGCGGCTGTTGTTGGCCAGCTCGGATTCATCGCTCCCTTCGACACATTCAGCGACACTGAGAAGCCTACCGATCCGCTGGCACAGGATGTTCTCGCTTGGGCTTCCAAGCCTGGAATCACATCCGTAGCATGGAACTTCACCATTTTCCCGAGCCAGACCTTTAAGGACAACGTCGGCGCTGCGCTTCTTTCTTATGCACAGGGTCAGATGAAATGGGAAGATGTCAGCAAGCTTGTAGTAGACCAGTGGGCAACCGAGAAGGCACTTACAGCTTCCTGACAAACATACAACCTGAAATGCAATACGTGCGGATACGCATAAATGCATCCGCAGCATGCCGGTGACGATAGTGGGTGAGCAAGATGAGAAATCTCACTCATCCACTATTTTTCGGGAGGAGAAACAAATGCAGAAAATGCTGAAGAAATATTTCCCGGTCTTTGTACTCCCTACTCTGATAGCTTTTGCTATTGCGTTTGTTGTGCCGTTTGTGATGGGCGTCAGTCTCTCCTTTGCGAAATTTACGGTAATAACAAAGCTCAACTGGGTAGGATTCGACAACTACATTAAGATATTCACGATAAACGATGACTTCACCAACGCATTATGGTTTACGGTCAAGTTCACGATCGTATCGGTCATCACGGTAAATATCCTCGCCTTTGCACTCGCGAAACTTCTGACAAGAGGAATCAAGGGAACCAATCTTTTCAGAACGGTATTCTTTATGCCGAACCTGATCGGCGGTATCGTTCTGGGTTATATCTGGCAGATCCTGATCAACGGAATTCTTATGAAATTCGGAGTTACCCTTACCTTTGACGCCAAATACGGTTTCTGGGGCCTGGTAATCCTGATGAACTGGCAAATGATCGGCTACATGATGGTAATTTACATCGCGGGCCTTCAGAATATCCCGGATGATCTTTTGGAAGCAGCCGCAATCGACGGTGCCTCTCCATGGCAGATGCTTCGAAAGGTCACGTTGCCGCTGGTTATGCCTTCCATAACCATCTGCACATTCCTTACCTTATCCAACTCCTTTAAGCTGTTCGACCAGAACCTGGCTCTTACCGGCGGTGCCCCGATGCGGCAGACCACCATGCTGGCGCTTGACATCTACGATACGTTCTACGGACGAACCGGATTTCAGGGGGTAGGACAGGCAAAGGCCGTTATCTTCTTGCTCATTGTGGGACTTATCGCATATGTACAGCTCAGAGTATCGAGAAGCAGGGAGGTGGAAGGCTGATGAAAAAGCAGAATAGAGCCGCAAACGTATTCATTACATTCTTCCTTTCCATCCTCTCCTTACTGTTCCTGGTTCCGATCTTTGTCGTCATCTTGAACTCTTTTAAAGGTAAGTTCTATATCTCGAAATCACCGTTCACCTGGCCTTCGGGAGACACGTTTGCCGGCACGGCCAACTACGTGAACGGAATCGTCAAGAGCGGATTTACCAACGCAATCGGCTACAGCTTCTTCATAACCATCGCATCGGTGCTTGTCATTGTACTGTTCTCCTCCATGACAGCATGGTATATCACGAGACGAAAAGGCAAGATTTCGAGTATGATCTATTACCTCTTCGTGTTCTCCATGATCGTGCCGTTCCAGATGGTCATGTACAGCACGGTACGCGTTGCGAATATCCTTCACCTGGATACGCCGGTTGGAATCGTCGTACTGTACCTCGGATTCGGTTCCGGACTAGCCGTATTCATTTTCAGCGGATTTGTCAAAGCAATTCCACTTGAGATCGAAGAGGCAGCCTCCATTGACGGCTGCGGTCCGATCCAGACTTTCTTCCTGATCATCATTCCGCTTCTGAAACCGACGGCCATTACGGTCTCGATTCTGCAGGCTATGTGGATCTGGAACGACTATCTTCTTCCGTATCTCGTCATCGGAAACAAGTACAAGACGATACCTGTCGCGGTACAGGGAGTTCTGACCGGATCCTACGGCGACAAGGACATGGGCGCGCTTATGGCGATGCTAGTCCTGGCCATCCTTCCCATCGTCGTTTTCTATCTGATCGGCCAGAAGAGCATTATCAAGGGCGTTATCGCAGGCGCCGTTAAGGGTTGATGCCCGGGAGAATTCCATCCCCCTATGCGCGAAAAAATAAGAATCGGAGAATGAGAAAATGAGATTGAGCGGCATTTTAATGCATATAACATCTCTTCCGTCGCCTTACGGCGTCGGTACCATGGGAAATGAGGCCTACCGGTTTGTCGATTTTCTGAAAAAAGCCGGTCAAAGCTTCTGGCAGGTACTCCCTGTGTTAACCACCGGATACGGAGATTCGCCCTATCAGTCTTTTTCAACATTTGCCGGAAATCCGTATCTGATTGATCTCGACATGCTCGCAGATGACGGCCTTCTTATGAAAGAAGAATATGAGACGGCCGACTTCGGAGAAGACCCCGGAAAAGTCGATTACGGAAAGCTTTACGAGAACCGCCTGCCGCTTCTTCGCAAAGCATTCGAGCGCGGCAAGCAAAGCGATATCACCGGATTTCTGGATTTTTGCGAGCGCAACAAATACTGGATCGACGATTACAGCCTTTATATGGCCCTGAAAACACACTTCAAAGGAGTCTCCTATCACGAATGGCCGGCCGACATCCGGCATCGCGAACCGGCGGCGCTCGAGACATACAGCCACCTCCTAAAAAACGAGATGCACTTTCATCAGTACGTGCAGTATCTGTTTTTCGCGCAGTGGAATCGTCTCAAAAAATACGCCAACGCGAACGGTGTCAAGATCATCGGGGATATTCCGATCTATGTTGCCGACGACAGCGCCGACACCTGGTCGCACCGCGATCTGTTCTGGCTCGACTCCGAGTGCGTGCCCGTCAAAGTGGCCGGTGTACCGCCCGATGCCTTTACGGCAGACGGGCAGCTCTGGGGCAATCCCCTATACCTGTGGGACGTCCACCGCAGCACGGAATTTGACTGGTGGCACAGGCGGATCTTCGCCGCACTCGAGATGTATGACGTCGTAAGAATCGACCATTTTCGCGGATTCGAATCCTTCTACGCGGTCGATTACGGCGAGACTACGGCAAGAAACGGCGCATGGCTCAAAGGCCCCGGTCTTGAGATCTTCGAGGGCATCCGCGACAAACTCAAGGGCTTCCGCATCATCGCGGAAGACTTAGGGTACATGGACGATCAGGTCCGCCAGATGCTCGCGGACTCCGGATTCCCCGGCATGAAGATCCTCGTGTTCGGATTCGATCCCAAGAACGCGACCGATGACGCTCCGTTCAAGCACATGGGCAACTGCGTCTCGTACATCGGGACGCACGACAACCAGACCTTTGCCGGATGGTTCGAAAAAGCGCCCTCGGCCGATGCCCGGCTCGCCCGCCGCTATATGAATCTCTCGAAAAGAGAAGGCTATCACTGGGGTGCGATACGGACCCTCATGCAGACCGGCTCCGATCTGGTAATCGTCCAGATGCAGGACCTTCTGGGCCTCGGCAACGAAGCGCGCATGAACACGCCTTCGACCTTAGGCGGCAACTGGCAGTGGCGCGTATCCCCCGATTGGCATCGGGAAGCAATTGCAACGCGTCTTCACCTCCTCACGAAGACATACTTCAGACTGCCGGTGAAAAAAAGAAGATAAAGAGAAAAGCCCGCCCTTACTCCGGCGCGCAAACAGGTGGGAGAAAAAATCCATTCCTCCGGCGTTCGGACAAGTCCTCGGATCGCAAGCGATCCTGCGGAACTCCGGCGGGGGAATGGATTTTTTCTCTTCATAGAGCGGTAGCGTCAGGTGGCGCGAGGGGCTGAACTTTAGATCACATCTTTCTGGGGGGCGTGCGTTATGTGAGCAAAAGTCTCGTTTCCGAGCATCCGCAGGCGTTAGCCGAGGACCTGCGGAGGAAACGAGATCTTTCGCGATACTTCGGCGGAGAAAAGAGTTTTTCCATTTCATTAGGCGGCACCGGAAGGTAGTGCGTGAGACAATACTTGGGGATCACACTATCTTTCGCGATACTTCGGCGGGGGAATGGATTTTTTCTCTTCATAGAGCGGCAGCGTCAGGTGGCGCGAGGGGCTGAACTTTAGATCACATCTTTCTGGGGGGCGTGCGTTTTACGCCCCCTTGATCATGATAATTCCCGCGCAATGGGATACTTGTGTAAAGGTGATTTGTTCTTTCGGGAATTTTGTTTTCCATTCGTCGAAAACGATATAGATTTCTTCCGAATCCCAGGCATCTGCATTTTCTTTTTTGCAGAGGTCCAATTGATCGCGCGTTTCAAAAATGACATCTCCGATCAGGATGGAACCGCCCGCGGTGAGCCGGGCAGACAGTTGTTTTATAAAAGAGATCTTGGCCATATCCGTTAAGTGATGCGACGCGTATGTGCTGATAATATAGTCGAATTTCAGGCCGGATAGTTCTTCCGGAATTCCTTTCGAGAAATCATGACATAGCAACTTCGCGCGGGGCATTTTTTCTTTGGCAATCGCCGTCATGCGTTCCGAGAAATCGATACCGTAGATTTCGCATCCGTCGTCGTACAATTTTTTAGTCAGCGTGGCCGTTCCGAATCCTATGTCCAGAACAGAAGCGGATCTTTTGGATCGAATTTCCTTATATATTCCATTTAAGACATCCCTATACCCGGCGAAAGGGTAGGCATTTGCATCTCCGCATATTCCGACGCTTTTGTCGTAGCCGTCTGCCCAGAGGTCGAATCCTCTATTATCTAACATTTTCATGCTCCTTTTCGCGCTACAAAAAGCGGATCCATTCATTTTATCCTTTACTGGCGACGCCGATAAGTCGTATATAGATCTTTTCCAAATATAAGACAAATATCATAAGAAAAGTTTACAAAATTATCGGGCAGTTGTAATCTTAACAAATATAAACAAGGCTTAATATATTAATTATATTACTCACATGTGGAGGAAAAGGAATGAAAAGATCGCGTCCCATTCAAATTCTCAGCCTGGTTATGAGTATTCTGGTTGTAATCGGGATTTTAACGATTAGTAAAGAGTCTGTTCTGGCTGCCAGTGATGGTACGACGGGGCTTATTTACAGCATCTGGAACGACAAAGCTGAAATAACGGGTTTCACGGCTCCTGCTGGATTCGGAGGGGATTTAATCATTCCCGAAACGCTCGGCGGAAAGAGTGTTGCGACGATTGATACGGAAGCGTTTGATGGCTGCACGAGTCTGAAAACGGTATCGATTCCCATGACTGTGAAAAACATCTATAGTCGTGCATTCGCAAATTGCACGAATTTAGCAGCCTTAAATGTTCATGCGTCCAATACGGCGTTCACAAGTGCGGACGGCGTTTTGTATACGAAAGACGGAAAGACATTACTCTTCTGCCCTTTGGCAAAGTCCGGAAGTGTCACCATCCCAAGCGGTGCGGCGACCATTCAAGATAATGCGTTCTATGGTTGTTCGAAAGTAACAAGCATCTCGATTCCCGCAAGCCTAACCGTAATCGGATACGACGCATTCACGAATTGCTCAAGCCTGGCCAGTATCTCCATTCCGGCCGGTGTGACCATTATTGGATCCTGGGCATTTGATCACTGCAGTAATTTGACCGGTATTACCGTAGATCCTTCCAATACGGTATATAAGAGCGTGGATGGCGTTTTATATTCGAAAAACGGGGCCGACGTAATCCGCTGTCCGGAAGGAAAATCCGGCAGCTGTACAATTTCCTACGGTGCGACAAACATTGAATCATATGCGTTTAGTGATTGCTCAAAACTTACAGATGTCACGATTCCGAACAGCTTGACGGTCATCCGTAATGACTCGTTTATGGGCTGTTCGGGACTCACCGGTGTTGTAATCCCGGCCAGCGTGACCAGTATAGAAAGTGCATCGTTTGATGGGTGCTACAATTTGACTATGTATAGCGTCGATGGGTCGAATACGGTTTACAAAAGTATCGACGGCATTCTTTTTTCAAAAGACGGAACGGTGCTGCTGAATTGCCCGCAAGGAAAGTCAGGCAGTATCACGATCCCGAACGGAGTAACAAGTATCGGAGTATTTGGATTTGGCTGCTGCCCATTTATAAGAAATGTATCGATACCGAACAGCGTGACGAGCATTGGACACGCCGCTTTTGCCATGTGTTGGAATCTGACAAACATCACGATTCCCAGCAGTGTGACGAGAATCGAAGATGATGCATTTTATGGGTGCTATTCTTTTACCAGCATTGTGATTCCCAACGGTGTGACGAGAATCGGAGCCTATGCGTTCGCAGAATGCACGAGACTGGCGAGTGTCAGTATCCCGAACAGTGTAACGACAATCGGATCAGAAGCATTTGTGCATTGTTCTGAACTGAAAAGTATAACGATTCCGGCCGGTGTAACCAGTATTGGAAGTGAAGCGTTTTCGACCTGCACGTCTCTGAAGGATGCCTACTTCTATGGCAATGCGCCAACGATGGGCAGTACAGCTTTTAGCGGTTGCGCTGCAGGCTTTACCGTACATTACCTAAGCACGAGTACCGGTTTTACAAATCCGTGGAAAGGTTACACAACCGTTCCGTTTACGGCTGCGGCCGGCGTCTCTTACCAGACGCATGTGCAGGATTATGGCTGGCAGGATTATGTTATGAACGGAACGGCCTCCGGAACAAGCGGTCAGGCCAAACGGTTGGAAGCTATCCGGATCAAGCTGGACGGAATCAGCGGCGGTATTGAATACAAAACCCACGTGCAGGATTATGGTTGGCAGGATTGGGTTTCAAATGATGCCCTAAGCGGAACGAGCGGAGAGTCCAAGCGGCTCGAGGCGATTCGGATAAGGCTTACGGGAGAAGCCGCGAATTTGTACGATGTCTATTACCGTGTGCATGCCCAGAATGTTGGTTGGATGGATTGGGCGAAAAACGGCGAGTCTTCCGGAACGGCCGGCTTCTCGTATCGTCTGGAAGCAATTGAAGTCGTCCTGGTAAAGAAGGGCGATCCGGCACCGGGCTCTACGGCAGCTCCTTTTATTGGACCCAACACGCCCGAACCGAGCGGGGAATCGGTAAGCTATAAGACACATGTGCAGGACATTGGCTGGATGGACTATGTTTCGAACGGGGACACGTCCGGAACAAGCGGCCAGTCCAAGCGGATGGAAGCCATGCAGATTAAACTGGTTAACATGGCCGGCGGTATCGAATACCGGACGCACGTACAGGATTATGGCTGGATGAACTGGGTGTCCAACGATGCATTAAGCGGGACAAGCGGAGAATCCAAGCGGCTTGAGGCAATAGAGATCCGCTTGACGGGAGAAGCCGCCGACAAATACGATATCTACTACCGTGTGCATGCACAGAATTTCGGGTGGCTGGACTGGGCCATGAACGGCGAGTCTTCCGGAACAGCCGGCTTCTCGTACCGTCTGGAAGCGATTGAAATAGTGCTGGTACTCAAGGGTTACCCGGCACCGGGAAACACCGACAGGCCGTTTGTGCAGGCATAAAGAATGT
>CAZTXQ010000011.1:0-66614 GCA_964617375.1 uncultured Mageeibacillus sp. | reverse complement strand
AGCCTAGGAGGACTCGAACCTCCGACCCACAGCTTAGAAGGCTGTTGCTCTATCCAACTGAGCTATAGACCCATTATAGGAATGGCGGTCAAAATTGACCGCCATTACGGTTGGAGCGGGTGATGGGAATCGAACCCACGTGATCAGCTTGGAGGGCTGGAGTTCTACCATTGAACTACACCCGCGTATTGAGGGAAATCACCTTGACGGGAGTTCCTCAAAACTCGCTTAGCTATCATACAACACGATTCGCGTCTTGTCTACCCCAAACATAAATTTGAAGAAGGATTTTGACAAAAATCAAGCTGTCTCGGAAATGAAATCGCCAAATACATAATATCCGTCCTGCAGCTTATACCAGTTGTTCTCTGTCTTGGCTATTACTGTAATCGTCATGCCATTGGTCAGAGCGGAAATTTGCGGATACGTGGTATCGGGGCCCGTACGGACTCTCAGGAAATCGGATGCTACGTGTACGTACATGACCTTCGCCGGGTCTATAGCATTCTCAACCCAGGTTATGGGTTCCGTATTTGCCGCTATGGTTCCCGAAATGGCAGCTACCGATTGCGTAGTGGTTGCGACAGTCGTCGCCTCGGTCATTTGCGCAGCTGATGTCGCAGTACTGGAGCTCTCCGTTCCTGCCTTCTTGCTTCCGCAGGCCGCGGCGGATACGGAAATGACAATTACCATCGAACAGATCGTCACAATTCTCATTAGGCGTGCAAGCTTCATTCTTGATTCCTCCCGGTAAACTACATGATACACAACCGGTTACCCGGTCGATTAGCACCTAAAATATACTCAATTTATTATACCCCTTATGTTCTTCCTTACATATTACTATTTTATTAACCGTTTATGTTCGTCCCGTCATCCTCTGCACCGGCCCGGCTCCAGTCCGGTTCATTGATCCGTGCGTATACATAATGATCCCGCCATTCGCCGTCAATATTCATATATCTTTCATTCAGGCCCTGGCGACGGAATCCGCATGTAACTGCCGTCGTCTGAGAACGCAGATTCGAAGGCATTATATCTGCCTGAATCCGGTGCAGCTTCTGTACTTCAAACATATACTTGCATCCGGCTTTTATCGCCTCACTCATCAAGCCTTTACCGACCTCATCTTTGTCCAGATGATAGCCGACCAAACACGATGAAAGTGCGCCCCGGATAACCGATGAAAAAGACAATCTTCCGATTATTCGGTCGCTCTCGTCTTTGTAGCTGATCCAGAATGCATACTGACGGTCGTCATAGTATCGGTTAAGATCAGAGCTTAGATATTCCCTCTGCTCCGCGGCGGAAAAATACGAATCATCCTGCTTCTGATGGAACGGTTTGTGAAAAGCCCGGTTCCTGATCAGATAATCCGCAACATAAGGTGCGTACGACGGCCGAAGTATCCTAAGCAGCAGCCGGTCGGTCTCAATCGAAAATACGTCCTTCCTGCGGCAGCGTTTGTATCTGACATAAGACAGTCAGCTCACCCCCTTAAAATACATTAAATTGATTATAGCATATGAGGTGAAAAGATGGCTTTACCGTATCGGAACGAAACCGTATCGCGACGATACCGTATCACGGCGATATTTAAATGATGTATAATAGGGAAAAAATGATTCCATAGTCGCGGTTTACACGGCAGGAAAGGGATATTCATGAAGCATGGCTTTTTACGTGTCGGAACCTGTACTCCACCGGTTCGCGTTGCGGACCCTAAGGAAAATGCGGAGCGGATTTATGAGGCATTACTCGAAGCGGCTCAAAAGCATGTAAGTCTGGTCGTTTTTCCGGAGTTGTCGCTGACCGGTTACACCTCAAGCGATCTGTTTTTCCAGAAGAAGATGCAGGAAGCCGTTCTCGACTCGCTGCTGGACCTGGCCGAAAAAGCGCGTTCTCTTCCGATAGTATTCGCGGTCGGGCTCCCGCTTTCCCATAAGAACAAGTTATACAACTGTGCAGCCGTCATAACCGGCGGTGAAATACTCGGCTTCGTCCCGAAAAAGAATCTGCCAAATTACGGAGAATTCTACGAGCGGCGTCATTTCGCTCCCGGTCCCGATCTCGGCACTGTTCTGGTTCGCGGCAAAGAGTATTCTTTCGGAACGAATCAGATATTTACCTGCAGAGAATTTCCCCAAATGCGCGTCAGCGCGGAAATCTGCGAGGACCTCTGGGTTCCGGAACCGCCGTCATCGCGTCATGCGGTTATGGGCGCGACAATCCTTATGAACCTCTCGGCCAGCGATGAAACCATTGCAAAAGCAGCTTACCGCAAGATACTGATCTCATCGCAGTCGGCAAGAACTGTGTCCGCCTATCTCTATGCCGATGCAGGTTTCGGCGAATCGTCTACCGACATGGTGTTTGCCGGACACAATTTCATCTGTGAAAACGGTCGAATCCTCGCGGAATCCGCGCTTTTTACATCCGGTCTTCTCTATCAGGATCTCGATCTTGAACTTCTGATGCAGGAAAGAATCCATCAGTCCACCTACCCGGACTATCCCGAAAACAGGGATACCTCGGGGTACCGCGAAGCATTCTTCTCACTGCCTTTCGAAGATACCCCGCTCATACGCCAAATTGCTCCGTACCCTTTTGTACCCTCCGACCCGGCCGAACGCGACAGACGCTGCGAAGAGATCCTCGCGATACAGTCGAGCGGACTTGCCAAGAGGCTCGCTCATACAGGCTGTAAAAGCGTCGTTATCGGAATGTCCGGCGGCCTCGACTCGACTCTGGCCTATCTTGTCGCGGTACGTGCTTTCCGGAAGCTGGACCTTCCCATGGCCGGCATTCACGCGATAACGATGCCGGGATTCGGCACGACCACAAGGACATATGACAATGCCTGCAAAATTGCGAAATGCTACGGCACAGGATTCCGGGAGATCCCGATCTCCGAATCGGTTATGCAGCATTTTAAAGATATCGGACATGACCCCGCGATTCTCGATGTAACGTACGAGAATTCACAGGCAAGAGAGCGTACACAAATACTGATGGACCTTGCCAATAAGCTTGGCGGTCTTGTTATCGGAACCGGTGATTTGTCCGAGCTCGCACTCGGCTGGGCAACCTATAATGGCGATCACATGTCGATGTACGCCGTAAACAGCTCCGTACCGAAAACTCTTGTACGTTATCTCGTCGGCTATGCCGCGTCGATCACCGAGAAAGAAAAATCGGATGTTCTTCTGGATGTTCTGGATACACCTGTAAGTCCCGAACTTCTGCCGCACGACAACGACCGGATCAGCCAGGTAACCGAAGATCTTGTCGGCCCTTACGCCTTGCACGACTTCTTCCTCTACTACTTCATGCGTTACGGATTCACTCCCGAGAAATTGCTCTTTATGGCGGATTACGCTTTCCATGGCGAGTATGATAGAGAGACCATATCGAAGTGGCTTAAGATTTTCTTGAAGAGATTCTTCTCACAGCAATTCAAGCGTTCCTGCCTTCCGGATGGCCCGAAAGTAGGTTCGGTCACACTGTCGCCCCGTGCCGATTGGCGAATGCCGAGCGATGCTTCCGTAAATGCGTGGCTCACGGAATTTTGATCGAATCACACAAAATATGAATGTAAAAAATGATCCGGGTTACTTGCGTTACCCGGATCATTCTCGTTTTTATCTGTCATCCGGATCGATATCCGGATCATTAACAAGGAAGCCTAAATTGGGAGCTCTGGTACCGCGCGGCATCCTCTCATTATTCTTTGGTTTGGCCGGAGGATTCTGACCGTTCATATTGTTTCTGCTGCGCATCGCTTCGTCGTCTCTCTTCGCTTTTTCCATTTCAAGATCCCGCTGAAGACGAACCGGAATATGGTCCTCACGTTTTGCCGTATTAATTTTCGGAAAATCCAGAGTTCTCTCCGCGGTGTCCTGCGTTTTCGGTCCGGGCTCTATGCCTCCGAAACCCATCTGAGCAGCTCCGGTTTGCTTGGGAACGGCTTTGTAAACAATATCCGAAGGTACGCCCGATCTCGGTACGGGTGCCGGTGCGGGACGCTGCGGTTCGGCCGGTGCGGGACGCTGCGGTTCGGCCGGTGCAGATTGTGCGGCCGGTCTCGATACAGGCACTGCGGCGGGACGCGGCGGTTCGGCCGGCGCGGTTGGTATGGCCGGTCTCTGTACAGGTACTGCGGCGGGACGCGGCTGCTCAGCCGGCGCGGTTGGTATGGCCGGTCTCTGAACAGGCACGGCAGCAGGACGCTGCGGCTCGGCAGTTCCAGCCGGTGCGACCGGTGCGGTTTGTATGGCTGGTCTCTGCACGGGTGCCGCGGCGGGACGCTGCTGCTCAGCCGGCGCGGTTGGTATGGCCGGTCTCTGAACAGGCATGGCAGCAGGACGCTGCGGCTCGGCAGTTCCAGCCGGTGCGACCGGTGCGGTTTGTATGGCTGGTCTCTGCACGGGTGCCGCGGCGGGACGCTGCGGTTCGGAATTTCCAAGCGGTGCGACCGGTGTGGTTTGTGCGACCGGTGTGGTTTGTGCAACCGGTCTCGGTACAGGTATCACAGCAGGACGCGGCGGTTCAGCAGCTCCAATCGGTGCGACCGGTGCGACTGGTATGGCCGGTCTTAATACAGGAGCCACGGCGGGACGCTGCGGTTCGGCAGTTACAGCCGGTGCAACCGTTGCGGTTGGTGCTGCCGGTCTTAGTACAGGAGCCACGGCGGGACGCTGCGGCGCGGCAGCTGCCGGTGCGGTTGGTTTCGGTACGGGAGCTGCGAAAGGAGCGGTCACGGAAGCGACACTTGCTTTGTTTCGGGAGAAATCGTTCGGATCGTAATCGGGATCTTCCGCATCCATATCCGATGCCGCTTTATTTTTAGTAATGTCCGGAATATCCAGATAATCAACTTCACTGCCCTCGGTATTCCCGCGGTTATTTCTGCCGAATT
This sequence comes from uncultured Mageeibacillus sp., assembly GCA_964617375.1. Lineage (GTDB taxonomy): Bacteria > Bacillota > Clostridia > Saccharofermentanales > Saccharofermentanaceae > Firm-13. The sequence continues at coordinate 61,696 of CAZTXQ010000011.1, read as the reverse complement.
TGCCTTTCGGCCGATTCAATGTGTAAAAATGCGAATACGTCTGTTCGTCTGTTATCGGATCCGGTTGATCCCCGTACGGCGCATCGTCATATATATCACCATACTCATATTCTCTTTTCCTCGCCTTCATGAATTGCACGATACAAATGACAGCCAGCACGATAAATCCGACAGCGAAAAAGTACATGATAAGAACAGCCGGATTCGAGAAATCCGTCAGAGAAGATAATAACGAAGGCGTCCCCCCTGTACGTCCCGTCGTCACCGCGATAACAGGGATTGCTGCGGCCGTAAGTGTCGGATTCGAAGTCGGTGTCGAAGTCGGTGCAAGCGTCGGCTCCGCAATAAGAACTTCACCTCGATACGGAAGAATCATTGCGTTTATCGTATCGTAATAGTAGAACCCGGACACGCCCGCTCCGTCTATCAGGTACAACAGTATTTGAGGATTCTTAAGGTCGGAGATCAGACGATATGCCGTAATATTTTCGTCCTGATAGCTATAATCGAACGCTTCGTAGCCCGCCGGCACGGTAATCAAATCACTCTTGCCGAGAATTTGGAAGGCGTCCGGCGAAGGAGATATTGTCACATACGGATAGCAGGTCTCGGTTGCCGTATCATAGACAAAATAGCCGGTTTTACTGTCGGCTGTCAGATAAATGATGCTGATCGAAACCGCATCGGGTGTAGAACCGTACGTTAATTCAAGGGCGGGAATATCAATATTCTTGTATTTGACGGTCGCAGCAGAAAAGCCGGCCGGGATATTGTCTCCGTCTCCGGCAGTCAGGATCGTATAATCCGTTCCGCCGTAATTTATCAATGGAAGCGGGGCCGGTGTAGGTCCCGGCGTGGGTGTGGGTCCGACTGCACGCGTTACCTTAATGGTATATACATTTGTCGCCCCGTTCTCGGACGTTACTGTAATCTTTACCGTGTTGTCTCCGGAGACAAGCTTATCCTGCACTCCGTTCAGCGATACTTTCGCCTTGGAATCAGCAGCTTTTGCACTGACCGTGATTTTGCTCTGTGCGGCATCCACCGTTGCGGTATAGCTTGTTTTCGAGCCGGAAAAAGCCGGGCTTAAAGTACCGGGCGAGATGCTTAAGCTTGCCAGCGTTGCATCGGATGACTTCGCAACCGGTGTGGTTATAGTCACAGATACGGACGGTGAGGAAACGGCTGACTCGATGCCGTTCATCGTTCCCAGCGATTCGATGTTGCAGGCAATCGAACCGGTCCCCGCCGCAATGGATTTAAATGTGGCAACGACAATGGAAGCACCGTTACCGATATTGGCTTCGTATTCGACAAAATTAACGCCATCGCTGCTAAAATGAGCGCTCCCGTAATTCCCGGGCGTTATCGACTGCAGCTCGAAACACTTCGAATCATAGGAGAAGGAACCGGCGAATCCGGCATAAGGTCCGTCTCCCGACACATAGACGGTCGCGGTGATTGTCGAGCCGACTTCTTTATTGCCGCCGATTGTCATATCGGATGACGAATCTGCGAGCACCGTCGCCACGGGAATACAAACAGCCAGCATAGCCGCCGCAAGACAGCCGCACAACAGATTCCTTATTCTTTTGGAAAATAGCATTTCTTACACCTCATTGCTCAATTGTACTTTTCTTCAGAACATGACGGCAGATAATGGTCAGATCCGAAGAACTGATTTTGCCGTCGCGATTCACATCGGCCGCTATCGCCGCTATACCCGTTAATGTCGTTTTTTTCAAGACATGGCGGCAGATAATGGTAAGATCTGACGACGATATTTTGCCGTCGCCATTCGCATCACCGTATATTACTATCGGATAATCATATACCGGATTAGAAGATGCGTCCAGTATCCGGACACGGTCACCGCTGGCCATTATATGGTCAGGCTGGCTGATTACGGATCCGGTTGCGTTCAGGAACTCTAATTGTCCGCCGTTCAGCAAAGTAATTCCGGATGAAAAGGTTGAGACATTGGTTCCCGGTACAACTTTACTGATGGTTCCGTTACCGTTTACGTTATAGGACGTCGTGAATGCATCCGCTCCGGTCGACTCACTCCGGACTACCGTCAGATTGTAAATACGAACCGCTCCGTTCTGCGCCGTCACGGTAATCGGAAGTTTGTTTTCACCGACATTAATCGGCACGCTTCCGATTCCTGCCACAGACGCAAAGGCGGAAACTGCGGTTGCCGACAGATTAATTTGAGATGCCTGGAAGGGAACGATCAATGAATATCCCTCGGTTACTCCGGGGTCATAGGAAGGTGTGATCGAGAAACCGTCGACGGCCAGCTGCGATAGGAAGTTATTGGGATTACCGGTTTTGGCCGGTAACGGCGCTGCGGAATCCGGCATGCCTGAATAGACGGGAATGCTGAAGACCAGCGGCACATCGAGGATACCGGACTTGGAATATGCCGAATACAAGGTTGATGACTCGCCGGTCATCGCCTGGATATTCGTCATATATTGATGTTTAAATAGTCCGTCCTCATTATTAATCACGTCAAACTTCTGAAAATACAGAGTGTTCTGTCCTCTTAAGATGTAATTCTGCGAGATAAATTTGGCACCACCGACAATCGAGCGGTACGGACTGTTCCAGGGTATCAGATATTTTGCCTGATTCTCGGCAGACATCGGATACTTGGTCGGATTCGACGAACCGTACTGCGCGAAAAGAAGTCCCAGGATCACTGGGTCCGGCGACGAACTCGCGCCGATATTGTAATAATTAAAGAATCCTTCGTGAGAAGGTTCTGTTCCGGAAGTCGAACGGCTTCCCGTCGCTGATACTTCCTGAAGCACACGGGAAACCAGAAAGTACGGACTTGCACCCGACTTTTGTCCCGCATCCATAAAAGCCGTTGAATAGGCCACGGCTGCGCCGGCTTCATTGTTTACCGTACCGGCCGCCATAAAAGATGAGGCCAGCTGTTTTTGAACGGCACCCTCCGACTGCGTAGCCCCGTCATAGGAAAGATTTAAGAATTGAAAGACATTGGGATCTGTAAGGGAGTTTCTCGGATCAAGATAATACGCGACGATATCCTTTGACGCGTTAACCCAGGATGTGCCGTCATAGGGCGTGTAGGTATTGCTGTACCAGTCATACGTACCCGGATCCGTAGACTTCCACGCATCGTCAACCGAGCTGTAGATAAGGCTTGTACCGATGCTTGCCTCAGACGCGACCGCAGTGTTCCAGTCAAGGCCGGTCTGAATCGCCTGATAGGTCCAGTTCGGATGTGCTGCATGAAGCTTGGTAAGATATGGAATATAGGAATCGGGAAAACCAAGACTCTTTAAGACGGCCGTAAATTCGGGATCGTCGAGAGAGATATAGCCAAATACGACATACCCCGAAACCTGCGTTCCGTTTATTTCATAGGTCACGGGACACCACTGGTATGTATCGGTTCCGATACTCGGAATCGCCGAACCGGCCGCCACACGCTGTCCGCGGGAGACGGTTCCGATGATATTGGTTGTGATATCGGATTGCGGAGTGGAACGGACATTGGCGACCGAAGCGATTACGGAAGCATTTGCCACAATTTCAGCCAGGTTTGTAGAAACCGTAACAAGCGGCATAATAAGCATGCACGCAAGGAAAGCAGCCATGAAACGTACCGGGAAGGGGCGCGTGAAGATTCCGTGCCGCTTTTTGCCGAAGGCATTTTCTGGCACGCGTCTTAGCTTTCCGCAAAATATGTGTCCGACAGTCGAAATGCTTTTCCTGCCTGAAAACATGTCCACCTCTTATGACCGGTGCTTTATCGTTCAATCTACCTTATAGTGTAGCAAACGCACCTCACAGGATGGTTACAGACAGTTTTCAGATTGCAGTCCATATCCCGTTGATCAGGCCTGCGCAAAAGGTCTCGCCGTCGGGCCCGGCGCCGGCTGCCCTTTCGGAACCAGTACGACCTGTATCGCCTCGAGCCGATAAGAGTACCCTGCGGTTCCGGCTGACGCTCCGTTTACCGCCCAGTCCATCCAGCCGATATTCTGTGCGTGGACTCTGTAATAGATGTCATATTGATTTGCGGCATTTCCGGTAAGTCGGATCTGAATCGCTTCGAGACGTTTGCTCTGTCCGCTTGTTCCGCTCGTCGCGCCGTTATTGACCCAATCCATCCAGCCATAATCCTGCACGTGTGTCTTGTACTCGATTCCGCCGTCAACGTTGGCAAGCTGAATTTGCATGGCTTCCAGTCGTTTGGACTGACCGTTGGTGCCGGATGTTACTCCGTTCGAGACAAATCCCTGCCATCCGATATCCTGAACATGGGATTGATAGGAGACAACGGGTTGAACACCCTTGTCGACAAACGGCTGTGCCGTCGAACCGGGAGCTGCTCCGCCTTTCGGAACAAGCACGATCTGAATCGCCTCAAGCCGGTAAGAGTATCCGGCCGTTCCGGACGAAGCGCCGTTTACCGCCCAATCCATCCAGCCAATGTTTTCTGCGTGTACCCGGTAATAGATATCGTATTGATTGGCCGCATTTCCGGTAAGGCGGATCTGGATGGCTTCAAGCCGCTTCCCCTCCCCGCTTGTACCGCTCATTGCGCTGTCCGACACCCAGTCCAGCCAGCCGTAGTCCTGAACATGCGTCTTATACTCGACACCTCCATCGACATTGGCAAGCTTAATGGAGATGGCTTCTAGTCGTTTGGACTGTCCGCTCGTGCCGGAGATTTCACCGTTGCTGAACCACTGCTGCCAGCCGATATCCTGAACGTGACTCAGGTAGAAAACAGACGGTGCCAGCCACTGTGCATAAAGCGTTATTTCGGAGGTAACTTTATCCGTCCCGAAATTCCACGCGCTCGTACATGCCTGGTCTTTATACCAGCCGCCGAACGTATATCCATTGCGTACGGGATTGTTCGGCGCGGTAAGCAGGGTATTGTATTGCGCGGAAGCGGTAAATGGCGTGGACCCCTGATAATTCAAATCATACGTAACCGTCATCGGTCCGACAGGCGAACCTCTTTTTACTGTGAAGCTGTAAATACGCGGTTCCCCGTTCTGCGCCGTCACGGTTACCGAGAAGCTGTTGTTTCCGACCGCGAGGGACTTGACACCATAGCCGCTGATCGATGCTTTCGCCGAAGCGGCATACGTAAGTACGTTCACCGATGTCACGGCATTCGGCACTTCGAGAGTATAACCCGATATGACGGAAGGGTTAAAGGCCGGAGTCAGCGAGAACCCGTCTATCACCAGATTCGAGAGAAGATTATTCGGGTTTCCGGTCTCGGCAGGCTTGGATACTGCAGTATCCGGCATCCCGGCATAGACGGGAATCTTAAAGGAGAGCGCCTCGCCGAGAAGCGATGCTTTGGAATACGATTGATACAGGTTTTCGGCTTCGCTGTAGGGAGCGCGGATATTCTGCATATACTGGTGTACAAACATTTCAGGTGTGCTGTTTTTGACCACATCGAATTTCTGATAGTAAAGAGTGTTCTGACCTTTATCGATGTACCCGTAGGCGATCAATTTGGCTCCGCCGACAATTGCGCGGTACTGTGTATTCCACGGCAGCAGATAGCGTTCGTTCAGCGTGGCGCCGCCGGTTCCCGAATAACCGGATTGCGCAAAAATAAGCGCATTGGCAACCGGATCGGAACCGGTTGCGTTAATATTATAGAAATTATAGAATCCCGCATGCCCCGGATATGTACCGCTGGCCGATCCGCTGGCAATTTTCGAATAGGATCCGTCCGGGTTCTGTACCGAGGTCTGTACCTCCTGAAGACATCTTGCGATCAGAAAGTACGGATTGATACCGGATGCCGAAGCAGCATCCATGAAACTTTTCGCGTACGTAACAGAATTGCCGCCGAGATCGACCGTGGATGCGCCGTTCATAAACGTACCCGTAAATGCTTCGGAAACCTTTGATTCGATTTGCTGGCTGGAATCGTAAGTCATATCAAGAAACTGGAATGCCTGTGATTCGGACAGGAAATTTCTCGGATCCATATAATATGCCGTTATACCGGATGACGCGTTGACCCATTCTCCGCTGTAATACGATGTATAGGTATCGGTAAGCCAGTTATACCTGCCGGAATCCGTGGATTTCCAGTTGTCATTAACGGTAGATTCGATAAGACTCATCTCAATTTTCGACTCCGCAGCAACCGCCGTGCTCCAGGCTACGGGCTGATTGCTCGAGTCTGTAACCGGAACCGCAGTAAACACCCATCCGGGGTGAGCGGCATGCAATGTCCGAAGCGATGGTTTATACGATTCGGGAAAGCTTGCGATCATAGATTCGAAGGCCGGATCGTCGGCCGCCGCATCTTTCTGAATGTAGGAACTGACAACGTATCCGTTATACTGAACGTCCCCCACCATAACCGATATGGCAATCCATGAATTGTAACCCTGCGGATCACCGGTTATGGTCGTAACCGAACCTGCCTGAACACGTTTTCCCTGATATATTTTGGTCAGGATAGTCGATGTTGTCCCCGGCGCGTTTCTCACGTTTGCTGCCGAAGCGACCACCACAGCATTTTCGGTAATGGCTGCATGTACCCCCGAAACCGGAACCGCTGATATTGTAAGGATCAGCGCGACAAGAAAAGCGATTGCCGAAAGAACGCCTCTCGCCTGAAATTTACCGGACGCTGCCCGAACCGGAGAAGGCTTGCGAACCTTTTGCCGGTCTTCAGGGAATACTCCGCTTGATTCTTTTCGATTCTGTATATCCGTTATTTTCATGATAAGCCTCCCGATTGTGTCGCCGCAGGTTTGTGTCAGCTATAATTGCAGCGTATGTTTCATACGTTCATATTTCTCTAAATAACAAAAAGCCCCGAAACACGTTTCGGGGCTTTGTTCCTGGTGGCTCACCGGAGGGTCGAACTCCGGACCCCCTGATTAAAAGTCAGGTGCTCTACCAACTGAGCTAGTGAACCAAATGGCTGGGGTGGCAGGATTTGAACCTACGAGTGCGGGAGTCAAAGTCCCGTGCCTTACCACTTGGCTACACCCCAACGTAAGCCTCGAGGACCGGAAATATGACAGGATCGGTTCCCGCATGATTGGGAAAATGGGGTGGAATATGGGAATCGAACCCACGACCTCTAGTGCCACAAACTAGCGCTCTAACCAACTGAGCTAATTCCACCATGAAATCCATCCGTCAAGCCGGAGGCACGAAGAAAATTATATGTGCGCCGCACGGAAAAGTCAACAGTAATCTTTCTGATGCAGCTCGATTCCTCTGCCGGGATCCGTATTCATATGAATTCTCTCCTGAACCATTTTACCACTCATACACCCGTTTTGTCTTTTTTGTTTGAGTGAACCGGCCCTTTTTCCTTAATGTCGCTATAAATTTCCAGATATTTTTCTATCATTTGGTTTTTATCCAGGCTCGGTAAACAATGGGTCTCTCCCGGTATCCTGTTCATCGCTTTTACACTTTTTATAGCTTCATAAACGCCATCGATGTCACCGGCATCAACATAACACGCGTTTTCTGCCTGAATGGTTTCAAAGCTTCCGCCGGAACAATACGTAATAACCGGAGTGCCGCATGCCTGAGCCTCCAGATTCGTTGTCGGATAATTGTCTTCATATGTCAGGTTCAAAAAAACATCGGCGGCGTTGTACAATCCGGCAAGTTCCCCGGTATTGTCGGTACGTCCGATGCAGAGGATCTCTTTGGGCATCTTCGCAATTTGCCATTTTGACAAACCGGCAATAACTATCTTGCAGCTGTCGTCCAGTCTTTCTGAGAGCTTGATAAAATCCTTGAGACCTTTTCTCTCCTCCCAAACACTCGCCACGCCAAGAATTATTTTCTTGTCACCAATAGAATGCCTTTCCCTGAAATCACTCGCTTCAGGCTTAAATATACCGGTATCAATTCCGTTGCAGATTACCTTAACGGGATATTTGCCAAGGAACGATTCACGGGCCAGATCTGAAAGCCAGCGGGACGGTGTAACAATCGTCATATTCTCAACCGCGGAAAAAAGCTCTCTTTTCCGGATCCAGTTGCTTCTTGAACGGTCGGCCAGATAGCTCATGGGGTATTTCGTTTTTTGCGGGCAGTCAAAGCACCCTGTTTTCCAGCGTTCGCAGCGGGCGGCCGTGAAATAAGGACAGTGTCCCGTAAAGGCCCAGCAGTCGTGTAAAGTCCACACAACCGGCTTATTCGTCCGCGCGAGATAATCGAACAGAATCTCAATGTTGATGTAGTAACCGTGAATGCTGTGAAGATGGATAATGTCGGGATTATAACCGTCGATCCAGTCGATAAATTTATACGTCGCGGATCTGCTCCCGAATCCTGCCGAATCGAAAAGAAGGGATGAAGCAGCGTGGCGGTAAACCTCAAAATTGCTTCCGATACGAACACTGTCTTCCCGGTGTTCCGCGGGAACGGGTTCACGGCCATAGGCGATTATACTTTCATGTCCATTCCCGGTCAGTGCTTTTGCTATATCCGTACATATGCGTCCCGTACTGCGAATTCCACATATGGAGTTGATTTGAAGTACTCTCATGAATATTTATACGTCCGTTCATTAATATCTTTCTATTCTACATGTTTTCCGGCGGCCTTTCAATTTGAAAATATCCGGCCTTTGCACCGTAATCCACGGAAAGCGCAGCCCGTTCGAATTCTTCTGCAGTCGGCGGAATACTGCGGGGCAAGACACCGCGCCACGTATTTCTTCCTTCGGTTTTTGCCATATACATGGCCTGATCCGCGAGATTCACATACTGTGCGACACTGAATGCCGTCCGGTTATCCGTAAATACGGGAAAAGGAACAAACCCGATACTGCAGGTAACGGGACGTATTTCGTGCGTCAGAAGACTCGTGACATATACAGTCTCGTTAAAATCACATCTGATCTTCTCGGCAAGTCCGGAATAATCCAGCGGATAACCCAGGCACACGACAATCAGGAACTCTTCCCCGCCGTTTCGTATAACAATACCGTTCGAACGAATCGCATTTCTTAGGGTTTGACCAACCTGTCCCAATACCTGATCGCCATAATTATGGCCGAATTCATCGTTGATCATCTTAAAATGGTCAATGTCTACCAGATATAAAGCATATGAATAACTCGAAGTCGTAAGCGGTTTCTTCATTTCGCCGAGCGAACACATAAGCTGTGTATTCAAAATCTGTGAAAGAGCCTGCGAAAAATATTTACGGTTGAAACAACCGGTAGTTTCATCAAAATAGCGTTCCTGCGTCGCATTCTCTATGTAATCATGAATACGGTCCGCCCAGAATTCCTGAGGTTTGTAGAGATCGGATACTTTGTTGCCGACTCCCTGCAGATAAAGTACGGCGTTATCTGCAAGACCCTCGTAACCCGAAGATTTTTCGACACCTCTTAAAAGCTCCTTCATGGGAGAATAGATAAGCTTATCGTAAAGATAGGCCAGCATAACGGTAAGCAATAACGAAAATATGAATATACCGGAAAAGATCAGCACAATGATCGTACGCTGCGTCTCCTCCATGTTCGTCCAGAAAATAAACGGAGTTATCTCTAAATAGTAGCATCCGATGATATAAATGAAGACGCCAACCAGAAGCGAAAAGAAGAAAATGCAGATAAAAGAGAAGGCGGCCGCCCTCCATAAAGTATCCCATGAACCGAGTACACTCTGTCTTTGTTTCACGGATGAAACCTCTTTCCTCCCGATACGTACGAGGTTATCACAAAATTGTATTGATACGTTCATTTTATCACGTGAATTTAACATTCGAAACCAGTGTTTGACACCTATTACCACAAATATTTACCTTTGAATCTGTGCAGTTAATCGAAAATGTGATATGATTTGCAGTGGTTTTTGCTCGGCCGGACATCCTCTCTTAAATGGATGGTCCGATCCGGGTTTGCTGGTGAATGTATGAACAACACATATTGGGAGGATGAAATTATGGCAATGTTAAAAGGTAATCTGATGTTTGGACAGTCCGGTGGTCCGACTTCCGTCATTAATGCTTCTGCCGCCGGTGTCTTTATCGAGGCACTCAAGCACGCCGACGTAATCGAGAAAGTTTACGGTGCCGCCAACGGTATTGTCGGAATACTGAACGAGAAGTTCTACGACATGGGACAGGAAGATCCTGCCGAGCTTGAGCTTCTTAAATACACTCCTTCCTCGAACCTCGGTTCCTGCCGCTATAAGCTTGCAAACGCCGATGTCGACGAGACCGACTACAAGCGCATTCTCGAAGTTTTCAAGAAGTATAATGTCCGCTATTTCTTCTACAACGGCGGAAACGACTCTATGGATACCTGCAACAAGATCTCCAAGTATATGCAGAAGGCCGGTTACGACTGCCGCGTCATGGGTGTTCCGAAGACAATTGACAACGATCTTTTCGGAACGGATCACTGCCCGGGCTTCTCTTCCGCCGCCAAGTATATCGCTACTACGACCATGGAAGTCTATCAGGACGCACGCGTATATGACACCGGAATGATCTGCGTTATCGAAGTCATGGGCCGTCATGCCGGCTGGCTTACAGCCGCAACCGCTCTTGCCGCCGCTAAGGGCTACGGACCGGATCTCATCTATCTTCCCGAAATTGATTTTGATCTGGACAAAATGCTTGCCGACGTTAAGGCGATCTACGCCAAAACCGGCAAAGTTATCATCGCGGTATCCGAAGGCGTTCAGACCAAGGAAGGCAAATTCATTCCTGAGCTCGTCGCTACGGAAGATGTCGCTGTCGACTCTTTCGGTCACAAGCAGCTCGGCGGAACGGCAACCGTTCTCGCGGATTTCCTCAAGAAGGAAACAGGATCCAAGGTTCGCGGAATCGAGCTTTCCCTGATGCAGCGCTGCGCTTCTCACTGTGCTTCCAAGTCCGACTATGAAGAATCCTTCCTGGCCGGTCAGACAGCCGTTCTCAAGGCTCTCGAGGGCATGACCGATTACATGGTCGGCTTTGAGCGTGCCGAGGGCGACAAGTATGAGTGCAAGATCAAGATGATTCCTCTGAACGACGTCGCGAACACCGAGAAGAAGGTTCCGCTTGAATGGATCAACAAGGAAGGCAACTTCGTAACCGAAGAGTACATCAAGTACGCGCTTCCCCTGATCGCAGGCGAAACCGAGCAGCCCAAGGAAGACGGTCTTCCCCGCTTTGCCCGTCTCAAGAAAGTTCTTGCCGGCAAGAACTAATACCTTTTAAATCAGATTTGAAAAGGGACTGTCTCAAAACTTCAAGTTGAGAGACAGTCCCTATTTATTTGCCCAAAAACGAAAAATCGGGTTCCGAGGAACCCGAAATGTTGCCTGTAAAAAGAAGACCATATGTGCAGCAGTCAGCTGAAACCGGCCTCTGGATGTCACGCATTCCCGGGGTTTCGCCTGCCATCCTTTTTGCCGCGGGGTTTACCCGGTGCTTTGCTGTTCGGATCCCTGGAGCCCATCTTTCTTTCGTATGCCGAACTTCCCGGAAGTCCCGCGGGCGAGCGCCGGCCTATAGCGGCCGAAGAACGGGACGGACGACCGTCCTCTGAACGATTGGACTTGTCGTATGGTTTTCCGGACAGCTTCCCGGATGAAGATTCAGACGTTCTGTGAGAAGGTTTTCCGGATGATTTTCCGGAAGCACGGGCAGCAGATCTTCCATCATTTCTTCGCTTCAGAGCTTCGGGCGACGCAACGGAGAACCCGAAGAATCCCAAATACCGGCCAAGCGAATAGTATTCGCCGTGTGAATAGCAGGTCAGGCCCGCGTCTTCCATACAGAGCTTCCCTGCTTTGTTCATAAGATCCGAATTGGCGGTAATGCCGACGATCTGCGCCATGAACAGATCATGAGATCCGAGGCTGGTTACGGATACGACTTTACATGACAGCGATACGGGCGCTTCCTTGATGGCGGGAGCATAGGAAAGCCCTTCCGCAGGGACCGCCGTGAGGGACATCGCCAGGAATTTGTCTTCTTTGGCGCCCGAACGAACGCCGCAATAGTCACAGGCCCTGACGAGATTTTCCGATACGAGGTTGATAACAAATTCCTTCGTATCGCGGATCAGGTCATGGGAATGCCGTTCGGGGCGAATCGAAACCGATACCATCGGAGGTTCCGAATTAATCGTGCCTGCCCAGGCGATCGTGACAATATTCGGGCGTTCTTCCGGATTCTCCGGGTGATGTCCCGCACAGGAAATCATAACCACCGGAACCGGATTCAGCATTGCCGAAACGGGAAGGATCGTCTTTTCGAAATTTTGTTCTTCGTGTGTCATAGTTGCTCCTTATTGTTATATAATTGACCGTTTACCGATTGCATACATGCTAAGCGCATGTTTGGCTGTACTTATTGAACATCCCTGAAAAATCCTAAGATCTCGTGATCCAGCAGGAACTCCTTGTTCTCTACACCGCCGGAAAAACCCACCAGACGCCCGTCTTTGCCGATGACTCTGTGGCATGGAATCAGGATCGGAATCGGATTGTCCGAGCAGGCCGAGCCCACAGCTCTTGAAAGATTGCGCGCAGCAACACGGTCGTTTCCCGTAAGTGCCAACGCAATATCCTCATAGCTCACAGTCGTCCCGTACGGAATTTTCTGCAGTTCCTGCCACACGTGTCTTTGAAAATCGCTGCCGTACGGCAGATTCACACGAACGGAAAATTTGGTGCGCGACTTCGAGAAATATTCTTTGAGCTCCCGTACCGCTTTCGACAACTCCTCGGGAAGCTGCATATTGGTACGAAGATATGCGTCGCTTTCCTGCGGCAAGAGAACGCCCGTTTCGTCGGAAACGCCCGTACGAATCGCTACTCTCATCTCATACAGGTCCTCTATTCTCTGACCGTAGCCGTAGAACCGAATCCCTTCAACCGCCGTCGAGCTTCCCCGTACGGCCAGAACACCGCGCGGGAATGCGATAAAGACGACCGCATAATCCGGGTATTCGGTCGCAAGCAAGGAAAACATACCGGCGTCGACGAATTTGTTCTCATCGAATAAGGCTTCCTCAAGGACCGCTTCCTGACGCATTCCGCAGGCAATTGCCACCTCGCCGGATTCCTTGTCCGTAACGGGTATCAGCCAGCTGACTCTGTGTAAATTGAGCGTGAAGAAGGCAATTCGCAGCACAGAGTCGAGAACCGTTTTTCGGGTATCGAACGAGATCTGCCCGGGATACGGTGCTATGGAAGTCGTTATGCAGCCGGGTGCCGGGTGATTCTGAATATCTTTTCTGACGCCCGTTTTCGAAAAGCGGCAGACAATCTGAGCATTCTGGTTGGTAGGGTGAATCAACGACAATCCCGCAAACGCAACCGGAACCGGTTCGGGGTCCGTGATCAGGCTTGCAATATACATCGATTGAGACGCATCGGATATAGTCTCTCGCAGAAGGGAGGAAATCTCATGGACCTTCAGATCAAAGAACCCCGCCGCTTTGAGCTTGGGCGCATCCAGAATGCGAACAGGTGCCAAGGAAATATCCGAATTCAATTTGTATCCCCCCCTCGAATCAATAAATCGCTAAGAATTCTGCAAGCCGGCCGTGGATAGAGCACGTACCAAAGTATCAAAATCTTGAGTCTCGTCCATCAACGAGGCCCTGTAGTCGCTGAGCATCTTAAGGATCTGCCGGTTGGCCAGATCGTTATTGGTAACGGGATCAAAATACGCGTCATTCATTTTGTCCTTGAGAAGCATCAGATTTCCTCCGAAAGTCTGTTTCTCAACCATAGCCTCCCAGACGCCGTCATTCGTGACGACCGGCAGCATGCCGTCCGATCCTTCGAGTCTTACCGTCAGAAGGATCGCATCCGTATCCAGCGCAATAAAAGCCGCAAAGTCGGCCGCAAGCTGGGGATTCGTGCAGGAAGAGGTTATGGAAAGCGGGTAAACCGTCAAAGGCAGTGCGGCTTCCTTCTCTTTATTTTCGGAGGGAAGCTGAGATATGGAAACGGTAAAGGCCGTATTCGTCCAGAGAGATATGTCTTCCGTGCTTCCCACCCACATCGCAACATTCCCCGACAGACGCGGATCGAGTGTGGCATACGCCTCCGTGCGCTGCTCCGGTGTCAGGGATTCTACCGAATACCCGGCGCTTACGTAGCTTCTCAGGAACTGCACGGCTTTTCGAAAAGAACCGGCATTAAATTCAAAAGCGGAGCCGTTAAACATAAACCAGTCCGCGCTCTCCGAATAGGAAGACGGAAGAAACGGCAGAAGCTCGCTCGGTTCGTAAAACGCAAAAAGTCTGTCCGGCAATAATGTTGTTTCGGAATTAAGGTTCGATACAGACTCCGAGAACGAGAGAAACGAAGTCAGATCCATTTCAAACGGAACCGTGTTTATACCGGCTTTCAAAAGTACATCCCGATTGGCAAAAAGGATCTTGGCCGACGCGGAATAGGGTATGCCGTAAAGTTCGCCGTCTATACTCAAGGCGTCAAGCATGGGCCTGTAAACATCCGTCGGTACGAGAAGCGGATTCGAAGCGAGATAATCGGTCAGCGGAATGACGGAACCCGAAGCACAAAGACTGGAAAGAGAAGCGGAAAGGACGATATCCGGGTATATTCCGCTCTCTCCCCACCGCTTCAATGTATCGTCCATGACACCGGATGAAGGCGTCTGAAGAATCTCTACGGAAAAATCCGGTTTGACGGAATCAAGAACCTGAAGCGAAACATTTGAACCGTCTACGCCCTCGCCGAGAATACCGTTCTGTTTTGCCGTATAAAGCTTGAGGAGATATTGCGCCGTGTCGTTTGTGATCGGTGCCGCGACGCGAAGAACCGGCATCCCGGAAGACGTCGTTTCGGTTGGAAGCTCCGAACCTGTCGTCACGGCCGGAGACGATGATACCGAGGCAGACTCCGTCGGCTGCGTAACTTTCGGAAACGGGTCCGTGCCGGAAATCGAACAGCCGCCGATAAAAGATACACCTATGAGGAGCGACAGCATAGACGCCGCCTTGTGCCGCAGGCTCTTTCGGAGTTCACTTATCACAGTCTTTTCGGAGGGCTTCGAAAATGCGCCGGGAAAGAATTTTTTCATATTCCTCCACAAATCTCAGGTTATGTGTTTTAACAAGAATATTATAACATTATTCGAATCGGACTTTCCCGCAACTCCGTGTATTACAGATGAAATCTGCGCTTCAATTCGCTTCTCACCGTCTTTTCGCCAAAAATCGACGTTCCGATCAGGGATAAGGCCGAGACTATAGTCGCTACGATCGACATAAAAGGCTTATCGACAACGCCGAACACAAACAAAAGAAACGGAACAAAACCAAGAACACCGATAATGAATTGATAGATAATATACGTTTGGAAATGCACGCGGTTCACCAGAATAATAATCAGGACCGCAATGCCGGCGAGCGTCAATATACTCGGCACGACATAATTGATGGACCATTTGCTGAAGCCGAGCACATAATCCGCAAGAACCGAAAGAACAGACGCACACACCGCCTGAACCAGTATTTTCGATGCGACGTTCACCTGGTGCCGGATCGAATGGATAATGGCGGACCAGTAGTAGAGTATGACCGCCGTAGTAAGAAGCGACCACATTACTTTGTCGTACGTCAGATAATTTACGACTATGGCGGCGATTCCTCCTACGATCGACAGAAAAAGCAGGATCCGCGTCAGCAGATTATACGTCTTCGTACGTCCGAACAAGTCCGGATACGTCCTTTCGGTTCTGACCCCGTCATGTTCGGTCAGAACCGTATGGCATAAAGGACAGATGCCGGAATCATCCGACACTCTGACATTGCATCGCTTACAGGTCTTCATAGTACACCCCGTTGCTTTCGATCACGACGTCAAGGCCGTCCGCCGCAAGCTTTCTGAAAAAAGCCCGCTGCAGATAGGGTTTTTTCAGGCGCGAAGTAAAGGTTATGATCAGTTTATCCTCATACGAACACACAGCGCATTTCTGCGGTTCCCTGTCTGCCACGCTGATCAGAATCTCAAAGCGCTCAATGCGATCCCTGTATTTCTCCGGCATTTCGATCCGTCCAAGATTGGAGACGGTTATGGTATTGGCATCGTATGTCATAAAATAGGCGATCCGCATGGCCAGGTTCTTCAGTGCAAGAGGAAGAATTCTTACGAATATATTCTTTCCGATCGCGACATTATTCGCAATCTTCTGCTCGAAAAGCTCCTTTTTCAGCTGTGCCTTGGTCTGGTTAACCACAGCATCGAGCATTTCTTCAAAGGTATACCCGCTCTTTTCGATAAGAATCCCGACGCTGATGGAAGAGAAGAAATTCAGAGTGGTCGTCGAGTCAAAAAACGGTCTCAGGTTCACAGGAATAAAAACCATGATAGGATTCCTGGAAGGCTGTTCATGCAAGTGTTCCTTATAAATGGACCAGATCAGAACCGTCGTAATATATTGATTGATCGAAATATTCTTGCTCCTGCAAAAATCCAATACGGATTTGGTGTCGAGCTGACCGTGAAGAACGCCCATCGAAAATAAGGGAAGCTTCTCGCCTTTGATCTGATACGCTCTTGATGTGCTGAAGCCGGTCTTCTTGCCCTTCCTGTAATTCTTCTCATAACCGTCTTCGAAATTCGAAGTCACGTCGACACTGAAAACTTCTCTGTTGTCATCCTGCTTTTCTTCGTCAAGCAGGCGGAAATAATGGCATGTCAGTTCCTTGAGAAAATTGATGGCGCCGGTTCCGTCGGTAATCGCGTGAAATACTTCAAGACTTATACGGTTCCTGAAGTAGCTGACTTTAAAAAGAAACTGATTGTTCAGTGTAGGGTCAATGTAGCCGCACGGGTCCGTCTTCTCTTCACAGATCAGAGGCCGTCTCTTATTCGTCTCGAAATAATACCAGAAAAAGCCCTTATGAAGACGTATTCGAAAACTGTCAAAAAGCAAAATGGTATCGTCAAGCGCCTGCTGCAGCAGTTCGGGATTCACATCGTCCTTAAGACGGACGGCTATCCGATATACGCTGCTGAAGCTCCTGTTCGCCAGAATCGGAAAAATAACGGCAGTATTGTCCAGCCTGTGCCACTTTGTTTCGCTGTTTTGGTTGCCTCTTATTGTGATCACCAGCCTTCTTAAAGGATAATGCCAATCTTATTATGCACCACATAAAATACAAATGAAATATCTCGAGTTGTTATACCTCTTCAAAAAAACAAAATCCGCGAAAGCTTGAAACAATCGCGGATTTATATGGAGCCGATGGTGAGAATCGAACTCACGACCTATTCATTACGAGTGAATTGCTCTACCCCTGAGCCACATCGGCATCATGCTATGTCCATTCACGGAACCCCGCTCGACAAGGCACGAATAAAACTATACAAATTTATGGGCGTTCTGTCAAGCAAATTGTGTTATGTAAGCTGCTCTTTTTGCCGTCTCTGCTTTGACTTTTTCGAGATCAATCGAAGTAAGCTCGCCTTTATACTTCACAAACCGGCCGGCAATCATAACAGATTCAACGGCATCCCTGCCGGCACTGTATACAAGAGCCGATGCGGGATTTCCGAGCGGCCACATGGAAGGCCTGTCATAATTGACGATCTGAAGGTCTGCCGACATCCCTTCGGCGATTCTGCCGCAATTCGCGAAGCCCATGCCTTTATACCCGTTTACGGTAGCCATAACAAGCACTTCTTCGGCACTTAAGTTAATCGGACTATAGGTGCTTGCCTTCGCGATAAACGAAGCCAGGCGCATTTCCTGGTACATATCCGTATTGTTGTTGCTCGCACATCCGTCTGTACCGAGAGCAACCCGCACACCGGCAGCCTTCATCTTCTCAACATCGGCAAATCCCGATGCCAGCTTCATATTGCTTGAAGGATTATGAACTGCGGTAACGTTCGGATTCGAAAGGATTTCTCTGTCCTCGTCCGTAAGATGGACACAATGTGCCGCTATGCAGGGCCTGTTGAACACGCCGAAGTTATGGAGTGCGACGGCGGGCGTAACCCCGTATTGGGCTATACAGTTGGCAACTTCCGTTCTTGTTTCCGCAATATGTACCTGTATGGACACATCCAGATCCATCGCTTCCCTGACAAGATCCGGGTAAAGAGTCTCCGGATACAGATAAATCGAATGAATCATCAGCGAGGTTCTCAAGAGTCCTCCGCCGGCTCCGTGAAAGGAGTTCTTGAATGCAAGAAGCGAAGTTCTGTCTTCACGCCAGCCCTTGTCATCGTGTATTTTGCCGTCCTGGCACAGATTCATACGGAATCCGGACTGCAGTGCGGCGCACGCGGTCTCGTCGGACATGAAATACATATCCGCAGCCGCCCCGGTGCCTCCGCTTATCATTTCGGCCATACCCAGAAGGCTTGCGAAATATACATCTTCTTTGCGAAGGTGTTCCTCACGAGGCAGGATTTTCTTGAAAAGCCAGTCCTCAAGACCCATATCGTCCGCCGAATTGCGCATCAGCGTCATCGGAATATGCGTGTGTGTATTGGCAAAAGTAGGAAGCAGTATCCGGTTCTTGCCGTCATATTCGTCAAATCCGATCTGCGTACCGCCGGCTTCCCTCTGCGCTTCCATAAGCGCCTTTACCGCAAGAGAACGTTCATCTCCCACATAAATAATACGGTCACCCTTTACGGCAACAAAGGTGTTTTCCATAACGGAAACAGAGCCGTCCTCTTCCGGAGTCACAACTGTAAAATTCTTAAACAGCACTGTCTTTGACATGACGGCCTCCTTAAATATCCCAGGAATTGACATATCTCTTCTGTTCTTCCGTTAGCGCATCAATTGACAGTCCTTTGGTTCTAAGCAGCACAAATGCGACTTTATCGTCGATTTCAGCCGGTGTATTATAGACCTTCTTCTCCAGACGTCTTCCTTCACGGGCAAGATAACGGGCACTCTGTGCCTGAAGTGCAAAGCTCATATCCATAATTTCCACGGGGTGACCGTCTCCGGCGGCCAGATTGACCAGGCGGCCCTCGCTTATAATATGAATTGTCCGCCCGTCCGGCATCGTATAGCCCTCTATATTGTTTCTCATTTCCTTTTGCGAAACAGATAAAGTACCGAGCTCCGGAATGTTGATCTCAACATCAAAATGTCCGGCATTGCAGCAGATGGCGCCGTCCTTCATTCTCTCAAAATGTCTCCTGGTGATAATATCTTTACACCCGGTTACGGTAATGAAAACATCGCCGACTGCGGATGCCTCATCCATAGACATAACCTGATAACCCTCCATCAATGCCTCGCACGCCTTCACGGGGTCGATCTCCGTAACGACAATTCGTGCACCCAGACCCGCTGCCCGCAGTGCGACGCCTTTTCCGCACATTCCGAACCCCGCCACAACGACGGTTTTGCCGGCTATGAGAAGATTGGTCGCAGACATTACGGCGGTTAAGACCGATTGTCCGGTCCCGAAGCGGTTGTCAAAAAGATGCTTGCATCTTGCGTCGTTGACGGCGATCACCGGGTATAAAAGCCGGTTCTCTTTTTCGAGAATGGCGAGTCGGTGAACACCGGTAGTCGTCTCCTCGCACCCGCCGATCAAGCGGTCGGTCAAGTGTCTGTGAGACGTATGAAGCAGCTGAGCAAAATCGCCGCCGTCATCGATCACAATATCGGGGCCGAAAGAAAGCGCTTGGGTCAGATGTTCATGATACTGTTCGGTATTTGCTCCGTGTACACAATATACATGCATGCCTTCAGCCGCAAGAGCCGCAGCGACATCGTCCTGGGTAGAAAGCGGATTGCAGCCCGTCAGTGCGACATCGGCTCCGCCGGCTGCCAGCACCTTCGCCAAACATGCCGTTTTTGCTTCGACATGAACGCTGACCGCTATTTTCATTCCGGTAAACGGCTTCTCAGATATAAGCTCGTTTTCGATCGATCGAAGAACCGGCATATTCTTATATGCCCATTCGATTTTCTGTTTACCGGTAGGGGCCAGGGAAAGATCCTTGACGGCATAGGGAAGTATCGAAGTCATAAACGGCTCCTTCATTCGGATAGATTCTGTAAAAATGCCTCGACAAGCGCAATGTTCCTGTCGGAAGCCGCAGCTCCCGTCTCCATAACTTCGATGTGCGAAAGAGGCTTGTCAGAGATGCCTGCCGCGAGGTTTGTAATGCAGGATATGGCAAGGACCCTGATGCCGCTGTGAGATGCGACAATCGCTTCGGGAACCGTCGACATGCCCACGGCATCGGCTCCGAATGCGCGAAGTGTGCGAATTTCGGCAGGTGTTTCATACTGCGGTCCGCGCATATAGGCATATACGCCGGTATGTACGGGAATATCCATTTCCTCGGAGATCCGAAGCACCGACTCGATAAAATCAGGATTGTATACGTGTGTCTGGTCGGGGAATCGGGGTCCAAAATCATTTAAATTCGGGCCGCGGAGAGGCGATTCGCAAAACATCGAAAGATGGTCGCGGATGACCATTAGATCCCCGGGATTCATACCCGGATTCATGCCGCCCGCGGCATTCGTCAGGATAAGATTCCGGATCCCGAGCGATGCCAGGACTCTGAACGGGAACGTAATTTCCTGTGTGGAATAGCCCTCGTAATAATGATAACGGCCGTTCATCATATACGTGAGAACGTTGCCGACCCGCGCGATTAGAAGCACGCCGCTGTGTCCCGGCGTTGTCGGTGTCGGAAAATACGGAATATCCGTATAAGGGATCTGCGCTTCAATTGTGCAGCGATTCGCCATCGGAGAAAGCCCCGAGCCGAGAACGATACATGTCTTTGGCTTCTCGCTGTAAAGCGACCCGATGACGGATACGGCTTCCGCAATCTTCATTTCTGTCGATATTTCAACGGACATAATGGCACTCCTTTCCGGGGGAAAAACTTATTCTTCCTTGCCGTGGCAGTTCTTGTACTTTTTACCGCTGCCGCAGGGGCAGGGATCATTTCTGCCTACCTTCTTGGCATCTCTCTTTACCGGTTCGCTTGTTGCCTGTTCACCGCCTGCGCTTGCCTTCTGTATCTGATTCGAACGTGCCGGGACAGCCGGTGCCGCAGCGGGTGCCGCCTGAGCGGGAGCTCCCGCGCCTCCGTGGCCTTCCTGTACATTCCTGACCTGTGCTTTTCTCTCAACTTTTTCGCCGGTGGAAATATTAGCCTTCATGATCAGACGAATGGTATCATCCTGAATTGCGATATTCATCTCTTCGAACATGGCAGATCCCTCGATACGATATTCCACGACCGGATCCTGCTGACCGACGCTGCGCATTCCGATGGAGTACCGCATCTGATCCATCTGGTCGATGTGATCCATCCATTTCTGGTCGACATTCCAAAGAAGAATCTGGCGTTCCGCTTCACGGAATACCGGCGGCGTAATCGCCTCATCTCTTGCTGCAAGAAGGGAAAGTGCCTGATCAATCAGCGCCTCTTCCCATTCCGGTGCAGAGATTACTTCATCGCCCGTTGCCTTAATCTGTTCGACAACCGGAAGATTTCCAAACAGATCCTGAATCTTAAGAGTCAGCGCCATTTTCTCCGAGGCGACGATCTTACCGTCGAGCGCAAAGCTATCTATCAGTCTCTCGGCAACACTCTTGACCATTTTGAGGTACGAGTCGTGAATATCGACTCCGTCAAGAACCTGTCTTCTCTGTGCATACGTCAGATTTCTCTGGATATTCATGACATCGTCATATTCCAGAACGTGTTTACGTGAGCTGAAGTTCATGCCCTCGATCTTCTTCTGTGCATTCTCAATGGTACGCGACAGGAATCCGGTCTGAATCTCGATACTCTCATCGACGCCGAATCGATTGAATGCCGCATTGGCACGCTCTCCTCCGAACAAACGCATAAGATCGTCGTCCAGTGCAAGGAAAAACTTCGTACGTCCCGGGTCTCCCTGACGTCCCGCACGACCGCGCAGCTGGTTATCGATACGACGTGATTCATGTCTCTCGGTACCTACGATAAATAATCCGCCGGCGGCGACGACCTTCTCGCGTTCCGTGCCTGTCTGTTTTTTGAATTCGGCTTCAAGTTCTGCAAATTTGGCACGCGATTCGAGGATTACCTCGTCCTGCGTCTCGTTGTGTGCGGTTGCCGAATCGATCAGCTCCTCAAGATATCCGAGCTTTCTCATCTCCTGCTTCGCCATGAACTCCGAGTTGCCGCCCAGAAGAATGTCGGTACCGCGTCCGGCCATGTTCGTTGCGATCGTTACGGCATTAAAGCGTCCGGCCTGTGCGACGATTTCGGCCTCCCGCATATGATTCTTTGCGTTTAACACGTTGTGTTTGATACCGGCCTTAGCGAATAACTTGGAAAGATATTCGGATCGGTCGACATTTACCGTACCGACAAGGACAGGCTGTCCCTTGGAATGGGCCTCGATAACGGTTTTAAGAACCGCGGAATATTTACCGGACTGATTCTTGTAGATCGAATCATTTTCGTCCGTTCTCACGAGAGGACGATTGGTCGGGATTGTGATAACGTCGAGATTATAGATGGATCTGAATTCGGCTTCTTCCGTATAGGCAGTACCGGTCATACCGGAAAGCTTATTATACATACGGAAAAAGTTCTGGAACGTGATCGTCGCAAGCGTCTTGCTCTCTTTCTCGACTTTAACGCCTTCCTTCGCTTCGATTGCCTGATGAAGTCCGTCGCTGAAACGGCGGCCGTACATGAGACGACCCGTAAAGTCGTCAACAATAATGACCTCTCCGTCCGTAACGACATATTTCTGATCGAGCTCCATCGTACCGTTCGCCTTAAGCGCATTGTTGATGTAGTGCTGCAGATCAAAGTTACCCTGATCCGAAAGATTCTCCACGTGGAAATACTTCTCAGCGGCGGCAACTCCGTTCGCTGTCAGTACCGCTGTCTTGGCCTTCTCGTCAACTACATATTCGCAATCGCCAACGATGTCGTCCATGTTGATCTTATCGTCCGTCTCGACGACTACATACTTCTTAAGCCCTTTTACAAATTTATCCGCAACTATGTACATTTCAGATGAGTCATCGCCCATTCCCGAAATGATAAGGGGAGTTCTTGCTTCATCGATCAAAATGCTGTCGACTTCGTCGACGATCGCGAAATTCAGTTCGCGCTGAACCATTTTGCTCTTCCGGTCGACCATGTTGTCTCTTAAGTAGTCGAAACCGTATTCATTGTTTGTTCCGTATGTAATATCGGAATGATAGGAAGCTCTGCGCTCTTCGTTCGAAAGATCATGAACAATCAAGCCAACCGTAAGACCGAGGTAACGGTAAACCTTTCCCATCCACTCGCTGTCACGTCTGGCGAGGTAATCGTTGACAGTAACGACATGAACGCCCTTGCCTGTCAAAGCGTTTAAATAAACGGGCAATGTAGCCACGAGCGTCTTGCCTTCACCTGTTTTCATTTCGGCAATACGGCCCTGATGGAGAATAATACCGCCGATGAGCTGAACGCGGTATGGCTTCATGCCCAGAACACGCCAGGCCGCTTCGCGAACCGTGGCAAAAGCATCGGGAAGAATATCATCGAGTGTCTCTCCGCCTTCCAGACGCGCTTTCAAAAGATCCGTCATTCCCTGCAGCTCATTTTCCGACATCGCCGCATACTTGTCCGATAATGCCTCCACCTGATTTACAATCGGTACAATACGTTTAATTTCATGATCGCTGTGGGTTCCAAACACTTTGGTTACTAAATTCATTTTTGCCTTTACCTTTCAAAATATAACTTAATGAGGTCAGTCTTATTCACGTGATTGAAGTATCTTCATTCATCCTTTGGAGGACGGTTCTATATCCGTCCGCACCGTATTCCAAGGAACGGTTTACTCTGCTTATTGTCGCCGTACTGACGCCCGTAACCTCAAATATCTCGGCATATGTACGTCCCTGATAGAGGAGCGACGCAATCTGAAGACGCTGAGCCAGCGATTTGATTTCTGTAATCGTACAAAGATCTTCAAACAGGCAATAGCATTCTTCCTTCGTCTTCAGCGTAAGTATTGCGTCAAACAGAGCATCCGTCTGCGGGTCTTTCAACTTGTCATTCATAAACCCACCCTCTTCTTCTACATAAGACGATCCGCTAAATACTGAATCAGTCTACCAAAATAACCGTTAACAGTAAAAGTCACCAGTGCAATAATCAAAACAAACACAGCGGCAATGCAGGCAACCTGCCTGATTAGGAGTCCTTGACGGGCTTTCCGCAGCGCATCGCCGACGGAAACGCTGCGCTTTCTGGAGGAATCCGCCCGAACATCGCGGGTGCGCATCGGTTTTCGTGTCGTGTCATTCCCTTTCTTCAACGAATATACCTCCGGAAGTCAGTGTAATATCCAGTTCTTCAAGCGAACTGATTAACATTCCTATGATACAGCATGGTGACTTGCGTGACAACCTTCAAACCTGAGCATTTGAAGGACTGCGCGCAAATATTGTCACGTCTCCTGACTATCGCCTTCCTCTTCCTTGTCGGTATACCGGTATGAATTCCCATACTGCTCTATACGAATCGTCACATGATTCGCGGCGGCGTAATCCATACAGGCCTTGAGCTCCTCACAGGCTTCCGGCGAGCTGTTCTCAGGAATAATGATCAGAAGCTCACGGCTTACAATCTCTTCTCCCTTTATCCAGATGCCGGCACTTCCCCAAGGCGCGTCCGTACCGTTAAACCCGGCCAGATCGTCGATATCTCCGTAGATTTTATCACAAACCTGTCCCGGAGTCTGATAATCCGGAGCCGTCAGATCCAGACTTTTGATCGAAACCGCCGTTCCGTTTTCGAATTTGGCGATTACCGGATAGCTTACCGGGAGATTCCCTCCAAATGTCGAACGCAATTCCAAACCGCGTTCAAAGTTCTCCCGCATCCACACTTCATCACTGCCATCCCGTGTTTCTCCCGTCTCCGGAAGCGTTAGACAAATGTCGCCGTAGATCGGAATCGCTTCGGTGATGGACTTCTCCGCTGTCCCGAAAAACGTGTTCCACTCATAATAGACCCGAAGCCAAATGATATGTTTGTCATAATCGCAATCCACATATACGGACAGATTCCTGATCCTGTCCTTCAGAAGTGCATTGGTACCGCAATAGGATTCGTAGGTCCCCGCAATCCTGTCACGGATGACGGTTCCGAATAGAAGAGTTCCGGCTAAGTCGGCCGACTCGATCCCGAACGCATCGAGAATCGCACCGATGCCGCCGATCGAGGCGGCGACTGTTTTTAGCGTACCCTGTGACGCCTGATTCCCGGGTGCGCTTAATTCGGCTCCCACAGCACTGTCGTTCAGGAGCGACAGCGCCTTCTCCGTCAGGCTGGTTCCCAGACCGACAACCGGAAGAACAGCGGCGATTTCCTGCGATACCTGATCGACGGACTGCGACAGCAGAATTTCGGCACGAACGCACGTAATACCCGTCAGGATAAAAGTACATATTAATAGAAAAAGAGGCGCCGCTATAGCGATTTCAAGGACAATCGAGCCGCCCTTAGACCGCTTCATCCATAACGTATGCATCATAGGAATCCTCCATTTGATAGGACCGGTTCATGTATTCGACATGAATCCTGACACCCGTATAAATTGATCCGCCGCTGTCACGTTTCAGAATAGTCAGCATTCTCGACAGCTTCCATTCCGTGGGAACAATCAGAAGATAGATGCGAAGATAATCGCGATAATCCGTCATGATCAAGTCCTTAACGATTTCTTCATCGTCAAGCGCGCTGTGATTCAGGAGCGGAACACCTTTGCCGGCGGTTAAATCATTCATGTCCGCTACTGCCTGACCCTCGGCCCAAACAAGAAGCACAACATACTGAAGCATCTCGGGACTGATTTCCACGGTGCCCAGCGAGACAGCAAGAATTACGCCGCTTAAGACCGTTCCGATTTCTTTCGCGCGATTCATTTTCTCGGAATCGATGAGGAATGCGGCCAAATTGATTACAGTCCGCGTATCCAGAAGGAGCTTTCTGGCGATCCCCTGAGATGCAATACCGTTGTCGATTCCCGTCAGAACGTATTCGAGATCCGTATTGCCGGCTCCGTGAATCGAGTTATACGAAACACCGAGAATATTGGATTCCGGTTCGGATCGATCGCCGTCAACATTCTCTTTTACACAGGAATCCATAAAGGATACGGCATACTCATTGATGAGAAGATTGTCTGCGATATCCGGAAGATCGGTATCCATCAGGCTGTCAAGAGTGTTCATGGCATCCGAGAGACAATCGGTATCCAGAAGCATCGCCGGATTCGTGTCTCCCTGCAGTAAATACGTTGCTTTCTGCTTGGCCGTATCGATGTATGTCTGGCAAAATGCATCAAAACGGTTCAGAGTTCCCGTAAAGTCCAACATCTTGGCCGAAGTGATTGCCTGCGAGATGGCGCTGCTGCATTGATTGCTGTTGATCAAAATATCATTCATATATTGGATCCAGTCGGAGTTCTTGCCTTCAGCGGTCGCTTTGAAGAAATCACTGCTGTAAATCTCGTCCAAAACGCCTCGCAGCCGGCCTAACATATCAGCGCTCACGATGGACGGAGCCCTGACCTTCATATAATCGGAAATCGCCTCCCTGAGAGATGCGGTTGTCAACTCATTGCTTCCGGTCATATCGACCACTGCCCCGGAGCCGTCAAAACACTCGGTAAATACATCGGTATCGCCGAGAGAAGCACCTAAGCCATAGAGACCGTAATATTTAAGAAGCGGTTCGTTATAACGGCAAAGGGCCGCTTCCGCCTGCATGCGCATACAGCGCATCATTTCTGCTTCCATCCTGCGTTCAAGAGCGGCGGCAAACAGTATGCTCTCCGTCAATATAACAAGGGAGAGAATAATACAAAGAAACAGGCTCGCGCCCCCCACTCTGCTTCTGATCCCCTTCTTCCTGCGCGTCACGGAGAAACCGCCCCCTCGTATAGAATCGTCCCGATATCTTCAACCGTCCGCATATAGAAATGCAGGCGCTCCGGAGACGTACATACGATTCTGATCTCATCCGGCCCCGAACATATGCCGGTAACCGAATAGCTGTTGGTATTTGCGACGGACGCGTTAACTGCCTCTGCCTGAAAAACGGCCGAATCCATGACTTCGCGGTATAGGACGGGCCCCGCCGAAATCAGCGTCACGATCCCCAGGAACACAACGGGAAAAGCTATGGCTGTTTGAAGTGTACCGGACATAAAAATCACCTCCTGGTTAAAACTCTACCAGAAGGTGATCTTCATACTGACTCATGTTTTCGACAAAAACCGACAATCCCAGCCGGATAGGTGCTTACCTTAACTGAGCCCCGAGTTCTTTTTCGAGAGCCGCCAGAATACCGGTGAAGGCCTCCTGTATATCGGCATCGGTAAGAGTGCGTTCCGCCGAGCGGAATACAAGGCTGTAAGCGACCGATTTCCTGGCGTCGCCGACCTGTTTTCCCGTATAAACATCGAAAAGGACAAAAGACTCAAGGTACTTGCCGCCCTTTTTGCGGAATATTTTCTCGATGGATCCGGCGGGAATTGCCTGATCCAGGATAATGGCAAGGTCTCTCGCGATTCCCGGGAATTTGGGAAGCGGCTTATAGACACGTTTGGTGGTCGACGCCTTGATCAGATGCTCTACTTCCAGAAGAAGCAGAACGGTCGATTCCGGCGCCTCAAAATTGTCGGCGGCATCCGGATGAACATAACCGATCTGACCGCATGTTTTCCCGTTAACGATGACCGATGCGCTGCGTCCGGGATGCAGGTAAGTGATATCCGGGAGCGGCTCGAAGGACACATTGCGGATGCCTAAGTTGGTGCAGAGCTCCGTTACGGCACCTTTCATACGGTAAAATGCCAAAGTATCGTCTTTCGCATCCGTATCAAAAGAGAATGCCGAGAGGATTCTTCTTTCTTCGGGAAGCACATTCGTGTCGTCGCCGGGAAGATAAATATACGCAATTTCGAATACGGACGCCTTCTTCACCGAGCGGCTGCTGTTGGTAGCCGCAACGCGCAGCATGGACGGTACCATCGAGGTCCGCATCACGGAATAATCTTCGCCGAGAGGATTGGATATTACGACTTCTTTTCTCAACCGGTCGTCTGCGGCCAGCATCAGTTTGTCAAGATCTTTGGGGCTCTCGAACGAATACGTGATCGCTTCGAAGAAGCCCTGCGCCACCATGACGTCCTTCATCTTCTCGACGGCAAGCTGCGCCTCGGTACGTCCGCCCAAGGTTGTTTCTTTTCCGGAAAGAAGGGTCGGTTCAATTCGGTTATAGCCGTAGAATCTGGCAATTTCTTCGGAAATATCCGCATCGCACATTAAGTCGGGGCGGAAACTCGGCGGCGTGCAGACGGTAATCCCGTCAAGGTTATGTACCGTACAGCCAAGCTTATCCAGGATGGACAGCATGAAGGATTCGTCGATATCGGTACCAAGAAATGCGTTGATTTGATCCGGATTGAAAGGGATATGTACCGGCTGCCTGTGCGTCGGATACAAATCGATTACGCCTTTCATCACTTTGCCGCAGCCCAGAAGCTCGACAAGCTCACAGGCACGATCCAAAGAGCGAAGGGCATTTTCGGGATCGAGGCCCTTCTCATAACGGGACGAAGCCTCCGTCCTTAAGCCATTCTTCACGGCCGTACGGCGGACGCTTACCGCATCGAAAGTCGCCGACTCGAAAAGAAGTGTTCTAGTCGACATCGTGATTTCGGAGTTCTCTCCGCCCATGACACCGGCAATCGCGCAGACCTTGTCTTCATCCGCAATCACCAGCATATCGGAACTTAAGACCCTGTCCGTACCGTCGAGTGTCCGGACCGATTCGTTCTCGAGGGCTTTCCGGACGATAACATGTCTGCCGCTCAAGTATTCAAGGTCAAATGCATGCATCGGCTGACCGAGCTCAAGACAGACATAATTTGTGATGTCGACAATATTGTTGATCGGACGCATACCGGCGTCCTCCAGTCGTTTCTGCATCCATTTCGGCGAGGGTCCGACTGCGACATCTTCTACGATCCGGGAACAATAACGGTAGCAGAGATCCGGAGCCGTTATGTCAATTTTCGCGAAGTCGCTCGAAAAATGTTCGGACTCTTCCTTCACGACGGGCATCTTCGGCGCAAACGGCATATCAAGCGTAATGGCCGCTTCCCTGCCTAAGCCTTCGATCGAAAAGCAGTCCGGGCGGTTCGATGTGATCTCAAAATCAATCGTCGAAGAGCCTAAACCCAGATAATCCTTAATATCCATTCCGAGCGGCGTTTCTTCCGGCATATGCCAGATACCGTCCTCGACGGCGCCCTCGAGATCCGACGCGGCAAAACCGAGCTCCTGAACGGAGCAGCACATACCGCTGCTCTCGATACCGCGGATTTTGCCTTTCTTGATGGTCATACCTCCGGGCAATTTGGCTCCGATGACCGCAACCGGGCACACCATGCCGCTTACGACATTCGGAGCGCCGCAGACAATCCGAAGAATTCCGCCAAGCTCCTCTTTACCCATATCTACCTGACAAATATTCAGGTGATCGGAATCGGGATGGGGCTCGAACGAAAGAATCCTTCCGGTATACACACCGGAAATATCTTCCCCGCTCGTAATCACGCCTTCGACTTTCGAGCCGGAGACCGTAATCATCTCGCAAAAATCATGTATCGGTACCCGTATATCGGTAAAATCTTTAAGCCACTCAACCGGTGCTTTCATCAGAAAATCCTCCTCAGGAGCATGAAGCTCTATCCAATATATTCATTCGATCCGGGTCGCAGAGCCTTATTACTTAAACTGGCCAAGGAAACGGACATCGTTCTCATATAAATTCCGGATATCATCAATTCCGAAACGTCCCATCGCAGTCCGCTCCACGCCGATACCGAACGCAAAGCCGCTGTATTCCTTCGGGTCGATTCCGCAGTTGGAAAGGACCTCGGGATGAACCATACCGGCTCCAAGGACCTCAATCCAGCCCTCGCCCTTGCAGACCCGGCATCCCTTTCCGCCGCAGGCCCAGCAGGTCAGATCGACCTCGCACGAAGGCTCCGTGAACGGGAAATGATGGGGACGAAGACGAATCTTCGTGTTCTCTCCGAACAGTTTCTTCGCGAAAAGCTGCAGCGAACCGACCAGATCTCCCATCGTAACGCCTTTGTCGACAACGAGTCCTTCGATCTGATGAAAGATCGGGGAATGCGTGCTGTCAAGAGCATCCGAACGGTAAACCTTGCCGGGACAGATAATCTTGATCGGCGGTTTCTTGTGCTCCATGACACGGATCTGAACGGGTGAGGTCTGTGTCCGGAGGAGAATATTCTCCGAAATATAGAAGGTATCCTGCGTGTCTCTTGAAGGATGACCCTTGGGAATACGGAGCATTTCGAAATTATAGTGATCATATTCGACTTCGGGACCTTCGGCGATCGTATAGCCGAGACCTAAAAAGACGTCGCAGATCTCATCAATTGCCTTATAAAGCGGGTGGCGCGCACCCATCTCAACCGGTTTGGCCGGGAGTGTTACGTCAATCGTCTGGACCAGCAGCTGCTCCGCTTTTTCCTTGGTGCGAATGTCGATAAGCCGTCCGGACAGTTCCTCTTCCATCTCAAATCGAACATCGTTCGCAAGCTGGCCTATAAGCGGGCGTTCTTCGGGTGTCAGGGAACCCATGCCGCGCAGTACGGCAGTCAGTTCACCTTTTTTCCCGAGATACCGGACTCTTAGAAGCTCCGCATCCGACGATGTGTTTACGGCACCGACTTCGTCCCGAAAAGCCTTCTGTATGGAATATATGGATGCTTTCAAGTCGCTCATCAATAATCCTCCCAACAACAATCCTGCAGTTTAATACAATCTTAACATGACAAAACCGAATGTACAGGTAAAACAAAAAACCTTCCGTCCCTGACAGAAGGAGTATTTCCGAGCCGTTTTATCCGAAAATAACGGAAAAAAGATTGGCAGGTATTCGCCCTTTTAGCATTCGACAGAACGGTTAAATGATATCATCGTAATTTCCGGCTGTAAAGTACGGGTTGTTCGTTTTCTCGGCGCCTATGGTCGTGCTCGGTCCGTGACCCGGATAAACCGTCACGTCGTCCGGAAGCTGCTTTAAGCGATCAACCGAGCGCATCATATCCGCCATATTCCCGCCTAAATCGGTTCTTCCGACCGTTCCCGCAAATACCGTATCTCCGGAAAACAGATATTGCCCCCGGTTAACACCGGTCTTTACCTGAAAAAGAAGACACATCGATCCTCGCGTGTGCCCCGGCGTGTGTATTACGCTGATTGAAAAGATCTCTTCTGATTCAAAGTCAAAATCAGCCGCTGTCAGTAAATCTCCGTCCTTAAGTTCGCAAACCGGTGCGGAGACGGGCCTTTTCGGCAACCCGAATGACATTGCCGTATTTTTGGATGGATCCATAAGAAATTCGCACTCCGATTCATGAACCAGGACGATCGCACCTGTTTGCTTTCTCATGTTTTCGGCTTCGGCGATATGGTCATAATGCGAATGCGTACAAAAGATACCCCGGATCCGGTAACCGGATAAATCCAGAATATCATAAGGGACACTCGGATCGATGACAAACGCATCGCGTCCAAATGCAACCAGGTATAAATTCGATTGCAGCGGTCCAAGCGGATAAGTTCGTAATTCCATGCAGATCCTCCCAACGTGTCAGGTCAAACCATTATCACATTTACGGGATAGAGAATTGCGTAAAAATTATGATAAATAATGAAAACTCTGCCACAAATCCGTAGCAGAGTCTTAAAAACATATGCAAAATCCGAATTCGGCTCAGGTACGGATAAGCTCTCTCCAATCAAGATCACCGCGGTCAATACCGAGAACGAGGATCTCGGCCGACGCCAGATTGGTCGCGTAAGGTATACTGTTGTAGTCACAGGCCTTCAGCAAAGCGTTTGCCTCATCATAGAACGGGATCTGCGTGTCCCGAAGATAAATCACGGAATCAATCTCATTAAACATAGCTCTTGAAGCAAGCTGATCAAAACCGCCCGCGTAATCCATGGACATTCCCAGAACATCCAGCTCCGCCATAGATTCCAGCAAAGTGGCCGTATTGTGCATCGAATAAAGCTCGTGTTTGGAGAGCAATTGTCTATATGCTATGCAGAAGTTAACCAGAAGCTCATTTTTACGGCTGTCCGCCAATAGGATTATCTTCATATAATCAACCTCCGCAAAACAAAAATATACTGCATTTATTGTACAAACACTTACGGGAAACCGCAAGTGAATATAAGCAATATGTAAAAATGAAATTTAACGAATCGCTCTATTTTTCGATAAAAGTATTCTTCTATGAATCTATATGTGCAGCTTAAGCGGCGGCACCGGTTTCGGAACCGGCAGGAGTCGGTGTTGCAATACCGGAATCCGTTACGTCTCCGATCACCGCGTCGGCCGGGCTTATACCGGCCTCGGCAGGCACCGGCAGCCCGAAATAAGCGCGCAGCATTTTTTCGGCGATAACAGTAGTTGAGGAGCCCCACTCTCCTTTTTCGATACAGATCGCGATTGCAATCTGAGGATCGTCGGCCGGAGCATAGAGAACGAACAGACCGTTCGAATATTCCTTAAACCTGTCTTCATTGCCGGTTTCTGCCGTTCCGGTCTTGCAGGCAATCGGCATCTGCTCATAAAGCACGCTTAAGTATTCATTTGTGGTTCCATCGCTGTCCGTCACAACCGCTTTCATCCCCAGCTTGATCGCATCAAGGGATGACTGTGAAATGTCCAGAGGTTCCACTTTCGTCGAACCCGTGTACAGAACCGTTCCGTCCGCCGCCGTCACTTCGTCGATTACGTGCGGAGTTACCAGTGTATTGGTTGCAAGAGCCGCGGTATACCGGCAGAGCTGCAATGTCGTAAAAACATTGTCAAACTGCCCGATGGAAGACTGCGCCGTATCTGCGGGGAACCATGTCTTGTCGTATTCTTCGGCGCGCAGCAGCCTCTTGGTCGCCTTGCTCGAACGCATACCGGCCGTTTCACCGGGCAAATCAATTCCGGTAAGCTCGCCGAGTCCAAGGATCTCGCCGTATTTATCGATCGCGTCAATACCGGTATCTACACCGAGAAGTTGGAAATAGATGTTGCAGGATGTGGCGAGAGCCCGCTCGAGAGTCAGAGGACCGTGCCCTCCGTCGGGTCGTTCATGGCATTTGAAAAGCCATCCGCCGATATCGATCGGGCTCTTGCAGACGTAAATGTTGTCATCCGGTGATATGACGCCGGTTTCGAGTGCGGCAAGCGAGGTAACCATCTTAAAGGTTGATCCCGGAGCATACGTTTCCTGAATGGCGCGGTTGGAAAGCGGTTTATCGTCTTTGGTAATTGTCTTATAATCGCCCAGACCCAGATAATACTTAACCTGTTCCTTGGCCTGCTCGTCCCCTTCCATCGAAAGCACAAAATCCATCGGGTCAAAATTCGGATAGGAAACCATCGAGATAATCGCACCGGTATGAACATCCATCATAACAGCCGAGCCCGCCGATGCTGTCTTATAGCCCTTGGAAGCCTCATCCGCGGCGGCCGCTGCGATATAGTCCTTGATCGCATCCATCGTCACCTGCTGAATTCTCGTATCGATGGTCAGTTTGACATTGGCGCCGGGTACCGGATCCGTTCCGATATTCTCCGGGAAAAACGACCAGTTCTCCTCGTCTTCATTCAAAATGTTGTATGCCTTGATACCGGATTGACCGTGCAGATATCTCTCGAGCTGGGCTTCAATTCCCTGCTGGCCTACAACATCCTCGGCCGTATATCCGAAATCGGCAAGAAGTGCCAGACGCTCCTGAGAAATTTTGCCGATGTATCCGACAACATGAGCCGAAGTCTCGGCCAGAGGCGAATATACGCGGCGGTATTCTTTTCCCGAAAGTATGCCGAGATATTTATAGTTTTGTTCCATGAGCAGCGTCACAAGCCCGTCCGGAACATCCGTGGCGATTTTAACAGGTGCTCCCGTCGAAAACGCCCATCTATCCTTGTAAATCTGGTATCTCATAATCGCGATCCGGTATGCTTCATCGGTCGAATACGACGGATCAATGTTAAAAATCTCTTCGGACCGCAAATACAGGAAAAAGACCTGCGGATCGCTCTTTACATACGTGTCGGAATATGTGACGACCGTACTTGTTGTATTCTCCTTCAGCGAAAAAAGATTCGTGCTCACCTGCCATGCTGTGATATCATCCGCTTCCTTTTTCCATTCAAAAGGATTAACCGAAAGATAATCGGAAAGATCATCAACGGGTGCTACATTATACTCGTCAAACAGATAGGAAAGCTCGAGAAGCATGGCATTCAGCGTCTTATCCTCCATATCCGCGTCGGCGATCATCAACGTATTGATCTGCTCGGTGGTGGCCAGAACCACGCCGTTGCAATCGACAATATCGCCTCTGGGCGCGGCAACCGAATATTGTCTGGATACGCCTTTGCTGCTGTCGGACGAAAGATTGGTACGTCCCGAAAACTGCAATGAAGCTGTCATGACCAGAATGACCAGCCCGATCGAGCACATGATCGCACCGAGAATCGAGTAACGGCTTGTTACTACTGACAGTATTGTTTCGGTGGGTCCGTGCGACTCGATTTTTCCCTGATCGACGTGATCCTGATCAAAGACATAGACGCCGTCATCTTTTATCTGATTTGCCATGTTTCCTCCTTGGGGCTCCGCCTGTCCTCAGATGCCCGTACATACCCTTTGCGGTATGGACCCGCAAAACGAAGGAGCAAAATTACGGGAACGGCAGCCAGCAGATTTACGGCGATCTGCGGCAGGATGCTGTCGAACACAATCGTCCCTAAAGAAAGATAGCTGCGGTCATGTTCCAATACCAGCGGTATTGCAAAAAACATTACGTGTCCGATGATCTTATAGGCCAGCGTGATAAGAAGCACCTGAAGGAATCCGAGTGCCACACGGCTGTGATATTTTCTGGAAAAAAGAATGGAGGACAGGATACCGATATAAAGCAGAAGCATCATACCGACCCCGAGAGTCGAACTTGCAAGCATATCCCGTAGAAAACCGACAATCAGTCCGATTACGGCTCCGTCCGTCGACCCGAAAAGGTAACCGGTAAGGATCACGAAGACCATCATAAAATCGGCAGTCTGCCCGCGAAACGAAAAGGCACTTGGGAATGTGACCTGTAAAGTCGAAAAAAACAATATATAGACCGTATATACAAGAATTTGCCGGATTCTATCCTTTCGATTCATACCGTGCCTCCTTTCGCGATCATAGTGTTTAAGCCGCAGGTGTCGGCGAAAGCACAGGCGAGGCGTCGGCAGAAACGTCAGGTACAAGAATAAACACATCATTGATTGCGATCACATCCGAATACGGCTTCAGCGTCGCATAGCGCGACAGCATCGAGCTGTCGTCCACAGACACAATCACTCCGATCGGAATACCGGCGGGAAAAAGTCCGCCTTTCCCGCTGGTTACCAGTTCGTCGCCGACCTTCAACTCAACGCCTTCGGGAATCTGGTCCACCATGCAAAGTCCGTCGTCCTTGAGCTCCACTTCACCGTGAACCTGAACAATCGCACCGTTAACCGTATTTACCTTCGCACTTACCGTAAATCCCTCATGTAAAACCGGAATGACCTTCGAAGAAGACACATCCGCAGACTGAACGCGACCGACCAGATTCATTTCCGCATCCACGACGGCATAAGATGACATCGTCTCGGATATCTTAATACCGTCATTGGAACCAACATCAACGCGGATGACACTAAACCATTCATCCGCTTCGCGCGTCAGAATCGACGCTCCATAGATCTCATAGTTCTCGAAAGTATCCTTAATGTGAAAAGCGTCCTTGAGTTCCTGCCAGCGTTTGGCGGCTTCTTCCCCCTGCTGCACCTGATACTCAAGCTCCGCAACTTCATTCTTTAACTTTTCATTCTCCTCACGGATCTCAATTCCTTCCGTTACCGCCGCAATAAAGTCGCCGATCTTGCTGCCTGTCCCCTGGACAAGCTTCTGAGCGGGATCCAGAATGACCGAAAAAGGAGTCGTAATATTATGAACGGGATTGCCTAAAATGGAATCAAAAATGATAACCGCGGCAATCAGAAGAGTCAGTAAAATGATGATGAAAACTTTATTGGCCAATAACTTACGCAAAACACTGCACCTCAGTAGTATGTTTTTCCGTTATAAACAGCGGACAGGATATCCGTCCAACCCGGATATAAGCCGCCGTTATGATCATATACTTTTGCAGTATACCACAGTTTTTTCATCAGTTCTCTCTCAAACACACCCGAGTTCCTTGAGGCTTACGCTCGAACCGTGGCCGACAACAATATGGTCCACAAGTTCGATTCCGATCAGCTCCGCTGCCTTCTGGATCGATTTTGTCGTAGCGATATCATCGGGACTCGGCTTCGGATCCCCGCTCGGATGATTGTGGGCAAGGACGAAGGCTGCGGCGTTGGCTTTGATCGCCTCGCGCAGCAGTTCTCTCGGATAGATACCTGCGGAAGCAAGACCGCCTGAGGATACCGTGACGTGACGAATGATCCTGTGACGCGTATCCAGAAGAAGAGAGTGAACCTCCTCTTTTTGGAGATGCTTCATTTCATTCTCGAAAATCTCGACGGCATCGCGCGGTCCGCCGATCTGCTTATTCTTCCAGAAAGGATCGGTCCGCATGGACCTTTTCCCGATCTCCATCGCCGCCTTGATCGTAATAGCCTTGACGCGCCCTAACCCTTTGCACTGCATCATTTCCTCAATAGACAAATCGCGCAGGAAAGACAGTCCTTCCCCGCGCGAATCCATCATTAAAATCTGCTGTGCCAATTCAAGTGAAGAGCATCCCGCCGAGCCGCTTCTGAACAGTATAGCCAGAAGCTCGGCATCCGCAAGAGACTGTTCTCCGCATTCTTCCAAACGCTCATACGGACGGCTTGATAGAGGTAAGTTCTGCATTGTCTTTGTCATAATCGGATCCTCCGCTTTCATTGGCATAACGGATTCAATCAACAAAAAACAAAGTAAATAACGTACGCCGGGCCTTTAGTTCTTATTCATACAGCACTGTTTATATTTCTTTCCGCTTCCACAGGGACACGGATCGTTTCTGCCGATTTTCTCGACGTGTACGATTTTGGATGTGCGAAATTCCTTGGTAATCTCGGACATTTTCTCTTTGGTAAGGACATTCTTCCATGAGGCAAGATTATAAAGCCAGTCGGCCTTCGCATCGTGCATATTCAAGTACAGCTTCTCATAGTCAATCGCCAGCAATATCGGAGTATCATTATCGATATCTTCGGGCTTCTGTTCTGCGGCAAGACTCGGATTGACTCCGTCAACGAAACCGGTAAAAATATCCATATTGTCCGCACCGAATCCGAGAGCTGCGGCAAGTTCCGATGCGGTTCCTTCGGTCAGGGACTTATTATCCGGAAATGCGGAAAGAATACGGTTATAGGCTTCCTGCTCAAGCTCATAATAATGCTGAACATATGCCGTGTATTTCTCCTGATCGGAAGAATCCTCAATTTTCTTATTCCAAGTTTCAAAATAACTCATATACATTATCCTTTCTGGTTTGAACTTCGTATTTTATACAGCAATTCTCGATGCAATGGCTTTCAGGAAATCCGTTGTGCTGACGACCGTTACAGGAACACCCGTCATCAGTGACGCAAGGTCACCCGTTACCGTACCCGCCTCGATCGTCGCTATGGATGCCTCCTCCAGGAGATCGGCGAACCGTACCAGATCCTCGAGATCATCCAGTTGTCCTCTCTTGCGAAGGGCGCCCGTCCATGCATAGATCGTTGCCATCGGGTTCGTTGATGTGGTCTCGCCCTTCAAGTACTTATAATAATGACGGGTTACCGTACCGTGGGCCGCTTCGTACTCGTATTTCCCGTCGGGAGAAACAAGAACCGATGTCATCATAGCCAGACTTCCGCAGGCGGATGCGACCATGTCGGACATTACGTCGCCGTCATAGTTCTTGCATGCCCACAGAATGCCGCCTTCTGACCGCATGATACGTGCGACCAGATCGTCGATCAGCGTGTAGAAGTAAGAGATTCCGGCTTTCTCGAACTTCTCTTTGAATTCAAGAGAATAAATTTCGTGAAAAATGTCCTTAAAGCGATGGTCATACGTCTTCGAAATCGTGTCCTTCGTCGCAAACCACAGGTCCTGATGAATATCCAGTGCGTAGGTAAAGCAGGAACGGGCAAAAGCCGTGATCGAACGGTCCGTATTGTGCATGCCGAGCACAACGCCCGGGCCTTCGAAATTATGTATTTTCTGCAGCTGAGTGGTTCCGTCCGGATAGGTTACAAGAAGCTCAACCGTTGCGGGACCGGTAACATACATTTCGGAATCTCTGTAAACATCGCCGTAAGCGTGACGGGCAATGGTCAGAGGCTTCTTCCAGCAGGATACAAAAGGCGTTATGCCTTTCACAAGAATCGGAGACCGGAAAACAGTACCGTCGAGAATCGCGCGGATCGTGCCGTTCGGGCTCTTCCACATCTTCTTCAACTTGTATTCTTCCAATCTCTGAGCATTCGGTGTGATGGTTGCGCATTTTACCGCGACACCGAGTTCTTCGGTACGGTGCGCGGAGTCCACAGTAACCTGATCGTCCGTCGCATCCCGGTTCTCAAGAGAAAGATCATAGTATTCTGTCTTCAGGTCGATATAAGGGATCAAAAGAATATCCTTTATCTGTTTCCAGATAATACGGGTCATTTCGTCTCCGTCCATTTCGACAAGCGGGGTCTTCATCCGAATTTTATTCATTGGTTCATCCTCCCGTATTACTCACGTAAATCCAAATGATTTTATCCTAATTGCCTGACCGCGTCAATTCGAATCAGACGGTCACTTATGTATCCTTGCCGGCGCTTACAAGAAGGGTTTCCATGGAAAGACGGTCGTCCATCCGTCCCGTTTTGACGGAGAAATCGGATATCGCGCAGGCTTCGTATATGGCGGTCAGTTCTTCCATCCGGAATGCTCTGGCCTGCGTCATCAGATTTCTGGCCACAAACGGAACGACCTTGAGCGTGGAAGCGATCAGATCCTGCCGTCCAAGTTCTTTCGCACAGATCAGCTGACGGAAATGCCTTGCGAGCATGAAGCGAATCTTGGGAACCGGTTCTTTCAAGGAAATCAGGGTGTCCAGAACCGTAAGAGCCTTTCCGGTATTTCTGGCTCCGATGGCATCCGTCATTTGAAAGATGGAACCCCGGATATCGGGCATGCAGATCTCATTGATCTCGCCGATCGTAATCTCCGTCGTCTTGGTAGATGCGCAGTAAAGAAGGATCTTCTGCACTTCGCTGTCGAGCGTCCGCATCGAGCAGTCGGTACGGTCGACCAGACTTGCGAGCGCTTCGGTCGTTATCCGGATCTGCCGCTTTCCGAGCTGGGCGGCAAGCCATTTGCAAAGCGCATCGGAACTTTGTTTATCAATCTGCGCAAGAACGCCGTTTGCGCTTACGGCTTCGAGGAGAGCCTTCTTTCTCTTATCAATTTTCTCCTCAGCAAAAATAAGGCAGGAGAATTCGGGTATGTCGCCGAAAATCGAGATATACTTCGCGGCTGCATCCGGTGATTCGGGCGATTTGGCACCGAAAAGACCCGTGTTCTTAAGAACAATAAGCCTTTTGGAGGAAAGAAACGGCGGTGTGCGAAGCATTTCCGTCAGAGCTTCCGTATTCCCGGCAAGTGAAGAATCACCTTTATACGCATCGGCATCTTCACACCCGGGTGCGATCACACTCCGTTCGATCGCGCGTACGGCACGATCAATCAGGTACTCTTCATCTCCGAACAGAAGATATAAACCGGCTACGGCGCCTTGCTTCAGGCCAGCCGCCAGCTCGGGATAGGATTTGATGATCAGACCCTTGCCGTCCGATTTAACTTTACCAGCTTCTTTTGCCATTTTCTCCTCTTTTCGTCTAAGCCGAAAACTCATAGATTGCGACTCTGTCTTCGGTGATATTTACGATTACGGCTCCCGAACGGTCGGTCCGAAAAACGTCTGTACCGGAACTTTGCAAACGGTCCAGTGTGTCCTCTGCGGGATGACCGTAGCCATTTCTTCCAACGCTAATAACCGCTGCCGACGCATCTATGCCGGTCAAAAACAATTCGGAGGAAGAATATTTGCTTCCGTGGTGTCCGATCTTGATTACATCCGCACCGCCGGCAAGACAACTCATATCCGTATCATCGGAGAGTATATATTCCTCGCTCCTGAAGCCTGCGTCGCCCATCAACAGGATCTTATGTGTCCCGACTTGAAGAAGTACAACAAGTGAATCCTCGTTGCCTCCGTTCTCGGTTATGACATCGGGAGAAAGGATCTTGAGTACGGCCGTATCGGACAGAACTATTCTATCATCTTTTCGGATCGAGTGAAGGATGACTCTGTTATCATCGGCTAAGGAAAAGAGTTCCGAAAGCTCTTCTTTTGCGGCTATGCAGGGTACGTATACTTCCGATATGCGGTCTGATGCGATTAGTTCTGTTATTCCGCTGCCGTGATCCTTGTGCAGATGGGTAAGGATCGTGATGTCCGGTTCGTCGATACCGTAATAATTCAGGAGAGGAATCAGTACATTCTCCCCGGTTCCTTCGTCCCCGCCGTCGATCAGGACACTCTTGCCGTTATTAAGAAGAATAAGAGCGCTGTCTCCCTGTCCGACGTCGGCAAAAACAACCGTGCAATCGGGCTGATTCATAAAAACCTGAATCTGAAGAACGATTCCCGCGGCTGCAAGGAAGACGGACACTTTCTTCAGATTCCGTGTAAGAAAGCTTCTCGGAAACAGTGTAAGAAGGGCGATAACAGATACCGATATCAGAAGAACCGGCTCGACATCATAGAGCCTTAATGCTCGAACCGATTGATCGGATCCGTTGACGGCAAGCTCTTTAAGTATGTAAAGCAGTCCGGCAAGAGGCGTAAACAGCACTTTTACAACCGGAAGCATAAAGGATGCGGGCTGTGCAAAGGCCAGCAGCAAGGTAAGCGGCAGACACAGAAGAGAAATCCCTTCCGCAAGAAAGGTACCGGCCAGATTGATCAAGAACAGAAGAACCGATTGCTTGCCCGACA
Organism: uncultured Mageeibacillus sp.; assembly: GCA_964617375.1. Lineage (GTDB taxonomy): Bacteria > Bacillota > Clostridia > Saccharofermentanales > Saccharofermentanaceae > Firm-13. The sequence goes on along the minus strand of CAZTXQ010000011.1, from coordinate 20,508 downwards.
GTCCGATCAGCCAGGGCAGCATACCGAGTTGTGCACAGATCAGACACCCGGATGCTTCGGCCAGAAGCTTGGGCAGGCGTTTGGAAAGAAGCCCCGCCATCGAGCCGGAAAAAAGGAGCAGTGACAGGGTCGCAGAAAAGGAAAGAAGGAACCCGAAATCCACGGTGATATAAGGATTATTGAGCATAAGGATTCCGGCTGTCAGAAAAAGCGACGAGATTCTGTCCGCTCTCTTCATGAGAAGAGACGACACGACGGTTCCCGCGGACATAAAAAGTGCCCGTGTCACGGAGGCGGTCCATCCGGTAAGAAAGCCAAAAAAGACAAGAAACAGAAAGATACACAAATACCGTACGCCCCTCTTCCCGCTCATTCTCTGTACGAAAGCGGTGACAGGAACCAGAAAATATGCGACATTCGCGCCCGACACAGCCGTCAAGTGCGAGAGATTGCACATCCGAAAGCACAGCTTCAAATCCGCACCCATATCCGAAGTATCCCCGAGAATCATTCCTGAGAGCAGCGCGGCCAGATCCGCGGGAAGCACCTGTTTCCATAAATGAAGAATGTTTTCGCGCATGGATATCCCGGCGACCTCCATGCGCACGAAAAGGTCCGGACTCCGGTAATCCGGATCGGTAATCCGGATACAGTTATCATATGTAGCGATCGACAGGTAGATGCCCTGCCTCTCGTAAAAACTCCTTGAATCAAAAGCTCCCGGATTCCGCGCGGACTGAACACGCGAGAGATATCCGGTTACGCTGATTCTTTGACCGTAAAGGAGATCCGTCCGCCTGCTCCCGAAAATGACCTTGACATGGTCGTCCGTTAAAAGCGTAAACATGCGGTATTTGTCTTCCGGCAGGGATACGGTAACAAGCGTCCCCTCGAAATTCCCGTAAACACGCGCGTCCGGCACTCCCGACGTATCCGAAAAACGGATCACCTCTCCTGATCCCGCTTCCGACGCACCGTCTTCATAGATCTCCGTCAGGCTTCGCTCAGCCTTGGACCTCTGCCACGAGATATAACCGAGGCAATACATGCCGACCGAAAACGAAAGCACAATCAAGATCACCGGGCGTCGCAGCGCTCCCGGAACCCAAAAAAACCTCTGTACGCAATAAAATAAAGAATATATAAGAATGAAAACAATAGCTGCTTCGCCGAATGTCAGATGGTAAGAAAGGGTGCCTCCGACAAGGCCGCCGGATCCGACCACAACAGCCGGTCTCGCAAAAAACTTCTTAAGCGCCGCAGACATGTGCTCCGAAAGAAGACTTCGAAATCTTCCGGAGAGCAAAGTGCTCCACAACACGTCAACCTTCCCCTGCCATGCGGATCTTCTCTTCATCATCGCCCCTGCCGTGCACTTCATATAGATATGTACGGAGCGATTATAACAGTGAGGTTGAGCGGGAAACGGCTGATTCTTTCGACAATAGATTTGCGAAAACGACAATAAAAACGGGCTTTACGCCCGTAAGATGATTCTTCCGAAGAAACGGGCCTCACACCCGTTGCATTATTCTTCCGATTCCGGGAAAAGATAAGCGGAAATCGCTTCCCGCAGATCGTCGAGCCCCTGTTTCTTCTCAGCCGACACCGCAAAGCAGATCGCCTTGTCATGGATATCATAAATGTCCATCTGTTCAGCCAGACGCTTTTCGAGCGCAGCACGCGAAAACTTGTCGCATTTGGCAAAAACCAGAAAATACGGAATCTTATTCGCATTCATATACGACAGCATCTGAACGTCTTCTTTCGAGGGATCGTGGCGGATATCGATCAGATGCAGAACCAGCGCGATCGGGCGGCCGCTCGCGAAGTACTGGTCCACGAGCTTCGAGAACTTCTCGTGTATGTCCTTGGGTGCCTTGGAGAAGCCGTATCCGGGAAGATCGGCTATATATGCCTTCTGATCGACGTCAAAATACACGACGAGACGTGTTTTCCCGGGCGCGGAGCTGACTCTGGCCAGCTTCTTGTTATCCGCAATCGCGTTCATCAGAGTGGATTTCCCGACATTGGATTTCCCGGACAGTACAATTTCCGGACGGTCCGACGGCGGGCACGAAGAGAGATCGGCCGCGACGCCCCAGAAATTCGTTTTTCTGAAATTTATATTCATATTCACCTCCGAATACATCAAATATGCTAAAGTAATCATGTGCACTTTAACACACGCAGGGCATAAATCCAAAGCTTTTACCCGATTCGAACATACCCATTAAGAAACAGCAAATAATTTACACAAAAATAACCTGCAAAATTTTCCTTTTCAAGTCAGATTGCACGATTCAAAAACGAAATGAAAAGCGTTATACTAATCACGCATGACGGTATAAAGACGTACCTGCGTGACAAGAATCACCATCGGGGGAACACATGTCAACATCTCGCTACTCTGATGCAGGCGATAACCGCGGTGACTATGAGGGATATCTAATGGAACCTTTCGGTCCTATCGGCATTATCTGTCACACAGCCAACATCGGGTTTGTTCAACAGGTCAACCGCATTCTTCACGAAAAGCGCATGCGCCGTCAACGTGAAAACAGCAATCCGTACGTAAAAAGTGCAGGCTACCTGCGCGACGATTATCTGATACAATCCTCCATCGTGCGTTTTGAAACGGGCGAAGGCAAGGTCACCCTGAACCAGACGGTTCGGGGACACGATATTTTTATCATTTCGGATGTTCTGTCCCATCAGGCATCCTTTTCTATTTTCGGCGAAGAACATTTTGCGAGTCCGGACGATCATTTCAGAGATCTTCTGCGCATCATTATGGCCGTCAGCGGCAAAGCCCGCCGTATCAACGTCATCATGCCTTTCCTATATGAAGGACGTCAGGATCTGCGCGAATCGCGTGAATCCCTGGACTGCGCATCGATGCTGCAGCAGCTCTACAAGCTCGGAGTCGAGAACATGATCACGTTCGACCCGCACGACCCGCGCGTCTCCAACGCCGTGCCGCTGATGGGACTCGAGACTCCGAAGTCCGCCTATAAGATTATCAGTTCCCTTATTTCCGTCAATCCGAGTCTCAAGATCAACAAGGATTCCATGATGGTGGTAAGTCCCGACGAGACCGGCGTTTCGCGCGCCGTATTCTACTCATCGGTCTTAAGCCTGCCGCTCGGAATTTTCTACAGGAGGCTCGATTATTCGGTTCTCGAAGACGGATCCCATCCGATCAAGGAAATGCGTTTTCTCGGCGAGCCCTATACCGGAAAAGACGTCCTGATCGTTGACGATATGATCAACTCAGGCAAAACGATGATCGAAACCGCTCAGATCATGAAAAAGAACGGCGCACGGAATATTTTCTGCGCTTCTCCTTTCGGCCTTTTTACCGACGGCATCGGCCTCATGCAGGAAGCCGTCGACAAAGGTATTATCAAGCAGGTCCTCTGCACCAATCTGATTTACAGACGCGAGGAGCTTCTCAATGCGCCCTGGTATGTCGACGTAAACATGACACCGTTTGTGGCGAGGCTGATTGATGCGATCAACGTCGACGAGTCCTTAAGCCACCTGATGAATCCCGGCTACAAGATTTCCGATTTGCTCGGACAGATGCGCATCGGCGAACTGTTTGAATAAGTGTTTTATCCGATTAAGGGGGACTAAAGAATGACATCCATTCCATCTGCCGCTGACGAGAAAGCCTATTCCCGATACAACCAGTACGGAGACAATCCTATGGCTCCGGTCGGTCCGATCGGCATCATCCCGCTTAAGGGAAGCATGGACTTTTCCGAAAGAGTCAATTTCTACCTGAACAAAAGAAGATCGGAATACCAGGAACAGCTTCTGGTAAGCCGGTATCCGGGCTTCTTCCGAAGCGATTACCGGATCGCGGTCAACAACGCCCGCTTCTCTTCCGGAGAAGGCAAAGCCGTAATCTCCCATTCCGTCCGCGGTCATGATCTCTTTATCCTGAGCGATGTTATGAACTTTTCCTGTACATATAAGATGTTCGGCCGCGAAAATCACATGAGTCCCGACGATCATTATCAGGATCTGAAGCGTGTGATTCTGGCATGTTCCGGCAAGGCGCGCCGCGTGAACGTCATTATGCCGTTCCTGTATGAGAGCCGCCAGCACAAGAGAAACGCCCGCGAATCACTTGACTGTGCTTTCGCACTTGAAGAATTATACGGCCTCGGCGTCGAGAACATCATCACCTTCGACGCACATGACGAAAGAGTCGCAAACGCAATTCCGACCTCGGGCTTTGAGAGTCTGTCGGCCAACTATCAGATTATCAAGGCTATGTTCCGCACCATACCGGACCTGAATTTTTCGAACGGAAAATTCATGATCGTCAGCCCCGACGAAGGCGGCATCACCCGTGCCATGTACTTCGCATCCATCCTGGGAGTTCCTCTCGGAACTTTCTATAAGAGAAGAGACTACACTCAGGTCGTCAACGGCCGTAACCCGATAGTCGCGCATGAATTCCTCGGCGATTCCGTCGAAGGAATGGATATTCTCATAGTCGATGACATGATCTCTTCCGGCGATTCGATGCTTGACATCGGGCGCGAAATGAAGGCGCGCGGTGCCAGAAACATCTACTGCGCCGTCACCTTCGGGCTTTTCACGGAAGGCGTGGATCATTTCAACAAGGCGTATGAGGACGGCATCATCACCAAGGTGTTTGCCACCAACCTGATTTACAGAAGACCGGAGCTCTTAGCAGCCCCATGGTTCTGTGATGTAAATATGGCCAAATTCGTTGCGCTTCTGATTGACGCCATCAACCACGACTCCTCTTTATCGAACCTGATTAACCCGACGGAAAAGATAAAGAGTCTTCTGGCCACGATGGAATAAGTCATGCATGGGCGCACGGCACAGGGAGGTACGTGCGATGAGTGAAGTCCTACAAGAAATTTTCAACGGTTTTGTCTACTTCGGTCAGGGAGATAACTGGAAAGCGCTGGTCATGTATGTAATCGGCGGTGTTCTTATTTATCTCGCCATCAAAAAAGAGTATGAACCTGCTCTTCTTCTCCCGATCGGTTTCGGTGCTATTCTGGTAAACCTTCCTTTAAGTATCGCCGGCGAGCCGACGACAGTTGCGGGTTTACTGGATTCTGACGCGGCGCCCGGTTTCCTGAAAGTTCTGTTCGACGCGGGTATCGCTACGGAACTTTTCCCGATACTGATCTTTGTCGCGATCGGAGCCATGATTGACTTTACTCCCCTCTTTAAGAATCCCTACATGATCTTCTTCGGCGCGGCCGCGCAGTTCGGTATCTTCGTCACATTCTTTGCGACACTGATGCTGCTCCCGCTTGTCGTTCCCAGCATGGACAATTCCTATGCGCTGAAGCTCGCTTCCGCAATCGGTATTATCGGTGCGGCCGACGGACCGACCACGCTGTTTGTAGCAAACCATTTCAGCCTCACGGAATATCTCGGGCCGATCTCGGTCGCGGCTTATTCGTACATGTCGCTCGTTCCGATTATCCAGCCCCCGGTTATCAAGCTCCTCACAAGCAAAAAAGAGCGTATGATACGGATGGATTATCACGAAGAGCCTGTTTCGAAATCCATTAAGATCCTCTTCCCGATACTCGTTACGATTATTGCCGGTATTATCGTCCCGATGAGCGTACCGCTTGTCGGATCTCTGATGTTCGGCAACCTGATCCGCGAGTCCGGCGTTCTCGAGAGTCTTTCCCAGACGGCACAGCATGAGCTGGCCAATCTCATCACGCTTCTCCTCGGTATCACGATCGGCGCTACGATGGTTGCTGACAAGTTCATCAATCCCGTTACCGGCCTGATCCTTCTGCTCGGCCTCTTCGCATTCGTTTTCGATACGGCCGGCGGAGTTCTTTTCGCGAAGTTCCTCAACATCTTCCTGAAGAAAAAGATCAATCCGATGATTGGTGCCGCGGGTATTTCGGCATTCCCGATGTCCGCACGTGTCATTCAGAAGATGGCCAAGAAAGAAGATCCCACCAATTTCATACTCATGCAGGCAATCAGCGCGAACGTTGCGGGTCAGCTCGGATCCATTGTGGCCGGCGGTCTCGTCATCGCTCTGATCGACATGCTTGTCCGATAAGGAGGTATCAGAATGTTTAGAACAATTGCATTGTTATCCGGAGGGTTCTCCGTAGAAGGCATAAAGTCGATGCCCCTTTGGGGACAGGGACTGTTTGTTGTCATTGTCGGTCTTATCGGAGTCTTTTTGGTACTCACGCTCTTTTTTGTAACGATCGTTATCATGCAGAAGATCGCGGAAGCTGCAAAGCGCGGCAAGAAGCAGGAAGAGAACGAAGAAGCGTAAGGTTCCTTCTCTCTCAGACGGAAACATAAAACCAAAAGAAGACGGGGCAGTATTTTCTCCCCGTCTTTTTTTTTGGTATACTGTATGGAGTCTCATCGTAAGGAAGTAGGAAAATCATGGCAGCAGCATCAAAAGGAACCGGAACTACGACAAGAAAGAGCGGTACATCCTCCCCGGCGCGAACCGGAAGCGGTAGCACCGTCAAAAGGACCCGTACGAAGCCGGCCGCTAAGAAGTCATCTATCATTCAGATGCTTCGTGGAAACGCAATCGGAAAATTCGTTCTGATCCTTCTTGCCACTGCACTTGTTCTCGGTATTGATTTTCTTATTTCTTTTAATCTGATGGACCGTTTCTTTCTCATTTTAGGAATTGAGCTGATTCTCGTCGTTCTAATCGGCTGGATCCGTTTTGTCATCCGCCGCACCGACGATGAAATTTGAGGTAGGACATGCCACTTGACGGAATAACCACCTATTTTCTGGCCCGCGAACTAAAAGAGCGGCTTGTCGGAGCACGCATCGACAAAATCTATCAGCCGGACCGCTATGACATTTTTCTTCACGTCCGGCAGGACTCCCGGAATCTGAAGCTTCTTCTCACGGCAAACCCGTCCGGGCCGCGCATCCACCTTACGGAATCTTCACGCGAAAATCCGGCGCTGCCGCCGTCTTTTTGCATGCTTCTGCGCAAGCATCTGGCGGGTTCCCGGATATCGGATATATCCTCTCCGTCCTATGAACGAATCATCGAGATCTCGATTCAGACAGTCGACGAGTTGGGCGACCGCAAGGACAAGAAGCTCATCATCGAGATGATGGGGCGCTATAGCAACATAATACTCGTGAATTCGGAGAACCGGATCTTCGATAGTCTCTTGCACGTGGATTCCCAGATGAGCCGCGTCCGTGAAGTCATGCCTGCCCGTCCATATGAATACCCGCCGCTTCAGGGGAAAATAGATCCTTCCGATGCGCTCGCGATGCTTTCCAAAGGAGAACTCCCCGTTCTGCCCGAAGCTTCGAACCGTCCTTTGGAGAAGGCCCTTCAGGAATCTCTCCTCGGGTTCTCACCGCTTCTCTCCAGAGAAATATGCTACCTTTCGGGCGTTGATGCGCGAAAAGGAATACGCCAGCTGCTTCCGGACGAGAAAGAGCACGTTGTCTCCGCTGCTGCTTCCCTCCTCGAGCGTATAGCAGCGGGCGAGACCCGCCCTGCCTCCTATTCGATCGAAAAAGACGCGCCTCCGAAAGAATTTCACGCACTTCTCCTTAAGGATGCGGGATATGCCAGGCACTATGACTCGATCTCCGAAGCGATGGACGCCGTGTTCTGCCAAAAGGATCTCTCCGTCGATTTCGAGCAGAAAAAGCGAAGCCTTCTCTCCTACTGTCAGACCTCTCTGCAGCACGCCGTTCATAAGCAGGCCATTCATCAAAGTGACATCCGGGATTGCCGCGATATGGGGCTTTACCAGAAATACGGTCAGCTCCTGCTGGCGAATTCGTACCGTATACCGGCCGGATCCGCCTCCTTTTCGGCAATTGATTATGAGAGCGAAGACGGAGCAAGTATCGAGATTCCGATGGATACCACCAGAACCGTTTCACAGAATGCCCAAGCGTACTTTAAGCGCTATTCGAAATGCAAGAGCAAGCTCGAATCGGCCTCGGCCTTTCTCGAAGAAGATAACCGTGCCGTAGACTACCTCTCATCGCTTGTTCAGGCGATTGAAAGCGCTTCCGAGAACGACGACATCGCCGCACTCCGGGAAGAAATGCAGATAAGCGGACTTGTTGACCGTGATTCCCGGCGAAAAGATATGGACCGGAAAGCCTATGAGAACGGGACCTTAATAAACCCCGGCAAATCCAAGAGCGGAAATTCGGGCAGCCGCGCACTTCGCGCCGCGGGAAAAGCCGCCGCGATGCGCTCCGGAAAAGGCGCGGCCAAGGCTAAAAAAGATGCGGAAATTGTTTCCTCCGAAACCAATTTCCGTAGATTTACGTCTTCGGATGGCTCCGTCATCCTGTGCGGCCGCAACAATATCCAGAACGATATGCTGACGATGAAGACGGCTTCCCCTGACGACTTATGGTTTCATGTACAAAAGATGCCGGGGACACATGTCGTACTGCGTTCAGGTAAAACAACTCCGTCCGAAGAAGCGATACTCGAAGCCGCGGCGACGGCCGCATTCTATTCGCGTACGGGAGTCCGAAATGAAAAAAACCGCGCTTCAGACCCGCGCCAGGCGTCGAGCCGCGGAACAGACTTGAGCGAACTCAAAATCGCTGTCGATTACTGTCCCGTAAAAAATGTCCGGAAGCCTGCGAAAGCCAAGCCCGGAATGGTCATCTACGACCACTACAACACGCTTCTTGTCTCTCCAAGGGATCCTTCGAAATCTTTATAAATCTTATCCCGGAACTTTGATTCGTCGAGTGACAGGATACATCCGCAGTACTTCTGGCGGTATAGTCCGTCTTCTCTGGCCATGTTCTGCCCTTCCCTGTAACCGGGGCGAAAATCCCTGTAGAAAAAGTCAACGCCATACTCCGCGGCGGCTTTTTTCGCTGCTGTAAGTATGGCTTCATGATCTTGATACGGGCTTACGAGAAGCGTCGTCGAGAATGCGTGCATTCCAAGACGCGCGGCTTCTTCAGCTGTCTTCCTCATACGGATGTCGTAACACATCGCACAGCGCGACGGATACTTCTCCGTCCACGCCTCGACGCGCCATTGATCTTCCATGTATGTGTCATCCTCTAGAAAAGTTACGTTTCGCAGCTCCATCAGTAATCGCGCATTGTCCCTGCGGCGGTCGTGTTCAAAGAGCGGATGTATATTCGGATTATAAAAGAACGCAGTGAGGTTATAGCCTTCCTCCTGCAGCACGCGAACCGGCCACTCTGCACAGGGGCCGCAGCATACATGAAGCAGGATCGATTTGGGGTCTTGGTTTTCGGCGTTAACCGTCATAGAAGCCACCTTCACCTATTCGTTACTATTCTCCGTCAGATCGCAGCCGATCTCCATTTGTACGGGCAATCCCGATGCGGATTCTCCGGTTATGGCGCTTCCCAGACCGCGCACCTTCTTCTCATAATCATCCGGACAACTAAGCCCCAGATGCTGCCAGCCGAGGCGGGTCAGCACACGCCCGCGCGGTGTTTTGGCGACATATCCGATCTGCATCAGAAATGGCTCGTAAACATCCTCGATTGTAACCGGGTCCTCTCCGGTACACGCAGCCAGTGTCTCGAGACCGACTGGTCCTCCGCAGAACATCTCGACCATATTCGTAAGGATTCTGCGATCGGTGGAATCCAGTCCCCTGTCGTCTATTTCCAATGCATTCAAGCCGAAATCGGCAAGATCTGCGTCGATGACGCCTTCGCCCTTAACCTGTGCAAAGTCCCGCATTCTTTTGAGAAGCCGGATCGCAATACGCGGGGTTCCGCGCGAACGGGCGGCGATCGTCTTTAAGCCCGCTTCGTCGATTCCGATATTCAGAATTCCGGCGTCGCGTCTTAAGATCTCCATCAAGTCTTCCGTATTATAAAGCTCAAGGCGGTTGATCATTCCGAAGCGGTCACGAAGCGGAGCCGAAAGGAGACCTGCCCGGGTCGTCGCGCCAATCAGTGTGAACTTCGGGAGATCCAGCCGGATCGACCTTGCGGACGGGCCTTTTCCGATCATGATATCCAGACAGTAATCCTCCATTGCCGGGTACAGAATCTCTTCGACACTCCGGTTCAGGCGGTGTATTTCGTCGATGAATAGAACATCGCGTTCATTCAGATTCGTGAGAATCGCGGCGAGCTCTCCCGGCTTCTCGATGGCGGGTCCCGTGGTAATGCGAAGGTTGACGCCCATTTCCGCGGCAATAATACCGGCCAGCGTCGTCTTCCCTAAGCCGGGCGGTCCGTAGAGAAGAACATGATCAAGCGCCTCGCCTCTTACGGACGCGGCCTCGATAAAGATCTTCAGATTCTCCTTCGCCTTTGTCTGACCGGAATAGTCCGCCCACTTAAGAGGCCGAAGGCCCTTCTCGTCGCGGTCTTCCGTCAGTCTTTCGCGGCCGATGATCCGGTCTTCTTCACCCAAGTCATTAAAATCCATACAATCTCCTTATACCAGAGCCCGCAATGAAAGCCGGATCAATTCTTCGACCTGCATGCCTTCCTTATAAGAGGCGCTGACAGCCTGTCTGGCTTCCTGCGCCGAATATCCGAGAACAACCATGGCGCTCATCGCCTCCTGCATCAGAACCGAGTCCGAGGACAGGTCCGCATCCGCCGCATCCAGTCCGCCGGAACCGCCTGCGCCTTCAAAAGCAAAGCCCTTAAGCTTGTCCTTTAGCTCGAGAATCAGTCTCTCGGCGCCCTTCTTGCCGACACCCTTAACCTGCGTAAGACGCTTCACGTCGCCGGTAATTACCGCCAGAGCAAACTGACTCGGCTGAACCTGCGCCGCGATGGCCAGCGCCACCTTAGGACCTATGCCCGATACCTGCAGCAGCATCACAAACATATCATGTTCTTCCTGCGAAGGGAATCCATAGAGCGCAAACGTATCTTCCCTTACATATAAATACGTGTAGACACATACGATGTCACCGATCTTGCCGATTCTGTCCTGCATCGGAGGGATGCAGAAAACCCTGTAACCGATACCGCCGGTCTCGACCACGACAAATTCTTCCTTTTTCTGAACCAGTGTCCCCTTCACATAAGCGTACATACTTTATATCTCCCCGGTTTCCTTCGTTTTCTTTTTATCCGCCGTGAAAAAATCCGGCTTCCCGCTGGAACCAAACTGGTATCCGCCGACTGCCTTGTTGCTGTTAATCACTCCGGTATGCGCCTGACAGATCGCGATCGCCAAAGCATCCGATGCGTCGTCGATGATCTTCGTCTGATTATCCATATGAAGAAGAATTCGGATCATCTGCAGAACCTGATTCTTGTCTGCCCGCCCGTAACCGGTTACCGCCAGCTTCACCTGCATCGGCGTATACTCGTAAACCGGTATTCCGGCCTTCGCTCCGGTAAGAATAATTACGCCTCTGGCCTGAGCCGTACCGATCGCCGTCGTTGTATTTTTCGAGAAAAAGAGTTCCTCGACCGCCATAACATCCGGCTGATATCGGGTGATCAAGGATTCAAGCTCCTGATATATGGTCAGAAGCCGGAGCTCAAACGGCGTTCCCGCCTTGGTGGAAACGACTCCGTAATCCAGCATTCGAAAGCGATTGGACACATGCTCAATCACGCCGTATCCGGTAATGGCATATCCGGGGTCGATACCGATAATAATCATGAAGATTCCTTGCTGTCCGACACAAGGTCAAACATTCGTTCTTGTTCAGAACATTATAGCAATCCCGAGAAAAGGATGCAAGGATTGAGAGGGCAAGGGATTTGTGATTGGGCCGGAATTCCGGATTCATTGCGGACTCACAAAAAGAGCGGAACCGCATATGTTCCGCTCTTGTCACTGATCTTAAGTTTTCACAAGCTTCCGTCAGATATTCTTATCGTCAAGAATCGCCAGGATTTCCTTCGGCGCGGCCGGCATCTCCGCGGCAATCTCTATGGCAGACTTTGCGAGTTCTGTCGCATTTTGTATACCCGCATCGCCGATCCCCGAACGTGTGCCCTTATAAAGACGCGCGATTACATCTCCGGTCTTAACCAGGTCTCCGACTTTCTTCTCCAGAAGGATGCCAGCGCCCATGTCAATGCTGTCACCCTTTTTCCGGCGGCCGGCTCCGAGATGCATGCTCGACTCGCCGATCGAAAGTGCGTCCAGACGCGTGATATATCCGTCCCTTTCCGCAAGAATCAGCCCGCACTCGACAGGCAAATCCGTATAAAGGGGATGTCCGTCATCCTTCAGGACTCCGCCCTGCGCCGTTATAAATTTCTCGAACGATTTCTTCGCGGTACCGTTATCGAGTGATTCTTCGGCCATCGCAAATGCTTTTTCGAAGGTCAGATTCTCAGCAAGATCAGAGCGCATCAGCATCGCGGCGGCCAGAGTGCAGCACACCTCGCGGACATCATGAGGGCCTTTCCCGGAGAGCGTATCGTATGCCTCCATGACTTCCATCGTATTGCCTACCGCCTTGCCCAGCGGCTGCTCCATCGATGTAATCACGCAGGTAACAGGGCGTCCGGCGATCCTGCCGATCTGAATCATCGCTTTGGATAGCTCGCGTGCCGATTCTTCGTCTTTCATGAAAGCACCGGATCCGCAGGTTACATCCAGGACAATCGCGTCGGCACCGCCCGCAATCTTCTTGCTCATAATACTCGATGCGATCAGCGGGATCGACTGGACCGTCCCCGTCACATCGCGAAGCGCGTAAAGGACTTTATCGGCCGGTGCCAGTTCCGGTGTCTGACCGGACAGAACCATACCAATTCTACCGATCTGACTGACAAAATCGGAAACCGGAATCGAGGTCTGAAATCCGGTAATCGATTCAAGCTTATCTATGGTGCCTCCGGTAAATCCGAGACCGCGGCCGGACAATTTGGCGACGGGAATTCCCATCGAAGCGACCATCGGGAGGACAATCAGCGTGCATTTATCTCCGACGCCGCCGGAACTGTGCTTGTCGACTTTCTTGCCCGGAATGCCGGACAAATCGCAGACATCGCCCGAATAGGCCATCCGCATGGTAAGCTCGGTCATCTCCCGGTCTGTCATTCCGTTCAGTACAATCGCCATCAGCAGAGCGGAAATCTGGTAGTCCGGAATGCTCTTATCTGTAACACCCGAAACGAACCCGGCAATCTGGTCCTTGCTGAGTTCTTTTCCGAAACGCTTTGTCAGAATGATGTCCACCATGTCCATATGAAAAACCTCCGTTATATTATGTCTTTCTGCTGTGTCGAATCGAAGTTCATATATTCATTGTACATCAAAGTCTCAACAAAACATGGCTGCTATGTTAGAATAATCCCTGATTGCAGGTCTGTTTAAGATGTGTAAATGAGGGAGTAAAAGCGATGCTGGATCTTGACCGATACACGAAAAGCCGGATTGAACAAACTTTGTCCGCTCTATCAGGTCTTACGATTTATTCCGGGATCAAGACGGATCCCGTTCTTACGGAACTGCGGGGCATATTGCTTGCGATCGTTTCTGCGCAAACCGATGACGCCGGAATCCCGCACGCCGCGTCCAAATCCACTCTCCCATATGAATTGACGGAAAAGTATTCCCTGATCTATAGCCTGCTTCTTCGAGACAAATTATCCGATGTTCCGGATTTGGGGGAGTATGTTCTTGCCCTCGTCCAAAATGACGACAACTTGTTCACCCGCGCCGCATCCGGCCGCGGCACCGGCACGGAAACGAATGACCTTAAGATCAGCCCCGAAATGCGCCTTTGCGTGATCAATGATCTGATGCGAATCGAGACGATCGCGTCTTTTCCTTCACGCGTGCTAACCTCGGTGCTCGCGCCGGTCACCGCAATACCGCTGCCGGAATGGAGACACAATCCCGCGGATCAGTCACCCGTCACTCTTTTCGAATCACTGCTTACTTACCACCGCGAAAAGAGCTTCGGCGTTTTCTCGAAATATCATGCCTTTATCTGGAAAAGCAATTCACTCGAACCGGTCGAAAGACCCGATCCCATACGCTTGGATCAGCTTTTCGAGTATGAATATGAGATCAGTCAGGTACTCGAAAATACCCGCCGACTGATCCGGCACAAACATGCGGACAATCTTCTTCTTTTCGGGGCTCGGGGAACGGGCAAGTCCTCCGCTGTCAAAGCGGTCGCAAATGCCTGTATGGACCAGGGCCTCCGCTTGATCGAAGTCGATAAGGATGAGCTTCTTACAATCGCCGATCTCCTCGCCTACCTCTCGGAGCTCTCCGGCGTGGGCCTCTCTTTTATTCTTTTCCTGGACGACCTAAGCTTCGCCGAAGAGGACACCCGGTATACGATTCTGAAAACCCTGCTCGAAGGCGGTGTCAAAATTCGCCCCGACCACGTGGCAATCTATGCGACTTCCAATCGAAGGCATCTGGTCGCCGAAAAAGAGTCGAAAGAGCTGTACGCGAACGACGCGAGTGACGAGAAGCTCTCCCTGTCCGACCGTTTCGGAATCTCCATCCGATTCCAGTCGCCGAACCAGCAAACCTATCTTCAGATCGTTTACGGAATCTTAAAAGACCGCGGTGTAACGTTTGAGGAAGAAGTCGTCTCCGGGAAGGCCCTGAGCTGGGCCATGCGCGAGAACGGACGCTCCCCGCGAAGTGCCCGCCAGTTTGCGGATTACTATGAAGCCACTTGTGAAAATACATCCGTTCCATCAACCGTTAAGGAGTAACAACCATGTCAAATAAATCGGAAACGCCCACTCTTTCCTATGCCTTGATCGGATGCGGCCGCGTGTCGGTTAAGCACATTAAGGCAGTACTCAAAAAGAACAGCGGCTTTCAGCTGATCGCGATCGTTGACTCCAATCCGGAGGCGCCTCGGAATCTTTTGCACGGCGCCGGGCTGTCCGATTTTGAGATCGACCGCCTTTTCATGAACGTAAAACTCTATACCGATTACGAAGAGATGCTGGCGGATGAAAAACCGGAAGTTACAGCGATAACGGTTCCCTCGGGTCTTCACTACACGATCGCCAGGGCGGCAATTCTTTCCGGCTCGAATATTCTTCTCGAGAAGCCGATGACGATGCGTTCCTCCGAAGCCAGAGAGCTCTTCGAACTCTCGGAGTCTACCGGTCTTAAGATCGCGATGGGACATATCTACCGCTACTTCCCGATCGTCGGCAATCTTCAGAAGGACATCGCCGCAGGCGTTTTCGGCGATATCAGCCACGGCAGCGTCATCGTCCGCTGGGGACACGACCAGGCGTACTACGACCAGGCCGCATGGCGTGGTACCTGGAAAAGCGACGGCGGTGCTCTGATGAACCAGACTGTCCACGCATTGGATCTTCTCTGCTGGCTCATGAACGGATCCGCCGTATCCGCCGAAGCGATGATTGCCCGGCGTTTCCACAAGATGGAGGCCGAGGACGTAGCTCTCGGTATGCTGACGCTCGAAAACGGCGCTCTCTGTCAGATTGAGGGCACGACAAACACATCTGAAAAAGATCACGAGGCGTCCTTCTTCATCAACGGCTCAAAGGGCACACTTCGTGTCGGTCTCCGCAAAGGAAAACCGTTCTTTGATATCCGCGACAGTGACGGACACAAGAAGAATTTCTATTATTTCCGCAAGGATCTCAAGGAGAAGGGCCTTAAAGGTATGCTCTCTCTCCTGAATCCGCACGCCGGTATCTATAAGGACTTAGGCGCTGCCATTCGCGAGAACCGGAATCCGATTGCCGACGCCAAATCCGGCTACACTTCGGTCGATATGGTCCTTGCTCTTTACCGCTCGGCCAAAGAATCCAGAAAGATTTCGTTACCGCTAACCGAAGACTTTACCTCGGAGGCGATGACGGATTATTTTTCTTCCGGAAAATAGTCTCTGAAGTCAATCTTCGTATCTTTCCCATCCTTTTTGCTCATGTGAATTCGGGGAGTCCTCTTTTGGACTCCCCTTACTATTTTCCCGACGGAAATGACCATTGCAGATAAAGTCATCGCCGAGACCAGAAAGAGTACCGCGCCGTCATAATCCCCGGACCCTTCCGTTAACCTTGCCGGGGAATTCGTTTTTATGTCTTCCTCGTGACCGGCAGTAATCACTGCCGTTCCGGCCGTCCTGCCATCCTCTACTGTACCGGCCATTATTCCCGATGCGGGAAAAGAGTCTCCCGTCGAATTCGAGACAGCGGCGTACTCGATAGGAGTCGGGCTTAAACCTCCGGCAGACATCATCCCCGAGACTGTTTCGTCCCCGTATGTTTCCTCATCGGATGTTTTCTCACCATTTGCCGCTTCTCCGGATGCTTCGCCCGCTGTGATTTCTTTTATCTGCGTCACATCCGCTCCTGTCGTTCCGGTGCTGTCCTTTGCCTCCGTAACCGGAACCGGCGTTCCGGAAGTGCTGTTGGCCTGTTCCGAAACAGGTGACGCCGTCGTGCTTTCTGCACCTGAAGACGAAGATGTCGCCGTAACGGCGGTTGCAGGCGGGGCGGTTTCCGGGGTTTCGGTGGGCTTTGTGCCTGCGTACTCCCCGTAATCCGAATCCGATATGACAAGAAGCCGGAATCCGTCGTCCGGCGTTCCCGTAATGATGATTTGCCATGAACCGGGATCGGCATACAGCACGCCGATCCGGATTTTTCCGCTTTCGTTCCGGTATGCAGTACCGCAGGTTGAAGTATCGTACGAAACACCGCCGGGAGATATGATCGTAAGACCATCGACGTCGCCCGTGTAGGACAATGTAAACACGGCATTCTCGACCCCTGAACTTAGATGAATCCTGTAATTCGCATCCGCGAAAACCTGTTCCTTACAAAAGAATACCGTAAGAAGGATACAAATTCCGAGCAAAACCATCCTCCGAAAAGCGACTGAATAGCGTATCTTATCCATCTCCTAATCCTCCGGCGAATCCGACGGCATGTGTGAAGAGCGTTTTCTCAGCTTTCGCAGAATGATCAAGGTGACGGATGCAGTCAGGCAGCCAAGACCCGAAGCCACAATAGCCCATGTGTCGCCGTCCGTCTCACCGGTCTTCACCGTCACGAGCGAATCAACCAGTGTGACGACGGCAGCTTCTTTTCCGGAAGATGCTTCCGTGATGACAGCCGTCTTCGGAGATGCGTCCATTCGGTAACCATCCGGAGCCTTTGTTTCCGTAATCACATAGGACCCCTCGGGGAGACCTTGTATCAGGACCTCTCCGTTGTCGCCGGTGACCGGAACGGCCTCCGCTTTACCATTCGTCTGTTCATATTTTCCGGCCGCGATATATGCATGACTTGCTTCGTCATATACGACCGGAACCGGTTGTCCGTCCAACGTCGAAATCGCAAATTCCATTCCCGCTAACGGTGTACCGGATATCGACTCCTTACAGACTTTGAGCTCCGAAAATGAATTTGTCAGACGGAAAGTATAAACTTGTGCATATTTTGCATCCTCGATCATGATTTTGTCCGTCAGAATCGTGTAACCGTCCCAGGTAGAGATTTCTTTCAGATAATAGCTGCCGGGAACAACATAGACGGACGCATATCCGTTTTGATCCGTGCTCATCCTGGCAAGCTCGGTATCTGTTTTCGCGTCGTACACGCCGAACACGACTCCGTTCATCGGCGTCGTCGTACCGTCGGCCGTTACCTTGTACACCTCGATCTCGCCCATCTTCTGATTGGAGAGCGTCATTTCTGTCGTGGAAAAGGTTTCCCCGGCTTTTGGCGTCAGATAAATCGAAAAGGTGGACTTGTCGGACAGCTTGTAGCCGGTCAGCGTTTTGGTTTCAACCAACGTATAAACGCCGAAGGGCAGTATCCTGGTCTTCGCTTTCCCCTCCGCATCCGTCGTCATCGTATCCATGAGCTTCCCGTCCTTGTCGTAAACTTCAAAGACGACACCCGTCATCGGAAGCTGGGTATCGGCGGCGAGCTTATAGATCTCGAGAACACCCGTAATCTTCCTGTTCTTGATAGAAACGGTTCTGGTATCCATGCCCGCTTCCACCGTGACAAGGCTTGTGCCGTGATCCGATTTGGCGACGGTGAAGTACAGGATATCCGGAGTAGGTGCATATCCTGTCGGGGCAGCCGTCTCGCGAATACCGTATGTTCCGACCAGGAGCGGCAGTGCCGAGAGATCGACCGTGCCCGTATCGTCCGTATAGAACACGCTGTTTCCGGACCGGTCTGTAAGAACGTTCCCGGAATCGTCGAGAATCTCGAAAGCGGCACCGGCGATCGGTATCGCGTCTCCCGTATCCGCGTCCGTCTTGATAATCCGCAGGAACTGCTCGTACAGCGGATTCTCACGAACGTAAGAGTAGACACCGTTCTGTATCGGCCCAATTGCGACCTGCCAGGGGTCAACCTTATTGGTGTTGGCCGTCGCGGCATTATCGATCTGTTCTACCGTGTAAGTGCCATACGGAAGCTGGTGTGTCGTCTGTCCAAGTCCGTTAGCGTCAGTCGTGAAGATATCGCAGGTATCGACAGCTTTCGGATCGCTTGCGAGTGCATTCTCATAAGAGTCGTATGAGGTCGGGAAAACTCGGAATGTCGCGCCCGCTTCCGGCGTCTGTACATGTGCGGGATCGGACGGAGAAACGACGTATTTCTGTACACGGATATTTCCCCAATACGTCTGATTCACGAGATCTACATGCTCCACCGCCTGATCGACGACGCCGATCCACACGAAGAAACCGAAGCCCGGGATCGTCCCGGCAGGTGCTTTCGACTGGACAATGACATAGCGGTCAAAGGGCAGGTACGGACTGATCGCATATCCGTTCGCGTCGGTCGTCATGACCGCTGTCGCCGCTCCGGCGGCTGCCGCATCCGCATACGAAGCATAAGCAATCGGGAACACCTGGAACTCCGCATTTGCTTCCGGTACGTCTACGGTGTAGTCCGTTACCTTGTGGAGCTCGATGCGGCCCATTGCCAAGTCGTTTACGATGCTCTCATAGATCGTCTGATCGATCAGTGGATTTCCCGACGCGTCCATACCGATCCGGTACTCTCTTATGGTCGTGTCGACCTTCATGCCGGGAGCTGCTGAGATCTGTATCATACAATATTCGCCATACGGGAGATTCTTTGATGTCGCGTGTCCATTGGCATCCGTCGTGATCTGGTCACGCTGATCCGCAGGAGAAGCATCGTAAGAACCGGCAGACTTCAAGTAGATCCGGAACGTCGCTCCCGGCTCATACGGTGTGCCAGACTGGTTCATGCGCTTTGTGAGATCGATGTGCCCGAAGCCTAAAGTGTTGAGATAAGTTACCGGGTTACTGATCGAGGACGCACCTACCGTTATCATTTGCCGCGGTATCAGAGTCACACCGGTTGGTGCACTGATCTGATCGAGGTAGTATGTACCATATGGCAAACCAGACTGACTTGCGTCGCCATTGGCGTCGGTCGTGATTGTGCCTTTCTCGGCATCTGGAGCATCCGCGAAAGAAGCGTACTTCGAACTGAAGATTTGGAACGTCGCGTTTGCTTCGGGGATGTCACCCGAGAGTGTCTGCGTTACCTTGTGGAGAGCAAAGCCGCCTGTGGCATCAGGAAGAGTTTGATAATGAGGGTCTCCGATTGCGTTTACTGATTGACTGACCGCTGCCATTGTTTGATAGCCTCCCGTAGTGGTAAAAATGTGAATATTCTCCAGATTTTTATTAGCGTATCCCTGTACTGCAATTCTCTTATCTGATGCGGCATAGGCGATAGGATCGTTCAGTTGGAAGTCGAGTGTCACATCTCCAGTAAACAGATAGGGGGCGGATACATTTGGAATCGACAATCCAGCCGGGATTTGCGTCACCTGCCAATTGTAAGTATCCGATTCGTCAGCAACGACGTAGCAGTGAAGTACCCCGCCAACATTTGTCCAGCCGGAAGGAGCGGAAAGATATACAAGTGGTTGAAGCGTTGTACGATTCACGCCGATGTTAAACAGATCTTTCGCCCACGCAAAGGCGGTGTCGTGACCGTTCGGGTTTACGGTATCGATCAGTGTGTGGTTCCAGCCGTTCGATCCGCCGAGATAGTAACTCTCCAACCAATGAATCGCAGCCTGCGTTGCGTACCGAGCGTCATCTGCCGAGAGTCCATTCGTTTGATACGGATAGCCATGCTGAATAACCGCCTGAATGGCGCTCAGATATCGGGCGTCAGTAATGCCTCCCTCATTTGGTACATAAGTATTCCCACCGGGCCCGGTTGCATCTGCATCGACGCAGTAGGCAAGCTCATTGGTACCTGCAATGTAATAGAAACCGGTCTGAAGATCAGAACCATCCGCACGCTTAAAGTATGCCGCATCGGCAGCCTTTTGGACGATAACACTCGCCGGCGGGTCCCATGCCACAAGGTTACTAAAGGGCAGGAAGCAAAGAATCAGGATTAAAGAGATAATCGTAAAGAAATGTCGAGTTCTGGTTCGATTCATGGATAAGCCCTCCTATTTATCTTTCTTTTGAAATCTGTTTTTGGATCGGGTAGGAGCCCGGTCATTATTTGACCGGGCGACCTCCCACAGCACCGTAC
>CAZTXQ010000010.1:0-70702 GCA_964617375.1 uncultured Mageeibacillus sp. | reverse complement strand
GCCTTAGTCGGCCTCGGAGGTCGTCACGGATGTCGCATCCGATTCGCTGACAACGGCCGTGCCATCCGCAACATTGACCTGAATGCCCGGAAGGTTCACGTTCACCTTATCGTCATCCACATGCACCTGTATGCCGGGGAGGTTGACGTTCACATCTCCCGAATCGCTGCTTGTGTAGGTCTCATCGCAGGTCCAGGTCCAGTTGCCGTCGTCGCTAAACCACTCGTAGCAGCCTTCCGCATTCTCGGAGGCGAATTTGATTCCAAGCTCTGTTGCCTTAACGGAGGCCGCGATAGCGGTGATGGTTCCGACCAGCAGGCAGACAACACAGACGATAATTAGAACCACTGTTGATTTCTTCATATTTTTCCCTCTTTTCAGAAGCCCTCGTTGTAGAGCTTGATGTTCCAGTTGATGTACGCTTTACAGGCGATGACGAACCACTTGGTCATGAAGAAGTTGAGGATTCCCGTTCCGATTCCAAGTGTTACTCCCGAAATCCCAAGAAGTACAAGTACGGCAATCCAGCCTCCGGTCGCGGCCACAATTCCGATGAATGCGGCAATACCTCCGGCCAGAAGAGCAATGGAAACCGCCCAGAAACTGAGCAGAATCCCGACGATCGAAAGGAACACCCACCAGGTCAGAAGTACATTGAAAAGCACAACAAACAGGCGTGCACCCGATACGTCTTTCTTGATGGGCGCTGCTTGCGGGGCGGATCCGGCCGGTGCCGGGTTGGCAGCCGTTCCGGCAGTTTGATTGGAGCCGGCACTGACGGGAGCGATAACGGGGACCGCATGTCCGGCGGCAAATCCGTTTGCAGCTGCTTCTTCCGATTCCTTCATGGTGTGTCCGACGTCTTCGAGATCGTCAAAATACGTGCGTGCCACTACGACCGGATCGCCGAGTTCGGCGGAGATTTCATGCTCCGTCTTTCCCTGTGAGAGACCGACCTCAAAGTGCTCGTCAAAGTCTCGTACAATATCGTTCACTTCCGATTCCGTCAAAGACGAAAGCTCTTTACGGATCGCAGAAAGATATTCCTGTCTGGTCATTTGCTATCCCCTCCTACGATCTGATTGACGCTTCTTGAAAACGTCATCCATTCCTGCTGCAGGTTAATCAGCGTCTTCTTGCCGAGTCCCGTGAGACTGTAGTACTTGCGCGGCGGACCGCTCTGCGATTCCTGCAGATACGTTGTAACCATACCGTCCGTCGCCAGTTTGCGAAGAATCGGATAAACCGTGCCGTCCGAGATCTGGATAATTTCCGAAAGTGTGTTGGCCAGCTCATATCCGTATTGATCCGAATTTTTCAGCATGGACAAGACACACAGATCAAGAACACCTTTTTTGAATTGAACATTCATCGCGTCTCCTCCTCATGTAGTATTTGTTTTATAGTAGTAATTTTACGACGGTACTGCACAATCGTCAATAGCTGAAACAGGCTATTTTGGTAATATTTCTTCCGAAATTAAAAATAGTTGATTGTTTTGCAATTTCTGTTATACTTGTCATGTAACAAATATAACAGCTATCAACAATATGGGAGGTTCATATGGTTGGCACACTTACCTTCATTGCACTCTTCTTTTCCCTCGCCTGCTCGCTCGTTTTCCCGGTCGTCCTTTGCATCGGTTTTCTCCGCAAACAACGTCCGGGATTTATCCCGGTTCTCCTCGGTATGGGCGTTTTTATTCTGTTCGTTCTGGTTCTGGAGGCGCTGATGCACAATCTCGTGCTGACGAACCCCGGAATCTCCGACTTTTTCGGGAAGAACATTTGGGCATATGCGCTGTACGGCGGATTGGCTGCCGGTATTTTTGAAGAAACCGGACGCTTTCTCGTCTTCCGCTTCCTTATGAAAAAGAAGACAGAATGGAAGCATGGCGTCGCCTACGGAATCGGACACGGCGGGATCGAAGCAATCCTTCTTGTGGCGCTTTCCTTTGTCAATCTGATCGTCTATGCCATTCTGATCAACACCGGAAATTTCGACGCGATGACGGCGGCACTGCCTAAAACAACAGCCGATGCCCTGATTGCCGTGAAAGATTCTCTGGTCGGGGATGTGTGGTGGACCTACGCGCTCGGCGGCATTGAGCGGCTCTGCACGATGGCGATTCAGATCGCGCTATCCATTCTCGTGCTCTATTCGGTCGTACAGAAGAAGTATCTCTATTTTGTTCTTGCCATTCTCCTGCACGCCGCGATTGATATCCCGGCCGTTTTCGCACAGAAGGGCTACATTGACACGTCTCTTCTGGAAATTGTGATCGCAGCAATAGGACTCGCTGCGCTCTGCTTCATCCTCTGGTCGAGAAAGCTCTTTCCGGTACCGGAAAATGTGCCGGCAACCGTCGCGAACCCTCCGCAGGGCAGCGTAATCGCGTCAGACAACGAAGCTGCACCAGGCAGACCCGGAGACAGCGCAAACTCATGACATGACTGTATTGACCGGAGAGCAGCCGGCAGCCCTGATGTCAAATCAGACTTCGATATTGATCATGCGACCGGTCAGCTGATAGGGACGATAGATGACTCCGGCAGAATCCATCATACGGCGGGCGGCGACAAACAGGTCGTCGCCCGCATATTTATCGGATAAATAGACGACTTCCTTAATACCCTTCTGGATCATCGCCTTTGTACATTCGGCACACGGAAACAGCGTTGTGTATACGATGCTTCCCTTAAGGTCGCTGTGCCCGCTGTTCAGAATGGCGTTCATTTCCGCGTGGCAGACAAACAAATATTTCGTTTCAAGCGGGTCTCCGGTACGCTCCCAAGGGAAATCGTCGTCGGAGCAGCCACTCGGCATGCCGTTATAACCGACCGTCAGGATTCTCTTTTCGGGACTTACGATGCACGCACCTACCTGCGTACCCGGGTCTTTGCTTCTTTGTGACGACAACAGTGCAATCCCCATAAAATACTCGTCCCAGCTGATATAATCCGTTCTTTTCATAACGACAGCCTCCGCATACGCTTTTTTAATAGTATACTAGAAAGTGAATCTTTTCGGTATGATCTTATGTTACGGATAAGAGATATCGTTATTATGTGGAGGTATAAGAACATGGCAACATATCCGGCCACTATCATTCGTTACAGACATACAGCCGGTCTCCTTGGAATCTTCGGCGGCACTCTTGGGCTTCATAATTTTTATCTGGGCAAGCGTGATCTCGCTATGATTCAGCTTCTGATCACGATTCTGGGCAGCTTACTCTTCGGCCTGGGCGCTCTGGTAACCTTTATCTGGGGTATCGTGGAAGGTGTTCAGATATTAACCCGCCAGACAACGACGGACGGAGACGGCCAACCGATCGCAGATCCGGATTTTAACCAGGTCAACGGAAAATCCAAGATCATCGCGGGCGTCCTGGGAATTTTCCTGGGTTCTTACGGCGTGCATAATTTCTATCTGGGATACACTTCCAAGGCGATCGCGCAGCTTCTTCTCACCACACTCGGCAGTCTCATCGGAGTCGGTCCGATTATTGCCGTTATATGGAGTGTTATTGAAGGTGTTCAGATCCTATCCGGTTCGATCAAAGCGGATGCGGACGGTAATCCCCTTATCGATCCGGCCAACAACGGAACGATGACGAAATCAAAGACCGCCGCCGGTCTCCTTGCAATGTTTTTTGGCACTTTGGGCATTCACAATTTCTATCTCGGCAATACGGGGAAAGGCGTGGCACAGCTTCTTATCACCACTCTTGGCTCGTGCCTGATCGTGGGCCCCATTGTCACTATCGTCTGGTCTTATTATGAAGGCATCGGAATTCTTTCAGGTCGTGTGACCGTGGATGCCGAGGGTCGCGAACTAATCCCGGATTAAAGAACCATAGAGTCTATTCAAAAAATACGGACGGAGCAGATTTTAAACATGAGCTTACAGGACACACCGCGCGGAGAACGCGTACACATCGCCCTTTTCGGCAGGCGCAATGCCGGCAAGTCGAGCCTTATCAACGCCCTTACCGGCCAGCAGATATCCATTGTTTCAGAAATTGCCGGAACGACGACCGATCCTGTCTTCAAGGCAATGGAGCTTCTTCCGATCGGACCGTGTGTCATGATCGACACACCCGGCCTTGACGACGAGGGACTTCTCGGGCAGCTTCGCGTCGAACGAGCGCGCGCCGTGCTCGAGAAGACGGATCTCGCGATTGTTGCGGCTGATTGCCAAAGCGAAGTCGGAGATTTCGAGAGAGATATATTGACACAGATCAAGGCGCGAAAAATACCGGCCGTTCTGGTTCTCAACAAATCCGATCTGGCTGTGGATACGGCGGCCCTCTCCGCCCGCGCAAAGGCTCTCGAAAAAGAGCTTAACATCCCCGTCACGATCGCGTCCGGCATCACAGGCGAAGGTATCGAGGCATTAAAACATGCGCTGATCCTGGCCCTTCCCGATCACCAGACCGATGACTTTATTGTCAGAGATCTTCTTTCCCCGTCCGATGTGGTCGTTCTTGTCGTTCCGGTTGATTCGGCAGCGCCCAAAGGACGCCTCATACTCCCACAGCAGCAGACAATCCGCGACATACTCGAGGCGAAAGCCATATCCGTCGTCGCGCAGGATGCCGAACTTCCGGCGGTCCTTTCTTCCTTAAAGAACAAGCCCCGCCTTGTCATCACCGACTCGCAGGCGTTCGAGAGTGTCTCGCGCAATACGCCGCGCGATGTGCCGCTCACTTCCTTTTCGATACTTTTCGCGCGCTATAAAGGCGACCTTCCCGAGCTTGTTAAGGGCGCACGTGCGATCGACAGTCTCGAGGACGGCGACCGCGTGCTGATCGCGGAAGGCTGCACCCATCACCGGCAATGCGACGATATCGGCACGGTAAAGCTGCCGCGCTGGATCCTCAAACATACCGGAAAGAAGATCGAGTTCTCAACGTGCAGCGGCGGTACTTTCCCGTCCGATTTGTCCCCGTACAAAATGGTCGTTCACTGCGGGGCCTGTATGCTGAACCGCCGCGAGGTGCATTTCCGGATTGCGGAGGCCGTCAAGGCCGGTGTACCGATCGCGAATTACGGCGTTCTGATCGCCTATATGCAGGGAATCCTGGACCGGGTTCTCGAACCCTTCGGTTAAAACGCCCGCTGCGGCTTAATAAGGAGAGGATTATGCTCGAAAACAAAGAAAAACCTTCCGATTTATTCTATCTCTTCGGAATAGCCGGTACCATTTGTGCGATCATTGCGGACTTTCTGATCGGCAACATTGACCGCCTGGGTATCGTAGCCGGTTACGGCATCATACGGGAAGGATACAGCACAATCCCGCTCTGGCAGCCGGCACTGTCGATGGTTCTGGCAACCGTCGCGTTTCCGTTATATCTCATAACATTTTGGAAAATAAGCCGCGATCTGGCACTCACCGTACCGAAAACGGCCCGGATCTTCTGGGGCGCCGTACAGTTCAGCTCGCTGGGATGGCTCCTTCTTCACGCAGCCTACTGCTGGTCAATCTACAATTACCGGCTTCTGTGCGATAAGGTCGGCATGGAAACGGCGGGTGAACTGATCGTTGATTTCGGCTGGGCCGCCTTCCCTTATGCGGCCTTCTTTGCCTTTACGGGTATGATACCCGCGGCCATTCTTGTCGTCTCCGTATTGCGAAAGAAGACAATATTCCCGCGCGGCGTGGTCTTCTTCAGCCCGTTTATCATTGCTCCCTTAATCTTTGTAATCTTTTATCTTGTTTTGCCGCAAAACGCCTTCTCCTACTGCGGCGCACTCGCGATCGTAAACGAGAGTCTTCTCGTGATGTTTGCCTCACTGTTTATCGGAGTCCTCCGGGCCCGAAAAAAGACCGCAGCGTCTTAAGCATCCGCTTTGAACCTGACGCTTATGGAGAGACGCAAAATTTCCGGACGTCTAGTGCGGGGCAATCAATTCCGTGGCAATCCACAGAAGAATGAACCCCCCGGACGCAAACGACAGCAGCACCCAAAAAGCGGTATCTTTGTACCGGATAACGGCAACCAATCCGAAGATCATTCCGAGAAGACCGGTTCCGGCGATCACAAAGCTCACAACCGGAATCGCTATGATAATTTTCAGAAGAAAGACAACAATAAAAAGAATAGTCAAAATGGAAGATAACCTTCCCCAAATTGTTTTAGGCAACAGAGTAATCTTCATAAAGACATCCCCTTTCATACGGGGCAGCCGTGCCGGTAATCGCATCGTACAGTTTCTTACGGGGCCGCCGTGCCGGTAATCGCATCGTACAGTTTCTGCATCCTTGAATCCGTGTCTGATATCACATCCGCACAGTCCTTAAGCTCCCGTTCCATCTCATCGGTCTTTCCTCCGGGGAATTTGTAAACCATGTCATGTTCGAGAGACGCCCAGAAATCCATCGCTATCGTCCTGATCTGCACCTCGACCTTCACGATTTCCGTGCGCTTATGCAGGAAAACAGGAACGGTCACAACCAGATGCAGGCTCCGGTAGCCGTTCGGCTTCGGCTCCTTGATGTAATCGATTTTCCGAATCAGTGTAATATCGTCCTGTCCCGTCAGGGAATCCGCGATCATGTAGATATCGTTTATGTAAGAGCAGATCACGCGGACACCCGCGATATCGTCCAAATTCTCTTTTGCCGATTCAAAATTCAGATCATAGCCTTTGCGTTTGAGTTTGTCCGAAATACTTTTCGGTGTCTTGATCCGTGTGTTGATACTGTGGATCGGATTCCTGTCCATTGTGAACCGGAACTCGTCGTTCAAATTCTCAAGCTTGGTGGAAATCTCCCGGGCCGCCCCCGCGTAGATGTTTTCTACGGCCAGGAGGGCTCGCACCATTTCGGCGGCATCGAGATCCGGCATATTCTTCGGCACACCGTCGTAAAGACACCTCGCAGACGAATAATCAATTTCCTGCATTTTGCATCACCTTTACTTTGTCCATTGGCTGTTCCTCTCTCCTAATTATACCTTTATACGGCCGGCGTGGCATCGTTTTGGGGCGCGAAAAAAGAGTTGGCCAACTTGAAGTTTGATGCAGATCCTTTCTGTGCTTTCCGGCAGGCAATTCCGCTTGTCTATATAGTGTGATTGGCATGTCCACATACTTAAGCCTCGAGTACAGTTTGAGTTATTGCTACTTTCGTTCGAAAACATATTCTCTCATCGGTTTTATGAATATGGTGGTTTATCATTGACGAATTAACCGGTTCTCGAGTGCCAGTACATATATTCACTCGCGAAAAGCTTTTGTTTATATGTACCGACGGCACCGACAAACGCATTTCTCCTCATTGATTACCCACCAAAATACAAAAATGACTGATTCGGTGTGTAGATCATTGACAAATAACTGTATAAATGCACAATGATATATATACAATATGGAATAAATGACGCACTTAGTAGGTGATCATTGACGAATAACCGTATAATTGCTCATTGATCTACACACCAAAAGACTGAAATGGCGGATTTGGTGGGTAATCATTGATGAATGGCTTGAACCTCATTCTTGTTGCTCCAAATCAGGCCCCCCGGGACAGACCCCAAGATGTGCCCGGGAAGGGACCGCTTAATCGTAGAAAATACATTATGATTCCGAAAATCTTTTTCCTTGTTAAGGTATAGCCGATTTCGTGCCAACGTGTACGTGCCAATGGTCTCGTACCAACGAGAACGTTCCAACGAGGGCGAGACAGAAAAAGGTGATATTTCAAAATGATCAGCACCCCAAAGCCGGACTTTTTCGTCCACCATTCAGGGTGCTTTCATAAGGGCTCTCGTCTCGAGTCAGCCCGCTTTTCCTGTCGCTGTGTTTTTCTCAGCCCTGGGACTGGTCTTCGATCAGGTGTGCGGCGCCGTACTTTTCGCGCAGCTTCGGCTTCTCGATCTTGCCCGTGGGATTTCTCGGAACCGCGTCGAAGATCACCTTGCGTGGGCGCTTGTAGCGGGGCAGAGGCGCGCAGAAGGCTTCGATATCTTCTTCGGTAAGAGAATGATCCGGCTTGACCTCGATGACAGCCGCCGCGATCTCTCCTAAACGCGGGTCTGCGAGTCCTATGACCGCGACATCTTTAACGGCCGCGTTGGACCGAAGGAAATCTTCGATCTGCACCGGGTAAATATTCTCGCCGCCGCTGATGATCACGTCTTTTTTGCGGTCGACCAGATATATGAACCCTTCCTCGTCTTCCCGGGCCATATCTCCGGTAAAGAGCCATCCGTCCTTTAAGATCTTATCCGTCGCCTCCGGATCGTTGTAATAGCATTTCATAACGCCGGGACCGCGGACGACCAGCTCGCCGACCTCTCCCGGTGCGACGGGTTTGCCGCTCTCATCGGCTATAACAGCCTCCCAGAGATAGCCCGGCTTGCCGATGGCTCCGACCTTATTGATGTTCTCGACGCCCAGATGAACACATCCGGGCCCGATGGATTCGCTTAACCCGTAATTCGTATCGTACTGATGATTCGGAAAATACTGCTTCCAGCGGTGAATCAGACTCGGAGGCACCGGCTGTGCGCCGATATGCATCAGTCGCCATGACGAAAGATCGTAATCGGCGAGCTTCACGTCGCCGCGCTCGATCGCGTCAAGAATATCCTGTGCCCACGGAACCAGAAGCCAGGCAATTGTGATCTTCTCTTCCGAGATGGTGCGAAGAATCCATTCCGGCTTGATGCCGCGCAGGAGGACCGCGTTGCTGCCCGCGAGAAGACTGCCGAACCAGTGCATTTTCGCGCCCGTATGATAGAGCGGCGGAATGCAGAGGAAATTGTCGTTTCTGGTCTGTCCGTGGTGGTTCTGTTCGGTATAACAGGCGGAAAGGAGGCTCTTGTGCGAATGAAGGATCGCCTTCGGGAAGCCGGTCGTGCCGGACGAGAAGTAGATCGCCGCGTCTTCTTCTTCATCCAAAGGAATGCCGGGATTGACGGACGAGCAGTTCGCCGTCAGGCGATCGTAATTCTCGGAGAATGACGGACGGTTCTCGCCCGCGAAAAGAAGTGTTTTCACTTCGGGTATCTGATCGTAAATGCCCTCTACCCGGCCTATGAACTCCGGCCCGAAAACGAGTGCAGACGAATCCGAAAGGCCGAGGCAATATTTGATTTCGTCGGCGGTATAGCGGAAATTGAGCGGAACGACCGTCGCGCCGGATCTCAGTATCCCGAAGTAAATCGGAAGCCACTCGAGGCAGTTCATCAGAAGGATTGCGACCTTGTCGCCCTTGCCGATCCCGCGCTTCAGAAGAAGATTTGCCATACGGTTCGCCTTCTCGTCAAAGACGCTCCAGGTCATTTCCCGCCGGTACTCTCCGGCCGGATTATTCTCAATTAAGTCAAATTCCTTCCAGATAACATTATGGCGTTCCTGAAGATCAAGATTGATCTCAATCAGACATGTCTCTTCACCGTATTGCCGCGCATTCCGCGCCAAAAAATCTGTAATATTCATTGGCCCCATCCTTCCGTTCTACCTGTCGCCCCGAAATAAACATAAAAAAAGAAACCGTACTGCAAGTACCGTAAACACAAGAATCATTATAGGTTCAGAGAGTCCGGAAATCAACGGTATGGATCTGGCGTATCGGGCCTGTTTCAGCCTTTCAGCAAACTTTCTGCAGCAGATTAAGGAGCTGCTGCCAAACGGTATAAAGTCCGAACGAATATACCAGAAGCGTCGCGGGCTTGCACAAGAGAATAATCGTCGTAAACTTCCATAGCGGCATCTTGGTCGTCCCCGCCAGATAGCAAAGAAAATCATCGGGCGCTACGGGCAGCAGGATCGCAATCGCAAAAAGCGTCGTAAACTTCTTGTTCTCAGCCCAGTGCATATATTTTTCGCGAATCTTCGCGCTGAACAACGATTCAATAATTGATGTGCCGTACTTCTTGGATACAAGAAACGCAGCGACAGAGCCGATACAGATCCCGAGATAGTTGTAGAGGAAACCGAGCTTCGGGCCGAAAAAAACAGGGCCCCCGAGAAGTCCGATCCCGCCGGGCAGCACCGGGAAGACCACCTGTGTCGCTTGAAAAAACACGAACACTACCGGCGCAAATTTGCCGAAGCGCCCCAGGAAAAGGCCTAATTCCTTCTGCGAAAAAAAGATGCGCGTCTGTATGCCGTATACGATAAAAGCCGCACATGCAAGAAGGCTTAAAATCGTGAGTATATGCATGATCAAATGTAGGTTCTTTTTCTGCATGTAAATTACCGTCACTTACTATCTTTTTCGCATGAGCCCGCACGAATTACACGGGCAGTCCATCGGAAAGTCTTTTTCATATGAGTTGCATTATACGTAAAATCATAACATATGTAAAACAAATTTGAAGTTGAAATGGTGATATTAAGATAAAATTAAGGTAAAGCTGTATTCGTATATGCTGTTTTCACCCTCGCATGTCAAATTTCCTGATTTCTCCGGGGCCCCGGATCACGTGTCTTTCGATGTGAAGCAGGCCGGTCTCATTGGGGATCACACGCCAGCGAACGATCTGAATTTTGCCGCCGGTTATTTCGATGCAGCTCATACTGGTCGGATAAATGCAGCACCCCGTGTTGAAGTACGGGAGTTCTTCCGTCTTCGGATATTTGTAACGGTGTGTATGTCCGCAGATCAGCATCTTCTTTCTTTTCGCGATCCACTTGTTGCAGTTCTTCTCGATCTTATGCTGCTTGTTGAGATTCTTGATGGGACTGGCAGGGTTCTGAAATCCGAAGGCATGAAGGCGCCGCCAGAAATATTTGAGGGAAAGCATCGACAGCCGCCATAGCTGGTCGTTGGAAAAATCTCCCTGATGCCCGTGAACAACCAGTATCTCCTGGTTGTTTTCGCGGCTTTTGAGAACGAGTCCCTCGTACGCCTTGATCCCCTGCAGGAAGTCGGTCGACTCGCCCTGGTAATCGTGATAATACGTGAAAAGATTCTTTTTCACGTACTTCGGATCCTGAAAATAGATATTGTGATTGCCGTAAAGCAGGATGTAGCGGCCGGCATCGTAGAACTCCTTGATCCGGTTATAGACGTCGTAATGCGCATCCTTGATCACCTTGAATTTCGGATGCTCCCACAGTTCATCGCCGTCCCCCGCCTCGACATAGGTGAACCCGTTCTTGTAATAGTAGTAGAGCGCGTAAAGGTACACGTTCTGATTCTTGGTAAACTCATCCGAAAGCCCGCCGTCACCGCGGTGGCAGTCGCTGATAATCACATAATTCGACAGTGAGTCGAAATATTCTACACGGGCATTCATGTATGCCCTGTCAAGCCGGTTAACCGTCCGCATGATCCTTCACCTCGTATCCGATACCGTTTTTACGGATGTATGGCAAACTAGAAAAAGCAATCACCACAGCTTCAGAATCCGGTTGGCCCGCCGGACGACTTTATAGGAGACTGTCTCGAGTTCTCTGGCGGCATTCTTCAGTTCCTTCCGGATCTCGATCGATTGCGGACAGTGCAATTCGCATTTCCCGCAGGCGACACACAGCGACGCGCTGCTCGGGACCGCGCGGAATGCAGTCGTTTGCATGTACTCGAAGCGGCCCGTTCTCTTGCCTTCCGTGTACATTTCGTTGAGGCAGCGAAAAGCACCCGGAATATCGACACCTTTCGGGCATGGCAGGCAGTATCCGCAGCCGGTACAGTTCACCCGGATTTTCCGGTTGATTTCGGACTTTACACGCTCGATCAGAGCAAAATCATCTTCCGTGAACGAATCAGCCGCAACCATATCCGCTATGTTCATGTTTTCTTCTACCATTTCGACACTGTTCATGCCGGACAATATCGTCGTCACCTCCGGCTGATTCCAGAGCCAGCGGAACGCCCATTCAGCCGGGCTGTATCCGCGCGTATTCCGTGCGATCTCCGCTTTGGCGTCCTCCGGTAAAAGATCGACGAGCTTCCCGCCGCGAAGCGGTTCCATAATGACAACCGGAATGCCCTTTTCCGCGGCATACTTAAGACCGCGGCGTCCGGCCTGGCTGTTCTCATCCATGTAATTGTATTGAATCTGGCAGAATTCCCAGGGATACGCGTCGACAAGCCGGATAAACATATCCGAGCCGCCGTGGTAGGAGAAACCGATATGACGGATCTGGCCGGCGTCAAGCTTCTCCCGGATCCAGTCCTCGATCCCCATGGTTTTCAGGCGTTCCCATGTATCAATATCCGTGAGCATATGCATCAGATAATAATCGATATGGTCGGTCTTAAGCCTTGCCAGCTGTTCTCTGAAACGCTTCTCCATGCTGTCCCTGGACTTGATCAGATAGTGCGGAAGCTTCGAGGCAATAAAAACCTGATCACGGCAATGATTTCTCTCGAGAATCTCGCCTAAAGCCGCTTCGCTTCCCCCGTAAACATAAGCGGTATCGAAGTAGTTGACGCCCGCCTTAATTGCGGTCATGATTTCCTTTTCGGCTTTGTCGATATCGATCGCGTTGTTCTTCTTTGTAAATCGCATACAACCGTAACCGAGAATAGAGATATCGGTGCCGGACTGATCTTTCCTATACTGCATCTATTGCCACCCGCAAGCCTTCATTCGTAAATTGATACGTTAATCATAATCTTTTGCTTACGGTTAATCAATCGCGTCCGCTTTCCGCCGGATGCGGCAAGGATCGGGAACACAATTCCGCTATTTTAAAGCCGGCGTGTGCCAGATCATCAGATCAAAAGTTTCGGGATTGATATCCCATATTTCGAGACACAGGCTTTCACGGTTATAGAAATAGGCCGTCTGCGTTTCGGCCTTATAATCGTCGCCGTCCGATTCGGCCAGGCATTTGAGGAGATGCCGGATGGAATCTTCAAACAGATACTTGTTTCCGCCGCTGATTTCGATGCACGGATAGAAGCTGATCGAATGATCGTCGATATACAGCTCGGCTTCCTCGCGACTTCTGGCATCCGTAAGCTTTTCGAAAAGCGACAGATTCGGATTCAGATCAACCTGATTGAGCGCGGCAATCTGCAGCGCCTCCGGATAAATCCGCTCCCACAAATACGGATTAAACGCATGAATGCTCATAGCAAACCAGTCGCCGGTCATAAACTCCGTATCGACCGTCCCTTCCCGCCATTCGCGCGAGTTCTCGGGCATATCCAATGTGCTTACAAAAACAGACCTCTGTCCGCCCCCTTTTCGAAAACAGGCCGCAACGTGCGGATCGCTTTCGCAATGCAGAAAGCCCTTGATTTCGACTGTCTTCCAATACGATGCAATGCTCTGCTCGAGCCACTTGTAGAAGGCGACCGTTTTTCCCGCCCGCTCGTCCATTTCCAGATAGATCTGATACTCGTCTTCTTTGGGGAGCCATACCATTCTGTCGTCCCATTCAAGATTGTAGGGTTCGTCATAACGGTCACGTCTGTCCTCAAAAAGGACACCGCCCTTTTTCGAGCATATCTTCAGGCTGAAAAATGCCGATTTATCCGGACAGATACAGCCGTAAGAATTCATGCAGAAGATCAGATTAAAGATCCTGTCCTCAAGCTCCGCCACTTCCGGCAGAAGAGAAGCACCCGGTGCGAGTGCAATTTCCAGTTTGATACTGAAATACTCGCCGGAGAAGTCGTCCATATGACGGCGCCGGTCCGTATACCTTTTGGATGCAAATGCGTTTGTATGTGTCAGCATCTCTTAGTCCCCCTGTTGTTTCCCCGGTTATCCCCGTACTCATGCAATCCGTAATACCCCTTTAATGTTGCCCCTTATCTTTTTAACCTCATTATTCAGAATCCTCCTATACCTATCACTGCGCAAAACGTTTCGTTATGGGGGTAAAAAAAACGGGCGCTGCCTGGCATGCCCGGATTTGACTTAAATCTTCAAATTCCCGATAATAAATATCACTGGTTGATTTGGCCTGCCGACGGCAAAACGAGGAATTGCGCATACGGGACAGCGAGATGAACCGGCTCGTAACCGGCAAATTCCTGAAGCTCAAATCAGCACCTCCGCAAAGAAGCAGGATCATAAGAAAATGTTTAGCGTCAAGCATTTATTCATGCATATCAACTAAATATTCGGAGCATTTTGAACCTATTGTAACTCGATTTGCACAAATGTCACGAGAAAAAACAACTTATCAAGAAACTCGGATATTTTGTTTTGTTACCTGTTCTTCGTAGAGATTCATCATGGCCATATAAATAAAATTACGAGGATGATTTGTATTGAACATATCGGGACCGCTCAGAACCGTTTTTGATTCAGCTTCTCATAGATTCTTTCGCGCATCCACGGTTCCGTCGATGCCGAAACGGCGTCCGCTGGCGTAAACCACTTAACGCCGCTGTTCTCGTCCGGTTTCACGATCAGTTCCGACTCATCGTCCGCTTCGAGAAGGTAGGTGAGATTCAGGTGAAGATGTGAGGGAACGTATTCTCCCCTCTTCTCATGACCGTCCACCGTCAGAATTTCGAGCGAAAACACGCCTTCACGAAGAACCTTAAAGTGCCCGATACCCGTTTCCTCCGAAGCCTCGCGTACGGCTACCGCGAGGAGATCCTCCTCGCCGTCCGCATGCCCGCCGGTCCAGGACCAGGAGCGGTAAATATTGTGATAGATCATAAGAACTTTTGTATGTTCCCTGTTCAGTATCCAGGAGGATGCGGTAAAATGCGCAACCCGGTTCTGCCGCGACAGTACGTCGGGCGCGAGTTCAAGATAGCGGAGCATGACGGCGCGGTCCGTCTCTTCCTGTTCGTTTACGGGCACATATGCCGTGATTTCATCCTTTAGACTCATAGAATTCTCCCTTGATGCTTTCGCTTGATTTTATCACAAATGCCATGCTACTATGGTTAATCCTCGGGGGCGTTCTTCTCTTCTTTGGAGGCCGCTTTATGTACAGCGCCGTAATCACGGCATCACAATTCTTTGTATAAGTCTTTAAGCAGGCGAATTTCTTCCGCATATCCTTCGATCTCGTTCGGTGTCTCGAGATAAAAAGGCAGGTTTCTTAAGAGCGGATGATTGATGATCCGTTCGATCGCCTCTTCCCCGATGGTTCCCTTGCCGATCTTCTCGTGGCGGTCCTTATGACTCCCTAGAGGATTCATACTGTCGTTCAAGTGAACCGCCTTGAGACGGCCGATACCGATCACACGGTCAAACTCCTCAAGAACACCGTCCAAATCGTTCACGATGCCGTAACCCGCATCGTTTACGTGGCAGGTATCAAGGCAGACTCCGATTTTGCCGGAGAGCTCGATACCGTCTATGATGTCACGGAGTTCTTCGAAACGGCTCCCGACTTCCGATCCCTTGCCTGCCATCGTCTCGAGAAGCACGGTTGTCTGCTGTTCCGGAAATAACATCGAATTCAGGAGACCCTGTATCTGTATAATACCGGCACCGATTCCCTGCCC
This sequence comes from uncultured Mageeibacillus sp., assembly GCA_964617375.1. Classification (GTDB taxonomy): domain Bacteria; phylum Bacillota; class Clostridia; order Saccharofermentanales; family Saccharofermentanaceae; genus Firm-13. The sequence continues at coordinate 55,315 of CAZTXQ010000010.1, read as the reverse complement.
TGTGTGGCTTCCCGGATGAAAGTTGTATAGATTCCCCGGCAGCATTTCCATCCTCTGCAAGTCGTCTTTCATGGTCATAGCCGCAAATTCCCGAACCTTCGGATCTGCCGAGCACGGATTTAAGGTATAGGGCGCATGACCCAGAATCGGAGCAAAAGCATGCTCCTTCATAAGAGTGATAAGCGCACCGGCATCCGCAGGATCGATCTCCTTAGCTTTGCTTCCTCTTGGATTTCTGGTAAAAAACTGAAACGTATTCGCATGAATGGCCAGCGCCGTTTGCCCCATAGCCAGAAAGCCTTCCGAAACCGATAAATGACAGCCGATATACATAAACTGATCCTCCGCCGGCGCGTGCCGCTGCCACATGTAAAATATTCTTCAATTTTATCATAAAGACTGGAATTTCCCTGCCAAAAATAGAAAATATTCTTGACTATATGAGACATTTTCGATACTCTTAATTTGTCATAAAGACAATAGACAAATAACACTTACGGAGGGGTTTTATGGAAAAGGTACCGGCAATTTTAATTACGTTTTTTCTCGGTGGAATCGGTGTTCACAGATTTCTTTCAGGCAAGATCGGCACGGGTATTATCTGGCTTCTGACCGGCGGCTGTTTCGGCATCGGCTGGCTTATTGACTTAATTATGGTTATCACAGGCAAGTTCACAAAGAAAGACGGAACGAACTGGGTTATTGGCTAATTCAATTTTCTTCCGGAACGAGGACGGCCGCTTCATTTACGTGAAGCGGCCGTTTTTTAGTATGCGATGATCTCTTTAATCATGAATTCTCTGCCGCTCAGCATCTCATAGCGGCGGCTGCCGCAGTGTGGGCAGACGAGATGGTTCTCTTTCAGGCTAAAGACCTTGCCGCAGTCCCGGCATAGACCGTTGCCCGGTATGATTTCGATCTTTAGTTCTGTGTTCTCAAGAAGCGTTCCGTCAACAGCGGCCGGGTAGCAGCTCTCCACGTACTTCGGAATGATCGAAGACAATTCGCCGATTTCCAGCACCAGCGTCCCGATCCTGGTCAGATTGTTCTCGCGTGCGAATTTTTCGACTGTCTCGACAACCGAAAGGACGACTCCGAGTTCATGCATCCATACATCCTCCGCTCTAACTTTTCACTGCTTTATGAACAGCCGCTTCACGTTCTTTACGACAATTCTGCCCTGGCGGCGGATCATGTTTTTCGCGACGGCCGGTTTCAGTTCCTTAAGCGGAATGGAAGCCTTATCGTATACCTTCACAAGGGAGATCGCATCAAAGCGGCATTTGGTCGTACACTGCCCGCATCCGACACACATATACGTATCGACGACGGAAGCTCCGCAGGAGAGGCATCTCGAGGTTTCTTTGATGAGCTGCTCTTCGGTGAAGGGTACGCGGAGATCTACAAAACTCGCCTTGGCGTTTTCGCCTTTGACCTCAGCGGCATGCTGTCTGGGGGTCTCGTCATAGCCTTCAATAATCAGATTCTTCTTGTCAAAAGCACGGTAATCGCGTCTGTCACGACCGATAACGAGGCTCTGTCCGGGCTGGACATACCGATGGATCGATACGGCGGCTTCTTTCCCCGCGGCAATTGCGTCAACGGCGAAGCGCGGTCCCGTATAGGCGTCTCCGCCTGCGAAAACATCCGGTTCACCGGTCTGGTATGTGAAACCGTCCGCACGGACTGTCCGGTTCGGATTGAGCTCGACTCGGCTCCCTTCAAGAAGCCCGCCCCAATCGATGGACTGACCGACCGAGACCAGTACGTGATCAGCGGGGACCGTAATGGTATCCGCTTCATCGTACTTCGGCGCGAAACGGTGATTCTCGTCAAATACCGATACGCAGCGCTTGAATTCCACGCCGGTGACGCGGCCGTTTTCGCTTAAGATCCTCTTCGGACCCCAGCCGTTTCCGATCGAAATGTTCTCGGAATTTGCCTCGTGTATCTCTTCGGGCAGTGCAGGCATCTCTTTTTCGCTTTCAAGGCAGAACATGCCAACCTTGCCGGCGCCGGTCCGGACAGCGGTCCGTGCCACGTCGATCGCGACGTTTCCGCCGCCGATTACGACGACATTGCCGTCCAAAAGAGCCGCACTTCCGAGGTTCACTTCACGAAGGAAATCGACACCGGTTGTAACACCGCTCATGTCCTCGCCCTCGATGCCAAGTTTTCTTCCGGACTGTGCGCCGACAGCCAGATAGAATGCTTCGTAACCCTCGCTGCGCAAATCGGAAAGTGTAACGTCGCGGCCAACCTCGACGCCGGTTCTGAAGGTGACGCCCATCGCGCGGAGAATCTCGATCTCTGCGTTTACGACATCCTTCTCGAGACGGAAGGACGGAATGCCGAGCATCAGCATGCCCCCGGCCATCTTCTGCCGCTCGAAAACCGTGACGGCGTATCCGTCGATTGCCAGATAAAACGCGCAGGAAAGCCCGGCGGGACCGGCTCCGATCACCGCGATCCTGTTCCCGTAGTCATGGCGTTTCTTCGGTACGAAACGGGTCGTCTCATGAAGATCCCGCTCGGCGATAAATTTCTTGATCTCGTCGATCGCGATCGGATCGTCGATGTCACCTCTTGTGCAGGCGGATTCGCACTTTCTCGGACAGATTCGCCCGCATACAGCCGGAAAAGGATTCTCGCGTTTGATCAGCTCGAGAGCCTCTGTATATCGGCCCTGCGACGCAAGTTTGATATAGCCCTGAATCGCAATATGCGCGGGGCACTCGGTCTTGCAGGGGCTGGTCCCCGACAGCGCAACGTCTTCACGCGCTGTACGGTAATCCGGTTTCCAGTGCTCGGGGCCCCATTTCGTATCGTTCGGGATGTCATATTTCTTCTCGGCAACCGGCGTCTTCGCACAGATCTTCTGCCCGAGCTTCACGGCATTTACCGGACAGGCCTGAACGCATTCGCCGCAGGCGACGCAGCGATCCGGATCAACCTTCGATACATAGTTCGAACGCACCATATCGTTGTTGAGGAACATCTCGGCGGTTCGGAGGGACAGGCAGGAGCATCCGCAGCAATTGCAGATCGCGTGGGTCTTGCCGGGTCCGTCAGTATTCGGTATCTGGTGCATGAGACCGTTCTCTTCGGCTCTCCGGATGATCTCGAACGCCTCGTCGCGGGTGATTGCGCGGCCGCGCTTCGTACGGATATAGTATTCGGCGGCGTGTCCCATCTGAATGCACATATCTTCTTTCAGGTGGCCGCAGCCTTCGCCCATGGACTCGCGGACGGTCCGGCAGGCACAGTCCGACACGGAAAAGATAGTGTTCTCGTTCAGATAGCCGGAGACCTCCTCATAGGAAGCGCGGCGCGTCTCGCCCTCGATCGCGTGTTCGATCGGGATAACGCGCATGAGTCCCAAACCCACGGGGAAATTACCGGCCGTTTTCGCGCCGCGGACGATGCCGTAATCATTGAAGGCTTCGGCGATCTGCGGGTGCTTCTTAACATTTTCCAGATTGTTTGCCATCATCTCCATGATGCCGGGCACCCAGAGATCCGTCCAGTAACAGTCGGCGCCGTCAATCTCGTTGACAAAGCAGACACCCGCCATGGAAAGGTCCCAGAGAAGCTTTGTCGTCTCTTCCAACGGTTTTCCGCAAAGTTCCGATATCTCTTTCGCATTTCGCTTGATCCGGAAACCGAGAAACATACCCACGTCCGCCATGTCGTCGGTGACGACCGGCTCAAGGATCCTGTATTCGGGGTCGCCGTAAAGGATTCCGCCTTTTTCGCCGGTCTTTGTCCTGTTCAGGTGATTGGCCAGATCCAGAATTTTCGCTCGCTGTCCCATATTATCTCCCCCTTATTTCTGTCCGTTCCATTCCCGGATTTCCGTACGGAGCCACTCGGCCCATTCGGCGATTCCCTCGCCGGTCCTGCCAGATACGGGTATGATGTGAATGTTCGGATTGCATTTTTTCGCGCGCTCGATACAGACCTCCATATTGAAATCAAAATATGGCAGCACATCGATCTTGTTGATCAGAAGCACATCGCATACGGAGAACATCAGCGGGTATTTGAGAGGCTTGTCGTCGCCCTCCGGCACGCTCAAAATCATCGCATTCTTCGAAGCGCCGGTATCAAATTCGGCCGGGCAGACAAGGTTCCCGACGTTCTCGAGAATGACGAGGTCCGTACCCTCGACGCCCAAACCGTCCAGGCCCTGTTTCGTCATGCCCGCATCGAGATGGCACATACCGCCCGTGTGAAGCTGTATAACCTTTACGCCGGCTTCCGAGAGAGTCTTCGCGTCGACATCCGAGTCTATGTCCGCTTCCATGACACCGATCGCAAATTCATCGGACAGGAGAGGAATGGTTCTTTTGAGGATTGTCGTTTTGCCGGAACCCGGAGAGGACATCAGGTTAAGAAGGAATGTCCCTGCGGATTTAAGTTCCTCCCGCAGAAGGCCGGCCTCGCGGTCATTATCTTCAAATACACTTTTCTTGATTTTCAGTATGCGAAATTCATCCATAGCGGTCACCTCTGTCCGGTTCATATTCCCGTAATCAATCTGGACATACCAGATCAAGGAATGCTTATACTTATGGAAAATGTAAGCCTTTTGCGTACTCAAGTCAACGGTAAAGTCTTAATAGCAAGCATCTTTAACATTCCGTTCTTGAAATGCGACACAAACGGATCTACAATAATTCTGGTATCTGGTTATACCAATGCCAGGGAGGAAATGATATGGCAGAAATGGAATTCGGCAAGCTGTGCGCTCCGACACTCAAAGAACTTTTTGTCAAGGAAATGGAAGGCTCTATCCTCTCCGGAAGACTTGCGGTCGGAGCAAAGCTTCCGACGGAACGCGAGCTGTCCGAAATGATGCAGGTCAGCCGCGCCGTCGTCAACGCCGGATTATCGGAGATGGAGCGAAAGGGGTTCCTTACGGTCAAGCCCCGCTCCGGCACCTTTGTCGCAGATTACAGAAGAAACGGAACCGTCGAGACACTGGTCTCGATCATGAGCTATAACGGCGGAATGCTCGGCAAGGCCGAAATCAAATCCATTCTCGAGTTCCGCATGGTCCTCGATACCCTGGCGGTACGGCTTCTGATTCCCAGAATCGACAGCGCCGGGCTTGCGATGCTTGCAGATTATATCCTTTCCCTGAAAGAGACCGATTCGCCGTCAAAGGCAGCGGAGATCGCATTCAATTTCCATCACGAACTCGGCATCCTTTCCGGGAATACCCTGCTGCCTCTGATCTTTTATTCCTTCAAATATCCGATCATCAATCTTTGGGAGCGCTACTGTCTTCTCTATGGTGTTCCTTCTCTCTCTCGCAATACGGAAGGATTGTTCGAACGAATCCGGGATCGCGATATCGATAAAGCCATCGATCACATAACAATAACCCTAAATGAATCGATCGAAGGCAGCCGCACCATCTATTACGAATAAAAAAAGAGGCTGATGCAAAGGCGTCGGATCGCATGTCTATCGAAGATGATGAGGCTACACTCCCTTTGAGATACCCCATGATTTGCGATATACTGTACTTGGGTGGGAATACGACGTGATATTTACATTCCCATCGTGTGTGTGCTAAGCTTCCTTCATCCATTTGGGTTAAAACCTCCTTGCTTCTTGAGTGTGCGTGGCAGCTCCCCAATTCCAGCAAGGTGGTTTTGTTTCTTAATGAGGTGTGCGAGAACACATCGTTTGTCAAGGATTACCCACCAAATCAGGCAATTCCGCTTTTTTGGTGGGTATATCAATGAGAAGAAATGCGTTAATTCATCAATGATTACCTACCATTTTGATTGAAAGCCTAATTTAGTAGGTCAATTCTCGCGATTCGAATATAAATCAATGAGCATAAATGCAATAATTTGTCAATAATCACCCACCAGATCCGTTCAATCTCGCTTTTTAGTGGGTAATCAATGAACAGAAATGCGTTTATTTATCAATGACGCACATACGGGATCGGTGATTTCGTCCATTTCGTATGTATATCAATGTGCTGAAAGCTTATGATTCGGAATGGCCCCTTCCTTGTTAAGCTTTAACCAGCTTTAAGGAAGCGAGCTCGAGACAAAGCTTTTGTTTTGAGACAGCTCCTTTTTTGCGCTCGTTGGAGCGAAACTGGCTAAAGCCAAACAAAAAAAGCCGCCGATGCATTTCTGCCGGCGGCCCGTTCATAACAATCTGTTGTATCAGCCAATCACACGTTTTGCCGCTGCCGCGATGTTTTCGGCGGTGAAGCCGAACTCCCGGAACAGAATCTCCGCGGGCGCCGACGCGCCGTAATGATCGATTCCAATAATCGCCCCTTCGGTTCCCGTATACTTGTACCATGGCATAGTCGCACCCGCTTCGACGGCGACTCTCGCGCGGCAGGCTTTCGGCAGCACCGATTCCTTATATTCTTCGCTCTGCTCGTCGAAAAGCTCCATGCACGGCATCGACACGACGCGGACGGCTATTCCCTCTGCCCGAAGCGCTTCCGCTGCTTCCATCGCAACGGCAACTTCGGATCCAGTCGCAATCAGAATCGCCTTATACCCGTCCATATCGGAGAGCACATACGCGCCCTTCATCGCATCGGGGCCGCTCTTCTCATAGGTCGGCAGGTTCTGACGGCTTAAGACCATGCACACCGGATGGCGCTGCCTTAGAGCCTGCAGAAATCCGGCCGCCGTTTCTTTGCCGTCGGCAGGCCTGAATACGTAGAGATTGGGAGTCGCGCGCAGAGCGGCCAATTGCTCGACCGGTTCGTGTGTGGGTCCATCCTCGCCGACTCCGATGCTGTCGTGCGTCATAATATACATGACCGGAATGTCCATAACCGCGGAGAGGCGCATCGCGGCTTTCATATAGTCGGTAAAGATAAAGAAGGTTGAGCAGAAAGCCCGCAAGCCGCCATGCACGGCAATGCCATTGGCGATCGCTCCCATCGCATGTTCACGGACACCGAAATGGATGTTCTTTCCGGCCCGGTCTTTATCCGAGAAGAATCCTGTCCCCTTAAGCTCTGTTTTCGTGGACGGCGCAAGGTCGGCGCTTCCGCCGAACAGATTCGGAATTCTCTGGTTCACCAGATTGAGGACCTTCCCTCCGGTCGCGCGCGTCGCGTTGTTTCCGCTGAAATTCCAGAATTCCGGATCTGCGGCAAGATCCGGCAAAGAGCCGGAAAAGCTCTTCTCGAAATCCTCTGCAAGAGCCGGTTCGGCCTGCTTCCAGTCGTCGAAAAGAAGGTTCCACAACGTCTCTTTGGCCTCGAGAGCGATCCGCTTCACGTCCATATAATCGCTGACCTCTTTGGGCACAAAGAAGGCCGGTGCGTCTGCGGGCCATCCATAAAAGGCTTTGGTCTTCGCAATATTATCCGCACCGAGCGGAGATCCGTGAGCCGATTCCTTGCCCTCAAGCGGCGAACCGTACGCGATCTTCGTATGGACGGCAATCAGAGACGGCTTATCCTTAACGGCCTTTGCGACCTCGATCGCCCGGCCGATTGCGGCATAGTCATTGCCGTCCTCGATATCCTGCACATGGAAACCATAAGCCTCGTGGCGCTTCTCGACATCCTCCCGGAAAGCGATATCCGTACTTCCCTCGATCGAGATCTCGTTGTCGTCATAAAGGACAATCAGCTTGCCGAGCTTCAGTGTCCCGGCGAGAGAAGCAGCCTCGCTTGTGATGCCCTCCATCATGCAGCCGTCACCGCAGAGAACATAGGTGTAATGATCGATGATTTTGAATTTGTCCGTGTTGTATCTGGCGGCGAGATGCGCCTCTGCCATCGCCATTCCTACCGCGTTGGCGTAGCCCTGCCCGAGCGGTCCGGTCGTCGTCTCGACGCCCTTCGTATGGCCGTATTCAGGATGTCCGGGTGTCCTGCTGCCCCACTGCCGGAAATTCATCAGGTCTTCTTTTGACACATCGTAACCGAAAAGGAAGAGCAGCGAGTAAAGGAGCATTGAGCCGTGTCCCGCGCTCAGGACAAAACGGTCCCGGTTGATCCAGTCCGGGTTCTTCGGATTGTGATTCATATGATTTGCCCACAGCTCAAATGCCGCGGGGGCCGCCCCCATCGGAAGCCCCGGATGCCCGGAATTCGCCTTCTCCACACCTTCCATCGACAATACCCGTATCGTATTTATAGCCGTCTCTTTAATCTCCATATTCCGATCCTTTCCCGGCATCTTAAAAACATCCGACACCGCTCCCGAAGAATATTCTTATATGATTGTAATTCTACCTTAAATACATCTGATATTTAAGAGACGGCAAGAAAAAAGCCGCACAACCCAGGCTCTTTGCGCGAGCGGGTTGAACGGCTTTCTTCTCGAAAACAAAAAGGTTTAGTTGTTGGCCTTGGGATATTCTGTGCAGAGCAGACGGTACGGCGCCTCGTCTTCCTCGATCGTCGGGAATCTTCCGAGCGGCTTCAGGAAGCGGTTGTCCGTGTTGTCGTCGTTGCACATCGATACTTCGCCGATCAGTACGGCGGAGGAATTCTCGGGGATTACGAACTCGTGATAGTAGTACGGATACAGGGACAGGCTGTCGCCGGGATGAAGGACGATCTTCTGGCCGGCCGGTACATTGTAGCGGCGTCCGTCCTGGCAGATTTCGACATCGGTATCAGCGAGCTGCTCGTCGGGAGTCGCATTGTAAAGAGAAAACTCGATGTCGCCGCCGCCTCTGTTGATGATGTCTTCCATCTTGTTCCAGTGGAAATGCATCGGCGATACCTGGCAGGGCTCACACATCATGATCTTCTCCGCATACGTCTTCGTGTACTTGTCGTTGTGGACATTGCCGTTTCTAAGCGTGATCAGAGCCAGTCCGAGATGCTTGTAGTCGCCCATGCCGTAGTCGGTTACGTCCCAGCCGAGCATGTTGTCGCGGATCTCGTCGTACTCGTGGCCTTTGGTCTGCCACTCCTCCGGTGTGAAGTGAAGGAACGGGGGAAGCTCGAAGGAATGGTCCTTCATAAGATTTTCGAAGCGTTTGATAATGGCGTTGATTTCCGATCTTTTCATTTTGTTTCCTCCTCGGTTGATTTTAATAGGGCTGCGCATGCATTTTCTGTTTCTACAATTTCCTTCTCATCTCTAAGGATCGTAAACGACCATTTGATCGTCTCCTCTCCGTAGGCGGGAAGAGTCTTTAGCGTGTTTTCCGATTCATGATATTTCCTTCCGTACACGGAGGAATTCGAAGGTTCAAGTCCGATAACATAATCGCCGGATGCCGTCGATTTCCATTCCATAAAGTACGGCATGTTCTTTTTGTTAAAGTTTATCCTGACGCCGATTCCGAGACGGTCGTTCACGATTGCGGCAAAGGTATCACCGTTCGCTCCGGATGCGAGTTCATGCAGGAACACATGCTCACGTGCGTTGTCGGAAGGCGCATCCATCACATTCCAACGGTCCGTATGAAGACCGGACCACTCTTCGCGCGGCGTTACTTTTCGCGTCGGAAGAATAAGCCGTACACCTTCTTCGAGAAAAGGGTAGCCAAAGTTGCAGTGATACATCAGCATCATCGTCTCTTCACGCGCCGACTGGTTCGTGACCGTATCCGTGATGTCGATCCGGGGCGATCCGTATACGGACTGCACCGTTCTCCGAAGCACCATGTTCTCTCCGAAAAGCTCGGCTTCCCGCATTTCGCCGGACGCTGTGAGAAGATATTCGCCGTCCTTCCAGTACGCGTCGGACGACACGTGCTCGGCCGGCGTCGTGCGCATTCTGCCGTGCATCGGATATTCCTTGCCATCCGTCTCGCAGGGAGCACAGATGTTTTCGAACCCGCAGGTAAAAAAGAGTCCGCCCATAATGCTGCGGAGCGCTTCCTCCCCGTGTGTGTCGTACGGATTGCGTCCGTTCAACCCCGGCTTCGAGGTAAAGCTTATATTCATTCCGTTGTATTCAAGAGAGACAATGTCCATGCATTTGTCCGGCGAAAGCATATACTGCATATTGCCGTTCTTCACCTGGATCGCGCGCATGTTGTTCGCGCGGCCCTCCGTGACGGTACAGGTCCTCACAAAGGCTACCTGCTGCATCGTCCCTACTTTTTCCAGTATTTCCTTCTTCATATGCTTACTCCAGATTCGCGTGGTACTGCCAGAGGCTCTTCATATCCAGCTGTTTTCTGTCGATGATCATTTTCGCGACAATATCTCCGAGGAGAAGAAGCGTCTGCTCGAAAAGCGATGTCATCGGCTGTTCCGAATCAATCTCATCGTCGAGATAATACTTGGTGCGAACCGGAATCCGGACCATGAATTCGATAATGTCCTTCAGGTCGCTGTTGGCATTCGAGCCGATGTGAACGACCTTGGCGCCGATCGCATGGGCCTTTTGGGCAATTCCGGCCGGAAACAGCGTCGTTCCGCTGCCGGAGCCTACTATAAGAACATCCTCCGGCGTAATCGCCGGCTCGGTAATCTCGCCAACTATGTGGGTGTCGATGCCCAGATGCGCCAAACGTTTGGCCATGGACTCAAGAGAAAGGAGAACTCTTCCGACACCCACAAAGAAGACTTTACGCGAGGTTAAGAGGATCGTGACAAGCTTTTCCACATCTTCCTCCCGGATACTTCCGAGAGATATGCTAAGTTCCGATAAAACCAGATTCTTTACATCCGGGTATTGAGTGGATTCCATATTATGCCTCCTTCGTGCCGAGCGTCTGGGCGCGCAGCTCCAAAAGTTTCGAGACGCTTCCCGCGATATTGTCGCGCTTGATGCAGGTACTGCCCGCAACGAATATGTCGACCATGAAGGCGCCGTAGTCCGCAATGTTCGCTTGGGAGATTCTTCCGTCGATCTCGATCTTCGTGTCGAGGCCGCGTGCGTCGATCATCCCTCTAAGGTCCTTGATTTTCCGCGCCGCATAGGATACCTGCTGCTCGGCGGCGCTGCTCGCATAGCCGGGATTGATCAACATCAGAAGTACTGTGTCGCATTTTTCGAGAACATATTCAAGCACATGAAGCGGAGTCGCGGGCTTGAGTGCGACGCCGGCCCGGATGCCCTTTGCATGGATCATATTTAACCGGTTGTCGATATGCGGCTCGGTTTCCGCATGGAATACCAGCTGCTGTACACCGATATCCAGGAGTTCATCGACCAGATAATCGTGGGAATCAGCCATGAGGTGAACATCGAATACAAGGTCGGTCTTCTGCCGCAGCTGGCGTATGACATCGAGGCCGATCGGCATGCTCGGACTGAAACGTCCGTCCAGAAGATCTACGTGAAGCATTTGAATCCCGGCTTCCTTAAGTTCCCTGACCTGCGATTCGAGATTGCAGAGATCCAGGGTAATCAAAGAGGGTGAGATCATGCATTTCTTTGTCCAGATATCCGAATTCATAGTTGTCATCCTTTCAAAAAAGCCTCAATTTCTTCGGCAGTCGGAAGCGATTCAATGGCGCCCTTCCTGCGTACACAGAGGCTTCCCGCGACGTTTCCGTACAGAAGAGCCCGGTTCAGAATTTCTTCATTCAGCGAGTCAACCGATGTGACTTTGCTCCTGATCAACGAGGACAGGAAAGCTCCCCAGAAGGCATCGCCGGCGCCTGTTGCGTCGACGCAATCCGACTGAATGCCCGAAACCGTCAGTACCCGGCCGTTCCAGTAGGCACGGGCGCCATTGGAGCCCAGGGTTTCCACGATGACGGAGATACCGTTTGCCGCGGCCGTCTCAGCCAGCGCTTCTTCGCCGCCGATCATATCCGTTTCTTCGTCAGAAATTTTCAGGAAATCAACAAGGGGAAGGATTTCGCGGACCGCCTTTGCAGCGGCCTCTCTGTCGTCGTCCCAGAGGAGATTCCGGTAATTTACGTCGAAGCTGATCAGTTTCCCGGCCTTTTTGCCCTGTTCGAGCGCATATACAGTCGCATCCGACGCGGGAAGGCGGGATAAGGAGCAGGATCCGGCATGGACAATCAAAGCGTCTGTCACCCCGGCCTTATCGACATCGTCCCTCGTAAGGAACATATCGGCGCCCGGTTTTCTCGCAAAAGTAAAGCTTCTGTCGCCTTTATCGTCGAGCGTGACGAACGCCATTGTCGTGATCGCCTCGTCTACGAGCTTCGGACAAAGAACGGACACGCGGTTCGCCTTTAGGATTCCGAACAGGAAGCGCCCGAAATCATCGTTTCCGACTCTTCCGCAGAAGCCGCTGTCCAGGTTGTTCCTTGCGGCCGCAATCGCGACATTCGCAGGAGCACCTCCCGCTTTTCGCAAATAAATACCGGCTTCGTCTCCGGGCAGAAAATCAATAACCATTTCACCGACGCATGCGATATCCATTTCTCTCTCTCCTTGCGTAAAAATCAGGCTCGGACGGCTGTTTTGAAGCGCACTTTATCAGGGCCGGTCAAAACAGCTTCGTCCGCGCACAGATCAAATGATATGTATGAGGGTTTTATCAGAATTTGGAGAGCTGCATTTTCTCTCTCAGATATGCCTTCAGCGCATCCTGAACCTTGTTCTGCATGCCGTGAATTTCCGGTTCGTCAAACTTCTTTACTGCCTGGTAGTAGGTGTAAAGGAATTCGGTGCCGACGTTGAATTTGTTGATACCCTGACGGAAGGCGATCTCGAGCTGGTCGTCCGGGATTCCGCTGCCGCCGTGAAGAGCCAAGGGGACATTTGTCGCGAGGTTGATTTCCTTGAGACGGTCGAGGTCGAGCTTGGGTGTTTCCTTGTAGAAACCGTGTGCGCTTCCGATGGCTACGGCTACACAGTCGCAGTCCGTCTGCTCGCAGAATGCCGCAGCGACTTCAGGCTTTGTATACTTATCGGTATCGCTCTGATCGGTAACGGTGCTCGCAAATCCTACGCGGCCGAGTTCTGCTTCCACCTCTGCGCCGAGAGCATGAGCGGCACGGGAGATTTCGCGGGTGTTCTTGATATTCTCTTCAAGAGAGATCATCGAACCATCGTACATGACGGATGTGAAACCAGCCTGAATCGCCTGCAGAATGTAGTCGTAATCGCTGCAGTGATCGAGATGAAGCCCGACGGGAACCTTCACCTTGGCCGCTTCGAGCTTCACCATGGAAGCAAAAACAGCCGGTGTCGTCCAGTGATGGGTAAGGCAATGGTCCGGATACAGCATGATGATGACCGGCTTCTGGAGTTCTTCCGCAACCGCAATGACTGAGGTTACCGTGCTGTAATCAAAACAGTTGAAGGCAATTGCCGATGTATTGGCCTTATCGGCCATTTTGAGGATTTCGCTTACTTTTACTAATGACATATTCGTATTCTCGCTTTCTTTTATTAAACTTCGATTCCTTCTGACAGTCCTTTAAAAATGATGGTTACCGACATGGCACCTGGGTCTGCGTGTCCGATCGCGCTTTCGCGGAAATTTTTCGAGCGTCCGAGTCTCGGTATCATACTCTTCGTGCTCTCCATACCTCCTACTGCTCCCTCGTGGGCGGCAGCCAGGATCTCTTTGATATCCGCGGTCTCTTTTCTTTTCAACCGCATCGCTTCAATCGCCGGTACCAGAGCGTCGAGCATGGTCTTGTTCCCCGGCTCGGAACGGCCTCTGCGCATGATCGTTTTCGAGCCTTCGTCAAAAAACTCGATCAGATCGTCGGCGTCGATCCTGTCCTTGCCGTTAATCACTCCGTAGCCTCCGGTAAACATGGTGCCGAAAATGACTCCCGAAGCGCCTCCCATATTCTTTACGAGTTCAATGCCCGAGTCTCTCAGGAGCTCATAAAGGGAAGTGTATTCACGGCTCATCAGCACGGTCCGCAATTCGCGGAAACCGTCGCGCATCCCGAACCCGTGATCGCCGTCTCCGATGATTGTATCCATGGCTGTGAGCATGGGTTCAGCGGCTACGACAAGATCACACACGTGAATCATCGCAGGCTTCCATTCTTTCTCAGTGATGAATTCCATATATTCTCCTGTTTACTATTTGGGTGAATCCGCTTTCTGATCCGCAAAAATGATCTCTAAGTCGTCACTTAACTTGTCATAAGCAAAATCGGAAAGCTGCGTATCTGTAATCAGACAACTGCTGATGTCAACTTTGGCAAGATAGACTTTGTTGAATTTCGTGTGGTCGGCCAGTATAAACGACTCCACAGCGGAAGCAATCATCAGGGACTTGATCTCGGCGTCCTCATAACGGGGGGTTGAGAACCCGAATTTCTCGTCGATTCCGTTGATGCCGATGAAGCATTTGTCGACCCGGACATTCTTTATAAACTGTGCGGCAAGGTATCCTTCGACTGTATTGTGATCGTAATTCACCTCTCCGCCCACGACCATTACTTTATATGATTTGCATTTGGACAGCTTCTGCACCGTAAGCAGCGATGTCGTAATGATTCTTAAGTTGGTCTTCTGCTCTTCCGCAATCAGCTTTGCGAGCTCACTTGTCGTGCTCGAACTGTCAAGGAATACCGTGTCATAATCGCTGATATTGTCATAGGCCGCCATGGCGATCTGTCGCTTCAGCGACTGGTTCTTGGACTTGAGTTCATCGGCACTGATAGCTTTGCCAAGCGAGTAGGAAATGATCGCACCGCCGTGTGTCCGTAAAACTTTCTTCTGGCGCTGCAATTCTTCGAGATCCCTGCGGATCGTCACCTCGGAGATATCCAGCCTCTGGCTCAGTTCGGCCACCTTGATGGAATGCTCCTGGCAAATGATTTCGTAGATCTTGTCCTGTCTTTCCTCAGCAAACATTCTGTACCCCCCCATAAACTAAATGATGAAACAATCCGAGACCACATCTTTTTCAAGAAGGCTCTCCATTTCCCGGTCCATACAGAGGATCGAAAAATCGAAACCGTATGTGTCGACAATGTTCGAAAACGCAGCCGTATGAATTCTGCTGACGCGATATCTCTCGGAGAGAATCCCGTGCACGGCGTTCGTGATGATGTAGCTGTCCGGATAACTCGTGAGTCTCAAACGGTTCACCAGTACGAAAAGTCTCTCATCGGGTGCCGGCTCCAGATCTCTCATTAGGATACCCATTGCCTCACGTGCCGCTGATTTCATGTCGCCGACTTCGGAGCTTAAGATTCCCGGTTCGCCGGAAAAACCGGCTCCGAAATCAATTCTGTTATGCTCGAAGTCAACGTGCATACTGAGCGTTCCGAGTCTCGCGTTCGCCCGTCTCAGGATAGAGGCGGTCTCCGCCAAAGACTTCCCGGATGCCGTACAGGCACCCGCCAGCTTGATCAAAAGTCCGATTCCGCTGCGTCCGTTCCGATTCTCTCTGGGTTCGCCCCACGATGTGGCTATGTCGTCGTTGGAAATTACGGTCTCCACGCGGATCCCGTCCATCTCCAGAAGCTCCTTCGCCATATCGTTATTAAGGTAATCCCCTGCAAAATTATTATATAGTAAGAGAACACCTTTTTCACGTCCGAGATATTTACCAGCCTCATATATTGAATAGGCATTCGGTGCGGCGAACGGAGCTCCGATTACGGCGGCATCAGCCAGGCCTTCGCCGACATATCCGGGGAACAGCGGACCGTTGCCGGCCCCTCCGCTTATAATCACGGCCACGCGATCCGGAGTAGGGGTGCTCTTGATCAGCGTGCCGCTGTTTTTGGAGGGAGCGAAGCTTTTCCAGCGTCCCGGATAAGCCTTTTCCATACCGGAGAAGCAATCCGCCGCGAAGTAATCCATCTTGTCCGATTTCCAAAGCATATGTTTACCGATCTCCTAATTGCCGCCTGTTTATCAGGCCTTCTTCTTTTTCTGGCTCATATCGAGTATAACGGCCAACAGGATGATGAAACCGATAACCGCCTTCTGCCAGTAAGAGTTGATATGCATCAGGTTCATTCCGTTATTGATAACGGCGATAACCGCACATCCGATCATGGCTCTTGCAACGGATCCGCTGCCGCCGGTAAGACTCGTGCCGCCTAAGACGGTCGCAGCAATCGCGTACATCTCGTAGCCATCCATCGCACCGGGCTGGCCGTTCTGCAGCTTCGAAGAACTCAAAACGCCGCCGACGGAAGCCATAACCGAGCACAGGACATGACTGATGAAAGTGACACGATTTGTGTTGATACCGCTTAAGTGGGCTACGTTGATATTGGAACCGGTCGCATATACATGGCGTCCGAAGACCGTCTTCGAAAGGAGCATGTGCATAACGATAACGAACAGTACGACGACGATCGTGATAACAGGAAGCCATCCGGTCGGCTTGCCCTCCGTTTTAAAGAGGCGGTTGGCGCCGAGCCAGGAGTAGTTGGACGAGAGTCCGGAGACCGAAGAACCACCCGAGAAGATGTAGCATAAACCTCTGGCGATGGTCATCGCGGCCAGCGTCGCGATCATAGGAACAACTTTGAATTTTGAAATAATAATTCCGATAAACGAACCGAACAGAATACCGACCAGAATACCGACCGAGAGCTGAGTCAGGATAACCAGACCGAGGGGCGTGCTCTCCGGAAGCGTGCGGCATACAAGAGCGGTAATAACTCCGGCAAGAGCGCCGACGGCGCCGACGGATATATCGATTCCTCCGAGAATGATGACGTACGTGAGTCCGATCGACAGCATGGCGTTGATCGCCATCTGCGTGGTAAGGTTAATCAGATTCGTGGCTTTCAGGAAAGCCGGATTTCCGATCGCAAATCCGATACTCAGGATGATCAGCACGATCACAATGATGTTGCGTTTGGCAAAAGACTGAATCTTCTCCGCTCTGCCGGCGCGGGCTGCGCTTAAAAATGTTCCCATAAGTACGATTCCCTTTCTGAATGCTTAGATTTATGCTTCGTCTTTATTACTGCCGATACTAGCAAGTTCGATAATCCTTTGCTCCGAGAGCTCGTCTGCCCTCAGCTCGCCGCTGATTCTTCCCTCACGCATGACAAGCACGCGATCGCTGATACCGATTATTTCCGGCATTTCGGAAGAAACCATAATAATGCAGCCGCCTTTTGCGACGAAATCATTCATGAGCGCATAGAATTCAGACTTGGCATTAACGTCAATACCGCGGGTTGGTTCGTCAAGAATCAGGATATCCGAGTCGGCGATAAGCCATTTGGCAAGAATAACTTTCTGCTGATTGCCGCCCGAGAGGTTCCCGATTACGGTTTCCGTCGACGGTGTTTTGACATTCAGTTTCTTCACCATCTCGGATGCTGTCTTGTCTTCCCATTTCCGGTTGACAAAGCCGAGCTTCAGCATGTTCTTTGTCAGACTCGGAAGAACCATGTTTTTCTTGATCGTAGCCTTAAGCATCAGACCGGTTCTGCGGCGATCTTCGGTTACCAGACCGATTTTGCTTTCGATCGCATCCTTCGGCCCTTTGAAGCGAACTTCTTTCCCGTTCACGAAAACCTTGCCGGATTCCGCCTTGCGGGCCGCGAAGATCGTCTCCATTACCTCGGTCCGTCCGGCGCCGACAAGCCCCGAGAAACCGAGTATTTCTCCCTGATATGCGGTAAAAGATACATCGCTGAATTCGCCCTTGCGGTTTAGCCCTTCGACGCGAAGCATTTCTTTTCCACGTGTATGAACCTGACGGTTATAATAGTCGCCGATTTTGCGGCCGACCATGTTGGCTACCAATTCGCTTTCGGATGTGTCTTTTACCATAAAGGTAATAATCTTCTGACCGTCGCGCAGTACGGTGGCACGGTCGCACATCTCAAAGATCTCCGCCATACGGTGGGAGATGTAAATAATAGTGACATTATTTCTGCGCAGATTGTTGATCTGCTCGAAAAGTGCCGTGATTTCGTGTTTTGACAAAGAGGAAGTGGGTTCGTCCATGATTACAACTTTGGCTTTGCGGTTAATCACTCTGGCGATTTCAACCATCTGGTGCTGAGCAGCCGTAAGATCTCTGGCCAGAGCAGTTGCCTTGATCGAAACTTTCATGAAGTCCAGGATATCCTGGGAAGTCTGGTTCATAAGTTTTCTGTCGAGCAGTGTACCTTTTTGAGGTTCCATACCGAGAAAGATATTCTCAGCGACGGTCAAATCATTCGCGATACTCAATTCCTGATGGATAACGGCGATGCCCTTCAAAATGGCATCATGCGGGCTCTTGAAATCGATTTTGTTTCCGTCAAGCACGACATGCCCTTCGGACGGTGTATAAACACCGGACAGAATCTTAATAAGCGTAGATTTTCCGGCTCCGTTTTCGCCGATCAGTGCATGCACCTCGCCCGGATAAAAATCCAGGGAAATGTCGGTAAGTGCACGTACGCCCGGAAAGATCTTGGTTATGTTAACGGCTTGCAGTGTAGGTTCCATTACAAAACTCCTTACCCATATTTCTGGAAGGTGCCTGCCATGCCGTGTCCGGGCACCCGCCCGGACACGACACTTTCGAATGAGATCATTCGTACAGACTTTAAGAGATACCGTTAATCAGAGAATCAGGCAACGGCGTTGGAAGCATCTACAAGGTAAGGAGCGATAAGGATCTTGGCATCGTCAACCGTTCCCTCTGTGCAGTACTTAACCATCTGCTGTGCAATCTGATATCCGATCTGGTAGGGATCCTGAGCAACGTCGGAGATCCAGATTTTGCCGTTCTCGGCATCAAGGATCGCTTCGTGTGCTTCGGGGTTGGCGTCAAATCCGACCATAACAGTGGAAGCACCGGATGCCTTGATAGCAGCAAGAGCGCCAACGCAAGCGGGATCGCCAACTGTGAAGATAGCAGCCATATCAGGATACTGTGTAAGAGCGTCATTCATGAGGCTCTCAGCTGTGGAAGCATCGCCCTTGTAGTTGCCGATTGCAACGATGTTGAGCTTGTACTCATCTTTGTACTCATTTACAACACTGTAGAAACCGTCTTCACGGTCGATGCAGGACTGGGGCTCCGGATATCCGATGATACCGATCGTAGCGCCGTCTGTCAGATTGTTGTCTTCAAGATACTTGATAACTGCCTGTCCGCCAACAACACCGCCCTGGTAGTTGTCAGTTCCGACGAAGCTCTTGATAACGTCGGTCTCGCTCGATGTGCAGTCAAAAGCAAACATCGGAACGCCTTCGGCATCCGCAGCTTCGATTGCAGGCGTGCAGCCCGTCGGATCATTTACAGAAAGAGAAATTGCGTCACAGCCATCGACTACAAGGTCTTCGATACGCTGGGAAGCAACTGCGCCGTCAAGATCACTCTCAAGGACAACTGCTTCAAATCCAAGGTCTGCCGCTGCTGCGTTGATGCCCTTCTCGATGTTCAGGTAGAACGCGTGTTCGCGTGAACCGAGAACGAAACCGAGCTTGAGTGTCTTGGCGGATGCGGTGGTCTCTGCTGCAGCGGTTGTCGCTGCGGCAGCTGTTGTCGCGGCAGCCGCCGTAGTGGCAGCCGCAGCTGTCGTGGTCTCAGTAGCCTTGGCAGTTCCGCAACCGGCTGCAAGTGCTGCGACCATTGCGAGGGACAGGACGAGGGAAAGTGTCTTCTTCATGTTTTTACCTCCGAGTTTTGTTTTGATCGTGATTAATCTTCGTTTTTGCTTGCTTAGTTTCGATCATGACTGTACAATAGCATCAAGTGGGCACAGTGTCAATATAATTTCGATCGTTTCACGATTTATTTGTGACAAGTGACCATGAAACGTTTCGTTTCGATCGAATCTAAATTTGAATTGATCATTATCGTAAAACAAGGAGAAGAACTATGTATGACATCATTACAGTCGGCGAGATTCTCGTCGAGATTCTGACCGATCATGTCGGACAGAAATTCAGCGAACCGGGCAAGCTTCTGGGGCCGTATCCCAGCGGAGCACCTGCAATTGCTATCGATCAGGCCGGAAGAATGGGCGCAAAGGCCGCTATCATCGCCAAAGTCGGAAAAGACGACTTTGCAAAAGTGAATCTGGACCGTCTGATCGCAGACGGAGTGGATGTGTCTCATGTGAAAGTAACCGAAAGCAATAGCACAGGAACCGCTTTCGTTACATACTTTGAGAACGGTGACCGTCAGTTTATTTTTCATTTCTCACACGCGGCATGCGGCGAGCTAAGTCCTTCGGATATCGATGTCGATGCCGTCCGCAGTTCAAAGTACCTTCATATCATGGGCTGCTCGATCACGGCAAGCCCCTCGATGGGCGCCGCCGTTATGGAAGCCGTTCGGATTGCCGTCGAGAACGGCGTAAAGATCAGCTTCGATCCCAATATACGTCCCGAGCTTTTAAGCGGTCAGATCATGGACTACTACAACACGATTCTGGAAGCCTGCGATGTCCTTCTTACAGGAAAAAGCGAGATGAAAGTTCTCTTCGGCGACGCCGCTTCCGGAATCAGAGATTTGCTGTCCAAAAAGGACCGCATCATCGTCGTCAAAGACGGCTCGCGCGGCACGGAGCTCTATACGCGCGCAGAAGCTTTTTATACAGATACCTATAAGGCCGCCGAAGTCGATCCGACCGGAGCCGGCGATTGTTTTGACGGAACCTTCCTCGCGATGCTCGCATCCGGTTCCGATCTCAAGACTTGCGTCCGCTATGCAAACGCCGCCGGTGCCCTTGGCGTTGAGAAGCGCGGCCCGATGGAAGGAAACTCATTCCGTACGGACCTTGAAGCCTTCATGGCAAAAAGTTCCGAACCGAAGACCCGTGAGCTCCCTCCTATCCGATAAAGACCGACAAAAATGAACATTCAGCAAGGAGAATCCATTATGCACCCGATTCAATCGATCCTATCCGGACAAGTACCCGGCCAGAAAGGCGTCTATTCCGTCTGTACGGCAAGCCCTCTCGTTCTCAGGGCCGCTATCCGCCATGCCGGACGGCACGGCTATGTTCTCGTCATCGAAGCGACGTCCAATCAAGTCAATCAGTTCGGCGGTTACACCGGCATGCAGCCGTCTGATTATGCCGCTCTCGTAAACGGCATCATGGCCGAAGAAGGCCTCTCCTCCGATCGCGTGATTCTGGGCGGCGATCACTTAGGGCCGCTTACCTGGCAGAACCTCCCCGAAGACCTCGCGATGGCGAATTCCGAAGAACTTGTCACTGCCTATACGCTGGCCGGTTTTACGAAAATTCACATCGATACCAGCATGCGCGTCGCAACCGACGATCCGGATGCTCCTCTGGACGTCCGCGTATGCGCCAAACGCGGCGCCCGCCTTGCCGCATGCGTCAACCGCGCATATGGGAAGCGGCTCGCCACCTCCCCCGATGCCATTAAGCCCGTGCTGATCGTCGGAAGCGAAGTGCCGATTCCCGGCGGAAGCCAGGTGCACGAGGACTTCGTGGCACCGACCGATCCCGACGAATTCCGGCGCCAGTATTCGATTTTCAAAGAAGAATTCGAAGCTGAAGGCGTGGCGTTTGATCAGGTCGCTGCCTTTGTCGTGCAGCCCGGCGTCGAATTCGGAGACGATTTCGTCTGCCAGTACAACCGCGAAAACGCGGCCTGCCTTACCTCCGCGCTTAAAGATGTGCGTTCTCTCGTTTTCGAAGGGCATTCGACGGATTATCAGACCGAGGAGAGCCTTACCCGGATGGTCGAGGACGGAATCCGCATCCTGAAAGTCGGTCCTGCACTGACATTCGGCCTGCGCGAAGCGCTTTTTCTGGCTGAGGAAGTCGAGAAAACCATCCTTGCGGGCGATTCGATGCGGTCGCACTTCAAGGAAGTCCTCCTTAAAGAGATGAACACTTCGGATATCTACTGGAAAAAATATTACACAGGTTCCGACGAAGAGATCGAGTATAAAAAATTCTACAGCTATTCGGACCGCTGCCGCTACTATTTCCCGGCCGAACCGATCCGCGAGGCTTCCGACCGTCTTCTTGCAAACCTCTCGAAGATTCCGGTGGCCCTGATCAGCCAGTACTTCCCGTGCCAATACGCCAAAGTCGTCGCGGGCGATCTCGCCGATGACGGCGAATCGGTCATCCTCGACCGGATCGGCGACTGGTGCTCGGTATATGCCTCGGCCTGCGGCGTCAAACTCAACTAATCAATATCGGAGGACAATAAAATGGCAGTTATCAACGGTAAAAACTACACGAAGCAGGAACTCATCCGGCTCTTCGGAAATCTGGGCACCATCGCAGGGATCCGCCGGATCCGCTACGCCGACGGCCTTGCCGAAGGACTTATGGCGTACGATGTCGTGAACGGACCGCTTCGCTTCACGGTTCTGGCCGGAAAATGCATGGACATCGGCGAACTGTACTATAACGGCTCTCCCATTCATTTTCACGCACATCCCGGCGTCGTTAACGGCGAGCGCTGGTACGACGGACCGAACGCACCGCGCAGCATTATGGGCGGCATGCTGTTCACTTGCGGCCTCGGCAATGTCGGTCCGATTCAGACAATGCCGAACGGCCAGACACAGCCGCAGCACGGCTTTATCCGAAACACACCGGCGGAGCTTCACGGCGCGCGTACCTATTGGGATGGCGACGATTATTACCTCGAACTGACAGGTGTTATGCGCGAGTCGAGCCTCTTCGGAACCAATCTCACCTTAACGAGGACCATAACCTCGAAGCTCGGCGAGAGTAAAGTCCATCTTCACGACCGTATCGAAAACGAGAGCACCGCGAACGGTGTCCCGCTGATGCTGATGTATCATTTCAACGTCGGTTTCCCCTTCCTCGCCGAAAACTCCGTCTTCTACACGGACGCCGAAAGTACCCTGCCGCGCGACGAAGTCGCCCGCACAGGTATGAAAGAAGAATCTCCTTTCCTCTTCGGCGCGCCGGTCGACGGCTACAGCGAGCAGGTCTTCTATCACAAACCGAAGGCCGACATGGGCCGCTCGTATGCGTCGATGATGAATCCCGATACGAAAACAACTCTCATCATTGACTACGATAACCGCGAACTTCCGAACCTGATTCAGTGGAAATGCAAGGATTCCGGCAACTATGTGACCGGCATCGAGCCCTCCAACTGCTATCCGGAAGGCGTCATCAAAGAAGACGCGAACAAGACGCTCCGGCGTCTTGCCGCAGGCGAAATCATTGAGACCGATCTCGTCCTGTCCCTGAACCACGAAGAATAAGGACGTTTTCAGTCTTTCGTCCTGTTCGAACACGCGTGCCGGCAGCCTCCTCCCGGCACGCGAAAAGCCCCGAAACGCCCTGCTTACGGCAGGATATTCCGGGGCTTTCTTTGTTGTTCCGTCTCATTATCATATACGTTTCCGCGTGAAATCGGGAGATTCAGACCCGGTACCGCTCATGCTTACTGCTGCTTACTCATCGCCCTATTAAATCTAAACATGCTTATTCCACAAAGAAGCAGAAGCAAGATGACTTCGATGATGAGTATATATGCCAGGTGCCACACAAATCCGAAGCAGTACAGAATCGTAAAAACTTCACAGCTTAGGAAAATAAACAAGATTCCCGCCATAATAATCTCCGGCAGGAGCGGCGAAGAAGCCGATAATTTACTCACAAAAGCGCGGAGAAGCGGGTTGAAGAATACCAGGAAAAGAATCGAAATCACCGGTACGGAAAAAATCGCGATTTTATTGGCATACCAGATTACTTCGGTGCCGCTCCATTGCATCGGTATTTGATCCGGCAAAAAGAAATACGAGATAAGCGCTGTGAGAGCGGCGATACCGACAATCAGACAGGAGACTGCGTTCTTCTTGATTTTCGAATCACTCATAGGCGCCTCCATTTATTAATATTCTTAATATATCATAATGGTCTAATAAATGGAACTTCCCCAGGACAATCCCATACTTATGGCTTCTTCCCGTGCCGAAATCGGGTTATTCCCAGCTCTTGCAGACATCGACCCAGGATGCATAAGACGAATACTTTTCGAGCTCCGGTACGGTAAGCTCGATCACGCTGTTGCTGCTTCCGCATGCCGGAAAAACGGTTTCGAATCTCTTAAGCGATTCGTCAAGATATACCGGGACGCCTTCGTTAATGGCAAACGGGCAGACGCCGCCGACCGCGTGCCCGATCAGAGGCTCGGCGTCTTCGGGCGCGAGCATTCTGGCTTTTACGCCGAACTGGGCTTTGTACTTTGCATTGTCGACTCTGGCGTCCCCCGCAGCGACAACCAGGATCGGTCCCCGGTCCGCCATAAAGGAGAGGGTCTTCGCTATCCTTTTCGGTTCGCAGCCGATCAGCGCGGCCGCCAGATCCACCGTTGCGCTCGAAGCCTCAAACTCGATCACGCGATTCGCCATATTCCTTTTTGCAAAAAATGCCTTAACTTTATCGATGGCCATTATCTTCACGTCCTTTGTATCTCAAATATACTCTTTCGTGAATTATAACGCCCATTGGCAATTTCTGTAAACAGGCCGGATGATCAGCCCCTCGGCTTGCCGGATTTCTTTTCCCCGGATCTTTTGCCGGATTTATTGCTGTCCGCCCGTACGGGTTTTCTGTCAAATGATTTCTTATCGGAAGGTCCTCTGCCCGAAGGCTTCTTGTCCGTTGTCTTTAGCCCCGCAGCTGCGCCGCGCCTCTTATCTTCCGGTTTCCCTGCGGCAGGACGTCCTGCACGCGGATTTCCTTTTCCCGCGGGTGCCGAAGCATCCTTCCTGAGATATCCTTTTCCCGCGGCGGCCGAAGCTTCCTTCTGCGCCCTGGTCTCCGGACGGATCAGGCACCTCGGGTCGTGGCCGATCAGATCGGGCCGCTCCGCTTTGTGAAGTGCCTCGACGACAAGCGCCCGGTTCTCCGGATTTCTCCACTGCAGGAGCGCGCGCTGAAGATCCTTCTCGTGCGGTGTCTTTGCGACATAGACCCTCTCCATCGTCATCGGATCGAGGCCGGTATAATACATGCAGGTCGAAATCGTGCCGGGCGTAGGGTAGAAATCCTGCACCTGCTCCGGCTGACGGCCGATGTCTCTTAAGAATTCCGCGAGCGCCACCGCGTCGGAGAGTGTACTGCCCGGATGCGACGACATCAGATACGGAACGACAAACTGATCCTTGCCCTGTTTTTCGTTCATCTCAGAGTAAAGCGCCATGAACCTTTGGTAAACGTCGATATGGGGCTTCCCCATATAATCGAGCACCGAAGACACACAGTGCTCGGGTGCGATCTTGAGCTGACCGGAGATATGATACGTGATGAGCTCCTCGAGAAAATCCCGGTTCTTGTCTTCAAGCAGATAATCGTAACGGATGCCCGAGCGGATAAAGACTTTCTTGACGCCCGGCACTTTCCGAAGGCGCCGTAAGAGCGCCAGATAATCGGAATGATCCGCGTCGAGCCGGTTGCAGGGCTCGGGCGTCAGGCATTTCCGGTTCCTGCACATGCCGCGTTTGTCCTGATCCTTGCACGAGAAATGACGGAAATTCGCCGTCGGGCCTCCGACATCGTTGATATAACCCTTGAAATGCTTATTCTGCGTCAGATCCCGTGCTTCCTTCAGTACGGAATCCTGGCTTCGCGACGTCACCATCCGCCCCTGATGCCAGGCAAGACTGCAGAAATTACAGGCCCCGAAACATCCACGGTTATGGATGATCGAGAATCGAACCTCGTCGAGTGCCGGAACACCGCCGGCTTCTTCGTACATCGGATGGTACTCCCGCGTATAGGGAAGCGTCGCCGCCTCGTCGAGCTCCTGCGTCGTGAGCGGCATCGCCGGCGGCAGTACGACAAGATAATGGTCACCGTGCGGCTGAACGATTGTGCGCCCGCGTACCGGATCGTGTTCCTCGTATTGAAGGCGTGTCGCTTCTGCATACGCTTTCTTATTCGCGGCGACCATTTCAAAAGCCGCACACATCAGACCTTTTCCGAGAAAAGGCGCCGGGTCGCTTACTGCAAAAGCCGTGCCGGGTATATCGTGCATCGCGGAGACCGAAATTCCTGCTTTTTGTCTCTGTGCCACTTCCCGTACGGTCCGTTCGCCCATGCCGAAAATCAGCATATCCGCCGCCGCATCGAAAAGAATGCTCCGCCGCACCTTGTTGTCCCAGTAATCATAATGGGCAAAACGGCGCAACGACGCCTCAAGACCGCCGATCAGGATCGGAACGTCCTTGCCGAAAGCCTCGCGCACACGGTTCGCGTACACGATCACGGCGCGGTCGGGGCGAAGCCCGGCTTTTTTGCCGGGTGAATAGAAGTCTTCGTTTCTGTGCTTTTTCGCGGCCGTATAATGGGCGACCATCGAATCGATGTTGCCGGAGCTGATCATGACGCCCATGCGCGGCTTCCCCATGGCGAGGAACGCGTCCGCCGTCTTCCATTCCGGCTGTGCCAGAACGGCCACGCGAAAACCGGCTTTCTCGAGCACGCGGCCGATCACCGCGGGTCCGAAGCTCGGATGATCGACATAGGCATCCCCGGTAACGATCAGGTAATCGTACCAATACCAGTCACGTTCTTTCATTTCTTCTTTGGTAACCGGTAAAAACTGGGATATTTCCATCAATTGGCCCTTCCTATTCGCAAGCTGTATGCCGTTATCATAACACGCCTGCGCAAGAAATGCCGTATCAGGTAATTTCCTCTGTCTGCAGGCGTTCAGCAAAGGCTCTCGCGGCAGGGGTTGCGGCGAGGCCGCCTTCCGCGGTTTCCCGGAGTGCGGCGGGCATAGCCAGTCCGATTTTATACATGCAGTCAATGACCTGATCCGCAGGAATCCGGCTTCGAATTCCGCTCAAAGCCATCTGCGCGCTAGTTATCGCATTGACTGCACCCGATACATTCCTTTTTATGCAGGGGACTTCGACCAGGCCGGCGACCGGGTCACAGACCAGACCGAGCATGCTCTTGAGTGCAATGGCGGCCGCGGTCAGAATCGCCTCCCCGTCGCCGCCCTCAAGATAGACAACGGCTCCGGCAGCCATGGCGGAGGCCGATCCGATTTCCGCCTGGCAGCCCCCTTCGGCTCCCGAAATGCTCGCATTCTCTGCAAGAACCTGACCGATGCCGGACGCCGTGAAGAGCGCCTTCACGATCCGGTCGTCCGAAACTTTTCTTTTCTGCTGATAGGACAGGAGTACGGCCGGAAGAACGCCGCAGCTACCGGCTGTCGGCGCCGCAACAATACGCTTCATACAGGCGTTTGATTCTCCCATCTTAACTGCCTTCTCCATAACCCCGGACAGGAAATCGCCGCAAAGTGTATCCGTGGTCTCGCGGTATGCGCGAAGCTTCTCGCCGTCGCCGCCGGATCCAAGCCCTCCGGACCGGGCGAGCGGATCATACGCCTCGTCCGCATGCCGCATGGCAAAAAGCATGCCGCGCATCTTTTCAAAAACAACCGGCATCTCTTCCTTCTGCAGCCGGACTTCTTCGTCCAGTACGATCTCCCAGAACTCTTTCTTCTCTGCCTCGGCCCGATCCGCGATATCTCTTAATCCTGTAAAGCTCATATTCTGTCCTCCGTACTGAAATATGTCACTTTCTCCACGCCTTCGAGATGCTCCACCCAGGCGACGGATTCCGCGGGAATCTCCTGATCGCATTCGAGAATCATCACGGCATGGCCGCCGCGCGCGGCCCGGTACAGCCGCATCGCAGCTATGTTGACGGATTTGTGCGACAGCATCGAAGTGACTTCGGCGACATGCCCGGGCTGGTCGAGATTGTGGACGATCAGGGTAGGATACTCTCCGGTAATATTGGCAGGCAACCCGTCGACGCTCGCGATATTGATGAGACCGCCTCCGACGGATTCGCCGGTGACCCGAAGCACGCGGCCGCTCACGCCGGTCAGTGTCAGAACCGCCGTATTTGGGTGACCGCTCCTCAAATCCGCCGTTCCGAAGGTGAAAGAAATATTCTGACCCGCGGCAATCGACGGGCTTTGCGGAATCCTCTCATCGTCGGGAAGCATGCCGAGAATGCCTGCCAGCAGGGCATTTCGGGTGCCGTGCCCGTTTCCGGTCGCGAGAAAAGAGCCGTACAAATCAATTTGTGCGGATTGAACCGGCTCGCCCAGCATCTTTCGCGAAACAAAACCGATTCGGACCGCGCCCGCCGTATGCGAGCTCGAGGGCCCGACCATAACGGGGCCGATAATGTCGAAGATTCCCATTTTTTACCTCAAAAAAAAAGAGCTCATCTGTTTTTTGAAAACAAATGCGCTCATTGCATATTTAACGGTTCTCATCTTAGCGTTTCGAGTCCGGCATGTCAAATTCTTTGATGCTCTTGTTATGTGAACCCCAGCCTGCGGCTTACATAAATCTAAGTCTGTCGTCCTTGTACGCCTCGGCAATACTATCTAAGTCGAATGTAAATTTCTTGATTTCTCCGTCTTTGATTTTAAAATCACCTTAACCGTTTTCTCCGGACTCTTAATCGTGCCGCTCGTCCGCATTCCCATACGTTTCGCAGAACCGCGCCGAGAACGAAGGCTTCATCCCGGCGGCATAGAGATGCGATGTATCCCCTAAGGATACCGCCCGGAACGCGGCCGCACCTTCGCGCCGCTCTTCCGTAATCAATGTCGTTACGGATGCCGGTGCCGCACAAAAACCGTGCCAGAGGACCATCGGCGACAGGCCGAGGAGATGGGCGAGCATCACGCACTCGACACCGAAGTGGCAGAAAAAGACAAGTGTATCGTTGTTGGCGCGGACGGCACGGTAGATCTCGCCGTCCCGTTCGTATCCGTGCTCTCCAAGGATATCGTCGAGACCGCCCGTTACCTTCGAATATTCCTCGAAAACGTTCCCCTTCTTCATTACGGGAACCGTATGCCAGAGATTCCTGTCATAGAATTCGGGGATTCTGGTCCATTCCGCTGGAAGCCAGTCCCAGGCAATCGTTTCGACCCCGTCCCGCACGATCGTCGCACTAAATTCGCGAAGCCACGGCAAAATTTCCGCCTCGCGATCCATTCTGTCGAGCGTTACGGACGCGGTATCACGGGCCCGCCCCAGCGGAGAAACATAAAACGCCTTCACGCCATCCGAAGACAGGCGCGCGGCCAGAAGCTCCGCTTCTTTCCATCCCGTATTGGTCAGTGAATCCAAAGTATAGTCAGGGTCTGCATGCCGGATAAATAGCAGTTTCACAGTTACTCCCCCTATCAGGCGCCGTATTCCCGGGCACCTTCGATCGGTGTGTTGACTCCGATGATGATTCCGTCAATTTCGTAATAATGAAGTCCGTACCCCTCTCCCGGGAAATAATCCGGATTCATAAAGATGTATATATAATCATTATATACCGCACCTTGAGCCATTGTATCAAAATGTGCCGTAATTTGATCGTCTTTTGTCTGCGCAATAACACGTGCCAGACATACGGCGTTAATGTCCATATCATGATCAAGTGCATAAGCGGCCAAATCGAATGCAAGACACTGACGCTCCCATATGGTATACAGATCATTTATCGGCTTATAGAGGTAAATGTGCTTGTGCGTTTTCGCAAGCTCCTCCCATATCGGGCTTTTCAGAGGCGACTGATATACTACCTTCTCCGCGAACAGTAAATTCTTCTCGACAAACAGAGGGGTAAGGTCGTAAACCTGTACGAATACGGTGGAAGCAATTATCATGGCAACAAGAAAATCCGCACCGATACTTCTTGTGATCTTCTCTTCCTTTTCCCTTTTTTCGGAAAGCTTGCTCCTGCGATAGTATATGGAGATCTCTCGAATCGAAAAAATGAAAATCGCGTAATATATGGGCCAGATGAATCGGCCTGACGCACGAAAAATAGAAAGAAGATCGAGAAGCGAATCCGGAAGCGGGATCGTAAAGAGCAATCTGTCCTGAAAGGAAACGGCAGGGCTTAACGCCACAAGCGTAAATACCACCAGCATGACGAGCGCGGGAATGGTGTTTTTATTGAAGATGATGAACTTCTTCGACTTTGCAGTCTGCTCCGCCTGACGCAGAACGAATAAGATCAATGCGATCGTCAAGAGACAGATCATCCCTAAGCCAAGATAGGCAAAGCCTTCGATTTGCCCGTTCTGATACACCGGGAGCGAGTCAATCAAGTTGGAATACCAGAACGGATTTATGAAACCGTTGAGATTGAAGGAATATCTGCCCAGACCTACGCTGGAAGCGGATATTCTGTCAGTGAAATACCCGAAAAGCCATGCTGTCCCCAGGATCGAGAAAAAAGATATTCCGACTGAAAGAAGAACGCGCGACCATTTCTTCTTCTCAAGGAGTTCCTGCAGTGCATAGCACAGCATAATTCCGACGGTCATCGGTGTGAAATACACATGGATCGTTACCGTAAGCGCATTTACAATCGCGAAAAGGCACATCGGTGTTTTCCATGATTTGAACTCGGATTTGTACAGCCATATGGCAAACGCAGCCAGAATCAGGAAATGCGCCGAAAGCGCACAGTGGTAAAAAGACCTTCTGATCGCGATGGGAGACAGGATGAAAAATATCGACAATATAAGGCTAAAGACTCTGTTCTTAAAAAAGCGGTCACTGATCAGCGCACCAAGTCCGCCCTGCAGCATAAAACAAGTCAGGCAAAAGATTCCGAAATACTGAAACCTTGCCGGCAGCAACGCGGAGAACAACTTGAAAAACACGGCAAACAGCGGTATAGAGTCCGCGAAGACTACGGAAATGGTCTCCGGATAAATAAGGCCTTCCATGTTCCCGAGCGGGAAACTCCATGCCGTTCTCCGGAAAAACTCCCATCCCAGATAATGCTGCGGCAGGCCTTTTACCCCATCCACCAACAGCATCCGGTCGATATAAGTGACATCCAGACTTCTGAATTCGAATATCAGCAAAAAAAAGACCGCGCCAAGCAAGGCTCCCATGAAGAACAGGCTCGTCAACCGGCCGGGTCTTTTCTTTACAAGCACTGTTACATCCTCCCGAAAATGAAATATGCACGTCTCTTGAACGGCGGTAAACAGGATACCCGGCGTTTCAACAATACACAATCATTTATTATAACAAACATCCTTTTGAAATTCACATAGCCAGCCTTAAATCCAGCTGTCAGGAATCCTTGTTTCTCTCGTACAACGCCTTTTGCTCTTCCGGCCCCAGCGCTTTCTCCGTCGCATAAGCAATGATCAGAATCCCGACGATGCTTAAGCCAAGTCTGATCAGCATGAACGGAAATCCGAGATTTGCTGCCTCAAAGGTGAGAAGCGGAATTTTCGTTGTGGACCATGCGCCGATGAAGATCAGGACATTCCGGATGCTGCTTCCTTTTTTGAGCATGATTCCCGCGACGGGAAATGCCGCATAGAGGGGACCGGCAGCGGCCGAACCGAGAACAAAGGCGATCAGTATACCTTTGAAGCCGGAGTCTTTACCGGTGAACCGGATCATGGCCGCACGGTCGACCCATACGTCGAGAAGACCTAAGAGCACGAAGATCGGCGGCAGGACGGACAGCATTTCCAGCAGATTCGATTTGGTAAGATCGAGAGATTTTAGCCCGATTTTCGGCCAGATGATTCCCATGGTGATATTGACGGCAAGCAGCACAAGGAAGAGACCGTATCTTTTAAGAAACTTCTTCATCCCATCACCGCCCCGATCACCAGCGCCGCCGCAATCGAAAAAACAAACGCCGCGCCATTACGGATGATCGCCGCGCGTTTCCCGAAGGTCTTGATCTCGAGCGGAAGCGTCACAATGCCGACCATCATCAGAGTCGAAACAAAGGCCGCAATCTGCATATATCCGGCGCCGTTCTTGAGGAGCGCCGCAGCCAGAGGGAACGCCACGAACCCCGGCACCAGCGTGATCGAGCCGATCAGAGCGGCGGCCGCCATGCCGATAAGCCCTGATTTCTCACCGATAAGATTCCCGATCGTTTCGGGACTTAAGACCGAGAACGAGAGCCCGATGATAATCAGAATCGCGAGGAACTGCGGCATAATGTTCTCAAATGACTTGAGGGCTTTCATAAGCGCCGCTTTTGTCTTGCCTCTGTCCTTTAGAAAAGAAAGGAGCAGGCACAAACCGGCCAGGCCGTAGAGAATATAAGTAAACAAGAATC
Source organism: uncultured Mageeibacillus sp. (assembly GCA_964617375.1). GTDB lineage: Bacteria > Bacillota > Clostridia > Saccharofermentanales > Saccharofermentanaceae > Firm-13. The sequence goes on along the minus strand of CAZTXQ010000010.1, from coordinate 23,400 downwards.
AACGCCTCCCATCCGGTGCAGTATCGATAATATTTCGTTCCCTGTCAGGCGAACAGCCGATCGGCATCCTTACTCTTCCGACAGTTTCTTAAGAAGGGCTGCATTTATTACCTTCACTTTTCCGCGCGACATCGTAACGGCGCCGCGGCTCTTGAGGCTGCCCAGAAGACGGGACACAACCTCCCGCGCCGTTCCGAGCTCGACCGCAATGTCTTCGTGGGTACAGGTGACCGGTACGGTGCCGCCGCGCGACTTTTCGAGCAGCCAGGTTACAAGACGCCGGTCGGTCCTGTCAAAGGCGACGGCCTCAAGCGTCTGCATGACTTCCGTCAAGTGCCCGTACAAGGAGGTGATCAGAAAATCTTTCCAGTCGGGATTCTTCATCAGTACATCGCGGAAGACATACGACGGCAGCATGAAAATCTTCGATTCTCCCTGGACTTCGGCCAGTGCGGGAAAATCCTCCTGCTTGATCTGGCAGGCTATGGATATGATGCACGTGTCTCCGGCGCCGATCCGGTACAGCGTCATTTCGCGGCCGTTTGGCGACAGCTTGAAGACCCTTAGGATTCCGGAGATTACCATCGGCACGAACCGGCACTCGCCGTCCTGCTTCATCAGCATCTGCCCGTCCGGGAGATTGGCTATATGGCCGGCCGAAAAGACCGTCAGACGATCTTTCTCCGATAATTGACGAAAGACGGGGAACAGCTTGTCGAGTATCCGGATTTCATCTGGGTTCAGCATATATTACCTCCCGCAAAGAATCTCTTGATCTAATCATATCATGATTTTATCGCTGTCTGACCCGCTGTCGATCATTGCCATCGCTATTTATGCACTTCAGCAACGGCGTATCGTCGGCACGGTAAAAGAAATGCGCTTCCCGTACCGGACACCACGAACCGGCAGAGGGAATGCGCATTGCTTTCGGGGGGGTTGTTAACACATGAAGAGGGGTATTATCGCATCGTTTTCACATCCTTGTGAAAACACTTATGCGATTTTGATCCGGGACTCGATCTGGGTCTTCAGAGCTTCTTTGGATTGGACACCGACTGTCTGCATGATAATGGTGTTTCCTTTTGTAAGGGCCACCATTGGAATGCTGGATACACGGAAAGCTGCCGCAAGCTCGGGCTGCTCGTCGACGTTGACCTTGCCGACCTTGATTTGGCCGGTCATGTCATCCGCCAGACTGTCGATGGTTGGTGACAGCATCCGGCACGGTGCGCACCAGGATGCCCAGAAATCAAGAAGTACCGGGACTTCGGAGTCTACGACCTCATTCTGAAAATTCTCTTCGGTTATTGTTAATACGTTTTTGTTTGCCATACTATTTATCTCCGTTTCTTCGTAAGCCGCTCGGGGCTTGATCGATCTATTTGCCCTGATTATAGGATCCGGCTTCCGCTTTTACCGTGACCTTGTCACACAAGGTGAATATTCTTTTCAAGAGGCATTTGGGTGACTATATCACTTAACCCTTAAACGAATTATGGTACTTTTGCAGTAACAAATGAGGGAAAAACAAGGGAGAAATCGTATGAATATTGTTGTAGATGAAAAGAAATGCCCGCAGAACCACCGCTGTCCCGCGATAAATGTGTGTCCCGTAAACGCAATCCGCCAGGAAGGCTACGGGCTCCCCGTCATTGATCAGGAAACATGCATACGCTGCAAAAAATGTATGAGCTTCTGCCCGATGCAGGCCTTTACCGCAGCCTCGTAAACCATACACGCCGTTGTCACGGAATTTTCGTGCGCGAAAAATAACAGGAGGCACTAATATGAAAAACACGGGTAAAATCGATCGGATCATTCGTCTTATTGCCCTCGCCAGCACTCATCGACCAGATTGACCCGCTTCAGGAGTTCGATGTCGTCGAGCAGACTTCCGGTCGGAAGGTCCGCCGCAATCGCGTGATTCTCGTCGAAAAGTACAGACCGCTCCGACAATTCCTCGACCAAGTCGAGATTATGCGTCGTCAGAACGACCGTCCTTCCCGCCTGGTTCAGGGACTTGAGAAACCCGGTAAGCCACCGGCACGTCCTCGGATCGAGCCCGTTCATCGGTTCGTCGAGTACGAGAACCTCCGGATTCATGGAGAGCACGCATGCAATCGCGACTTTCCGCTTCTCCCCACCGCTCAGGTGGTACGGCGACCGATGAATTAGGCTCCCGATCGAAAGAAGCTCGATACAGTCGTTGACGCGCCGCCCGACCTCTTCCTCGGGAAGTCCCATCTGACGCGGGCCGAACGCAATCTCGTCATAGACGTCCGGGCAGAAGAGCTGAGAATCGGATTGCTGAAATACAAACCCCACCATCTGATGCAGTTTCCCCGCGAATACGGGATTCTGCATTTTTTTGTGCGTAATCTCTTCGCCGCCGAACCGATAGGTGCCGCCGCCGGGAAAGATCAGGCCGTTGATCAGCTTAAGGAGCGTCGACTTGCCGCAGCCGTTCGGTCCGAGCAAGGTAACGGCTTCGCCCTTTTCGATGCGGAGGCTGATATCCCGAAGCGCATAAGATTCCGAATCCGGATATTTGTAGGAAACATTCTCGATTTCAATCATTTCGTTAAACCCTTCCCAAATAGATAAACGCGATTACGATGGCCAGATTGGCACCGATGTACAGGAGGTCCGCGGGGCTTATCCGGAAGCGTTTCGCAGCCCGGTATTTCCCCGTGAAGCCGCGGCATTCCATCGCGCCGTACATCTCACCCGCCATTTCTGCAGACCGGAGGAAGAGATTCCCGCCGATTCCCGACAGCGACGCGTACTTATTGCGGTTTACCCCGACCGAGCGGAGCTTCAGCGCATACAGCATGTTTAAAAGGTAATCTCCAAGCATATAGATATACTTGACCGTAATGTCGAAGACAAAAATGAAAAGATCCGGTACAAAGAAGCGCTTGAACGCGCCGGATATGTCGTTCCATTTCGCCGAATGTGACAGTAGATTCGCCGCCGTAACACCCGCAAAGACCTTACCCGTAATGAGTACAGCCGTAAACGCATTTCCGGTAAGCGCCGCCGGAAGAAGAACCAACGAGCTTCCCAGTGCCGCGATCAGGCTCACCTTCAATATAGCCCGTATCTCGCGGCCGTCCATGAAGGCCAGCATGACCAGAAGATACACCTGAACGACCATGAGAAAGGTAACCCCACGCGAAAAGGAGAGCAGCACGACAAGAAGCAGCGTCCCGATGACCATGAATACGGCGTGCGGTTTATTTTTCGATGCATCTTTCGTGTCCTGGGACTTAATGCGCGAAAGGAGCCCGAGGACAGAAAGGATGCTCTTATTAACGAAAGACCCCTTCTCTTTTTTCGGGTTATAGACTTCTTCCCCGGACATCCATTCGGGCAGTTCCAAAAGCCGGTTATCCAACGGTACCGCCCTCTTTGTCTTTCCGGAAGCTCCCGGCCACTTTAAACAGGATGATTAATAAAGCGACACCGGCGATCGCCGACAGAATATAGGCGGCTGCATGCGGCAGCCCCGCGACCGTATAATCCGGCATAATCGCCGGTAATGAAAATCCGTTTTTCATACCTTCGGGGACGAAGCCAAGTGTTTTTACTCCGGTCACAACCGAGGAAATCTCCTCCGGTCCCCACTCTCCCCAGGCCGTTCCCGCCGCCAGAAGGCCGAGCGGCGTAAGGCAGACCAAGGCCGCGATGAGCCCGTAGATAGCCTTCTTCTTCGTTTTCGCGCCCTGAAAGATCGTTCCCGGTGACGTTTTCCGTATATACGCGAAAATGGTCGCCGTAAAGACCGCCTCGACAACGCCGGCCACCAGAAGATGCGGTATTGTCATGGCCGGTATGGATACCGACAATGGATATGGACAATATAGGGGCTGACCAGCGGCGTTCGTAAAGAGCAGCGGCTGCAGTCCGAACAGGATTGCGGTGCTTAAGGCCGCGGCGTTGATCCCGAGATAGGAACCCAAAAGGATGCCGAAATACTCGCCCTTATCTGTTTTCGCGTGGTCTTTCACAAATTTATAGACATAATAGCCGACAAACGGCAGGACAAAAGCCATGTTAAAGCAGTTCGCGCCGAACGCCAGAATTCCACCGTCTCCGAACAGAAGCGCCTGAATCAGGAGCGCTACGGTGACGGCAATACAGGCGGAAAACGGCCCGAGGAGAAGCGCAATCAAGGTCCCTCCCACCGCGTGTCCGGTCGTCCCGCCCGGAAGCGGCACGTTAATCATCATCAGGAGAAAAGAAAACGCGGCGCCGATGCCCAGAAGCGGCATCTTCGGCTTCGAAATTTCTTCCTTTACTTTTTTGACCGAAATCGCCCATACCGGAACCATAGCGGCCGCCATTACGGCACAGGTCTCGGGGCTTAAGTAATTATCCGGAATATGCATCTTCATTAACCGTCCCTTACGAAAAAACAGAGCCGGCGCCAAAGTTCTCTGGCAGTGCCGGTCTCCTTGTATCGGGACAATCATAATATAAAGAAAAATCCACGCAAGCCTCCCGGGGGGATATGAAACCCGCCTTCCAATAGCCTGTACGGATATAAACACAAAAATTTGGTATTTATTTGATCAAATGGTCGATCGCTCTGTTTAAATTCTCGATCGCCGATTCGTCGCCGGTATTCACGGCGTCGACGATGCAGTGCTCCATATGGTCCTTGAGGATCACTTTTCCGGTATTGTTGAGCGCGGCAATCACGGCGGACAGCTGAATCAGGACTTCACTGCAGTCCTTCCCGTCTTCCACCATCCGCTTAACCGACTCGAGATGTCCGATCGCGCGGGAAAGCCGGTTCACCACTACTTTCGTGTTCTTATGAACATGCTTATGCCCTTCTTCGTAGTGGCTGTGCGTATACTCGGTTCCGTCATCCGCTATGTGCTTATGAACATCTTCTTTTCCCATCGGATCTCCTTTTGGCGAAAATACATCTGACCGGATTACATGCTCCATCCGCCTATACTCATAATACCCTGAATCACGGCCGGCACCAACATGGACGGCAGCAGATTGGCCACTTTGATCTTTTTCCCGAAGGCAATATTGACGCCGACGGCAAAGATCAGCACGGATCCGACAAACGACAGGTTCGCGATCAGTTCCGCCGTGAACAGCGGCTTCAGGACACTCGCGAAAAGCGTCATCGCTCCCTGATATACGAAAACCGGCAGCGCCGAGAACATCACACCGATCCCGAATGTCGACGCAAAAATCAACACAATCACGAAATCCAGGGCCGCCTTGACATAGAGCGTCGAAGGATCGCCCGACATGCCGTCCTGAAGCGAACCGACAATTGCCATCGCTCCGACGCAGATCACCAGCGATGAAGTGACAAAGCCTTCGACAAAGGTGCCCTCTTCCTTCTTCTGAACGCGCTTGCGGATTCTCTCGCCGAGCCGTTCCAGAAAAAGTTCTATGTTCAGGAGCTCGCCCAGAAGCGCTCCGATCACCAGCGAAAGGATCAGAACCATGGTCCCTTTGGTGTCAAGGCCGCTGCCGGACACCACCAGCATCCCCTTCATGGCGCCGCCTGCGCCGATAAACATCGTCGCAAGTCCGAGCCCCTGCATCAGCGTGTCCTGAAAACGTTTCTTAAGTCCGCCCTTTAGGAAAAGGCCGATTCCGCTGCCGGCAAGTACCGCCGCCGTATTTACGAGTGTCCCGAGTCCGATCAAATCCGTCACTTCCGATCTTATGCGCGTCTCCGTGAATCCATCGGGGAGATGCGCGAAAAATTCTATCACTCCGACAAATATAGCACATCGTCCGGAGCGCGGTATACTGATAGAATAGATTGCAGCTTTGATAAGGAGAACCTTATGCCAACCGTGAACCTGACCGAACGCTTGAATGACCTCGCCGGGCAGGCCGAAGACCGCGGCTTTGTGACGCACACGCCGTTCCTGACGCCGGCCGAGAAATCCGAGGCGGAAATCTGGCTCAAGAAAACAAAAGTGCCGCACTTCTTTTCGGGCGGTATTCCGGATGCCGAGCGGCAGATCTGCTTCTTCCTGCCGGAATATCTGAAAGACGCCGGGGAAAATGCGGACGGGATTCTATCCGATACGCTGACCGCGCTCCGGCTGGAGACCCCCGCACGTTCGGAAACGCCGAATCACAGGGATTACCTGGGAAGCCTTCTGTCCCTGGGAATTCGCCGGGAACTTCTGGGCGACATTCTGATCGGGGAGCATACGGCCTTCGTTCCGGTCATGGCCAATATAGCGGACTTTATCACGAGCTCGCTCGAGCGCATCGGCGGACAGCCCGTGAAAGTAACGGCGGTTCCGCTGTCCGATATGTCCGCAAAAGCGCGCGAATTCGAGACGGTCCGCATGACCGTCGCATCCCTGCGGCTCGATAAAATAGCGGCCGGGGGCTTCGGTGTATCCCGCACCGAAATGGCCGACATGATCCGCTCGGGTCTCGTCCGGGTGAACTGGCGGGAAGAGAAAAGGCCGGATACCGACGTCGCGATCGGCGCTGTCATCTCGCTCAGCGGGTACGGACGGATTCGCCTCGTCAGCGAAGAGGGCCTGTCCCGCAAGGAACGGCATATCCTGCTAATTGAAAGATTCAAATGATCCTTCAGCCGATCCATCCAATCCCGTTTAATTGGCAGGGATAAGAAACGGCGCGGCCGCAGGCTTACGAATTCCCGTACGTTTCGAAATGTACCCGATTCGCTTCATAGCGATCCACGAAGCGGTTGCTCTGCCCCTCAGCGGGATATCCAAGTGCGACTAAGCAAAAAGGCTTCACCTGCTCGGGAAGTCCGAACAGATCGATAATGTACTTCTCCCAGTCTTGCTCCGGTGACGCGGCCATCCATACCGCTCCTAGCCCGAGATGAACCGCTTCCAGCAGCAGATTCTCCGTCGCCGCGCCCAGCTCCTGCTGCCAGTGACCGGAAAAATTCAGCTTGCTGGTATTTCCCAGAAAGACAATTACCATTGGTGCGGATGCGCACGGTCCCGAGTACGGCCCCATACGGGAAAGCTTACCGAGTGTCTCTTTGCTCTCGATGACTAAGAATTCCCATGGCCGCTCATTTCCCGCCGAAGGCGCCTGCATCGCCGCGCGAAGCAGCTTGTCCAAAATAGTCTTGTCGATCGGCCTGTCTTCAAATCTACGAATGCTTCTTCTTGTGAAAATCTCTTCCATATCTCGTTCCTGCCCTTTCGTGACCCTTCCCATAAGGAGGATCAACCCTAAGCCTTCCTGCTAAATGCCCGCATCTGTTTTCGGCGGGCGGTTCTTTCCGCGTCGGATCTCAATATCGAGATCGGCCAATTGCGTATATACCCTCCCGGCTTCTTGAATGATCTTGTCAACCGGCGCACCTTCTGTACGGAGGTGTCCGAGAACCTCCGCCGCAGCCTTCTTATAATCCGACTTGTGCCTCGCATTGATTTCGTTCCAGTTGATTCCTTTAAAATATTGCGTAATTCCCGTGTCGAGGGGCAGATATCCCTCAAGCATCAGCACAGACAGAACCGGATAGCCCGCATATCCCTGCCAGTAGGTCGCGTTGTCATTCGACGAATACACGTCTCCGTCCCAGGCAACCGTATATTGTTTGGCATGATCCGAAGAAGTGACTTTAGCCTCTCCTTCGCCGAGCTCGATACGGTCGTCTGCTATGGCACTGTAGGCCTCGTAAATTTTCTCCATCGGCGGCAGTTTTATCATAAGGAAGTCTCCCTTGTATTCTTCTTTTAAAGCCCAAATAACTGTCTGACAGATTGGTTATTTTTTGCGATGAGAAGCGCGTTCGCATCCGGATGTATCACCCGTCCGAACAGCAAATCCAAGTGCAAATGCTTTACGATTATTCTATCTCGAAAATCTCTATACTTCCATAACAAGAGCAAAATGCCTCTTAGGGCTGTCGCAGAATCACGGGGTGCCGGCTTCGCTCAACTTAAGCCGATTTCCAATACCCCTTGGATTTCACTCACCCAAAATCTCTCTGCAGAACTCGAAGAACACAAGATAATCGTCCTTGAAAAGAGAGTTCTTCGGGAGCACGAAATTGAACTCTCGCTTCAAGTCGAAATCCTCGATCTGAAGAAGCTTAAGGCGACCGTTTTCGAGCTCTGCCTCGGCGACAGGACGATAAAGGAATGTGATGCCTGCGTTATCCGAGACGAGTTCCTTGATCGCCGCAAAGTTGCTTATCGTGCTCTCGTGAGCAAAGCTTGTTATCTCGAGTGAGTATTGCTTGAGATACCGTTCCAGAATCTCGCGTGTTCCGGAGCCCTCTTCCCGAACGATCATGCGCTCATCCAGCAAGTCGTCAAGCTTCCACTTTTTCCCTGAGAGACGGCTGTCCGGCGAACAGACACCGACGAATTCCTCGCACTTCAGCAGGCGGTACTCATAGGCCGATTTGTCAAAGAAGCCCTCCAGAAGGGCAAAATCGATCTTGCCGCCGTCGAGCATCGCGAGAAGAACCTGCGTGTTGTCGACATATAGATCGGCGTCCTTCTCCGGGTTCTTTTCGAGATACGTCTTCAGGACGCGCGGCAGGACATATTCGCCGATTGTCTTCGTCGCGCCGATGCGAAACGTCATATGGGTCCCGGCCGAAAGCATGCGCCGCTCGATCTGGCGGGCGTTCTCCTTCATCTCGAAAACATATCGCCGGAGCTCGGCACCTTTGTCCGTCAGCCGCAGCTGTTTTCCCGTATAGGTGAAAAGCCGGGTCTTATACCGGTTCTCCAGATATTGGATGTGCTGTGTGATCGTCGGCTGCGTGACATACAGCAGCCCCGCCGTCTTCGTGTAGCTTAAAGTCTCGCAGAGTACCAGAAAAGATTCGTACCGGCTGTCCAGCATATGCACCGCCTATTAAAAGAATTTATAGAACCATAAGTATTCATAATTTGATCTTATTACCATTTCGCGATACATTCAATACGCCCGGACGGCATTCGTGCCGCCGCATGAAAATTCTGTCCGAGAGTCGAGGTCTCACATGAAAAAAATTATGGCCGCCCTTAAAAAATACATGCCCGGAATCCTACTCTGTTTCGTGATTGCGGTGATCGCCTGGCTTCTCGGGCGCCGGTTCACGATTGTAGGAGGCGCGGTCTTCGGAATCATACTCGGAATACTGGCGGGCCTGATCCGCCGCCCGGCCGCTTTCAACGACGGCATTCGCTTCACGTCGAAGAAGATTCTTCAGTACTCGATCGTCCTTCTGGGCTTTGAAATGAATATGGGCAACATCATAAAGGTCGGCTCCCAGTCGCTTCTGGTCCTCGTTTTCACCCTGTCGGCCTCGTTCATAACGGCGTACCTGGTCTCGAAAGTTTTGAGGCTCCCTTCCGGCATCGCGGTCCTGATCGGTGTCGGCACCTCGATTTGCGGCGGCTCTGCGATCGCGGCGACCGCTCCCGTAATCAAGGCCGATGACGACGATGTCGCGCAAGCCATATCAACCATCTTCCTCTTCAACATCATAGCCGTCTTCCTTTTCCCGGCCGTCGGACATCTGCTGGGCTTAAGCGACACGGGCTTCGGAATGTGGGCCGGAACGGCCATCAATGACACTTCCTCCGTCGTCGCGGCGGCTTCCTCCTGGAGCGAGCAGGCCGGGAACGGAACGGCATTGCAGTTCGCGACGATCGTCAAGCTGACACGAACCCTGTTCATCGTCCCGATCACGCTTGTCCTGGCCGTTTATACGTCGCGAAAAGCGAAGAAGGCCGCAGCGGGAAGCACCAAAGCCGCGTCTTCTTCCGGCTATTCCTTCCGGAAAGTCTTTCCGTGGTTTGTCCTCGGCTTTCTCGCCGCGGCCCTCATCTATACGTTCCTGCCGATTCCCGCGCCGGTTTCTGCCTTCCTTGTTCAAACCGGAAAATTCCTGATCATCATGGCGATGGCGGCCGTCGGGCTCAACACCAATCTCAAGAAGCTCCTGACACAGAGCGCAAAACCGCTCCTGCTCGGCATCTGCTGCTGGGGCGCCGTGTCCGGTGTATCCCTTCTCGTTCAGTTCCTTACGCAAAGGATGTAAACGGCCGCACAGCGGGCACTTCTTACCCATAGCGTGCTATACTGATAGCATACAGGACCGGTATCTCTTCGGAAAAGCGTTTGCCAAAGAGGGTCTTCGCATATGCCGCAGTTTACGATTATCGTCCTAATGATCATCATCGTCATAGCCGGGCTTGCTTTTGCCCTGACCAACGGTCTGCACGATGCGAGCTCCGTCGTCGCGACCTTTATCGGGTGCGGCGCCGCGACGCCCAGACAGGCGATCGTTCTGGCGTCCGTCTTCGGCCTGCTCGGTGCTGTTTTCGGCGGAAGCGGCGTCGCCGACACCGTCTCCGGAGTCATCGATCTTCCGCCGCAGCCGGCGCTTCTCAGTGTCCTTCTCTGTGCCATCGCGGGTGCGACCGTCTGGAATCTTGTCACGTGGAAACTGGGTCTTCCTTCGAGTTCGACGCACGCCCTGATCGGCGGCATAATCGGCGCCGTGCTGATTTCGCACGGCACGAGCCACATATTCTGGGGCATCTCCGAGCTCACCGGTCCGTCGCATCAGGTGACGGGAATCGTCAAAGTAATCGCATTCCTTATCTTCTCTCCGTTCATCGGATTTATCGCGGCTTTCCTTCTCGAAAAGCTGTCCAAGCTGCTCCTTCGCAACGCAAAGTTTTCCATAAACCGCTGGATCAAAGTCATCCAGTGGCTCATCTCCGCCATTCTCTCCTACAGCCACGGCGCCAATGACACGCAGAAAATCACGGGGCTCATCACGCTGGCGCTTGTTTCTGCACAGGGCGGCTCCATGTACTCGGCTCCCCTCTGGGTCCGGGTCGCCGGCGGTGCCGTCATGTTCGCGGGCACTCTATTGGGCGGTTGGACGATCATGAAGACCATCGGGCAGCGGATCTATAAGCTGATGCCTGTTCACAGCCTCAACTCGCAAATCTCCGCAGCCGGCTCAATCCTCGCGGCGAACATGCTCGGCGCGCCCGTCTCCACGACGCATGTGGTCGTCGGAAGCGTGATGGGCGTCGGCGCTGCGGACCGTTTTCGCATGGTCAACTGGGGCATCACGAAAGAAATCATCGTCGCGTGGTTTATTACCATTCCTCTTTCCGCAGGTGTATCGGCTCTTCTGTACGGCATTCTGTTCGTCTGGCTTATGCCGATGTAAAAATAGAAAGGCAGGATTCTATATGTCAAACCGCAGCATTCTCGACCGGTTCTTTCCCGTAAAATACGACTTCTTTCTTTTGCTGTCGCGCCAGGCCGAGCTGAATTCCCTCGTCGTCGGCGCACTGTCCGACTGGCTCGAAAACGGCGGCGACGGCAAGATTCTGCTGGAAAAATACCGGGCTGAGACGGACAATGTCCGGATGGAGCTCGAAAAGAACCTGGTCGCGGCCTTCTCGACGCCGTTCGAGCGCGGCGATATCTATCTTCTGTCGGTCGACATGCACAAAGTCAATGACTATACGATGTCGACCTATCTCTCGATGACGGATTTTGGAGTCTGTGCGGATCCGGCGATCAATCGGATGGTCGCCCGGCTTAAAGACGGCGCCGATCTTTTTCGCGATGCCGTAGCCGATATATGCAAACACCCCGCACATGCGGAGGAACGGATTCCGGGAATGCGGAGTTCTCACACGGAGATCGAACAAATCTATAGGGATGCGATGGCGGAGCTTTTCGCGGGCGGGGATCCGATGCACGCACTTGTGCTGCGCGAGGTCTATCACCATATCAAGGACGCCTCCGCGAACCTGAATTACTCGGTCGATACGCTGCACAGAATCATCGTCGAACTGACCTGACAATCGAAGTCCGGGCGGTTGCAATTCCAACATACAACCGGCGGCATCCCATGATATCTTAGGCAGGAATCCATACCCGTACACACGAAAGGAGTGAATCATCATGATTGAAAAGATGTATACACTGTCGCGAGGCGATGAAAAGGCCGTTGAAAAGGTGCTTTTCGATGAGAACGTACATTACCTGCACATGGTTTTTAACAAGGGAGAAGGACTTCCCGAGCATTTTTCCAATTCCAACGTGTATATGACCGTCGTTCGCGGAACGCTCTCGATCGGCCTGAACGATCAGGAGACACATGAATATGATGCCGGAACACTTCTAAAAATACCGTTCCAAACCAGGATGAACGTCAGAAACACGCATGACGATACCTTGGAGCTGATCGTCGTCAAGGCGCCCGCGCCGGCGGAACAGCCGAAATAAACACGCGCCGTATTACTGCAGCGCGTCCAGGCAGCCGTTCATGAGGGCTCTTACATTCTTGCAGATTCTCTCTTTGTCCCAGTCCCACCAGGAGAGTGCAAGAAGCTTGTCGATCGTCTCCTGATCAAAACGTTTGCGGATCGGCTTGGCCGGGACGCCGCCGACGATCGTATACGGCTCGACGTCGCGGGTCACGACGGCTCTCGTCCCGATGATCGCGCCGTCTCCGATGTGAATGCCCGGCATGATGACCGCCTCGTACCCGATCCATACGTCATTGCCGATCACGATATCGCCCTTATTGTCCCAGGCGTCCGTGACGTTTTCGGGCAGCAGAGAAAATTGCTCCCAGAAGATCGGGAACGGATACGTAGACAGTGACTTCATCGTATGATTCGCACTCGTGAAAACGAACTTCGCGCCGCATGCGATCGAGCCGTATTTACCGATGATCAGTTTGTCGCGATTGACCGGATAATGGTATAGGACGTTGTTCTTCTGGAAGTCCCGCGGATCTTTCACAAAATCATTGTACATGGTGTATTCGCCGACCGTGATATTCGGGTCGGTAATGACGGCTCGAAGATAAACGGTCTCCGTATCTCCCGAACGCGGATAAATAATTCCGTCCGTATCTGACATGATCGTTCCTCCCCTCCGGAAACTGCCCGGTCTTACGTATCGATTCTTTCGAGCTCCGCAAGAGCTTTGTTGCGGTAGATCAAATCCGTTCGCATCACGAAGCCTTTGCGTTCCCAGAAATCATTTCCAATCGCGTTCCTGTCAAGTACAACGAGCGCGACTTTGTTGATCCCCTCGGACTTCAGGGCCGTAAGCGCGTGATCGAGGAGACGCGAGCCGGTCCCCTTCTCTCTGTACGGGACGGCAACGGCCATGTGATAGATAAATCCGCGACGGCCGTCATGACCGGCTAAAATCGCGCCGATGATATCGCCGGATGCGACGGCAACGAAACACGTATCGGGATTCCTCGCCAAATAGCGGACGATCCCTTCCCTCGAGTCATCGACATTATTGAGACCCATTCCGGGAGTGTGGATCCACAGAGAATAGACCGCATCATAGTCTTCGGGAATCATTTTTCGTATATCCATCATGCACCTCCCGGGTTATTCATAAATATATTATCAATCCATTATATACTGCGCAGAGAATTTCGGGATACGAGAGATTTGTATACGGCCTCAAGCGAAACCTGCTATCCCTTATCGGATTTTCTTATGAGATATTCAATCGTCAGCCGATTCATCGGGAAGCCTCGTGGGCCGAGCCCGAGCGCACAGATCCGATCCGCCCAGTAGAACTGATCAAATGCTTTCGGCAGGATCAGCTGCGGCAGACCGTACAGGGCCGCGGTGTGCGTCGTCCCGGATCCTCCGTGATGAACCGCCGCTGCCAGATGCGGGAAAAGGAGATCGAACGACACATACCCCGCAACTACGAGATTCCTTGGGTTATATTCCGGATCGGAGCAAGGCCCATCTCTTTTCTTTTCGCGTTATAACATTTGAGGAGGCCGATCGCATGATTGGTCAGCCATGAGTCGAGCGACCAGAGAACCCGGTAAAGTCGACGCCGCCGCCGATAAATAGATCAATCCCGCCAAATTGTTCGACGATCGGCAGGAGATGGTCCACATAGTAGGCAATACTGCCGCGGACTCCTTTGATCACCGTCTTCACGCTGCCAAGGGGACTCTTCATCTCACCCTTCTTCTTCCCGAGCATCTTCCCGACATCCGGTCCCAGGGGAAAGAAGACGCCTCCGGCACTTTCCGCGCTTTCCCTGTGCGTTTTCGAGGCGCAGAAACAGAAGCTGTGTCCCGCGATTGAGAGCTCTTTGCAGAGCACGAGCATCGGCTTCACATCCCCTGTTGAACCCTGTGCGTTGATGAGAATTCCCATATACGGCCTCCCCGAACACTTCCTCGTGTGCGGATCAATGATGATGCATATGTGTGTGGTCGTTCACCAGATGGTTATGGTCATGCATATGCTCGATTGTATGCACGTGGATCTTCCCGTCATGAATGTGAACAAAGGTATGCGTATGCAGATGCGCATGATTCCGGATCATCGTGTCGACGACCACGAGAACCGAGCCTGCCAGCATAACCGCTAAAGCAAGGATATAGGGGGAACGGATCGGCTCCTTCAGGATAAGAAAGGAAAGGAATGAGCCGGCAAACGGTGCGACGGCGTAATAGGCACTGGTTTTCGCCGCGCCGAGCTCCTTCTGAGCCCTGATATACAGGAAAATGCTGAAGCCGTACGCTAAGAATCCCAGAAGCATCGCGTATACGATAAACCGGGCCTCCGGCAAATGCTCTCCCTGTATGAGCGCCACAACAAAGGAGCCCAGGCCGGAAAAGATTCCTTTCAGCGTGACAATCTGATAGGTGTTCTTCGAAGAGATTTTCCTGGTGCAATTGTTCTCGAGGCCCCAGCAAACCGTCGCGCCCAGAATAAAGAGCGACCCCTCGGAGAACCGGAAAGCGGTCAGATCCTCAAAAGACAAGAGAATGCTAGCCGCTGTAATCAGCGAAATCGCCGCCCACAGCCGGACCGAAATCTTTTCGCGGAATACGAGCATCGCGAGAATCGACGTTGCGACGATTTCAAAATTGCCGAGAAGAGACGCATTAGACGATGTCGCGCTCTTAAGGCCGGCCATCAAGAGGATCGGCGCTGCGATATCGAGGACAATCATACCGATTGTATACGGGAGGTCTTTCGCCGTAAGCTTTTCTTCTTTCGGCTTCCGGGCCTTGCCGAAAAGGTAGAGGATCCCAATACCGAATCCCGCTCCTAAATACAGAAAGGACGCCAGGAAGGTCGGTTCGATCTCCTTTAAGAGCAGTTTGGAGAACGGCATATTGGCCGCGTAGAACAGAGCCGCGAGAACGGCAAATAAAATGGCGGCAGCTTTTCTTTTGTCCATACAATGTCCTCTCGAAAAGTTCTTACCGCCATTATAAACCGGATAGCTGACTTCGTATCAGGATTCGGAAGGGAAAGTCTTCCCTAGTATAAAGAAATCTCTGATGAAGAAAAAGCGTGGGTTGTTGATGCAGCCTGCAGCAAACCGATTGATTTTGGTTATACAGCGGAAATCTGGACTCATGCGAAATTGACGAGCCTACTCAATCCGCATCTGAGCGCTTTTAAGTAGGTACGCCAGCCTCTCGGCGTGCGTTTTTTATCATTGCGAGCCTACTCAATCGGCATCTGAGTGCAATTGAGTAGGTAGGCCGGCCTCGCGAAGCGCGTTTCTTATCATTGACGAATGGTCCTGATTCCCATCAAGGACGATACGCATCTGTTGCTCTCCATTGTCTAACGGCAGTCTTGTAACCGCCGGACTAAAATCGCCAAATGTAACGAGTATTCTCTCACGGGAAGAACGGATCGACCGAATATACAAGTATTTCGCTGAAATCAACGATTCGCCCATTGTTTGCCACTGGAAATACCATGTGAATGAAATCGATCCTGTAGATGCTATCGGTCTAGCGAATTAATTATCGCTTTCCTAGCCTGCCGCCTCGATTCTCACATTCCGGATATCGACACCGGCCGTCGTACCCTGTTTCCCGAGCTCGAATTCCAGGCGTCCCTTGTTGTCGTCCTTGTCCGCCATCGTAAATTCGTAGGTATAGGTCGTCCAGTCCTCTTTCAAGTCAATTGTCGTATCCGGCAAGTAGCGGGCCCAGCCGTTCTCCGGCGCTGAAACGCAGACGACCATATTCCGATCGGATTCCGCCCGCGCTTCAAACGTGATCCGGTATGTCTGCCCCGCATAAAGTCCCAGATCCGGCTGTACCACTTGAAGGGAGTATTCCTGGTTACCTTCCTTTTCGGTCTTAACGGTCAGCATGCCGTCATGAATCTCCGCGGAACCGGCACCGCCGTCGGCCAGAAGGAAAATCCAGTCCGTATCGTCCCCGAGATCCTCCGCCGTCTTGAAGTCGCCGTTGTAGATGAGATTGCTGTCTTCCGTCGGTTCGCGAAAAACCTTCTCCGGCTTCATGACGTCGGTATCGTAGGACGGTTTCTGGTACACGCGGACATAATCGATCTGGAATTCGGCCTTCGAGAAGTCGGTCGTCTCGTCCGGATCTCCGGGCCATGTGCCGCCGACCGCCAGATTCATCTGCAGGTAGAAAGTCTTGTTAAAGGGCGCGGGGTACGGCTTCTCTTTCCCGCCGGCAAATGCTGTAAACCAGTCGTTTACGGTCTTTATGAGTTCGCCGTCGACGTAGAAGCGCATTTCGCCGGGCTCCCACTCGACCGAATATTCATGGAAATCATCCGCAAACGAGCCTTCGCTTAAGGTCTTCTTGCCCTGCTGCTGTGCGTGCGGATCGCCGTAATGGATCGTCGAATAGACGGTTTCCGGCTGATTGCCGAGCAGCTCCATGATGTCGATCTCTCCGCAGCGCGGCCACGGTCCGTACGTGACTTCATCGGTCGGCATCATCCAGATCGCCGGCCAGAGTCCCTGTCCTTCGGGTACTTTGGCCCGGACGACAACTTTGCCGTAGAGAAAATCCTCTTTGTGGCTGGTCGTCACTTTGCCCGAGGTGTAGTTGGGCTCTCCGTCACTTCCGGCCGTTTCGATCGCCTTCAGCACGAGGAGGCCGTCTTTGACATAAACATTTTGATCCGAGTCTGTATATGCCTGAAGCTCGCTGTTTGTCCAGCCCGCCCCACGGATTTCGCGGTTCCAGATATCTTCATCCAGGCCGGTTCCGTTGAATTCGTCATACCACAGCAGATTGTATCCCTCGATCTGCGGAATCTCATCCTCTGGTGTCGGCGAAATCAGGTCGGTTGTCGCCTCGGCCGTGGTTGCTGCCGCGGTTGCAGCCGCGGTCCCTGCCGAAGCGGCCGAAGTAGCCGGGGCCGTCTGAGAGACGGTGCCGGATGCAGCCGCCGATGACGACAGATTCGAAGAACTGCCGTTCGAGCAGCCGGCAAACGACAACAGGACCAGAACCGCCAGGGGAATCGTCAGGAATTTTCTCATCCGCAGCATGTTATATGCCTCCTTGGGTTACTTGTTTTTCCCGGTAAGAATCGCGAGGATCTCTTCGCGAACCGGTTCGTAATGCGCATCAAGAAGGCCAAAATCCTTCTCCTTGTAGGTCCAGAGGCCGTAGCCGATGTCCAGTTCTCTCATGATTTCGATTACGTCGGCAAACCAGCGCACAGTGTCGGGAAGCGGTGCCTTGTCAATCACGCCGAATTCGCCGCAGTACAGTCCTACACCGGCCGCCGTAGCAGCACGAAGAGCCTCTGACATCATTCCTTTGAGGAACGGAGGTCCCATCACGTCCGCTTTTGAATTCAGAACCGACAGGCCCTTGGTTCCGAGCGAAGCCGCCTGGCTCCGGTATTCTTCCATCGTGCCCGGGTACGATATATCCGGAACGTCGATCAGTTCGGGAACCCAGTGGGCTCTCTGATGTGTGAACATGAGAGGCTCGTAGAAATGGAAGGTGAAGAGAATATTCTCATCCTTCGGAACCTCCAGATACTGGAGAGTATCGGCGCTGTTCCACCGGATGCCGCCGTAAATAATCGGTGTCTTCTTTGTGATCCCTCGAATTACCGATACGGTCCTTGCGATCAGTTGATTCCATCCCTCGGTGTTCTCTTCTTCGACCACCTCATTCAGGAGCTCGAAAGCCACATGGTTCTCGTGCCCGAAGTAATCGGCAACATCGGTCCACAGGCTGATAAAGCGCTCCATCTTCTTTTCGCTCGCGAAAAGGCTGTTGCGCTCGGCGTCGCCGGCATCATTGAAGTCGTATCCGTAAGCGCGGTGAAGATCCAGAATCACATTGAGGCCGGCCTCGTCACACCATCGGACGACACGTTCGAGATGATCGTAGCCTTCCTGTATTCTCTGTCCGTCCTCTTCTTCGAGGACCGGATAATCAAACGGAACCCGTATATGATCGAACCCCCAGTTCCGGATCTGTTCAATGTCCTTTTTTCCGATGAACTCGAGATAATGCTGGCGGCTGTACTCACATTGTGACAGATACCCGCCGAGATTGATGCCCTTAACCAGTTTCATACGAATGTCCTCCTTCTCATCGACCTTTATGTCGCTTCCGATACGTAGAGATTCGCACGAATTGGCGTTTTCTTATATCGTATCTGTATCTTTTTTATCTTTTTTATGACATGCTGTAAACGGAATGCCAATACCGGAGGGAATCACTTTGCCGTACGATCACGAGCTGGTTTACAAAGAATATATAGAACGCGAAAACGGGATCCTCCGGGCGCCGTATCAGCCGGAGCTTGCATTCTACGCGGCCATCCGTTCCGGCGATATCGACCGCGTTCGCGAATTCTGCGCGATTCCATTTTCTGGAAAGAGCGGCCTCGGCAAGCTTTCCGGAGACGACCTGCGAAACCTCAAATATCACCTGGTCATTACGGCAGCCCTTGTCGCACGAACCTGCATCGACGGTGGACTTGACCATGCCGACGCCTTCGCCTTAAGCGACTTTTATATTCAGAAAATCGACCTGTGCCGCAGTTCGGAGGAAATTGACGCGCTGCATCCGGCACTCAGCCTGGCCTATGCGAAGAAAATGCGGCAGCTGCGCACGGAGAAGATCCGCTCCGCCCATATCGCAGACTGTGCGGCCTATATTTACGATCACCTTCATACGCGGATCACCGTAAGAGACTTATCGGCACACTCGGGTCTCCATCCGAATTATCTGTCCCGCCTTTTCAAATTGCAAACCGGTCTCACAATCAGCGCATATATCCGGAAGCAAAAGCTCGAGACGGCGCAAAACATGCTGATGTACTCCGATTACGGATCCGCTATGATCGCATCGATACTGGCCTTCCCGAGCCAGAGCTATTTCTCCGAAATTTTCCGGAAAGAGACCGGTATGACGCCGGGAACTTTTCGCGCGCGATTCTTCCGCAAGACCGAAATCGGACTGCCTATTGATGTAAAATAGGGATATGTTACATGGAACGGGAAAGGCCGGTATAAGAGATGTCTATGAGTGTCGCGGAGAAAGTACAGGAATCTATCGAATATTACTCGAAAATATGGAAGAATGCCGGTACGGATATCGCCCCGTTTCTCACAGAGAAATCGATTATTGATAAGCGCCGGAATATGTCCGAGTTTAGTAAGTCCGTCTCGGATCTTAAATCCTGCATGGCCAGGCGCCCGAAATCGCCGGCAGACGGCATTCCGGAGGCGTGGAGCGCGGATATGAAGGCCGGTGTCACGTCCTTTGCCCGGACGCTTCTCCGCCTTAAGAACCCCGAACTTCAGGAACTTCTTCTGGGCGCCTCGATCGATTCGGCCGACCGGTTCGCCGCCGAGTCCGGCAAATACGATCCCGATATGGTGTTTGACGATATCTTTCAGGCGATGCGAAACGTCTGGATCATGAACGTTCTGCAGATCATCGCCGGCGTTAAGGTCGAATATACGAAACCGATTTTCGCCTACAGTCTCCTCTACCCTTATACGGACAATTTTCTGGACGACCCTGAAATCCCCGGACCGGAGAAAGCGCGATTTAACGCGCGGCTCTCGAAAAGACTCCATGGCGAGCTTCCCGTGCCCGAAAACAACTTGGAGGAGAAGGTCTTCGGACTTCTCGTTATTATTGAAGAAGTATATCCCAGGGAATCGTTTTCCGAGGTTTTCGAGAGTATTCTGTGCATACAGGATGCCCAGATCAAAAGTCTTCTGCAGCAGAAACGCAGAATTGAGTCTTATGAGCAAACTCTGGCTATCAGTGCAGAGAAGGGCGGAACTTCCGTGCTCGCCGACTGTTTTCTCGTCTGCGGCCGTCCCGACGACCGGCTGATCCGGTTCTCCGTGGGATTCGGTTTCCTCCTGCAGCTGATCGACGACTTAGAAGATACTCTTGGCGACCGGGCAGCCGGCAATTCGACGGTTTTTTCCTCCGCGCAAACGAAGGAGGAACTCTCCGACGCCGTTTTGCGGCTCATTGTATTTCTCCACACCGCGCTCGATTATGAGAATGCGTCACCCGTCCCGTATACGGGCGAGATCCGGACGCTTTTCGAGAACAACTGTATGAACCTGATTCTGGAAGCCGTTTTCAAGAACAAAGATCTTTTTGACAAGAAGCTCGTCCGCGGGCTCGAGAAGTATTCTCCCTTCCCCCCGTCGTATTTCGCGAAGCTTAAAAAAGAAATTGCGCCTATTCTGGGATCGTTCGGAAAAAATCCCGCGTAAAACACATTGACAAATTTTGATTTGAGATTTATAGTGAACACATCGAACAATTTTGATGTGAGTTTACAGCGAACATGTTTAACGATTATATGTGAGGTAACCCTATGCCGACCGTTTATGAAGAGCAGGCGAAAATATTCAAGGCGTTATCCGACGAGAAGCGATTGAGAATACTGGAAATGCTCCGGGGCGGCGAGAAGTGCGCCTGCGTACTGCAGGAACCGCTCGATCTCGGACAGTCGGGACTCTCGTATCATATGAAGATCCTTACGGAGTCCGGCATTGTGGAATCCCGTCAGGCCGGAAAATGGACGCACTACAAGATTTCGGAAGATGGCTGTTCCTATGTGGAAACACTCTTTCGAAATCTGACGGCACCGGGCAAGGCTGACGATTGCGATTGTTGTCATTCGTAATATCATCCCCGGACGCCGCTTGTTTTTTAATGTATACATCGAAATTATTTGATGCGATCAAACGAATAAGAATTGAGGACTCTACAGAATGCAGATACTTAAAGCAATTTGGGACTTTTTCCAGAATCAGATTCTTGGCATGAAGTGGCTGGACGCACTGATCCGGAGCGGGCTTTCTGCTCTGGGACTCGATACTTCCTCCCGCCTGATCGGGAGCATCGAGTTCTTTCTCTACGACGTGATCAAGATCACCGTCCTCCTGTGCTTCCTGATCTTCCTCATCAGCTACATCCAGAGCTACTTCCCGCCCGAGCGCAGCAAGAAAATCCTGGGCCGTTTCCACGGTGTCGGAGCGAATATCGTTGCGGCTCTCCTCGGTACGGTGACACCTTTCTGTTCCTGCTCCTCCATTCCGCTGTTCATGGGCTTTACGTCAGCGGGGCTTCCCATCGGCGTAACGTTCTCGTTCCTGATCTCATCCCCGATGGTCGATCTTGGATCGCTTCTCCTCCTGATGAGCATCTTCGGAGGGAAGGTGGCCGTGATCTACGTAGCCTTCGGACTGATTATTGCCGTCCTCGGCGGTACGATCATCGAGAAGATGCATATGGAGAAATATGTGGAAAGCTTCATTATGAAGGCCGGAAACGTGGACATCGAGTCACCGGATCTGACAAAGAAGGAGCGCCTGCTTTACGCGAAGGAGCAGATGCTCACCACCTTCAAAAAAGTAATTCCTTATATTCTGATCGGCGTCGGAATCGGCGCTGTCATTCACAACTGGATCCCGGAAGAATGGGTCCTCCTGATTCTCGGCA
The DNA here is from genome assembly GCA_964617375.1 of uncultured Mageeibacillus sp. GTDB lineage: Bacteria > Bacillota > Clostridia > Saccharofermentanales > Saccharofermentanaceae > Firm-13. The sequence continues at coordinate 1,631 of CAZTXQ010000010.1, read as the reverse complement.
ACAAGAATCCCTTCGGCGTCATTCTGGCAACCCTTGTCGGCGTTCCCATGTACGCCGACATCTTCGGAACGATTCCGATCGCGGAGGCTCTGCTATCCAAAGGCGCCGAGCTCGGCAGCATTCTCTCGTTCATGATGGCCGTCACAACGCTCTCTCTTCCCTCGATGATCATGCTTCGGAAAGCGATAAAGCCAAGACTGCTGGCTCTGTTCATCGCCATCTGCACCGTCGGTATCATTCTGGTTGGTTACCTTTTTAATGCAATCCAAGGTTTTATTCTATAAGAACGATAGAGGAGGAAATAGTCATGGCACAGAAATGGTATCCGGTTATCGATTATCTCTCATGTAAGGAGTGCGGCGCATGTATTGCCAAATGTTCCCACGGGGTATATGATTCGGCCAAAGCACCGACCCCCGTCGTAAGTAATCCTGTGGAATGCGTCGACCATTGTCACGGCTGCGGCGGCATTTGCCCGGCAGGCGCGATCACCTATGTCGGTGAAGACACCGGATGGACACCTCCCCATAAAGAGCAGAAAGAAGAAGCCGTCTCCGTTTCATCCGTACGCGAACCGAATACGGACAAGAAGGTCACAGTCGAGTATCTCTATCTCGATCTCAACACGTGTGAGCGCTGTATCGGAACAGACGACGTCCTTGACGGGGTCCTGATGGAGCTTACTCCGGCACTGAAGATAGCCGGTTACGAAGTGGATTACATCAAGAAAGAGATGACGACTGCGGAAATTGCAGTCCAGAATAAATTCCTCTCATCCCCGACGATCCGCGTGAACGGCCGTGATATCTGTCAGACAGTTGCCGAAAGCAGCTGCGGCTGCTGCAGCGATATCAGCGGTACCGATGTTACTTGCCGGGTATTTGAGTACAAAGGAAAAACCTATGAGCTGCCTCCGGAAGAAATGCTTGCCGAAGCCATTTTTAACGCCGTGTTCGGGCAAATGGATTCCAACAGTTCCTGCGGCGAATATGAACTTCCCGGGAACCTGAAAGAATTTTACAATGGGAAAAGTCAAAAATCCTCCTGCTCCTGCGGAGGCACCTGCTAATTACAAATCAACCGGTCCGGGAAGACAGATTTCCGGACGAACAAAATGATAAGGAGAATGCACTATGGGACTATTTGGAAAGAAAAAAGTTGAGGAAAAAGCGCCTTCCTGCTGCTGCGGCGGAAACTGCGACGCAGAGAGTATGGCCAAAGCGGAAACCGCGAAAACCGGCGGCGCACGAATTAAGATACTCGGAAGCGGCTGCGACAAATGCAACAAGCTGGAAGCGGCCGTAAAAGAAGCACTGGCGAGTCTCGGTCTGGACACGACGGTCGACCATGTGACGGATTTCTCGCAGATCGCCGCCTATGGCGTTATGACGACACCGGCCCTCGTGATCGACGGTAAAGTCGTATCCTTCGGCAAAGTTCTGAAAACCGAGGAAGTCTTAAAAATTCTGGAGAAGATCGGATACGCCGGTTAAGAGATACCGGCTAATGGATCGCATCAATTCCGATCCTTGTATAGCGATTTTTAACTAGCTAGACCGATAACCTCTACAGAATTGATTTCACTCATATGGTATTTCCAGTGGTAGACAATGGGCGAATCGTTGATTTCA
>CAZTXQ010000009.1:0-72990 GCA_964617375.1 uncultured Mageeibacillus sp. | reverse complement strand
GATCGAACGAATATACAAGTATTTCGCTGAAATCAACGATTCGCCCATTGTCTACGACTGGAAATACCATATGTGTGAAATCGATCCTGAAGAGGCTATCGGTCTAGCTAATTTAAATCGCTATACAAGTACTTTGTTAACTCTTAAACTGTGGATAAAGCCGTTTGAGCTTATTTCTGGCATCCGGGGTTGTAAACTGCCGGTCTACGGCCTTTTGCATATTGTTCCGTGCTGTTTCCCATTTATCGAATTTTATACGTAGTGTTACGTTACATGAACTCGGCCATGTTCTTTGGTTAGCAGATAACCCTAATACTACTAGGGCTTCCATAATGAAGTATTAAAGAGATATAAAACGGTGTATACTAAACAAAGCTATGACCGTGAATATGTTGATGCGAAATATTAGGAGGATATACATGAGAAAGAAACTTTTCCGATGCATACTTATTTTTTGTGTTGCACTTTCGATTCTATCTGGATGTGCTAAATCTCCCCAGCAAGAAGTGTTAATTTATACGGATTATCCATACTATGATTCAATTAAAGAGGCGAAGAAAAGTTCGGATATTATTGTTGAGGCAAAAATTATTTCGACAAAGGTTGTGTTATTGGATTTAACATATAAGCTCACGGATGAAGAGAAAGCGGATCCAGAGCTAAATCTGGGGCTTCCGGAAGGTTCAGAAGATAGTTATTCAGATGTGTATACAATTTATCAGGTTGAGGTGATTAATAAGTATAAAGGAGAAGTTAAAAAAGGAGATACCATAGAGTTTAAACGTCTTGGGGGAGTTATGTCAGGTGTTAAATACAGTGAAGAAGGTGTAATGGACATTAATGTTGGCGAGACATATATTCTGTTTCTTGAAACGTATCCTGATAGTTATCCCAGTCTGATCAATCAAATTCAAGGTATTTACAAATATGAAGACAAGAAAATTACTCCCCACAAGGAAAATGACATCGACCTGAAAATAGAAGATTTGGAGGAAGATGAGTAAGTCTTCTACGCCGAATTATGCAGAGTCAGATTTTGAGATACAGAAGAATTAACTTGATTCCATAGAGGGGTGATACGAATGATGCCCCCCCAAAAACATGGTTCATACCCATAAAGCTTGTCCCTCTTCGTACCTTTCAGCAGTTCTCTTACCTCTACGGATTCAGATGACGATTCGCTGGAAAGATTCGTCAGGGGGCATTGCTAGTGTATGTTATCACCCAAGGGCGCTTTAGCGCCCGAACTTAAATGTGCGATATAAACTCGAACGTATCAAATGAACATTCAAGAGTTACTACATTGGACGCGTCAGCGTCCTGCACAGAAAGGGCAAATTGTTTGAACGAATTTCGACGAACACAGTGAGGAGACAAGTGAAAACAATTTTGCCCTTTCCCAACGTATTTCGAAGAATGGAATGAGGAGACAAGTGAGAGTTATATCGCACATTCTTCGACGAGCTTAGCTCGGAGACAAGTGAGAGGACATCTCACTTTCCAGTCGCGGCACCGGTGTCGGGCGGTTGAAGCGGTCTAAGGCGACGAAGGTCATATGGGCGACGTTGATTTCTTCGCGTGTCCCGTTTAGTGCTTCTACAAATGTGGTTACCTTGATTTTCATGGATGTACGGCCGACGCTCTCGATTTCCGAGATGAGTACGATGGTTGAATTCAGGGAGGCGGGCGCCTTGAAGGACAGGTTATCGATTGCGACAGTCGTTACTTCGGTACCCGAATGACGCCGCGCGCAGATGGCACCGACGGTATCGATCATCTGAAGCAGAGCGCCGCCGAAAAGTCGGCCGCTGCCGTTGGTGTGACGGTACATGACAATCTCGGCCTGTTCGGTATAGGAATCGGCGCGTGTGCGCACTTGATTGAATCTGGACTTTTCCTGTTCGGCCAAATCTTCAACCAGCTTGCTCATGCGGCTCTCCAGGGCTTCCTGTGTTGCGCGTATATCATGGCCGAAACCGGTCTCAGCTTTTTTCTCAGATTCCATATGGATTCCTCCGTATCGTGTTTCTATGTGTTTATTATAACAGACGGGCAGGGTGGTCCGATGAACGGAATCGCATCTAAAAGTTGAATGGAAATGTGTTTTAACAAAAAGTACATCCCGTTTTCACGTGCGTACGTTGTATAATAAAAATATTCTGATGATATCGACGGGAACGAGGTACTTACCGGTATGGCCAAGAAACGGATAGTTGCCGTTATTGATCTGGGATCGCTTTCCCTGCGCCTTAAGATTTTTGAGGCGGCAAATAAGGAAGCTCCCAAAGAAATTGAATCGGTACGGCGCTTTTTGTCGCTGGGAGCGCAAACATATCGCTCGGGGTTAATCTCTTCGGAACAGATTTCAGAGCTGTGTGAGATTCTTGCGGGTTTTGTTCTTAAAACGAAGGAGTATAAGTGCAGCGAGACTTTGTGTGTCGCTACAAGTGCTTTTCGAGAGGCGAATAACAGAGATTTTGTTCTGGAGCGGATTCGACTGAGGACGGGTCTTTCCATTAAGGTTCTGGACAATGCGGAAGAGAGATTTTGCCACAATCTGGCTGTCCGGGAGCTGATGCCGGGGATCGAGAAGATCATTACGTCCGGGACGCTGATCCTGGATATCGGGGCGGGCAGCATTCAGTCGACGGTGTACGATAAGTCTGAGTTTGTTTTCAGCCAGAACATGCTTCTGGGCTCTCTGCGCGTCAGTGAGCTGCTTTCGGATCTTGAGCGCCATACGGCGCACTATACCGACGTGCTGGAGGAATTCATATCGCACGATCTGGAGGATTACCATGCGGTCGAACCGAAGGGCATCAATTACCAGAACATGATTGCGTTCGGGAGCGATATCGGTTTTATCAAGGGTTTAAGCGGTCTTTCACCGAGGGAGTACTGTTTTTTACCGAAAAAGAAGTTCCTTGAGACGTATGAGTATATGCTGAAAACCAAGCCGACGGATCTGGTTCTTTCGAAGGGGATTCCTTCGGCGACGGCAGCGCTTCTTCTGCCGACGGCACTGCTGATTAAGAAATCGCTGGATTCTACGGGGCTGGACGGTATTCATATGCCGGCGGCTTCTCTGTGTGACGGTGTTATGTTCCGTTATGCCTGGGACAGCATGGGTTTCGGACTTAAATCGGATCCCGATCTGGATATCATCTCGGCCGCGAGACATATCAGCAAGCGATACCGTTATGACAAGAAGCACACCGAGCAGGTCGAAAAGAACGCGCTCGCTATTTTTGATTCCATGCGCAAGAATCACGGGATGGGGGACCGGGAACGCCTTCTCCTGCAGCTGGCCTCGATTCTTCACGAGGTTGGAAAGTATATTAACGTGACGAATCACAGTACGCGTTCGTATCACATTATTCATACGACGGAAATTATCGGATTAAGCAGTGAGGAGAGGGAAACGGTCGCGTATGCATCCCGTTTTTACATGCAGACGGATCTTTTTTCGGATCGGTATTTCCAGTATCTTCCCGAAAAGCAGCGCGCGCTAGTAGCGAAGATTTCGGCGATTCTTCGTATCTCCGACGTTATGGACGCCTCGCACAAGCAGAAGCTTAAGAATGTTTCCGTCACTTTTCAGCCGGATCTCTTAAACATTTCCTGTGACTGTAATGAAGATCTAACCTACGAGATGTGGGCATTCGAGATTAAAACCGACTTATTCAGACAGGTATTCGGAGCGACACCGGTTCTGAAACCGAGGAGGCAGGCATAATGACAACCAAAAAAGCGAAGGTTAAGAAGGACTCCAAAGTAACACGGCAGGAAACGCTTCACATGATTTCCGACAACGCCGGCATTCTCGCCGACTCCAACCGTTTTATCAACCGGGAATTGAGCTGGCTGGATTTTAACGATCGGATATTAAGCGAGGCAAGAGATACGAAGAATCCTCTTTTGGAGAGGGCTAAGTTTCTTTCGATCACGGCCTCGAATCTGGATGAATTTTATGTGGTGCGTGTCGCGTCGCTCAAAGATATGGTTAACGCGCAGTATACGGTCCGGGATTTTTCGGGTCTTACACCGCTCGAACAGCTTGCCCGGATTTCCGAGAAAATCAGACAGAGTATGATTCTTCAATATTCGACGTATACCAGGGCGCTCATTCCCGCGCTCTGGACACACGGTATCAAGATTATGGATTATGACGAGTTGGATGACCGTTTGTCCGGGATTGCCGACGAGTATTTCCGTTCGACGCTGTTTCCGATTCTGACGCCTATGGCGGTTGACTCCTCAAGGCCTTTTCCGTTGATCTATAACCGGAGAGTCAATCTGTGTGTCCTGATCGAGCACAAAGAAATTGCGTACGACGCCGAAGGACGTGCGGTGGAATCCGAGAAGGAGTATCGGTATGTTACGCTTCAGGTGCCGGCCGTCGTACCGAGACTTTTCCGGGTCAAGCTGTCGGACGGAGTCGGTTTCATTCCGATCGAGCAGATCATCCGAGCCAATCTGGACGTGCTTTTTACAGGCTCCAAAGTCCTTGCGTCGGGCTTTTACAGGATTATGAGGAACGCCGATCTCGACATTGACGAGGATGAGGCGGAGGATCTTCTGAAAGTCATCGAGCAGCAGGTTCGCATGAGACAATGGGGAGAGATCATTCGCCTCGAAATCGACGAGCACCTGGATCCGCGGCTTCTTACGTGGCTCACCGATTCGCTGAAGATCGGCGAACAGGATATTTTTGCCGTTAACGGTTCTCTGGATCTTACGTTTCTTATGAAGCTCTACGGTATGGTGGGTCCGGATTATCCGGAGCTCGCGTACGAACCGTACAAACCGCAGATTGCCTGCATGTTCGGAGACGGGAGTATTTTCGATCAGATTCGCGAAAAGGACCGCATCGTCCATCATCCGTACGAGACGTTTGATCCCGTAATCGAATTTGTCCGCCAGGCTTCGATTGATCCGAATGTTCTTGCGATTAAGCAGACGCTGTATCGCGTCAGCAGCAGCTCGCCGATTATCCGGCATCTGGCCGAAGCGGCACAGAACGGAAAACAGGTTATGGTTCTCGTCGAACTGAAGGCCCGATTTGATGAAGAGAACAATATCAACTGGGCGAAGATGCTTGAGAAAGCCGGCTGCCACGTCATCTATGGAGTTGTCGGGCTCAAAACGCACAGCAAGATTACTCTTGTCGTACGAAGCGACGACGACGGAATCCGCCGTTATCTGCATCTTGGAACCGGTAATTACAATGACATCACCGCAGGTATTTATACCGATGTCGGCCTCTTCACATGTGCCGAACCGTTTGGAGTCGATGCGTCGGAGTTCTTCAACATGCTTTCCGGATATACGGAACCGCCGGAGTGGAAGCGTCTGATTCCGGCACCGCTCTGGCTCAGAACCTTTTTCGAAAAGAAGATACGCCGCGAGATACTAAATGCCCGGGAAGGCAAAAAGGCGGCAATCGTCGCGAAAGTCAATTCGCTTGTGGACGGCGCGATCATCGAGCTTCTTTATGAAGCATCGTCGGCCGGTGTGCATATTGATCTGATTGTAAGGGGAATCTGCTGCCTAAAGGCCGGAGTCCCCGGCATGTCCGAAAACATTACCGTACGCTCGATCACCGGAAGATTTTTGGAGCATTCGCGTATTTATTATTTCTATAACGAAGGGTATGAAGATATATATCTGTCTTCTGCCGACTGGATGCCGCGGAATCTTGACCGGCGGATCGAACTGCTTTTCCCGATTGAAGATGCCGAATGCAGAGAACGGATTCTGGAGATTCTGGAGGTCGAGCTCGAAGATACGATCCGGAGTCACTGGATGCAAAGCGACGGAAGCTATCATAAGCAGGATTTGAGAGGAAAGGTCAAGCTGGACAGCCAGATTGAGCTCTGCCGTCTTGCCGTGGAGGCTGCGGCAAGGAAGAAGGAAGAAGAGGACACGAGGATCTTTATCCCGGCGGAACCTGCGGAATAGCATTCGAGATTTGAATTGCGGGTGCCGAAGGAGATGTCTGTTGTTTGCGCGTAACGTTTTGTGATATCATAATTTTCTGCTATAAACATACCTTGTCGTGTACGGAGGATTGGAAATGAGTGTTGAGGTATTTGTATGTGCACCGGCTCTGAGAACGGGAATCTGTCATGACGAGGTCTCAAAATACAGGGTTACACATTCATCGGGAGCTTTCTTTTCGGTCATCGATTACGGCGCATCCATTACCTCGATCTGCGTGAAAGATAAGAACGGGATGCTGGCCGATGTGATTCTTGGATTTACGAGTCTAAGTGATTATTTGAAGAGTGGTTCCTGTCACGGAGCCATCGTAGGACGTCATGCGAACCGCATCAAAAATGCTTCTTTCTCTTTAAACGGTAAGGAGTATGTCCTCCCTAAAAACGACGGAGATAACAATCTTCACGGAGGAACACCTTCGTTTCAAAACGTATTCTGGAAAGGAGAAATACTTCCTGTCGATGCGGCAAAGGAATATCTTCTTGCATCCGGAATTCAGAACGATTTTGAGCTCGACGGCGACGCCGTGCTATTCTCCTATACGTCTCCGGACGGCGCCTGCGGCTTCCCGGGAAACCTGAAAGCGGAAGTGCTTTACGCGTGGTCTAAGGATATGACGCTCCTCATCCTTTACCGGGGGGAGAGTGATGATGATACGTTGTTCAGCCCGACAAATCACGCGTATTTCAATCTGAATGGACATGACAGCGGCAGTGTAAGCCGTCACGTTCTGTGGGTTGACTCCGAAAGGATAACAAATAAGGACCCGTCGAATGTACCGGACGGGACTTTTATGGACGTTAAGGATACGGTCTTTGATTTTTCGAATCCGGCAACGCTCGGACCTACGATGACGGATCCGAATCCGCAGCTTCTGTCATCCAGAGGACTTGATCAGAATTACTGTCTCAAAACAAGCCATGAAAAAATAAGCCGGGTTGCTTCGTTAAAAGACCCGGCTTCAGGACGCGTTATGGAAGTTCTCACGAATTTTCCGGGACTTCAGATCTACACGGGGAATCACATCGGCGGGACGTTCGGGAAGAGCGGCAACGAGTATATGGACTACGGCGGCGTCTGCCTGGAAGGGCAGCTCTATCCGGATTCTGTCCATCATTCCGAGTTCCCGAGTGCCATCATTAAGGCACATGAGCCGCGTTATTACATAACCGGATACCGTTATTCCCGGGAATCGTAGAGCTGATAGTACTGGTACTTCCGGTAAATGTCGATCCACGGCTTGATCTCCGGATTCAGGCTTCCGCCCGCATTGTAAAGCGTTCCGTCGCTTGCGACAACATAGCTCTCGTTCAATGCGGGAACCGCATCATGCATTTCAAACAGGAATTGCTGAAAAGGCGTACGCTGCACGCCGATAATATCGGCCAGATAAGTAGACAGGTAATTTGTACTGATATAGTCTTCTTTAATCTGTGCGAGATCCGAATTTGAAATATCGTAATTTGCCCAGACCAGAAGCTGCGTTTCGTACCTCTTCAGCAGGTATTGCGGATCGTCTTTATCAGCCCGTAGTTTCGTAAAATCACTGAACTTATCGGTGAGATTCGGCTGATGATCGCCATAAAATATGATGACCGTAGGGGTGTCGACGTTCTCGTAATACGAGATCAGCATCTTCAAAGCTTCGTCTGAGGTGCGAAGCAGGGAAAGATATTCTTCTGCCTGCGGATATTGGGAATAGGAATCGGGCGTAATACTATATGGAAGCGTATCGTTCGTTGCGTATCCGCCGTGGTTCTGAATGGTGATCAGGTATTGAAAGAGAGGAACATCCGGATTCTCCGCTTTGTGTTCTTCGTATTGGCTGATCGCGTACTCGAAAAGCGACTGATCGCTGACATAGGAGCGATAGAGAAGCGGGTCGGTAAACTCGGTAAGTCCGACGAGACTGTCAAAGCCCAGAAGCGGCATAACCTTGGTCCGGTTCCAGCCCGTAAGGTCAAAGGGATGCACGGCATCTGTCTCATAGCCGATATCTTTTAGCTGTGATGCAATCGAGGAGATATCGTGCCGGATATACTGCCGGAAAGGATAGGTTCCCGCCGGAATGAATTCCAAGCTCATCGAGGTCAGAACCTCAAATTCGGAATTGGCCGTGTTGCCGCCATAACAGGAGGTTACGAGGTCTTTTTTTATGACCTGATCTCCCGTTAGGGAATCCATAAACGGGGTGACCGGTTCATTGGTTCCGAAATCACCGTTGACGGCAAGATCGGAATAGGCCTCGCTCATGATCATGATGATGTTTGGCTTCTCTCCATCCGGAACCAGAGAAGCCGTCTTCGTATCATATTGGGCAAGGTCCTTTTCGACTTCGTCTTTGGAATAACCCTGAGGTTTTTCCCGGAACAGGAAGCGGATATGATATCCGAAGTTTAAGAGTACGCCGTTCTCATAATTGTAATTGACGATCGTATAGTAGAAGCGAATGCCCGTGGATTGCTGGGCTCCTCTTTGCATGACAAAAAATCCCATATAGAGGCATAAGGCAGCGGTCAGAAGAGCGGCGAGCAAGCCTCTGAGCCAGACTTTGAATTCCGGTTCTTTTCCGACAAAGGAAAGTGCTGTCATGACAAGAAACAGGACTCCGGCCAGGATTACTTCTTTTGAAATGACAAAGTCATAGGTTCGGCTGACCTTTAAGGCAAGGTCGATGTTGACAAGATCCCACGGATAAATGATCGTATTTCTGAATAAGACAACATAATGTTCGCCGATCCCGAAAAGAAAGACAGCCAGATTCAATACGGCGGAAGTGATCTTAAAGTATGGCAGAGCATAGAGGATCAGATAGGGGAGGAGAAGGAGAAGATAGTTCCAGACGAACCGTACGCCGATCGCAGTGAACCAGTGCGGGGAATAGAATACGATTTCGTCAAAGTTCTGCTGATAGGCTGACAGACACTGAAGAATCAGAATGCCGATCGCCGGCAGCATAAAAAGCCGGATGGCGGAAAGCACATACGGCACTTTCCGCTTCATCCCAACGTGTTCATTTTCAGACATGAGAAAAAACCTCCGATCGGGAATAACATTTATCCCCGGAAACTGTCTTTCAAGGATACGGACCGGTTAAATACGAGGTGCCCGGGCGAGCTCTCTTTTAAGTCCGCACAGAAGTAGCCGAGTCTCAGGAACTGGAAACTGTCCGCCGGCCTGGCCGTTGCCAGAGATGCCTCGAGTTTGGCACCGGTAATGACCTTGAGAGAATCCCCGTTCATATGCTCCAGATAATTGCAGTCGGCAAGATCCGGCTCCGGTGTATCGAAAAGGTTGTCATAAAGTCTTACTTCGGCATCCACGGCCGTGCATGCATCCACCCAGTGAATGGTCGCCTTGATCTTCCTTCCGTCGGCGGTGTTTCCGCCGCGGCTGTCGGGATCGTATGTCGCATATACCTCGGTGACATTGCCGTCGGCATCGCGTTTGCAGCTCTCACAGCGGACGACATACGCCGATTTGAGACGCACCTCGTTGCCCGGGAATAGCCGGAAATACTTCTTTGCCGGCTCTTCCATGAAGTCGTCCGACTCAATCCAGAGCTCGCGCGAGAAGGAGACCGTACGGCTTCCGTCTTCGGGCTTCTCCGGATTGTTCTCTACGGTGAACTCCTCGTGAAGGTCTTTCGGATAATTGGTAACAATGAGCTTCACAGGCGCTACGACGGCCATGACACGCCGTGCGTTGGTGTTTAAGTCTTCTCTTAGGCAGTGTTCGAGGAAGGCGTAATCGACGATACTGTTCACTTTGGAGACGCCGTTTCTTTCATGGAAGGCACGGATCGATTCCGGTGTATAACCGCGGCGGCGAAGACCGCAGAGCGTTGGCATGCGGGGATCGTCCCAACCGGACACATAGCCGTTCTCGACGAGGTTTCTTAATTTTCTCTTGGAGAGAACCGTATGGTTGATGCCCAGACGCGCGAATTCGATCTGGCGTGGTTTGGCGGGCACGGAACAGTTGTTGATGACCCAGTCGTAAAGAGGACGGTGCGATTCGAATTCCAGCGAGCACAGGGAATGGGTAATGTGCTCGAGCGCGTCTTCGATCGGATGCGCAAAGTCATACATCGGGTAAATACACCAGGCGTCTCCGGTCTGGTGGTGAGATATGTGGTTGATGCGATAAATGGCCGGATCGCGCATGTTGAAGTTGCCGGAAGCAAGGTCGATCTTCGCGCGGAGCGTCATGCGGCCGTCTTCGAATTCCCCGGCCTTCATGCGGCGGAACAGATCAAGGCTCTCTTCGACCGGACGGTCGCGGTACGGGCTTACGGCAGGATTTGTAAGATCGCCGCGCATCTCTTTCATCTGCTCAGCTGTCAGCTCGCAGACATAAGCCAATCCCTTACTGATCAGTTCCTCCGCGAAAAGGTACATCTCGGGGAAATACTGTGAAGCATAGTAGAAGCGGTCGCCCCAGTCATAGCCAAGCCAGTGGATATCTTCCTTAATCGCGTCGACGTATTCTTCGTCTTCTTTGGTCGGATTCGTGTCGTCCATACGAAGATTGCACAGGCCGCCGAATTTCTCCGCCGTGTGAAAATCAATATAGAGAGCTTTCGCATGCCCTATATGTAGGTAACCGTTCGGCTCGGGAGGAAACCTGGTATGTACGGTCTTGCCTTCAAACCGTCCGCCGGCCTTCAAATCTTCTTCGATAAAATCAAATATAAAGTTGCTTTCATTTTCGCTCATAATTTTCACCATCTATCCTTTATACAAATGAATCTTTCCTTTGTTCGTCTGATCCTAATGGAAAGGTTTATTGCATAAGTCGCTGTCGGCCGAACGCGATTCTTCGCAAGGATTCTTCTTTCCCGAGCAGTTCCAGAATCTCGACGGCGCCGCCGGGCGTGACCTGTGTTCCGGATATCGCGATACGAACCGGCCACATTACAAGCGCATTCTTTACACCCATGCGTTCGGCAAGCCCTGTAAGACATGCGGATATCGCGTCATGGCTCCAGTCGGACAGGGAAGAGATCTCCTTTTCGCAAATGAGAAGCATCTCGGCGGAATTCTCGAGAGTCGTCTTGCTCTTCTTGTGTACATAGATCTCCGGATCGTAGTCGGGAAGCGCCTTAAGGAATGAGAGCTTCTCCGTAATCTGCGAAAAGCGCGTTATACGCGGCTTCAGGATCTCAGTCATGACATGGTAGGTCTCCGGTCTTCCGGGAAGAAGATCCTCGTATGCGGAAAGCGCATTTTCGAGAAAATCTTCGTCCGACATCGCGCGGATGTATTCGCCGTTAAACCATTCGAGCTTATCGTAATCGAAAACGGAAGGGGACTTGCTGATTCCGTCGACGGAAAAGATGCGGGTAAGCTCTTCAAGCGAAAAAATTTCGCGCGTGTCATCCTTCGGACACCACCCGAGAAGTGCGATATAGTTGATGACAGCTTCGGGCAGATAGCCGCTGCGGATCAGATCCTCGAAGCTTGTCGCGCCGTGGCGCTTCGAGAGCTTTGAGATCGTGCCGTCTGCGCCGCGTCCCTGAATGAGAGGGAGATGAACGTAGGTCGGAACTTCCCAGCCGAAAGCCTCGTAGAGGAGATTGTATTTCGGTGCGGAGGAGAGATACTCGCTTCCTCTGACAACGTGCGTAATACACATCAGATGATCGTCGATGATGTTCGCGAAATTGTATGTCGGGAAACCGTCGGTCTTGATGAGAATCTGATCTTCAAGCTCCTTGTTGGGTACTGTGATATCTCCGTACACCGCGTCGGTAAAGGTCGTCGTACCCGTAAGCGGCATACGCTGACGGATGACGTAGGGAAGACCTGCCTTCAGGTTCGCTTCGATCTCCTCTTTCGATAAATCGCGGCAGTGCCGGTCATAGCCGGTGACTTCCGAATCCGATTCGTTTCGCAATGCTTCGAGACGTTCCTTTGTGCAGAAACAGCGATACGCTTTCCCTTCGCGGACCAGCTGTTCGGCGTATGGCTTGTAGATCTTCATGCGTTCGCTTTGGACGTATGGGCCGTAGGGGCCGCCAATATCCGGGCCTTCGTCGTGGACAAGACCGGCAGCTTTCAAGGTGTTGTATATGATATCGACAGCGCCGGGTACCAGACGTTCCTGATCCGTATCTTCGATACGAAGCACAAACGCGCCCCCGAGCGACTTTGCGATCAGATATTCGTATAATGCGGTTCTAAGATTGCCGACATGCATAAATCCCGTCGGACTCGGTGCGAATCTTGTGCGCACACCGGTTTTAAGAGTTGAAACAGCTTCAGACATATTCTTACCTCTTCCGTTTTTTTAACCTTATAATGTTATCACAAAATATGCCTCCCGCATATCTTGAACAAAGGAAACGGAAAGTATCCGGATTACTTTTTTAATGACCGGCGAAGCCGAAGAATGAAGCGGGTAAGAGTCCACGCGGCCGACAGGAAGAACACGGCCACGACCATAACGATGATAACGGTAAGGTTATGATTTGTCTTAAGCAGCGCAAGCGTATCGGAGAAGACCGATGATTCGGACCAAACGTTCACCGAAGATACCACTTCGGTTACAATCTGCGTCCCGTCTTCGAGTGTGAAACTGACCTGCCCGAGCAAATCACCCGCACTGATCGGGAGACCAAGGGCCTGCGTAGGCGTGAATACCGTTTCGGTAAGTCCATATTCGGTTCCGATCGGATGAATATACCGCACGGTGTTTTTGAATTCCGCGTCGATCGGTCCCGGAATTCCGTCAATCGATACGGTACGGTATGGATCTCCGGCATTTACAAGGTTTGAAACCTCATAATAATGAAAGGTGGATTCTATTCCGCCGGAAAGATCCTGATAAATCGAATCATTCTGCGAGTCTTGAAACAGAATGACAATTTCGAAATCGTCGACGGAAGCAAGTGATACAACGCTCGAAACCGAACTCGAATCCGTGTCGGAAAAGCGTGCTGCACCGTCCAGATTGGCAATTCCCCAGGCCGAAACAAGAGTATTGGTGATTGATTGGGGAGTGCCGTCGGATTGAAATGTCAATGATCTGTACCGGGAGAATATCTCTCGAAAGGAGTTCTGATTCAATGCATAGCGAAAAAGAAGGGCAAGATCATTAAGTGTGGAATACTGTTTGGCGTACGAACTGTATTTGATGGAGGCCGATGTCGACGGCAGTGCGGTAATAACCGGTTCTCCGGATGTATTCGCGAAAAGAGTGTCTTTCATATTTAAAGACTTTGCTGTTTCATTCATCCGCTTCACAAAGCTGGCCTCATCGTTCGAAATATATTCGGCCAGAGAAAGCGCTGCGGCATCGGAATCGCAGTATATGATGGCGGCAACAAGATACTGTACAGAGCATTTTTCGCCCTTTATGATAAAGAGAGGTTTATCCGACTTGTCATCGAGTTCTTCGGCATCTTTTGATATGGTTACAAGAGTATCGGTAGTCAGCGCTTCGAGAGCAATGACGGCCGTCATGATCTTTGATGCCGCAGGAATGTTCGCCGTTATACCGGCATTTCTGTCATAGAGTGTTTTGCCTCTTGAAGTCGACAGAACCAGTATATTTTCGGCGGATGATGTGATTTCGAAGCCGTTATCCGGGGATTCACTGCCATCTGTGTCCTTTGAGGAGTCGCTTGATTCGCTCGGTTCCGGGACAGAATCCGTGGCATACACCGGTATGCCGGCATACGCTGTCAGAATAGAAAAGGACAACAAGGCGGCAAAAAATGCGAGGATTCGCTGTCTCAATCGATCGTCAGAAAATAGTTTTGCCATCGTGCACTCCGATACATTCCGTTGAATAAAATGATTATAACACGATTGACAGGCAAGAAGCGCTTTTACATACGCGAACGCTTTCTTGCACGACACGCAGGAAAATGATAAATTATACACATATAATCATATGGGAAAAGGAGAAAATCACCATGAGAATATCAACGCGCGGCAGCTATGCACTTGAAGCCGTTCTTGCAATCGCGATGATGCCGGGCGCCGGAAGCGTCAGTATACGTGAAATCAGCGAGCGCACAATGATTTCCGACAACTATCTCGAACAGATCTTCTCCCTCTTGCGTAAGGGCGGAATCATAAAGAGCCTGCGCGGTGCACAGGGCGGATACCGGCTCGCCCGATCTTCTTCCGCCATTTCGGTCGGCGATGTGCTTCGTGCTGCGGAGAAATCGATTTCTCCCGTGATCTGCATAGAAGACACGTCTGTATGCGGTAAAAGCACACAGTGTGCTGCCAGAAATACATGGTGCCGGCTGAACAGAGTGATCTCGGATACGGTCGACAAGATGAACATCGCTGATCTTGTCAAAGAATTTGCAGCAAAAGAGGATGCGTCGGGACAGGATTACGCGATTTGACGAATCCCTGACCTGTACGGTCAGAATCCTTATGTGATTGATATGAATTTCGGAAGGGATACTTATGAAGCTATCAACAAAATGCAGATACGGTCTTCGTGCCCTTGTCGATCTTGCCGTCTACTCGGAATCGGGTCACGTGGCCTTACATGAAATTGCAGCCCGCCAGGACATTTCTTTAAAATATCTCGAGCAGGATTTCTCGGTGCTTCGCCGCGCCGGGATTATCAGGAGTGTCAAAGGCGCGCAGGGCGGATATATGCTGACGAAGGCGCCGTCCGA
This sequence comes from uncultured Mageeibacillus sp., assembly GCA_964617375.1. GTDB lineage: Bacteria > Bacillota > Clostridia > Saccharofermentanales > Saccharofermentanaceae > Firm-13. Next base: position 58,343 of record CAZTXQ010000009.1, on the reverse strand, counting down.
AATCCTTTTAAGCGAAATTGTGTCCGTACTTGAGGGCGATTTGCTTCTCATCGAAACCGACGAGCAAGATCCCACGGATATCCGGTCGTTTCTTGCCCGGAATGTCTGGGGAAAACTCAATGCAAATGTGAAAGACGTTCTTGAATCAATCCGCCTTTCGGACCTTGCGGAGGAATATCTGGAACTGCAATCGGGAAAAGAAATGTATTATATATGATGTTATGCATCGCCTTTTTGTCATGATGTCTTATAACTTAGCCGTGAAAATGTTATGATGGAGGGCAAGTTATCTTTAGGAGGATTCATGGAACTTTCAGGAATCAATGCAGGAACATCCTATCCCGTCGAATGCGGACAGTCTTATGCGCAGCTCTGTCTGGCGGATCTCTTGAAACCGCGCCTCGAAAAAGCACAGGTTGCCATCATAACGGACCGTGAGGTCTCCGGTTATTACATAAATGATTTTGTCCGTCAATTTGTGAGGAACGGAATCAATCCGACCGTGATTGTCATTGACGGAAGTCAGGCTGCCAAGTCTTTTGACGTAGTCAGATCTGCGTTTGAGCGCCTGACGGATATTGAGTTTTCGAAGAAAGACCTGCTCATCGCGCTCGGCGGCGGCGGAGTTATTGATGTGGCCGCATTTGTGGCCGCGACCTACCAGAAAGGCATTGATTATATCCAGGTTCCGACATCTCTTCTGGCTATGATCGACTCTTCCGTTGCCGGTGACTCTTTCTTGAATTTTCAGAGTCATAAGAACCAGATCGGAGTCGCATCTTCGCCGGCACGGGTCCTCATTGATACGGACTATCTTCGTACATTGCCGCCCCGTTTTCAGGCCAACGGCATCGCTCAGGCGATTCAGTTTGGACTGCTCGGGAACAGCTTCCTTCTCGAACTTCTGCAGGAGCCGATGATTGACATGATGAATCTTGTAGACCAGAGCATCCGGTCGAGAAAACTCCTGCGCGAGAAGGATCCGCGCTATCTCTCGTTCGGTCAGGAGATTGCGGAAGCGATCGAAGGGCATTTCCGTTTTCTCAAATATACACACGGAGAAGCACTCGCACTCGGCATGCTTTCGCTTTACCATTCGGACCGGATGAAGGCGATTTATATCAAGTTCGGATTGCCGATGACCGTTACCGGCGTGGCCAAAGATACCCTTCTCAAGCGGATTCTTAAGAACTACGAGAACAACGACAATCCGGTCAGTGTTGTCCGGCTGGACGATCAGGGACAACCCTATATCGATATGATTCCGGCGGCCGACACGGCTTCTTTCTTTGAAAAAGTCCTTTCCGGTATATGTACGTAATGAAGAGGAGACAATGCATGCGACGTTCACCGCTGCCCGGTTCTTTTCGCATCGGCCGGGTTTCCAGAAAAATAACCGCAATCCTGTTTTCAATTGCACTGGTTCTGCCGGCGGTACTTTGCGCCTGTGGAAATGAAGAGACTGCCGAAACTCCGATTGCGGATTACGGCATGTACGGATCATCGATCGCAACCGGACTTGCATCAGAGTTTCCCTTCCGCAAGGCGTATTCCGACGAGGAAAAAGGTGCGGGCGAATATGTCAGGAACGAATTTGAGAAGCTCGGCTATACGGTGACCGAACAGACCTTTGAGTCGCCGGATCATTCGGGTACGTCGACAAACTATATCGTTAAGATACCCGGGCAGGGTTTTATGTTAGCCGCGGACGACGGATCTTATAAAGAAGAACATCTTCAGGTCATTGTCGGAGCGCATTACGATACGTTTTTCGGGACTACCAATTCTGCAGCGAATCCGGACTATAACGGCATACAGGATAATGCGAGCGGAATCGGATGCCTTCTGACGCTGGCCAAACAGCTGAAAGATACGAATCCCGGATACGACGTGATATTAATTGCCTTCGGTGCGGGAGAAGATTCGGCGGCCGGTGCCGCATATTATGCGTCTCAGATGACACCGGTTGAAACGGCGTCGACGGATGCCATGTATTGCATCGAAAGCATTTACGCGGGCGACAAACTCTATGCAAGCGCAGGCTTCAGTTCACTCGCTGCCGGGAAAAAATACGAGATGAGAAGGAAGCTCTACGAAGCATATGACGTAGTTTACGAGAACAGTCTCTCATCGAAGAACGGCGTGGATCTCCTGTATAACGAATCGGGATTATCCTTTGACGTAAACGGCGACGGGACAACGGATATTTACCGGGAGGTTACCTTGAGTCAGTCGGATTATGTGCCGTTTGACAAAGCGGGCATACCGGTCATTTTTATCGAGTCCTATGACTACAATTACGCGACTCTTGAAGAGATGAAAGAAACCAAGAACCTTAACCTGCAGACCGCAGCCGGAACAATCCGTCATACGGATCTCGATTCGATCAATCTTCTCGCGGCGTCTCTGGATGAAGGATTAATGGAAAAACGCATCAACAATACGGCGTTTATTTTGCTCAAATGCATCGAAAAAGGAGTCCACAACGGACTTCTCAAGTCGGCTTATGAAGCGGGTGAGACGCTGGCTCCGACTATTCAAGTCGAAGTGACGGTCACGCCGGCCGCTCAGGTATCGGAAAGCCTTGCAGGTTGACCTGTATCCGCTTTACGGATCATACCCGTTGTTTGTCGTCAAAATAGAAGAAGAACCGGAGTATATCACCGGGTTCCCACTTGAAATTTATGGACTGGAATTCTCCCGGTTTTAAAGTGGAGTATTTCTCGTGTCCCGTACATCCGGATGTTATCAGAGGTTCGGGATCGGACGGAATGTTTTTCGAGAAATAGGGAATCAGTTCCTGATCCTTCAGAGCAACCCTCGCATTCATACAATTTCCGGGAACCAGTACGTCGACGCGAAAACGCACGGGAGCTTCGGGAAGGAAAAGGAAACCGACGCACAGGCGGTCGGGCCGTGTTGATATGGTCTTCTGAACAACCCGGACGTGTATGTTGTCGAGATCGAATTCATATTCGGTGTCGTTAAAATCGGATACGGCAATTCCTTTAAAGAGGTCTCCGTTTATAAGACCGCCCTGTCCTGGATCCTTATTGGTATTTTCCGAGGCTGTGCTGTTTTCCATAATCATAACCTTCCCGATTTAATAGGCTTATTATACCCGATAACCGGACTCTGAACACGTTTCCCAAGCGAATAGAAGAGTATATTCGTATTACTCGACAGCTTAGATATATTCAAAGCACGGAAAGGAACGGTATAATAAGCTTGTTTTGAATATACGAACGTGGGGGTTATTATGCATTCTTTTAATGGTTTTAAATCCCGGCTTGAAGACATGCTGAACCGCGATATTCTTCCGTTCTGGCTCACACTGATGGACCGGGATCACGGCGGTTTTTACGGACTGGTTGAGAATGACGGTACGATTCATAAAGATGCCGAAAAAGGCGTGATTCTGCATTCCCGGATATTATGGACTTTCTCCGAAGCATATCGCCTTACGGGAAAGAAAGAGTACTTAGATGCCGCGGATCATGCCTACAGATTTCTTGCCGATAAGGCCTGGGATCCGGAATTTGAGGGACTTTACTGGATGCTCGACGGTTCCTCCCAGCCGCTCCTTACCTTCAAGCATTCCTACAATCAGGCTTTCGGGGTATATGCCTTTTCGACCTATTATCAGGCGACGAGAAAGCAAGAAGCGCTTGATTATGCGCGAAAACTTTTCCGTCTTATCGAGTCGGTCTGGCATGACGGGACGGGCTATCTCGAACAGCTGACGCGCGAGTATCAGCCGATGTCGAATGAGGAGCTGTCCGAAAACGGCATTATTGCCGAAAGGACTATGAATACGATTCTTCATATCATGGAAGCCTATACCGTACTTTACGAAGTGACGGGAGACCCGGAAGTCAAAGACGCACTCGTATTTTGCGTAAAGCAGCTGACAAATGAAATGTATAATCCCGATAAAGAGCGTCTGGAAGTCTTTTTTGACAAGAGTCTTCATTCGCTCCTTGACCTTCATTCCTACGGTCACGATATCGAGGCATCCTGGCTGATTGACCGGGCACTTGATGTTATAGGAGATCAGCATTTAACGGCTGAGGTGTCTCCGGTCACCGCGAAATTGTGCGGCCATGTCGTTCGCCGGGCGCTTTCCGACAGAGGCCTATATTTCGAATGCGAAGACGGACACGACAATACACAGCGTGACTGGTGGCCTCAGGCCGAGGCGATCATCGGCATCGCCAACGATATCGGCAAACACGGCACTCCTGAGGAGCATTTGGAGAAGATGTACTCCGTACTCGAATTCCTGGAAAGGGAAGTTATACTGCCTTCCGGGGAATGGTATTGGACCGTCTATGAAGATGGGTCTCACGATGCGAAAAGAGAATTGGCCGGTCCCTGGAAATGCCCGTATCACAACGGCCGCATGTGTATGGAGATCATGAAACGGTTTCCCGAATCCGGTGCTCAATCCTAACCTATGCTGTTTCCTTATGGACATGTGAAGGAGATTCCGATGAAGCGTTTTCGATTCGCCATAGCAGGCCCGGGCGGTATAGCCCATAAATTTGTCGAGGGACTTAAGCAGTTGCCTGAGGCCGAGTTTGCTGGTGCCGCATCCCGAACACCCGGCAGGGCATCGGAATTTGTCGATGAATACAGAGGACTCTATCCGGAAGCCCGGGCATATGATTCCTACGAGGAAATGGCCGGTGATTCTTCGATCGACGCCGTATATATTTCCAATCTCCACCCGCAGCATGCTGAAACGGCTGTTCTTTTCCTGAATCACAAAGTGCCGGTTCTATGCGAAAAACCCTTCGCTCTAAACAGCAAAGAGACGCGAAAGATGCTGGACGCGGCTTCGAACCGTACTTTTCTAATGGAAGCGATGTGGACGAGATTCCTTCCGGTGAATATCCGCGTGAAAGAGTGGATCCGGACCGGCAGGATCGGCGATGTATTAACGGTTATGTCCGATTTCGGAATGATGCTGATGAGCTCATCCGACTTGAGAACGGTTGTTCCCGAAAAGGGCGGAGGGGCACTTCTGGATCTGGGTATATATCCGGTCTCGTACCTCTCGATGATTTTCGGGCATGCGCCGGTCGGCATAACAACGGAAGCGGCTATGACCTTTAGCGGCGTGGATGCGTCTTTCGGAGCGATTATGAAGTACGGCGAGATCGACGGGAACCTGGCGAAGTCTGCGCAGACGGCATGTCTTACGGTTGCGATCGATCGGAATCTATCACAGACCATGAATATTATCGGAACGAAGGGCGTAATTCGCGTGAACAAGTTCTGGATGGCCGACAGAGCGGATCTTTATACTTTTTCGGATTCCGGTGAACTTGCCGAAACACCGACCCTTTCCTATACGCCGGAATGGATCGGAAACGGGTACCAATATGAGGCGGAAGAAGTGATGAGGTGTGTCATGGCAGGAGTGAAGGAGAGTCCTGTTATGCCGCTGTCCGAATCTCTGTCCGTTATGGAGACGCTCGATGCGATCCGGAGAGAATGGAGACTCGTGTATCCGCAGGAAAGAGAACAATAGAGGCGTGCCTTATTGCCCGGACTCTTCAAAATTGCTGAACAGATCTTCGATTGTACAATGATACAGCTTTGAAAGAAAAGGAAGCTTACCGGATCTCGGGAGCTTCTTTCCTTTTTCCCAACGCGATACGGTTGTCTGGTCGATTCCCATAATCTGGGCGACTTCAAGCTGCGTCAAATTCATCTTTCGCCGATAATGCTCGAAACCGTTCATTACGTATACTCCTCATAATTAGGATGCATACGCCTATTGTAGCCGATTCGTATGGCGAATCAAGCGGATATATGCAGATAACGCCTATTATCTTGTTCCGGCTCGTAAAACAAAAATACCCCGTCCGCACTTTCGAAAACGGACGGGGTACCGGATAAAGCAGAGAATCGATCCCGATCAGATCTTGGTTGTCCAACCAAACTTGTCTTCGATCGCGCCTTTTTGAACGCCGGTAATCGTGTCATAGAACAGCTGGGCAACCGGCCCGATTTTATTGCCGTTGATATGAATAACCGTATCTTCATATTTCAGTTCGCCGACGGGTGAGATGACGGCCGCGGTGCCGGAACCGAATACTTCGGTCAAGCGTCCTGCCTTGCCGGCCTCGATGATTTCGTCGATCGAAATGCGGCGCTCTTCCACTTCCATGCCGAGAGATTTGGCAAGCTCGATGCAGGATCTTCTTGTGATACCGGGAAGTATGCTGCCGTTAAGGGCGGGGGTGACCAGTTTGCCATCCATCACGAAGAGGATGTTCATGGAACCGACTTCTTCGATGTACTTCTGCTCGATTCCGTCCAGCCACAGCACCTGAACATAGCCGCTCTTATGGGCGATTTCCTGTGCGATCAGACTGGAAGCATAGTTGCCGGCGCACTTGGTGAAACCGGTTCCGCCGCGTACGGCACGGACATACTTATCTTCTACGTAGATGTTGACGGGGTTTATCCCCTGAGGATAGTAAGCTCCGGAAGGAGAGAGGATAATCATGAAGCGATAGGTCTCGGATGCGCGTACGCCGAGATACGGGTCGGTAGCGATAACAAACGGACGGATATAAAGAGACTCGCCGTCGCCGGAAGGAATCCAGTCTTTATCGATGCCGACGAGAACTTTTGTAGCATGAACACAGAACTCGGGATCGAGCGCCGGAATAACAAGCCGCTCGTCTGAACAGTTGATTCTTTCATAATTCAACTCGGGACGGAAGAGGTTGACGCTTCCGTCCGGACATTTGTAGGCTTTGAGTCCTTCGAAAACGGCCTGACCGTAATGAAAGACCATCGCGGCGGGAGAAATTTCAAAAGGGCCGTACGGCTCGATTCTGGGATTGATCCATCCCTCGCCCTTGACGTAATCCATGATGAACATGTGATCGGTAAAGTTCTTTCCGAAGGGAAGCGGCTCATTCGGAAGCGGCTTCTGCCCGGGATTCTTGGTCAAAGTAATTTTTATTTCAGGAAACATATGTATTCCTCCTTGCATATCCTTTTTCTCATTTTTCTATTATAGTACGCTTTTTAAAAATTAGACAAGAAAACAAAGGGATAATTATGTTGTCAGGCAATCGCGTCAGAAGAGTGCAAGAATTATTTCTGATTTCATATTATTTCTAATGATGAAATGAAAGAATATACGGCTGCTTTTTAACCGGATTGAACAATTGTTCGTTATGCTGTACAATGACTTTATGCGAGGTGATATGTATGTCCAGAGATAACCCACATGCTCCATATGAGAATATTCCGGGTGTAATGCGGCCTTTTCGCATAGACAGCGATATGAAGCCGATGGGCGACCAGCCGGATGCCATCGACAAGCTTGTCCAGGGTATGGAGGACGGTCTTGCTTCGCAGACGCTTCTCGGAGTCACCGGATCCGGCAAGACCTTTACGATGGCCAACATTATCGAGAGACTTCAGAGACCGGCACTTGTTATTGCACACAACAAGACGCTGGCCGCGCAGCTTTGTGCGGAGTTCAAGGCGTTTTTCCCGGACAACGCTGTGGAATTTTTTGTCTCCTATTATGACTACTATCAGCCGGAAGCGTATATCGCCGCTTCGGATACGTATATCGAGAAGGATTCCGCAATCAATGACGAGATAGACCGGATGAGGCACTCCGCCACATCGGCGCTTCTTGAGCGAAGAGATGTAATCGTAGTCGCTTCCGTTTCGTGTATCTATGGATTGGGCGACCCGGTAGATTACCGGGATCTTATGGTTAATCTGCGGCCGGGTATGAAGAAAGACCGGGACCAGGTTATTCGCGAGCTCATTGATATTCAATATTCCAGAAATGATTTTGAGGTTAAGCGCGGAAGCTTCCGTGTCAGGGGCGATACGATCGATATTTACCCCTCTTCATCGGAGGATCTGCTGACGCGCGTCAGCTTTTTCGGAGACACGATCGAGCGGATCAGCGAAGTCGATTTTCTGACCGGCAAGGTGAAATGGGCAAGGAATTATACGGCCATTTATCCGGCATCTCACTATGCAACCAGTTCGGAGAAGCTCAAGAGGGCGCTGATATCGATCGAAGAAGAACTCGAATTGCGTCTTCTGGAGTTGAGGAACATGGGTAAAGTGATCGAAGCATACCGTCTTGAGCAGAGAACAAGGTATGATCTTGAGATGCTCCGGGAAACGGGGTTCTGCAAGGGAATCGAGAATTATTCAAGGCACCTGGCTCTGCGCGAGCCGGGAACGCCTCCTTACACGCTTATAGACTTTTTCCCGGATGATTACCTTCTGATGATCGACGAGTCGCACGTATCGATTCCGCAGATCGGCGCCATGTACAACGGAGATCATGCCAGAAAGGCGAATCTGATTGATTACGGGTTCCGCCTTCCTTCGGCATATGATAACCGGCCCCTTAAGTTTCCGGAATTTGAGAAACGCATGGGTCAGACGCTCTTCGTTTCTGCAACGCCGTCTGTTTATGAGGCGGAACACAGCAGTCAGACGGCAGAGCAGATTATCCGTCCGACAGGGCTTATTGATCCCGAGATAGCCATTCGTCCGGTTGATGGTCAGATCGACGATATCCTGTCCGAAATCCGGGAGAATACCGGGAAGGGCGAGAGATCTCTGGTTTTGACACTGACCAAGAAGATGGCGGAGGATCTTTCCGCTTTTCTTGCGAACGAGGGAGTACGCGTCAAGTATCTTCACTCTGATATCGAGACGGTTGAGCGCATGAAGATTCTACGGGACTTAAGGCAGGGACAGTTTGACGTCCTGGTTGGAATCAACCTCCTCCGTGAAGGTCTGGATCTTCCGGAAGTGTCGCTTATTATGATCCTTGATGCCGATAAGGAAGGCTTCCTGCGTTCGACCCGTTCCCTGATTCAGATTATCGGCCGAGCGGCACGAAATGTGAACGGACGCGTCATTTTGTATGCGGACAAGATTACCGATTCCATGTTTGCCGCCATTTCCGAGACGAATCGCCGCAGAGAAATTCAGATGGCTTATAATGAGAAGAACCATATTATTCCGAGAACGATCATCAAGGAAGTACGGGATGTACTGGAGACAATCGAGGCGTTCAGCAAAGAAGAAGGACTCGATGCCGATAAGGTGGAAGGCATGCTTATGAATAAGCCGGCCGATCTCTCGCAGTCGGAACTGGCAAAGCTCTCCAAGCGTCTCGAAAAAGAGATGAAAGACGCTGCCAAGAGTCTTAATTTTGAAGAGGCCGCACGGCTTCGTGATTTGCTGGTCGTCGTACGCGGGCGGATCAAGTAACGGTTCAGGAGGAATAGCGTGTCCGAGAATACGAGAGACGAACAAGGTTTTACACACCTTCATCTGCATACGGAATACAGCCTTCTTGACGGAGCGATCCGTATTAAGTCCCTTGCCGCACGTCTCAAGGAACTCGGCATGACCTCCTGCGCGATAACGGATCACGGTGTCATGTACGGTACCGTAGAATTCTATCAGGAAATGATTAAGGAGGGTATTCATCCGATCATCGGCTGCGAATGCTACGTTGCAACGAGAAGCCGGCTTGATAAGGAAGGCAGTGCCGACCGGGAACCGAATCACCTGGTTCTTCTCGCCAAAGATAACGAAGGACTTAAGAATCTGAACCGGCTCGTATCCGCCGGATTCATGGAAGGATTTTATTACCGGCCGCGTATCGACAAAGAGTTGCTTCAGAAATACAGCGGCGGTCTTATCGCACTGTCTGCCTGTCTCGGAGGAGAAATCGCTACCGCCCTTATGAACGATCAGTTCGAGGGAGCAAGGGAGATTGCACTCTGGTATGACCGTGTTTTCGGGAGAGGCAATTACTATCTGGAGATTCAGAGCAATACGATACCGGCTCAGGCTCGCGTGAATTCGCATCTTATACGGATATCACAGGAGACCGGGATTCCGCTTGTCGCGACAAATGACTGCCATTATATGCTGAAGGAAGATGCTAAGGCACACGATGTGCTTCTATGTATGCAGACCGGAAAACACGTTTCCGACAGAGATCGGATGCGGATGCCGACGGACGACTTTTATGTCAAGTCCGAAGACGAGATGCGGGCGTTTTTCCCGAACCTGCCTTCGGCTATCGAAAATACCTCGCGCATCGCCGCCATGTGTCAGGCCGGATATACGTTCGACAAGATTCATCTGCCGAGTTTTGATCTTCCGGATTCCTTTACGGATCACGTACTCTTTCTTAAGACGCTTGCAACGGAAGGCCTAAGAAAAAGACTTGCCGCTTCTGACGAAGTGTCCGATGAACAGGTATATTTTGACCGACTCGATTATGAACTTTCCGTCATCACGGAGATGGGGTATACCGATTATTACCTGATCGTATGGGATTTCATCAAGTACGCCCGTGATCACGGCATTATGGTCGGTCCCGGGAGAGGCTCCGGCGCCGGTTCTCTTGTCGCATATGCGATAGCCATTACAAATATCGATCCGATCCGATACGGGCTGATATTCGAACGCTTTCTCAATAACGAGCGTGTCAGCATGCCGGATTTTGACGTGGATTTCTGTTATGAGAGAAGAAGCGAAGTTATTCAATATGTTACCGCAAAATACGGGGAAGACCGGGTCGCACAGGTCATTACTTTCGGGACTCTGGCCGCCAGAGCCTGTGTCAGGGATGTCGCGCGGGCGCTCGAGATGCCGTATGCGGAGAGTGACCATCTTGCCAAGCTGATTCCTTTTGGGGGAGGCATCAAGATCGCGCACGCTCTTGAGATTTCACCGGATTTGATGAGCGCCTATAAGAGCAGCGAGGCCACGAAGGATATTCTCGATACGGCGATGCTCTTTGAGGGGATGCCGAGACACGCCTCAACGCACGCGGCCGGAGTTGTCATTTCAAGTGAACCGCTGACCGATCTTGCGCCTTTGTCCAGGAATGACGAATCGGTCGTCGTGCAGTTCGATAAGAATAAGGTCGAGGCGATCGGTCTTCTAAAATTCGACTTTCTCGGACTTCGCACGCTTACCGTAATGCGGGACACCGCGGAAATGGTCTTTCAGAGTTACGGAATTCAACTCGATTATGACCGCATTCCGATGAGTGAACCGGAAGTGTACGACATGATCGGGCGCGGAGATACCGAAGGTATATTCCAGCTTGAAAGTTCCGGCATGACATCGTTTATGATCGAGCTTGCACCGAATTCGATCGAGGATATCGTCGCCGGTATTTCTCTTTACCGGCCGGGACCGATGGAACAGATACCGCGTTATGTGGCGTCAAGACACGACCCTTCTTCGATACGATATGAGCATCCGCTCCTGGAACCGATCCTGAATGTATCCTATGGCTGCATGATTTATCAGGAACAGGCGATGCAGATCGTGCGCGATGTCGCCGGCTTTTCGATGGGGCAGTCCGATAATATCAGACGCGCCATGAGTAAGAAGAAGCCCGAGATTATGGAAAAGTACAGGCGCCTTTTTGTATACGGCGGAACGGATGAGAAGGGTAGAGTGGTAGACGGGGCGGTGAACCGCGGTGTTCCGGAAGCGTCAGCGACGAAGATATTCAATGATGTATCGCTGTTTTCCGGATATGCATTCAACAAATCGCATGCCGCTGCCTATGCCGTGATCGCATATATCACAGCGCACTTGAAATACCATTACCCTACGGAATTTATGGCGGCCATGCTGAACAGCTTCCGCGGCAACTTGCCGCAGACCGCCTGGTATGTAGGCAGCTGCAGGAAGATGGGGCTTAAAGTACTGCCGCCGGACATCAACAGGAGCATGGCCAAGTTCACCACGGAAGGGCGCGGAAAGATTCGGATAGGCTTGTCGGCTGTGAAAAATGTCGGGGAAGGAGCCATCCTGCAATTGGTGAAAGAACGGACGGAGTTCGGAGAGTTTAAGTCGTACGGTGATTTCTTAAGACGCGTTTTCCGGCAGGATATGAATAAGAAGATGATCGAATCCCTGATACTCGCTTCTGCGCTGGACGGTTTTGGTATTGCAAGGACACGGATGATTGCGGCTCTCGATCCGTTTTATGCACAGCTTTCCACTGCCAGACGCAACGAGATGGACGGCCAGATTTCTCTCTTCGGACTTTCCGGGCCCAAGGAGGACACTACCCGTTCCGAACCGCTTTATCCCGAACTGGATGAATATTCGGTTTCCGAAAAGCTGATGAAGGAGAAAGAGGTTCTGGGGTTATATGTCTCGGGACACCCTCTGGAGGCCTATAAGCAGGCGATTGATTTTTATACGAATACCGACAGTTCTGCCTTTGTTACCGGCGCGGGAGATGAAGAAGTTATGCCGGAAAGAGCTCTTGAGGACAGAGATCAGGTCCGGATGGCAGGTCTTCTGATCTCCAAAACGACAAAATCCACCAGGAATCAGGAGATTATGGCATTTCTTCAGTTAGAAGATTTGCTGGGCGGATACGAGGTTATCTGTTTTCCCAAAATTTATCAGGCAAACCTGGAAATAATCAAGGAGAACAAAGTTCTATTGATTCGCGGCAGAGTCAGTATCCGTGAGGACGAAGCACCGAAACTGATCGCCGAAAGCATTGCGGAACTACCGGCTGTATGTACCGGAAACAAGGCTCCGCCTGTGTTTCATCAAAAGGCATTCTCGCCGGAAAACAAATGGAACGGCCGGAACGGCAAGACGCCGGTCAACAATGAGACCGGGCCTAAAGAGACGGCGCAAGGCAGCAGGGAGAACGGGTTGAAAACGCCGGCTTCGGCGGCCGGAGAGAGCGGTCATAACGGTCCGGCACAGGCCGCCGGTGAGACCGGTCGGAACGTTGCTTCGAACGTTCCCAACGAAACGGTCCGGCGCCTTTGCATCCGGTATTTGGGTCAGGAGAATGACGAAGGCTATCAAAGAATATTGGCTGCTCTTGAATATTTTCACGGGACGATGCCGGTTGTCATGCTTATTGCATCCTCCAAAAAGAGGATCGAACTTCCCGCACAATACGCCGTTGCTGCTTCCGACAGCGTGCTTAAAGAAATCGCCGGAATTTGCGGCGCAGCCAATATGGCTATTTTCTGAAAAGCATTTTGCCTGTATAATAAACGTATTCAAATCAAAAAAGTTTATTCGTTGAATTTTAGTATAAAGGCGGTAATAATATAATGATTGATCAATATACAGTTGAGAGCATGCCGAACCTTAAGGAAATGGTTGCAAAAAATTATGACAATGCACCTATTGCGGATACGCCGGTCATTAAGGGAATTGGCGTGTTGACGAGCGGCGGCGACGCACCCGGAATGAATGCCACGATCCGTGCGATTGCACGTGCCGGAAGACACTATGGATACAAGGTTTTCGGAGTGACCAGAGGTTTTCACGGACTCTGGAAGGGCGAAGTTGAGGAAATCACATCGCGGGACGTATCCGAGAAACTTCAGCGCGGCGGTACATTTCTGATGACAGCCAGATCCAAGACTTTCGAGACCCCCGAAGGCGTTTTGAAGAGCGCGAAAATGTGCAATGTGTTCGGCATCGATGTTCTCTGTGTCATCGGCGGCGACGGTTCCTATAAAGGAGCCAGAGACTTAGCACGTCTGGGAGTGCCGGTTATCGGTCTGCCCGGAACCATCGACAACGATATCGCTTCGACCGAATACACCATCGGCTATGACACGGCCATGAATACCGCTATGGAGGCTATCGACAAACTTCGCGATACGGCGTCTTCCCATGAGAGATGCAGCGTTATTGAGGTTATGGGCAGAAGAGCCGGCTATATTGCCCTCAATGTTGGCATCGCAACCGGTGCCGAAGTCGTTCTGATCCCGGAGCAGCCTTATGATTTTTCAAAGGATGTGCTTAAGGTTATTCTCGACGGAAGAAATGCAGGCAAGCATCACTACATCGTTATTGTTGCCGAAGGGGCCGGCAAAGCGATCGAGATCGCACAGAAGATCGAGGAAGCTACCGGCATCGAGTCAAGACCGACCATTCTCGGTCACTTGCAGCGCGGCGGAAGCCCGTCGCTGAGGGACCGCACCATGGCAAGCCTTATGGGTGTTCGCGCGATAGAGTGCATCAATGAAGGCCGCCTGAACCGTCTGATCGTTCTTAAGGACGGACAGATCGGTGATGTTGACATTGAAGAAGGTCTTAAGATGAAGAAATCCATTTCGGAGAAGGAATTGGCACGGGCTAAGCTCCTGTCATAAACGGTGCGATGAGGCTTAGGTTTACCTGGACAATACCGAACATACTGACGACAATCCGGTTTGCGGCGATTCCGTTCATGGCTTTCTTTATCTACGAAAGCGGCAGGAGCGACAAGAGTGCACCTCTTTTTGGTATGCTTGCATTTGCATTCTTTGTTGCGATATGGCTGACCGATGCGCTTGACGGATACATTGCCAGAACCTTTAATCAGATTTCGGAATTCGGCAAGATTTACGACCCGTTCGTCGATAAGCTTTTCCAGTTTACGACGGCGTTTATGATGTTTCTTATACAGAGACTGCCGCTTTGGGTTGTTGTGTTTATTATTGTCAAGGAGCTCCTGATGATTGTCGGGGGCATCTACTTTATGCGCAAGAAGAAGATCGTCGTACATTCGAAATGGTATGGCAAGATATCGACGGTGCTCTTTGTAATCGCTCTCGCGCTGGTGTTTTTCGTGCCGTTCGTACCCGAAAACGCCCGTTATATTGTTCATTTTATTTTTATTCCGCCGGTTCTGATGTCGTCCTATGCGACGATACGATACGGAACCTCGATGCTCTCCAACAACACAAAACCGGAAGAAACAGCTTCCGCTGACCTGGGGACATCTGACAAGACATAAAGTCGGATAGGATTATTATGTATACAACATTTGAAGAAGAGGCCGCCGAGAAGCTTCTCAGAGGAAGATCTTTGTCGACTCTTGAATTTGATAAGATCCGGAGCCGTCTGACTGCTTTAGCGAAAAGCGCTTACGGCCGTGAACTGTGTGAAGAATTGCTGCCGTGTTCCGATATCAAAACAGTCGAGAAAAGGCAGCGGGAGACCGACGACACTTTATCGTTTATTTTTCGGGAGGGGCAATTGCCGCTGTCGGGACTCTGGGATATACGTGACTCGCTTGCCCTGGTGCAGGCAGATGCGGTTCTTTCCATGAAAAATCTGCTGGGAATCGCATGCTTTTTGCGGTCGGTCGAACGTATGAAAACCGTCCTCCCGAAAGAGAAGGATGCGCTTCCCGACCACGAACTTTTTTCGCGGGTCCGTATGCTGATGGCAGTTCCGTCTCTCGAGAAGGAGATTTCCTTCTGCATTCTCTCGGAAGATGAGATGAACGATCGCGCGAGCGATACACTTTATAATATCCGGAGAAAAATTCGTGATACGCAATCCAGTGTACGGGATATTCTCGAGAGGATTATCCGCCAGCATCCGACGGCACTTCAGGAACAGCTCGTCACATTGCGCGGCGAGCGTTACGTCGTACCGGTGAAGGCCGAGAAACGAAGCGAGATTCCCGGAATCATTCACGATACCTCTTCGTCGGGGCAGACGATTTTTGTCGAGCCGATGGCCGTCGTTGAAGCGAACAATCAGATCCGGGAGTGGATGACCGTGGAACGCGAAGAGATCGAGCGCATACTCGCACATCTCTCGGGACGTGTCGCCGTGTACAGAACCGAGCTGATGACCGATGTGAGTCTTATGAAAGAACTCGATTTCATGAATGCCAAGGCGAGTCTGGCGCTCGAGATGAACGCGACCCGCCCGATTTTTAACGAGAGCGGCCGGATTGTACTGCGAAAAGCGCGGCATCCCCTGATACCCAAGGATCGAGTTGTTCCGATTGACTTTTCCATCGGAGAGACGTATAGGACACTGGTGATCACGGGCCCGAATACCGGCGGTAAAACGGTTTCGCTCAAGACGTGCGGGCTCTTCTGTCTCATGGCAATGGCGGGACTTCAGATTCCGTGCCTGGACCATTCGGAAGTATCGGTTTTCGACCGGATTCTTGCCGACATCGGCGACGAACAGAGCATCGAGCAGAGTCTGTCGACGTTTTCCTCGCACATGAGAAATCTTGTGTCGATCATTGAAGAGACCGGTCCCTCAACCCTCGTTCTGGCCGACGAACTCGGTTCCGGTACGGATCCTTCGGAAGGCGCCGCACTCGCTATCGCGGTTTTGGATCACCTGCGAAAGCAGGGAGCGGTCACGGTTGCTACGACGCATTACAAAGAACTGAAGGGGTATGCAATCGAAACGGACGGCGTCGAGAACGCATGCTGCGAATTTGATACGGATACATTATCTCCGACATATCGACTTCTAATCGGCCTTCCCGGCGTCAGCAACGCGTTTGCGATCTCAAGAAAGCTGGGATTGGGTCAGGATATCATCGACGCAGCACAGACACTTCTGTCGGATGAGGGACTTCGTTTTGAAGAACTGCTCTCAACCGCGGAGCGCAATAACCGGGAAAGCGAAAAGCTTAGAAAAGAGATCCGGCAGATGCGTGACCACGTCAGGGAACAGGAAAACGCGCTTCAGAAAGAGCGGGACGAGATTGAAGATAAGAAGAAGGCCATTCTTTTTCAGGCAAGGGAAGAGAAGAAAGAACTTCTTGAAGAAGCTTTGGACGAGGTCGATGAAATCTTAAAGGATTTGCGGAAATCGATACGCGAAAAGAACCAGCACGACGCGGAAGAGAAGGTTCAGGCGATCCGCCGCAACCTTCGTGCCGGACTCCTGGATCTGGAAACCGACAACGAGAAATCAAGGCTCAAGACAGCTGTTCCCGGGCAGGTGCCCGACGAAGTCAGAACGGGCGGGCTCTATTATGCGCCGGCCCTACAGGTGACCGGAACGGTGGTCAAGGGACCCGACGGACGCGGGAACTGTGTTCTGCAGTCCGGTTCCATGCGTTTTACCGTGGCGAAAGACACTCTTCGTTATCCGAGTGAAGAACAGGTTGGCAAGAAACCGGACGAGAAGTCGGGAAGATCCAAGTCGAGGGCCGACAGGATATCGACACAGAAGAGCGGCGCGTCCGATATACGCATGTCGCGCGCACAGACGACCATGCCGGAGATTCAGCTTCTCGGTATGACGGTCGACGAGGCCATCTCGACTTTGGACAGATATATCGACGATTGTGTGCTCTCGAATATCGCGACGGTCCGGATCGTTCACGGCAAAGGAACGGGGGCATTGCGTTCTGCGGTCAACATGCACTTAAGAAGTGACAAGCGCGTTTCAAGCTTCCGGCTCGGTACCTACGGCGAAGGCGAAGACGGCGTTACGATTGCACAGCTGTAAACCCGTAAAAGGCAGGAAGAAAACAAATAAGGCGCGGAAACCTTTGCCAGGGATCCGCGCCTTTTATCAACCTTCATAGCCCAAATTTATCCGATGAATGCCCTGAAAAGATCCGGTCCCGACGCGAAGCAAACGCCGGTTTTCTCCGCCTCGTCCTCGCAATAGCACCCGACGCCGGAGTCCTTAAGATCCGAACTGTCATAGAGCATAAAAGGGACAGGCTGCTCGCTGTGGGTCCGTGTCGATATCGGTGTCGGATGATCGGGAAGTACCATAATGCGGAAAGGCTCACCGGTCCCGAGCCGGCTGTTCTCTAAATATTCGAACACGGGGGCAAGAATCTTCTGATCGATCTGTTCGATCGAGTAGACTTTACCGTGAATATCTCCATGGTGTCCGCACTCGTCGGGCGCCTCCACGTGTACATATACGTAATCCAGGCCGCTCTGAAAAGCGTCAACGGCCGCTAGTCCCTTGCCTTCGAAATTCGTGTCAAGAGTGCCTGTCGCTCCGGGAACTTCGATGACCTCCAGACCTGCGCACCGGCCGAGTCCGAAAATCAGATCGACGGCGGAAATGACAGCGCCTCTGCGGCCGTACGTCGCCTCAAAATTCGCCATGGCAGGCTTGGTGCCCTGGCCCCAGAGCCAGATGGAATCGGCTGTGTTGAGGCCCTTTTCGCGGCGGCGGACATTCACGGGATGATCTTTAAGGATTTCGCGGGAAGCCTTCATCAGCCGGATGATCCGGTCGGATCCTTCGCCGGACGGCATATACTCACGGATATTCCGGCCGGTAATGTCATGCGGAGGCGTGAGTACGGTCGAGCCCGGACCGTGCTGCCATATGGTGATGTGTCGGTAGCTTCTGCCGGGATAAAAATGCAGATCTATGGCGGAAAGCTCCTTTTCGAGCGTTCGGATCAGCTCCGTCGATTCCGCGGTCGTGATCTCGCCCGATGAATAATCGAGCATCTTCATTCCCTCGTATTCCTCCGATCCGGCACCTTGCGAAAGACTCACCAGATTGCATCGGAAGACCATATCGGTCGGCGCCATATCAAGGCCGAGGCTCAGTGCCTCCAGCGGCGAACGGCCCGTATAGAAGACGTTGGGATCGTAGCCCATGACGGACATGTTGGCGGGACCGCTTCCGGGTTCCATACCGTCCGGAATGGTTTTAACCATGCCGCAGACAGAGTCTCCGACAAGACGGTCCATATTCGGTTTATCGGCGGATTTGAGCGGTGTTTGCATGGATAACTCCGGAATCGGAAGATCCGCCATTCCGTCGCCGAGAAGAATCAGATATTTCATGATTATGCTATAAGAAGCAAAAACAAATGGCTGCTTCCTAATTTCCCCTTATTCATCAATTGTTGTCGCGAAAATCAGATTCTGCGAACCCGCTTTACCACAAATCCTGCATCGGAATGAGCCGAACCATCGGATTCGCGAAAACGTGCGATTGCTGCCGTGAGAACGGCGATCAATGAGAGATCTGTCTCGGGAACAACAGACGCGGTCACGGCTTCCGGAGTCTTGCCGGTTTCCGGAGCTTCGTTCCGATTGCGGCGAAGAAAAGAAAACATATACATTGCCTCCTTTTAGTTTGTTGGCATGTTTGCTATGCTGATAACGGATATCAATGATTCCGTACGGGAAAAAGTCCCCTGACAACTATTAAATTACAAGCCGGCGGTTACGTCAATCGAATCGGCTCAAAAGGGAGTGCATTTCTTATGATAAATTTTGCAGATCGGGAGCCTTCCGGCGAAACGGTCGAAACACCCAGGCTTTATGTGTTTATCGGCGCTTACGGGAGCGGCAAATCGGAGGTCTCGGTTCATTTCGCGAGAAAACTTCGACGCGAGAATCCAGATAGAAAGGTTCTTCTTGCGGATCTGGATATCGTCAATCCTTTTTTTCGCTCGGCCGACGCGAAGGAAATACTCGAAAAGGAGAACATCCGTCTGATTGCACCGAATGACGTGAACAGCAACGTGGAGGCACAGACGGTAACCGGAGAGATGTATGCGATTTTCGACGACGAAGAGTCTCTCGGTGTTTTCGATATCGGCGGCGAGGACTTAGGCGCACGCATACTGTCCAGCATGAGAAGCCGGTTTAAGGACATAGAATATCGTGTGTATATGGTGGTGAACACGCTTCGCCCGTTTACTTCCGACGCGAAAAGCATCGCGGAAATGGCATCCGAACTAAAGGCGGCGTCCTGCCTTCCGATTCACGGACTGATCGACAATACGAATCTCTTGTCGGAAACGGCCGAAGATGAACTCGTACATTCCTACCCGATTCTCGCCGAGGCCGCCGTACTGACCGGTATCCCTCTTGTATATGCAAGCGGGCTGGATGATCGTTTTCCGAAAAACTGGCTGGATAAAACAGATCATGGCATTCCGCTATTGAGAATGCAGCGGTCGGTGCTGTATAATGATTAATACATCGGGCAATTTGAAGGAGTCATAAATGGAAGTTCTCATAGTCCTTGGAGTAATCATCTTCGCGGTACTGATCGGAGGGGGTATCATACTCTATTTCGTGAATAAGGCGATTCGCGCCGTGCGGAATGCTTCCAATTCACTCGCGGGACAGGTCGCGACGCGTATCGTAGAAGAGATTCTGGACGATGACGATCATGTAATGGGCGATACCGTGAACAGACCGGCGGAACCGCGCTCGATTTCCGATATGACGAGCGCTTACGCGCCGACCATTGCAAGAGACTTTCCGGACATGAATCTGAGTCAGCTAATATCATCGGCCGAGAATGCCTTGTGTTCAGCGCTAACGGCGATTCAAAAGGCAAGCACCGGCGAAAATATTGATGCGGCACGAGAGATTGCGGACCGGCCCGGAGAACTGTCCGTAACGGATGATTTTGAGCGTCAAATCAGCATCCGGATCGATGCGCTGCGATCGATGGAGCAGAGCGAGTTTTTTACAGATATTCGCATACACCAAACCGGTATACATGCATACCAGAAGAATGAAGGCACCTGTACGATTACTTTTCAAAGTTCTGTTGAATATTTTCATTATATCAAGCAAAACTGTAATATAATAAACGGTAGTGACCGCGTTAAGAAACAGGAAAGATACAATCTCGAGCTGATTTATATTTTTGACGATACGAAGATCGGGTCTGACATTACGAAATCGATCGCCGCGAATTGCCCGAACTGCGGAGCGCCGGTCAAGGGGCTCGGGAAGAGGTCATGTGAATACTGCGGGACCTTGTTAAAGACCATCGATATCCGGATATGGAAGATGAATACGTTTTCCGTATGCTGAATATATACTACATGGCAGCGACATAATTTCTCGAACACACGTATTTTTTGAATAAAACATCAGGAGGAAAGTAGAAATGGGATTGATTAGTATGCTGGGCGGTGCGATCGGCAATGTGGTCGGAGCCGGTACACAGGCTGCCACATCGGTTTTTGCGGATCAGTATCTTGAGTATTTTACCAGCGACGCGTTAGGACAGGATATTCTCGTGAAGCGTGGTGCCAGAAAGATGAAGAACGGCAACAACAAGGGAGATTCGGATGTTATTACAAACGGCTCCAAAATAGCCGTTCCCGAGAATACGGCACTCCTTCTGGTCGACAACGGCAAGATTACCGACTTTACCACGAAGGCCGGTCTCTACACGTGGGATAGTTCCTCCGCGCCGTCCATGATCGGATCCGATGGCTTTAAAGAAGGCTTTATGAGTTCCCTTAAAGAGATCGTCGACCGTTTTAAGGCCAGCGGTGTCGTAAATTCGGAGCAGCGTGTTTACTTTGTCAATATGCAGGAAATCTCAGGAATCCCATTCGGAACACCGGCTCCGATACCCTACAATGATCCGACCTACAGAGGTATCTATATCCGGATGAACGGTACTTTCTCCTTCAAAATCGTGAATCCCGTAACCTTTTTCCAGAATTCTTCCGGCAATGTTGCGACTGAGTATCGGAAAGATACCCTTATACCTCAGATCAAGTCTGAGTTTATCGGAAAATTAACCGGTACCATGAACCGCTGCGGTGCAAGCGGAAAAAAGATCCAGTACAACGACCTTCCCTCGCTTCAGGATACGGATTTCAAGGAAGCGATGCAAGACGAGCTCGACGAAGACTGGGGACAGGCGAGAGGCCTTGAAGTTTTCAAAGTCGGTATCATCTCAATTACTCCGGACGATAAGTCGGCCGCACGTATCGAGAAATTTGACAGCGCGATGCTCTACGGACAGAACCAGGCGGCTCTGGATGCCTATGAGCGTACTACCGTCGCGGATGCCAAGCTTGCAGCCGGTTCCAATGAGGGCGGAGCAGGCATGGGTGGTATCGGTCTCGGTATTATTCAGGGTGTTGACAATCAGACGAACGCCGCCGCCATGCAGCAGCAGTTCATGAGACAGCAGCAGGCCATGCAGGCAGCTTCTTCCCCCAATGGCGTAGGCATGGGTGGTATCGGCATGATGCCGGCAGCTCCCGTCGCAGCAGCTGCGCCCATAATGGCGGCGGCTGCCGGATGGACCTGCGCCTGCGGAAATGCCGGAAACACGGGCAAGTTCTGTGCCGAGTGCGGACAGCCGAAGCCTCAGGCTCCTGCTGGATGGACATGTTCCTGCGGCAACGCCGGAAATACAGGCAAGTTCTGCGCCGAGTGCGGAAAACCGGCAGCAGCCAAGGGCTGTGCATCCTGTGGATGGACGCCTAAGAACGGTGACGCGACTCCCAAATTCTGCCCGGAATGCGGAAAGCCGATCGTCTGATTCTGATCTGAATCATAAAGAATGACATTAGGCCGGACAGTTAATACTGCCCGGCCTTTTGTCGTCATATGCTGGTTAACAATCAGAACAAAGGATTACAAGGAATCATACGTTTACAATCTTTTTAAAGGTTGACAATAAGACGAAATGGTTTACAATAGAAAAAAACGATATGGGAGATATACGGTGGAGAAGAGAGTGGACAAAACGACTGAGGCACAGGATACATCCTTTATTGTAAAACGCAAGAATGAGATGATGACGCTTACGCTCGTTCCGCTTTTTACCGTGCTGATGTGCATATCGGCCAAGCTCACGATACCGATTCCGGTCATTCCGATTACTCTGCAGGTGACCGTCGCCATCATGTCGGGATTGCTTCTCGGGGCTCGCCTCGGTGTAATGTCGCAGGTTCTCTATGTCGGAATGGGTCTTCTCGGGCTTCCCGTATTTTCGTCGGGCGGAGGTGTCGGCTATGTATTTACCGGCACATTCGGTTATCTTCTGGGATTCATACTCTGCGCATTTACCGGCGGACTTCTGGCCGACCGGCTCGAAAAGAAGAAAGGCACCGTTAAGGTGCCTTACCTGAGTATTTTGCCGATCGCAATCATTTCTCTTCTCGTATGTTATGTTTCGGGAATTCTGTACCTGTATTTTTTGTCGAATCTCTATACCGGTTATGCGGGTACAAAATACAGTTTTCTGACGACGCTTGCCTACGGCGCGCTGCCTTTTATCGGAAAGGATCTATTACTTACCATACTTGCAGCCGAATTGACAAGAAGATTGTGGCGCTTTCGCCGCCATAACACGGTCCATACCGAAAAGACGGCGTCAGTCGTTTGCGATACCGTGAAGGATCAGGTCGATTAGAATCCGGTACCGTTCCTCGATCTTCTGATAAAGCTCTTCGGTCAACTCCATCTTGGTCCAGTCTCCGATTGTGTTGTACATTTCGGTCGCACGGCTCATTGAGGTCAGGAAAGCCAGCGCGGTCTCTTTGCTGATTCCGTCACGAAGTGTGAGCTTGTCAACAAGACCGGACATGATTCCGATTCCGATTTTTTCGAGCTCCATGTATTTTTCGCGCATCGTATCGGTCACTTCGATCGGCGGCAAAAGAAAAGCCTCGTTCAGAATTTTATAGTGGAGGGTATGCGCCGAATAGAAGTAAAACTTCATTTTGGAATAGGCAAGAAGCGCACCCGTGAAATCAAGGCCTTCCGTCGAAAAACCTTCAAATGCGGCAAGAACATCATCCGTGCACGTTTCAACCGTAAACATATAGAGCTGTTTCTTGGAACCGTAGTAATGGAACAGAAGTCCCTTGGACACGCCGGCGCATTCGCAGATGCGATTGGTATTGGCACGCTCATACCCGACTGCCGCGAACTCTTTGAGCGACGCCTCAAATATAGCTTCTCTGCGACTTATTTCGGCATTCTTAACCATTATGACTTCAGATCCTTCTTCTGGTAGAGAATATAGGCAAGACCTACGGATACGAGCATAACACCGAGGCCTGTCCATATATAGGACGGTTCGACTCCGGTTTTTAATATATCCGCAGGAACGGCATAGTGCAAGGGCGACAGATAGATCAGATACCGGATCCCGTCAATTTTCTGATCAAATGCCAGGGCAAAGGAACCTGCGATATAGGTGCCGAAGACGAGACCTGTTGCAAGAAAGGCGACCGATTTCTGACTCTTGATCAGAACCGAAAGAAGAAAGCCGACGGTAAGAAAGATGAGGCCGGTGAAGAGAAGTCCGGCCGTAATTTTCGTGATGCCGCCAAAGGCATTGGAAAGATCCGTGCCGGCTGCTTTGAAAAGCAGAATCGACAGGTACGATAAGAGGGCGACGGCCAGACAGTAGAGGGAATACGAAGTGACAGCCGATAAGAGCTTCTGGAAAAAGATCTCGGTTCTTGTGACCGGCTGCGCATAGAGATACTCGATTGTTCCCGAAGTTTCTTCCCCGATCAGGGCGTTTGCTCCGAGAATTGCGCCGTAGCAGGCACCTGCCAGTGCGAAGTACTGCATCAGATAGGCGTAAAACTCGATTATACGGGTAAAATCGGGTAGACTGTCAAGACCGAAGGCCTGCAGCATTTCGGGAGAAAAGGCAGATGCCTGTGAGGTGATCGCGGCGGCCATATCCGTGCTGTTCATGCTTGGATAGAAGGCCATAAAGGACAGGACAGAGACAGCTACGATCGATGCCCAGACAAGAAGGGATTTTCTCTGGTTATGGAAATCAAGTCGAAATACATTCATGCTTTTTTACCTCCTTCATAATAGGAAAGAAACCGGCTCTCCAGACTTTCGTCTTCGATCAAAATGTCGGAAGGAGCGAGCGTCGAAAGATACTTTAGGAGCGGCACTGTGTCACCGGCATAGTGAAATGAGTATTTCCGGTCCTCCTGTTTCAAGAGGCGTCCGGTTCCCGGAAGCGAGGAGGGAAGAGCAAAGCCGCTCGAATTCCCGAGTGTGACCGTAACGACCTTTTCCTGTTGTTCGTTCGAGGCAAGATCCTCTGTTTCGATGATCTTTCCATCTTTGATAAACCCGGCCCGCCCGCAGTTGGCCTTGACTTCCGACAGATTGTGGCTCGAAAACAGGATCGTCGTTCCTTCGCGGTTGACGGACTGCAGGTAATCGAACAGGTTCTTCTGTATAAGTGGGTCTAATCCGTTTGTCGGTTCGTCCAGAAGAATCAGATCGGGATTGTGGATCACCGCCTGAGCAATGGCTACTTTCTTTTTGTTTCCGAGGGAAAGCGACTCGAACTGCTTTTTCGGATCGATCGAGAAGATTTCGCAGATTTCTTTTGTCTTTGCTTTATAGTCGGCTGGATTCTTCTGATGAAACCGCAGCGTCATATCGAGAAGATAGGATACCTTCATATCCGGATAGTATCGTACGTCTCCGGGCACATAACCGATGCGGCTCTTTACGGCGCGGCTGTCTTTCAGAACGTCGGTTCCGAAGATGGTCGCGCTGCCGGAATCGGCCTTGAGAAGCCCCAGGAGAAGCTTGATCGTTGTTGATTTTCCGGCTCCGTTCGGCCCGATGAATCCGTAAATTTCTCCTTCTTCGACATCCATAGTAACCGCATCCGCACCGCGTGATTTACCGTAATATTTTTTTAAATTTTGAATGGATATAACTGGCATGAATAATCCCTCCATACTTTTTGAATTTTTAAATTGACCCGTGAGTCAATCGTGAAAATACTACACGGCATGCGGATTGTCAACAGAATATCAAAAATCAATAATCTTACCGAACGATAGTCACCCAAGCCGTTTGCATTTACAAATGTGCACAGATATAATCTTTATAGGTTTTTTAAAAGTTGGGGAGGACGAATATGGCAAAAGTATCATTCCGTGAAGATCGCTGTAAGGGTTGCGGCCTCTGTGTGTCCGTGTGTCCGAAGAAGATTCTTAAGCTCGATAAGACCCGTTTAAACAGCAAGGGATATCATCCGATTTACTGTGCCGATCAGGCTTCCTGTATCGGCTGTACCTTTTGTGCGGTTCAGTGTCCGGATTCCGTAATTACCGTCGAGAAGTAAGGAGAAAAAGCAAATGGCAAAAAGAGTCCTGATGAAGGGAAATGAAGTTATCGCAGAAGCGGCAATCCGTGCGGGCTGCCGCAGTTATTTCGGTTATCCGATCACTCCCCAGACCGAGGTTATGCATTATATGGCCAAGGCCATGGTCAAGGCGGGAGGAACGTTTGTTCAGGCCGAAAGCGAGGTCGCAGCCATCAATATGGTCTACGGTGCGGCCTCCGCAGGCGCACGAGTTCTTACATCTTCTTCGTCTCCGGGAGTCAGCTTAAAGCAGGAGGGTATCTCCTACATTGCGGGAGCCGAGCTGCCGGCTGTTCTGGTCAATATCTGCCGCGCAGGCCCGGGCCTCGGCGGTATTCAGACATCGCAGGGAGACTATTTTCAGGCGACCAAGGGCGGCGGTCACGGCGATTACAGAAATATCGTCGTCGCTCCGGCTTCGATTCAGGAGCTTTATGAACTTACGGTGGAGTCTTTCAATATGGCCGACCGTTACCGCATGATGGTTATGATTTTAGGTGACGGCACTTTGGGCCAGATGATGGAACCCGTTCTTTTTCGCGATGAAGAGCCGATCGAAAAGGCGGATAAATCGTGGGCAACCCGCGGACGCGGCGGAAGGGCAGAGCACAATATCATCACTTCCATTTACATCGAACCGGATGATCTTGAGAGAAAGAACAATGAGCTTCTCGCGAAATACGAGCAGGTTAAGAAGAACGAGACGCGCGTGGAGACGTTCAACACGGAAGACGCCGAGGTAGTTATCACTGCTTTCGGCACCACCAGCCGTATCTGCAGAAACGTCATCCGTCAGGCTGCGGAGATGGGCATCAAAGTCGGACTTGTACGCCCGATTACCCTGTGGCCGTTCCCTTCGGAAGAAGTGGCGCGTGTTGCGTCTCTCGACAGCGTGAAGGCATTCCTTGACGTCGAACTGAATGCGGGACAGATGGTTGAGGACGTCCGTCTTGCCGTGAACGGGAAGAAGCCGGTATTCTTCCACGGGCGCATGGGCGGCAATATGCCGACCCAGAAAGAGATTCTCGATAAGATCGTAGCAATCCATAAGGGGGAGTTGAGATAAGATGGCAATCGTATTTGAACAGACAAAAGGGCTTATCGATAAGCCGCTGCACTATTGTCCCGGATGTACGCACGGCATCGCCCATCGCATTATCGGTGAAGTCATGTGCGAAATGGGTATTCTCGAAGACACAATCGGGGTTTCGCCCGTAGGCTGCGCTTATAACAATTACGAGTATTTTTCGTGTGATATGGTTCAGGCCTCCCACGGCCGTGCGCCGGCTGTCGCCACGGGAATCAAGCGTACCGTACCGGACAAAATGGTCTTTGCATATCAGGGCGACGGAGATCTCGCATCGATCGGAACCGCTGAAATCGTTCATGCGGCGGCACGCGGTGAGAAGATCTGTGTCTTCTTTATCAACAACACCATTTACGGCATGACGAGCGGTCAGATGGCACCGACCACACTGGTCGGACAGGTGACGACGACATCGCCGTTCGGCCGTGATCCCGAGACCCAGGGATATCCCATTAACGTAAGCGAAATGCTGGCTCTCATGAAGGGTTCAGCCTATATTGAGCGCGTGGCACTCAATAATTTCAAGAATATCCAGACGGCAAAGAGAGCGATCGCCAAAGCTTTTCGCGTACAGCAGGCAAAGCTCGGTTTCTCGATGGTTGAACTTCTTTCGACCTGCCCGACGAACTGGGGCAAAGAGCCGGTCGAGTCTCTCCGCTGGCTTGAAGAGAGCATGATTCCTCAGTATCCGCTCGGAGTTTTCAAGGGAAAGGATCTGGAGGTGTGAGAACATGATTGATTTCTCGATTATTCTCGCCGGATTTGGCGGTCAGGGAATTCTTTCCGCCGGTAAATTCGCGGCGGAAGCGGCGCTTATCGAAGGACACGAAGTCTCGTGGTTTCCTTCTTACGGACCGGAAATGCGCGGCGGTACAGCCAATTGCTCCGTTGTTATATCGGACGAAGCGATCGGATCTCCCGTCATCAACGACGCGGATGTTCTCATCGCTCTGAATCAGCCTTCGCTCGAAAAGTTCGAAAAGCAGGTTAAAGCCGGCGGAATCATCATTATTGATTCTTCGCTGATCAAAGTCGTTCCGACAAGGAAGGACATCCGGTTCATTCCGATCGCTTCGTCCGACATCGCCAACGAGCTTGGAAGTATGACGTTTGCTACGATTGTTCTTCTCGGGTGCCTTTCCCAGGCTACGGGCTGCTTCAAGAGAGAATCGTTTGAAGCGGCGCTTCGCGACGTGCTTCCCGCGCGGCATCACGACAAGATTCCCGGAAATCTTGCGGCGTTTGACAGAGGGGCATTTTTTGCCAATTAACGCAACTTATCATTTGTAACCATTTTGGAAATGATTTGATCAGAATTTCGGAGAGCAGAGGAATCTGCTCTCTTTTTTCATGACGGAATAGTTGTCTCAATAGCACAAAAGGGTATAATTGAATCATTAACAATTCGAAAGTTCGTCTAGCCGACGGATTCGGGGGTGGATATGGATCAAGCCTATTTATTCAATACGGGTAATGACTACCATAGCTACAATCTTTTAGGCTCCAGACCTACGGTTAAAGATCATGAAATACAGGGATTCCATTTTGCGGTATGGGCTCCGAATGCCAAAAGCATAAGCGTTATCGGAGATTTTAATAACTGGGTTCCGGAAGCTTCTCCGATGACTGCTTTTCGCGAAACGGGGATCTGGATGTGCGACATACCGGAAGCCATGCAGTGGGACCGCTACAAGTACCGCGTGGTAGGCGCTGACAACCGTATCTACGACAAGATTGATCCTTATGCGAGGCACTGTGAAACGCGCCCCTATGATGCCTCCGTTCTGTACGATCCCGACGATTATGTCTGGCAGGATGAAGAATACAGAGCGTCGTTAAAGGATGCGGTTCTTCCCGGTCCCGTGAATATCTATGAACTTCATTTAGGCTCCTGGCGCCGGCACGAAGACGGTAATTTTATGAATTACCGTCAGATCGGTGACGATCTGGCCGCATACTGCCACAAAATGGGTTATACACACGTCGAACTGATGCCCGTTATGGAACATCCTCTGGATGATTCGTGGGGATATCAGGTGACCTGTTATTATGCCGTGACCAGCCGATTCGGAACTCCGGCCGACTTTAAGTATATGGTTGACGTCCTTCACAAGAACGGAATCGCCGTTATTCTGGACTGGGTGCCCGCGCATTTCCCGAAGAATATCGAAGGCCTGATCCGTTTTGACGGCACCCCCTGTTATGAGTACGGCGATCCGAGAATCGGAGAGCATCGTGAGTGGGGAACATATGTATTCAATTATGAGAAGTCTGAGGTACAGTCCTTTCTGATCTCCAACGCCGTTTTCTGGATCGACGAATATCACATTGACGGTATACGGGTGGATGCCGTATCCAGCATGATTTACAGAAACTACGGACGCAGCGAATATCTGCCGAATGTTAACGGCGGTATCGACAATATTGAGGCCATCACATTCCTTAAAGCTTTGAATACGATCGTCAGGGAGCATTACCCGCACGTTATGATGATTGCCGAGGAATCGACTTCCTGGGCGAAGGTATCCCATCCGGTATCCGAGGGCGGACTTGGCTTTACGCATAAATGGAATATGGGCTGGATGCACGATACCCTGGACTATTTTGAGACGGATTATTATGCCCGTGTCTGGCGTCAGGACCAGCTTGCCTTCTCGATGGTGTATGCTTTCTCCGAGAATTTTATCCTCTGCCTCTCGCATGACGAGGTCGTTCACGGGAAGAAGAGTCTGCTGGACAAAATGCCCGGAGATCCCTGGCGCAAGTTTGCTTCCCTCAGGACACTTTATCTTTACATGATCGCGCATCCCGGCTGCAAACTTCTCTTTATGGGTTCCGAGTTCGGACAATATATCGAGTGGCGCTTTTATGAGCAGCTTCAGTGGTTTATGCAGCAGTATGAATCGCACCGTCTCCTTTCGAATTTTGTGGAGAAGATCAATCACTTCTATATCGCGAAAAAGGCGCTGTGGATCAGGAATGATTCGTGGGACGGGTTCGAATGGCTGGACGCGACGGACAGACAGAATTGCGTGTTCCTTTTTGAACGCAAGGGTGAGACAATGGAAGAAAAAATCATCGTTGCTCTCAACATGGTTCCTGTACCGCTCGAGAAATACCGTATTCCTGTCGACGATGCGGGTGTTTATACTGTGACCGTCAATACCGATGACATGGATTTCGGCGGCAGCGGATACCCGGTCGCACCGGAAGGCGAGACGACATTTACCACATTGGAGGGTCCGTGGAAGAACCGTCCGTACTACATTGAAGTAAATCTTCCGCCGTTAAGCGGAATCTTTCTGGAGTGTATCGAGTTTGCCGGATCCAGGGGCAAGACATCGGATGTTTTGGAAAGTACCGTTGAAGCCGCACAGACGGAGCCGGATAAGGCTTCTGTTGATGTGAAGAAGCCTTAGACAATGACGATGGAAACCAAAGAGATCTAAACCGGTAAATCTTTTTATGGAGGGAATGAATATGGCAAAAGCAGATGTTTTAGCGATGATTCTGGCCGGAGGGCAGGGTGCGCGATTAGGCGTGCTGACGAAGTACATCGCGAAGCCGGCGGTTCCTTTCGGAAGCAGATATCGTATAATCGATTTCCCGCTTTCGAATTGCGCGAATTCCGGAATTGAGACCGTCGGAGTCCTTTCACAGTATCAACCTCTCGCGCTCAATACCTATGTCGGCAACGGACATCCCTGGGATTTGGACAGAAACAACGGGGGTGCGTACATACTGCCGCCCTATCAACGTTCCGGCAAGAGTGACTGGTACAAAGGAACGGCGAATGCCATATATCAGAACAAGGATTTTATCGATGATTATGATCCGAAATATGTGCTCATCCTGTCCGGCGATCACATATACAAAATGAACTACGCAAGAATGCTGCGCGAGCACATCAACACGAAGGCAGACGCTACGCTGGCGGTTCTTGAAGTCCCGTGGGAAGAAGCCCCCAGATTCGGAATTCTCAACACCAAAGCAGATGACGTGATTACGGAGTTTGTCGAAAAACCCAAGAAGCCCGAGAGCAACCTCGCGTCTATGGGCGTTTACATTTTTACATGGGATGTCTTACGAAAAGCACTGATTGAAGACGAAGAAACCCCCGAATCCAGCAATGACTTCGGCAGCAACATTGTACCGATGCTCTTGAAGGAAGGCAAAAAGCTCTGCGCTTACCGCTTTTCGGGATATTGGAAGGACGTCGGAACAATATCGAGCCTCTGGGAAGCGAACATGGATCTTCTGGACCGCCCCGAGGAAATAAACCTGATGGACCGCTCCTGGCGTATTTACAGCCGCAACCCGGTTAAACCGTCGCATTATATCGCGGACGGAGCGATCGTAAAGAACTCGGCTCTTACAGACGGTTGTCAGATCTACGGTTCTGTTGAGCACTCCGTACTATCGAATTCAGTCACGGTTGAGAAGGGTGCCATCGTAAAGGACTCGGTGCTTATGCCCGGTGTTACGGTAAGAGCCGGCGCGTACCTTGACAAGTGCATCGTCGGATTCAGTACGATTATCGGAGAAGGAGTTCGTGCGGGCGCTACCGTAGCCGGAGACAGTCCGTACATCAACAAGAAGATTTGTTCGGAAGGTATCGTTGTATTTGAGCGCGGACTTAAGATCAAAGACTATGCGGTCATTCCGGGAAACTGTCAGATCGATTGTGATCTGGATGTTGAAGCAGATAAGAATGTAATCGAAGAGGTGTTTCGCGTCCGCTGAAGACTCGAAGCAAAGGGGGTAAGCATGTTTATAGATGCAATGGGGCTAATTTTAGCCGATAACAAGAAAATTACCTTAGGCGAACTTTCCAAACCGAGAGCCCTGGCTGCCGTTCCGTTTGGCGGCCGTTACAGAATTATTGACTACATGTTATCCGATATGGTCAATTCCGGAATCAAAAGTGTCGGTATTCTGACCTTGAACAAGTACAAATCTCTGATGGATCATCTGGGAACCGGGTCATCATGGGATCTCGACCGCAAGAACTTCGGTCTCCATATCCTTCCGCCGTATGTCAATTCCGAATCGACGGGAATCGAAGATGCCGAAGAGCTAGAGGGTCTACTGGATTTTATCCGGTCGAACCGCAGTATGTACGTCATCATTGCGGATACCAACATGATTCTGAATACGACGTTCAATGATTTTGTCGATAAACATGAGCAGTCCGGCGCGGATATTTCCATCATGTACAACCGGGACGGTACGAAATACGGAACGCCCAATTATATTCTGGACGTTGACCGTAAGGGTTATGTGAAGGACCTTCTGTACAATCCTGACAAATCGGCGTCAAACCGCTGCAGTCTGGGCATTGTGGTTCTTCGAAGAGAACTTTTGATCGATCTGATTTCCGATATGATCGCACGCGGCGAGCGCGTATTCGGAGTACACGCCCTTGCGAAAAAGTACGACATTCTGAAGGTACGTGCATACGATTACAAGGGACTCGTCCTTCGTATAAACAATGTACAGACCTATTTCAACTCTTCCATGCAGCTTCTTGACGATCAGATCCGTGCCGATCTTTTCTGGAACGGCATGCCGATTTATACGAAAGTTAAGGATGAAGCACCGACTCTGTATTTCGAGAATTCCAACGTTTCGAATTCCATGATTTCGGACGGCTGCCGGATTATGGGATCGGTCAAGAACTCGCTGATATTCCGCGGAGTGACGATTTCGCGCAACACGAAAATTACAAACTGTGTGATTATGCAGGATGTCCACATCTCCGAAAACTGCGAGCTTGAGAATGTTATTTTGGACAAAAATTCCGTTATTCGTCCGGGCATCAAGCTTGTCGGTCAC
Organism: uncultured Mageeibacillus sp.; assembly: GCA_964617375.1. GTDB lineage: Bacteria > Bacillota > Clostridia > Saccharofermentanales > Saccharofermentanaceae > Firm-13. Next base: position 25,726 of record CAZTXQ010000009.1, on the reverse strand, counting down.
AGAGATTATCCGGTCGTAATCGGTAAGGGGGCCATTGTATGAATCCGATCAAAGTTCTTTTTGTATCCTCGGAGGTTGCTCCATTTATCAAGGTGGGGGGACTCGCGGATGTCGTCGGAGCTTTGCCGCGAACCCTTGTTTCTCAGGGGTTTGATGCGAGAGTTATTTTGCCTTTGTATAAGAAGATCAAGCAGAATAAGGCCTCAAATCTCCATTTTATGGGCTGGAAAATGGTCAAGATGGGATGGAGATCGATGTACGCGGGCCTTTATTCGTTGGACGCGGATGGTGTAACCTACTATTTTATAGATAACGAGTATTATTTTGATTATGATCAGGTTTATGTCGAATATTCTTTTGATATTGAGCGGTACTGTTTCTTTCAGCGTGCGGTTCTTGATTTCCTGGGAGACTTTATGAAGTTCGAACCGGATATCCTGCACTGCAACGATTGGCAGACCGGCATGATGCCGCTTCTTCTGGATGCGCATTTCAAGACATATGGAATTCATACGAACATGAAGACCGTACTTACCATCCACAATCTGAAGTATCAGGGAATTCACGGTATCGACACCATCAAAGACCTTCTGGATCTTCCGGACCGCTTTCTTACAAAGGAGCTTTCCGTAATAGGCGGTGCGGTCAATTTTCTCATGGCGGGTATTGTCTTTTCGAACTCGGTGACGACTGTATCGCCGACATATGCATATGAAATCATGACGGACTATTATGGTGAAGGCCTTAACGGTGTTCTGCAGAAATATGCGTACAAGGTCAGCGGTATTTTGAACGGCATTGACGGGAAAGAATACAATCCGGTTGAAGACGGTCTGATTCCAGAGAAATATTCACTGGCAAATTATGCCGAAGGGAAAGCAGCCTGCAAACGTGCTGTTCAGCTCCAGCTCGGACTTGCCGAGAATCCGGGTGCGCCTCTCCTTGTCATGATCTCAAGACTTGTCGACCAGAAGGGTCTGGACCTTCTGCTTCGTGTTCTTGATGAGATGCTGTATGACGGCATGCAGGTCGTTATTCTGGGTACCGGCGACGCGTTTTATGAGAAAGCTCTGTCAGATATTGCTCAAAAGAACCCGGGGAAGATGTGTGCCTGCATTTCTTTTGACAACGGTCTTGCACATTCCCTTTATGCCGGTGCCGATATTTATCTGATGCCGTCACTTTTCGAGCCGTGCGGATTGTCGCAAATGATTGCCATGAACTACGGAACCCTTCCGGTAGCCCGCGAAACGGGTGGACTAAAAGACACTGTTGTTCCGTACAATCAGTACACGAACGAGGGGAACGGTTTCACATTCGCCAATATCAATGCACATGAATTCCTTTTTACGACCAAATACGCTTGCGATCTCTATCGCAATCACAGAGATATCTGGAATCATCTTATTGAAAATGCGATGACAGGTGACTATTCATGGGATCGTTCCGCGAAGGAATACGGCGGCCTTTATTCTCTGATCACGGGTATTTCCTTTGAAATCCCGTCTGCGGAAAAGGAAACCGAGACCGCTTCGCCTTCCGAACCAACTGTAGAGGTACTTCCGAAACAACCGGAACAGCCGGTACAGACGGAACCACAGGAACTTCCGGTTAATCCGCTGCCGGATGCCACGGAAACGCCTACACCCGCGAAAACAAAGAAAACGGCGGCGAAGGCGAGTGCTGCCAAATCCGCGGAAGCCCCTAAATCCGCTGAGGCCCCTAAGTCCGCAGCAGCCCCCAAATCCGTGAAGCTGCCGAAATCCGCGACGTCCCCAAAAACTTCCGTGGATTCGACCGATAAAAAAGTGACCAACAAGAAATCGGCTTCGAAGAAGTTGGAAAAGGATGACAGCAAAGACGCATGATCATGAATCGAACCGATACACCCGATCAACTATTTCATTACTCCAGAAGTCCGGAGTATCGCTTCCCATTCGGGGCGGTCGCCGCCGGAACTTCTGTCGAATTGGCAATTGACGTTTATCTGCCGTGTAACGAGGTCAGGCTGTGCTATTCGTACGGCCTGTACTCTTTTTCCTATTGTGAAACCGTGATGGAACTTATACCGGGACAGCCGTCACGTTATAAAACGCGTGTCAGAATGCCGGGAGAACCGGGACTGTTCTTTTACTGGTTTTCTGTTTCTGCTACAAACGGGCAGAGCAGCGGAGTTCCGAACGCTGCAGGCAGCGATCACTCTTCAAAAACCCATACGGCACCCGAGTCTTCGCGGATCTATTACGTGATGTCGCGTCACAAAGCGGATGGCACCGGCCGCGTCAGTACTGTGCCGTCAAGAATCGGCGCGCATGAAGACCGGTATCCCGCCGCTTTCCAGATCACCGTTTTCCGGAAGGATTTTAAAACGCCGGATTGGTTTAAGGGCGCCGTGATGTATCAGATTTTCCCGGATCGTTTCAGGAGAGGTGCATCCTATTCGCAGGAACGTATGCAAACGGCCAGAATTGCCCAGGAACGTATCTATCACGAAGACTGGTACGAAGATGTCGATATACACGGCAAGCCGGAAACGGGGTATCTTGCGTGTGATTTTTTCGGAGGAACACTCGACGGCATCGCCGAGAAGATACCGTATCTGAAGGATCTTCATATCGACTGTCTCTATCTGAATCCGATCTTTGAAGCTCGTTCCAATCACAGGTACGATACGGCGGATTACATGTCGCCGGATCCGATGCTCGGAGGGAAAGAAGCATTCGAGACATTCGCGGCCGGGATGCAGGAGTCCGGGATCGCCTTTATTCTCGACGGTGTATTCAGTCATACCGGAGCGGACAGCCGCTATTTCAACAAACTCAGCCGCTACCCGGAAGCCGGCGCATATCAGAATGCCGAGAGCGGAATAAGCAGCAAGTATTCCTCGTGGTATTCCTTTTTTCGGGATGAAGCGGGCCGCCTTTCCTACAATTCGTGGTGGGGCTTCTCCGATCTGCCGAATGTCAATGAAAACGATCTCACATACCGGGACTATATAGTCGGTGATGAAGGTGTGATCAAGTCATGGCTCGGGCGCGGCGCGAACGGGTTCCGTCTTGACGTGTCCGACGAACTGCCGGATTCTTTCCTTAGAGAGCTTCGTATTGCCGTCAAGGAGAGTACAAACGCAGAGGGAGTCATTCTCGGCGAGGTTTGGGAGGATGCGAGCAACAAAATCAGTTACGGATCCTACCGCGACTTTTTATTGGGAAACACACACGACTCGGTGATGGGCTATACTTTTCGAGACGCGGTTCTGGGATACATATCGGGAGCGTCATCGGCGCAGGATATGAATGCCAGGCTTGAATCCTATCGCGAAAACTATCCTCCCGAAGCTTACTACTGCATCATGAACCTTATTTCAAGCCACGATGTTCCGCGGGCAATTACGGTTGCCGGCGGTGCTCCCGATCCCGGCGACCGCGAGAAGCAGAGAATGCTGTTTTTGGATGAGTCGGCATGGAAGAAAGGCCTGGCACTGATGAGAATTGCGCTCATCATCCAGATGGGGTATATCGGATCTCCGTGCATCTATTACGGCGACGAAATCGGAATGCAGGGGTATCGTGATCCGTTTAACCGGAGAACCTATCCGTGGGACCGTCTCGAGGCATCTCAGAAAGAACATCTGGACTTTTACCGGGAAGCCACCGGTCTTAGAAGACAATACCCTGTGCTTAGAACCGGTGCATACCGCACTCTTTTCGCGAAAAACAATGTGTACATTTTCGAGCGTTTTCTTACGCCGGACGGTTTGGATTTTTTCGGGAATGCGTGCGTCGGACCGCGCCATGTCGTGATTGCGGTCAACAGAAGCGATTCGGAGGCGTTTTGTTTTCTGTTGAGAAGCGAAAAGAACAGCATATTCATTTCGCTGGAAACGGAGACCGGGGAATGTTTAACGGAGCAGAGCGTGACGGAAAATACGCTGAAGACCGTCCATTTGTCGCCATTGCAATACCAGATATTGACTTTCGAATAAGCATGCCCTGCGAGGGATAAAAGGAGTACAAGGTGGAAGAAGTTGACTATGATCAGTTGAACATGAGTACAACGGAAGACGTTACGGATAAGAAATGTCCGCAATGTGCGGGGACCGTTGTATATGATCCGGAAACGCGGGGAATGCTGTGTCCTTATTGCGGTTATAAAAAAACACTTCCCGCGCCTGATGCGGACCAGGTCATTCAGGAGATGGACTTCACTTCTGCCGTTTCGAAGCAGAGCTTTGACTGGGGTGCACAGAAGAAGACGGTCGTATGCCGGAACTGCGCGGGAACCAGTATTTATGACGCTCTCGAAACCGCCTCTGTCTGTCCTTTCTGCGGATCGACAAGTGTTATGCCGGCTGTGGAAGAAAATTCAATCGCTCCGGGCGGTGTCTGCGCGTTTGAAATACCGCTTAATAAGGCCGGCGGCCTCTTTAAGAAGTGGCTTAACGGAAGGATATTTACTCCGAGAGCGGCGAAGCTTCAGGCAAATCCCGAAGCGTTTAAAGGTGTTTATCTGCCTTACTGGACTTTTGATACCATGACCACATCACCTTTTATCGGGAAAGCGGGCTATGACCGCCGTGTAAAGCGCGGAGACAATTACGTTACCGAAACAACATGGAAGAATGTATCCGGCGTTTATCAGGAGCTTGTGGACGATATGCTGGTGGTTGCCACGAAGCGAAACGAAGACTCCGGTGTAAAAAAGGCGGAGCCGTTTGATTTCTCGAAAATGGTTCCGTACCGCCCCGAACTGGTGGCGGGATTTATTGCGGAGCGCTACTCGATCGGCTTAGACGACGGATGGAAAACGGCCCAGGGGCTTATCCGTGAACGTCTGCAATATAAAATCGAATCCTACATACGCAGCAACTGGCGCGCCGACCGCGCTTCCGGCGTGCAGTTTTCGACAGAGTTCGACAAAATTACTTATAAATACATCCTGATTCCTGTCTGGATTTCTTCTTTTCTTTACAAAGGGAAGAGTTATCAGTTTGTCGTGAACGGGCAGACGGGCAAGGTAGGAGGGAAGGCGCCGATATCGCCGCTTCGTGTTGCCGTCGCTATTTTGATGGCACTCGGCCTGATCGCACTGTTCCTGTATTTTTCCAATTAATGTGATTCATTAACACGATTGGCAGCGTCTTTCTATTTAGCAGAAACTGCTTTGCCAATCTTCCTCTAACACCGAGGAAAAAATTTCCTAAACCCCGTTGACATGCGCCCGAGGGCTGGTTATAATAACTCTTGCTGTTGAGCACTCCCTCGCAATAGTGATTTAGGGGATGCGGATGTGGCGGAACTGGCAGACGCGCACGTTTGAGGGGCGTGTGGGAGACCGTATGGGTTCGATTCCCATCATCCGCACCAGCGAATAACCCGGAACTTAATTGTTCCGGGTTATTTTTTTGTCTTTAACGTATCTTTTCTTGAATTTCAATATTGATTCTTCCTTGTTCTCTGATATGATGAATCCGTAGTGCCGCCCGGCGGCTTTTTTGTTCACTGTAGCGCCCGTTTTTCGGGCAGAAGGATGGTAGGGGTATGGTTTGGTTAAATCTGCTGTTTATCGGCGTCTTTTTCATCATCACAATATTCATTGGCATATATGCCAGACGTCACACAAAGAATGTGGGGTCTTTTGTTCTCGGCGGCCGTTCGGTCGGTCCGTGGCTTACTGCGTTTGCCTACGGAACCACCTATTTCTCCGCGGTTGTATTTATCGGCTATGCTGGCCAGTTCGGATGGGCTTACGGTATGTCGGCTGTCTGGATCGGTGTTGGAAATGCTTTTATCGGCAGTTTCCTTGTTTGGAAAGTTATGGGCAGAAGAACCCGTATCATGACCAAGCATCTTGAGGCCACAACCATGCCGGAATTTTTCGGGAAACGATATAACAGCAAGGCGCTTACCATAGCGGCCAGTGTTATCGTTTTCGTTTTCATGATCCCGTACTCGTCTTCGGTCTTTAACGGTCTTTCCTATCTGTTCACGCTGGCTCTCGGGCTCAAGAACGTTCCGAACGGATTCGAGATGGTCATTATCGGTATGAGTTTATTAACCGCCGCATATGTCATTCTGGGCGGTTATATGTCCACTGCGATTAATGATTTCTTTCAGGGAATTATTATGCTGGCCGGAATTATTCTGGTTATTGCAGCCGTAATCAATTATGGCGGCGGTTATATGAATGCAATATCCGATATGTCCAAGTTCGCAGCGCCGAATCTCGACATGCAGGGCGCGTATACATCGTTCTTCGGCCCCGAACCGTTAAACCTCCTGGGCGTTGTTGTGCTGACCTCGCTGGGCACATGGGGGCTTCCTCAGATGGTGCACAAGTTCTATACGATCAAGGACGAGAAGGCAATTGAGACCGGTACCATCATATCCACGGTTTTTGCGATTGTCATATCGGTAGGTTCCTATTTTCTCGGATGTTTCGGACGCGTTATTCTTACGGATGCCGAGATTCCCAAGAATGCGGCCGGCGTAGTCCTCTTTGATCAGATCATTCCCAGAGTACTTGAAAAGGCGGTTCCCGCCGTTCTTATTGCCGTGGTTGTCGTACTGGTTCTTTCCGCGTCGATGTCAACTTTATCCTCACTGGTTCTTACCTCCAGCTCCACACTTACCCTGGATCTTATCGGCGGCAACGTTGTTAAGGACATGACGGATAAGAAGAAGGTGCTCTGGATCCGCATTTTTTTGGCAATATTCATTATCATATCCGCCTCACTTGCGATCTATTCGTACCGCACAGGCAACCTTTACATCAGCAAGTTGATGTCCATATCCTGGGGTGCACTTTCCGGTTCCTTTCTTGCGCCTTTCCTGTATGGACTTTTCTGGAAAAAAGTCACCAAATCGGCCGTGTGGGCCAGCTTTATCGGCGGTGTCGGTATAACGGTCACGCACCTTATCCTCTCAAACGGAGCTATCTTCGGACACGATTTCAAGTTCCCGACCAACCTTCCCATCAACCTGGCTTCTCCGATCAATGCGGGTGCTTTTGCCATGTTCTTCGGGCTCATCATCGTACCGCTGGTATCGCTGATTACTCCGAAGCTCGAAAAGAAGGTCGTCGATCATGCCTTTGAAGGATACGACATTGCGGTAGCTGCAAGCCAGAAGAAGATTCTGCCGGCAGATGAAGTAATCTAATAAGCAAATCAAGGTTTACGGACATGTTTCCGGTTATATCGATGATACTTACTGCCCTTTATGCGGCAGACGATGAGAGACAGCATCGGAAAGTTATCACCGGTGTATCCGGGAACATGTCTTTTCGTTCATTTGGACGTCATTGCTGTGATATACTGTCAAAAGAATAAAAAATGTGAAGGTGGGATTCTCTTTGAAACAGATACTTTTAGGGAATGAAGCGGTGGCCCGCGGTGCCTATGAAGCCGGGGTTAAAGTAGTATCATCGTATCCGGGAACTCCAAGTACGGAGATTACCGAATCCGTCGCTCAATATGACCGGATTTACTGTGAGTGGGCGACCAATGAGAAGGTCGGAGCGGAAGTTGCTATCGGCGCTTCCATCCGAGGCGCAAGGGCTATGACCTGCATGAAGCATGTCGGCGTTAACGTTGCCGCAGATCCGCTCTTTACGGCGAGTTATGTCGGAGTGAACGGAGGTCTTGTATTCGTAGCCGCAGACGATCCCGGAATGCACAGTTCGCAGAATGAACAGGACAGCCGGAATTATGCCAGAGCCGCCAAGCTTCCTATGCTCGAGCCCTCTGACAGCCAGGAATGCAAGGACTATCTGATCAAGGCATATGAAATTTCCGAAGAATATGACACACCTGTCATGCTGCGCCTTCACACCAGAGTGTCACATTCCCGAAGCATCGTCGATTGCGTTGAACCTAAGGAAATAACCATTCGTCCGTATGAGAAGAATATCGACAAATATGTAATGATGCCCGGAATGGCTATCAAGCGTCATGTTTTTGTCGAAGACAGAATGCTTCGCCTTGCGGCGGCTTCCTCCGCCGAACCGGAGATAACGGGACTTCATACGATTTCGCTTAAATCAGCGGAACTCGGGGTCATTACCGCCGGAGCATCCTATCAATACGTCAGCGAAGCCTTGCCTGAAGCAAGCGTATTGAAGCTTGGACTTATCTGGCCATTGCCGTCTGCACTGATCCGTGAGTTTGCTTCCAAAGTGAAGCGGTTGGTTATAGCAGAAGAACTCGATCCGTTCCTTGAGACGGAAATCCGTGCTATGGGCATCCCCTGTGAAGGCAAGTCACTGTTCACGCTGCAGGGCGAATACTCTGCGTCCATGATCCGCAGAGCGCTCTCTAACGAACCGAATCCGGAAAGCGCCATACCTTCCTGCGACCTTCCTGCGGCTCCGGGAAGACCTCCCGTTATGTGTGCGGGATGTCCTCATAAAGGCCTCTTTCTGGCCCTGTCAAGGCTTAAGGTTCAGGTTACGGGAGATATCGGCTGCTATACACTGGGCGCTCTCCCGCCAACGTCTGCGATGGACGCCTGCGTCTGCATGGGTGCTTCAATCGGTATGGCGCACGGCTTCGACAAAGCGACCGACGGGGCGGCATCCGCCAACACGGTAGCGATTATCGGCGATTCGACGTTCCTGCATTCCGGCGTTACCAATCTGATTAACGCCGTCTACAATCAAAGCCGGATTACGGTTGTGATTCTGGACAATTCGATTACGGGTATGACCGGGCATCAGCAGAATCCTTCTACCGGACTCGATATCCGCTTAAGACCCGCACCGGCGATCTGTCTCGAAGATCTTTGCCGTGCAGTCGGAGTCGATTCCATCCGGGTTGTCGATCCGGTTGATACTTCTTTGTGCCAGAAAATCATCAGGGAAGAGCTCGAGAAGGATTGCGTATCTGTCGTGATTACCCGCCGTCCCTGTGCCCTTATTCCCAAAGGAAAGGGAAAGAAGGAAGACCGCACCGTTGTCAATTACGAGAAGTGCAAGGCTTGCGGACAGTGTATCAAGATGATGTGCCCGGCCTTGACCGAAGGTTCCGACAAGAAACCGGTCATTGACGAAGCGGCCTGCAATTCCTGCGGACTGTGCATAAATCTTTGCAAGTTCGGCGCACTGACAAAGGGAGGAAGAGAAGAATGACACCTGATACGAACAGCGGATCTGTTATGACGAAAGCGGATCTTTCTGATATGGAAATGAATGTGGTATTGGCCGGCGTAGGCGGCCAGGGTACTCTGGTTGCCGGCAAACTTCTTGGTATTCTGGCGATTCATCTCGGTTTGGATGTCAAGGTATCCGAGGTCCACGGCATGAGCCAGCGCGGCGGTTCCGTTATCACTTATGTAAAAATCGGGCGGAAGGTATTTTCGCCGATTATCGAAAAAGGCACGGCGGATTACTGTCTTGCGTTTGAAGAACTGGAGGCACTCCGCTGGTCGGGACTTCTTAAGGAGAACGGTGTTCTGATCGTAAACAGCCAGAAGATCAAGCCTCTTCCCGTCCTGATGGGTAAGGCCGCATATCCGGATCATATAGAAGAGTCCTTAACGGCTGCCGCGGGAACGCACGCATCGGTTAAGGAGTTTGACGCTTTGGCCGCTGCGCTGGCCGCAGGAAGCTCCAAGGCCGTCAATATGGTTATGCTCGGCGCTTTATCCTATAGGATGCCGATTCCCGTCGAAATGTGGGAGAACGCCGTTTCTCAAGTGTTTGCGGGAAAAGAAAAACTGATACCCATGAACCTGAAAGCTTTTCATGCCGGGCGGGAATTGATGCAATAAATACGGTATAATTTAATAGAAACAAAACTAACCGCATTCTGAAGGAGGCTTAAGAGTATGCTAGTCAAACAGATTAATGTTTTTCTCGAGAACCAGTCCGGCCGGCTTGCCGAAGTAACACGTACACTGGGACAGAATGATATTGATATTCGTGCGCTCTATATTGCCGATACCGCCGAATACGGTATCCTTCGAATGATACTGGACAAGCCGGACAAGGCGGTAGAGGTTCTGACCTCGGCAGGATTTACGGTGAGCAGCACCCCGGTTATCGCGATCGCGGTCGCCGATAAGCCAGGTACACTCGATCATGCTTTATCCATCTTATCGGAAGGCGCGCTCTCTCTGGAATATCTGTATGCTTATGTCGGCAGAACATCTGACGATGCCGTCGTAGTGATTCGGGTACAGGATCCGAATCTGGCCTTGCAGAAACTGACGGAGGCCGGTATACGAGTTCTCTCTTCGGAGGAGGTCTACGGTATTTGATGGACAATCCTTTCAGAAATTACGGCATTTCGGATCATACATATGAATGGTCCGTACAGGTAATGCGCGAAATTGCTCCCGCTTGGGAAAGAATAGACGCGATTCGCGAAAAGAACCAGCTTAAGGTTCTTAAGGCATTTTGGAATGCCAGAATTTCGGATACGGACTTTGGAATTTCTACCGGATACGGTTATGACGACATCGGGAGAGAGAAGATCGAACGCATGTACGCCGAACTGTTCGGCGGTGAATCGGCTTATGTACGGATACAGATCAGTGCCGGCACACAGGCCATCGCAATGGGTCTTTTCGGCATTCTTCGTCCCGGCGATGAGCTTCTTTCCATAACGGGCCGTCCGTATGATACGCTGATGCATACAATCGGGATCGGTGAAGAAATGAAAGAGGCCGATATGGGATCTCTTTCCGATTTTGGCGTCAAGTATAAAGAGGTGTCTCTTCTCGAAGACTCTACCTTCGATTTGCCGGCAATCCGCTCCGCCATAACAGACAAGACCAAAATCGTATTTATACAGAAGTCCAAAGGCTATACGTCAAGGCGCTGCCTTTTGAACGATGACTTAAAGAATATTATCGATGCGATACACAAGATCCGCGCGAACCTCATAGTCTTCGTGGACAACTGTTATGGAGAATTTGTCGAAGAACTGGAACCGTGTTCGCTCGGAGCGGATCTGTGCGCAGGTTCTCTGATCAAGAATCCGGGAGCGGGCCTTTGTCCTGCCGGCGGTTATCTTGTCGGCCGCACCGACCTGATCGAAAAAATCGCTTCCCGGGCAACCGCACCGGGACTTGGCAGCCATATAGGCCCGTCGCTCGGCTTTAACCGTACGATCGCTCAGGGACTTTTTATGGCACCTCACATCGTAGCGGAATGTGTAAAAGGAGCCGTCTTCTCGGCGGCACTTTTTGAGAAGGCCGGTTTTTCGTCACACCCGGGCCCGTTCGACCCAAGAGGTGATATTGTACAGAGCATCCGGTTTGACAGCGGAGAACAGGTCGTCGATTTTTGCCGGATTATTCAGGCGTCATCACCTGTGGACTCGTTTGTACAGCCCGAGCCCTGGGAAATGCCCGGATATGATTCGCCTGTCGTTATGGCAGCCGGAACTTTTATACAGGGAGCATCGGTCGAACTTTCGGCCGACGGCCCGATTAAGCCCCCCTTCATCGCTTATATGCAGGGAGGACTGGTATTTGAACAGACCAAGCTGGCCGCTATGCGCGCGGTAGAAAAAATGGGAGTAGTGCCGAAATGAAAGAGGGAGGTCCGAATCAGAGGAACAGACCCTTGGATAAGAGGGGGAAAGCACCGTCACGCGGAATGCGTCCGGACGGTACAAAGTCGTCTCCTGATTCCGCGCATGCACCGATGCGGACCGGAAAACCCGGCAGCGGGCCGAATCAAAAAAATGCATCGGAAAACCGAAATCAGCTGTTGTCCAGGGACGACCGTTCGCGGCAGAATCCGGACAATCGTTCGCTGCAGATTCCGGACATTCAATCACGGCAGACTCCGGACAACCGTTCGCGGCAAGTTCCGGACAACCGTTCGCGGCAAGTTCCGGACAAACGTTCGCGGCAAGCACCGGACAACCGTTCGCGGCAAGTTCCGGACAACCGTTCGCGTCAAGCTCCGGACAACCTTTCACGGCAGAATCCGGACAAACGTTCGCGGCAAGTACCGGATAATCGTTCACGTCAAGCTCCGGACAAGCGTTCACGTCAAGCTCCTGATAATCGCGCTTCGGCCAATCCATATAACCGTTCTCAGCAAAACCTGGATGACCTCCGTCAGAACGGGATAGAATACGATCTTCAACAAAACAAGGACGACGGACGTCATGCCAAGATTGTATCGGTTGACAGACTCAATCATGTCCGTAAGACGCATCGCAAGAACACCGTTTCCAGAGCACTTTCCATGACGCTGGTTGTGATGCTGTTTCTGGTAGTGGCGGCAGCTGCGGTTCTCTATATTACGGATTATGTTGCGGCAAAACCCAATTGCGCCTTTGTTTCGACGGGAACGATCGAGCACAGTATCGGCACGACGGCATTGATTGTCCGTGACGAACAGACATTTACGTCTTCTACGGAAGGAACACTTGCGGCGCTGGCGCTGGAGGGAAGCCGGGTATCCAAGGATCAGGCATTGGCCATGATTATCCCCGATGGTCTTGAAAGCACTTCGGCTTCGCTGAACAATGCACAACAGCAAATTGTTGAACTGCAGCGGAAATTGATGAGTGAAGGGAAAGGGTCCGGGGCGCAAACCATCTGTGACGAGGCGGATTCCCAGATTCTACCTATCATAAAAATGATACGCTCGGACAGTCTCAACAACAGTCTTTCCAACTTGATATCATATTCGTCGTCAATTCAGGTTCTTATGGATACGCGGGATTCGGCGCTTCAAAATATTGATTTTCAGGACGAACAGCTGAATACGCTGATCGCAGGGAAGGTAGAACTGGAAAATACGCTTTCCACGCAGGCGGCGACTTTGAGTGCAGCCATACCGGGCATTGTTTCGTATAAGCTTGACGGACTTGAGGGCATTCTCAATACTTCCGTGATTACCGAGATGACGCCGGAACAATACTACGAATATCTCGAGAAATCCAAAGGTACGATATCCAATGACCTCGCGGTTAAGAAAGACGAGGCAGCGCTGCGAATCTGCCAGAATGCGGAACAGTATCTGGTTACAATTGTAAAGGGATACTCCGTAACCGATTTCCCGGTAGATGCTTCCGTAAACATACGAGTTCCGTCCGAGGGTGTCGTGATTGAAAACTGTCGGATCGTCCGGGCCGTACAAAGCACGGGAGGTGTATTCATCGTTATGCAGACCGGAAGCCAGGTGGAACGTCTCCTGGATCGTCGAACCGCCGAGATTGAAATCATACGTTCTTCGAATACCGGCCTTCGGGTACCGACGTCCGCGCTTGTCAATGCCGACTATAAAATGGGATATGCCGAGGTTATTTACAATTCCTCCGGATATGCGGCTAAACTCACGGTTACGGTTGTTGATCACGACAGAGAATATGCAATCATTGCCCCTGTCGAAGCCACACCGAATGTACCCGATACGAGTACGATTATAATAACCAATCCGGATACTATAAAAGTCGGAGACAAAATCGAATAACGGCGGGGATATTATGAATAGCGAAGAGTATGAGAAGATAAAGAGCGAAATTTCAGACAGGCTCGAAGAAGTGAACCGTCAAATTTCGGATGTCCTTTCCGGATGCGGGAGGAGCCGTGAATCGCTGACGCTGATCGGTGTTTCGAAGTTTTTTCCGCCCGAATATGCCAGAGCCGCATACGAACTCGGTCTTCATGATCTCGGTGAGAATCGCGTTCAGGAATTGCTTTCCAAAAAGGAACTGCTTTCGTCGGAAGGGATACATCCGAACTGGCATCTGATCGGGACTTTGCAGACGAATAAGGTTAAGAATGTTGTCGGGAATACGGAACTCATCCATTCTGTTTCCTCTTTCGAACTGATCGAAGAGGTTCAAAAACGCTCGATGACAAAAAATCTGACAACGAAGATACTTCTTCAGATCAATACCGCACGGGAAGAGTCCAAGCACGGATTTTTTAAGGAAGAGATAGGGCGGGCGGTGGAACTTGCCTCTTCATGCCCGAATCTTATGTTGTGCGGATTGATGACGATGGCTCCGGTTCAAAATGCGGAACATGAAGCTTTGCGCGTTTTTACCGAAACACGGGAAATTTTCGATCGTCTAAAAAACGAAGCAGGGGAACCGGAAATCTGGAATGTTCTGTCAATGGGAATGAGTCAGGATTATATAGATGCCATTCAATGTGGCTCGACTCATATTCGGATCGGAACATCTATTTTCGGGAAAAGAAGCTGATTTTACGCGTTTTACGTAAAGCAACTGTTATTAAAGATACTTAATATTTCTATGCAGTTACATGTACTTTACTTGTTGCGAATTGGTATTGCTTCCGCTTGCCATGAATTCTATACTGACCCTAAGAATTCATTACAGACTATTAAGTGCCGAAGAATAACGGCGCAGATAGAATAGCTGATTACTTGGAGGTAGATTAAAATGGCAGGCTTTTTTAAGAAGATCGTTGGTAAGCTTTCCGGATATCCCGAAGACGAATATGAAGATGAGTACATGGACCCGTCACTTGCGTCCGATTACATGGAGCCTCAGCAGGAATATGCCGGATACCAGGATGCATACGCACCGCAGGCTGCATATCAGCCTGAATCGAAGCAGTATACCGCACCTGCCCATACTTCTTCCGCCTCTAAAGTAGTTCCGCTTAAGTCCGTTGTTCTTGGCGAGCAGCAGCTTATAATTCTCCAGCCGAACAATATCGAATCCGCACAGCGTGTGGTAGATCATCTTCGCGCCGGCCATACCGTTATCTGCAACATCGAGAACGTTGATGCCAAGATTGCACAGCGTGTAATTGATTTTATCTGCGGCTCGACATATGCAATCGACGGCAATGTTAAGTCCATCGATATGAGAGCGCATACTTTCGTAGCAGTTCCCAGAAGCGTCAGCCTTGTAACCAAGGATGAGGTTCCTCAGGAGACAAACGATTACGTTGAACCTTTCAGAATGGTACACTAAGACTTATCGGAATGGCTCTGACGTAAAGATCGGGAGGACATGAAGAGGCAATGGGGATCGTCATAGGACTTGATGTGGGCGGAAGCACCACCAAGATTGTCGGTGTGCTCGATAAGACTGTGATCAGCCACGAAATGGTTCGTGCCACCGATCCTGTTGCGTCTGCATTTGGAGCTCTCGGTAAGTACCTGGATGTCAATAAATTAAGAATATCGGATATTGAACGCCTGATGATCACCGGTGTGGGAGCTTCGTTCCCCAACGGTGATCTTCTTGGTATAAAGACATATCATGTCCAGGAGTTTCTGGCAACCGGATTAGGCGGTTTGTCCTTGTCGGGCGTTCCGCATGCCGTTGTAGTCAGCATGGGTACCGGAACCGCATTTGTCGATGCGACAGACGAGAAGGTGCGCCATATCATCGGCTCGGGAGTAGGAGGCGGAACGGTCCTCGGACTTGCGAACTGTATGTTGAAAATCCGGGATTTCGAACTTCTTACCGATCTTGCATCGGAGGGTTCGCTTCAGCATGTTGATCTTAGTATAGGCGATATATCCAGAATCGAGATCCCGGGGCTTTCGATGGAGACGACCGCATCGAATTTCGGCAAGCTGACGGATGATGCGACAAGGGAAGATATAGCTCTCGGTATTTTTAACCTGGTGTTCCAGTCGATCGGAACGATGGCGGTTCTTGCTGCGAGAACGGTATCGCTAAAAGATGTAGTCTTTACCGGACAAATGACACGCGTTAAGCAGTGCCGTGAGCTTTTCCAGGTATTTTCAAATATGTATCATGTTCATTTCCATGTACCGGAACTGGCAGAATTTGCAACGGCAATCGGTGCCGCGCTTTATACGGAGTAAGAATGGATAAGACAAAACGCGCCTTTGAATTGGATGCGCTTCGTGGTCTCGCATTGTTTGGAATGATTCTTCACCACTTGATATTTGATTTTCGCTACATGCTTGGCATGGATATTTTTGCATTTCAGGACACTAAGTGGTTCTTATATATTGTACGGCCGGTGTTCATCATTGTATTTCTTGTGGTTTCGGGAATATGCTGCCAGTTCTCGAGAAGCAACGTAAAAAGGGCACTTAAGCTTTTCGGAATTGCGCTTTTGTTTTCGCTGGCGATGGGTTTACTTTCCTATTTTATGAAACAGGATCTTTACGTCATATTTAATGTCCTTCATCTGTTAACGGTCGGGACTCTTTTATATGGACTTTTTTCCATGATTGAGAACCGCATCATCCGAAAATCCTCTGATCGTGCAGAAACGGAAGGAATTCGTTTATCGACGTACGGCGATATTATCTTAGTTTTATTTGCGTCAATTCTGTTGTATGCTTCCGAATTGATTCCTGTCTATTCGTCCTCTATTACCGGTTACTGGCTGCTTCCTCTGGGTTTCTTACCGCCAAATTTTATCGGAATGGGAGATTACATGCCGTTATTTCCATGGCTTGGATTCTTCTTTATCGGTGTTGTTATCGGAAGATTTGCATATAGACAGAAGCGTTCGATTTTTCCGAACGCCCCCAAAGCTATGCTGTCCATATCGGTTCCTTTTGAATGGCTAGGACGCAACTCGCTTCTTATATATGTGTTTCATCAGCCTCTCATTCTTGCCATTTTGTTTGGCCTGCGTTATCTTGGAGTTTGGTAAGAGATAAATAACGCATGTAAGGAATAAGGGCTGTAAGATGAAAAAGATTTATCGCAAGGAATGGTTCATCATCCTGATCGCCCTGACCGTTGGAATATTGTTTCTTTTTGTTCCCCGAATTTTCACGAATTATCCCGGTCTTTCGGAAAAATATGCAACGAAAGTTTTTCCGGTCCTTTCAAGACCGGTTACTTTTATCACGTCGCTTTGTCCGCTTTCCTTAACGGAAATATTCGTAGTTTTTACTTGCCTTACGGCTCTTTTCTGGCTGATTCTGGTCATTCTGCGTTTCAGACATTCTGATGACAGAAAGCGTACCGCTTTCCGGTTTCTTTCGGTTCTCACTGTGTTGTTCGCGGTATTGTCCGCGTCCTTTACTCTCATGCTCGGCATTCAATACACAAGAATCCCTCTGGAAACCTCGCTTCATCTGAATGCATCGCAGAAATCTCCCGAAGATTTGAAGGAAGTAGCTCTGTGGCTGGCCGAGAATATCCAAAGAACCAGAGAGATTCTTCCCGAAGACGAGAACGGCTGCATGGTATTAACGACAAGCCTGGCAGAGACGCTGGATGAAGGAAGTGCATCAATGGATGCGGCCGCCGTATTATTCCCGGAGCTATCGGGACCCGATCTGAGAGCCAAACCCGTAGTGCTGTCGCATTATTGGTCCTATACGGGAATAACCGGTATGTATTTCCCTTTTTTCGGAGAGGCGAATGTGAATACGGACATTCCGGCTTCACAGCTCCCGATTACGATCTGCCATGAAATCAGTCATACGAGAGGAATAGCACGTGAGCAGGACGCTAATCTTGCAGGTTTTCTTGCCTGCCTGAACAGCAGCCGTATCGATTTTCAGTATTGTGCCTATCAGTATGCCTATCTGTATTGCTGTAATGATCTGTATAAACAGGATCCGGATGCATATATGGAGGTGTCCGAATGGATACCGGAAGGAACATGGCGCGACTGGCAGCAGGCGTCCGAATATTGGAAACAGTTTGAAGGTCCCGTACAGGAAACATCGACAGCCGTAAATGATACGTATCTTGAAGCAAATCAGCAGGCAGAAGGCGTTTTAAGCTACGACAGAGTTACGGGTCTAATAATTGACTATTACTTTACATATGTGAAAGGACAATAGAATGCCGATCGTTCTAATGGAAGGGCATGATTATGAGTACCCCGTTTCGGATGTGCTCCGCATGTTTTTCGGTCACTGTATGACTCTCTCATCAGGAAAGATACAGGCAGGGCGGGACGGTGAAGAGATCATTCACAGTTCTTTATCCGATTCCGGAGTGCGGACGTGGATAGAGGGAAGACCGGTTCGGATTTTGCCGGACGAAGTTCGTGATGATCTTCCTCCGAATCGCGAAATAAAACGGCAGCTCTATCTCTTACTGTCGAGATATCTGGGCGTGTCTTTTCCGTGGGGTTCGCTTACCGGGATCAGGCCAACTTTGGTTGCAAGGGAAGAGAAGTCTGTGGAGACACTTGAAAACACGTACTTCGTACGCCGCGATAAAGCGCTGCTCGCTATGGAAACGGCAAAGAATGAAGATAAAATTCTCGAGGAAATTCCTGAGAATTCTCTTTGTATGTATATAGGAGTGCCGTTCTGCCGAAGCCGGTGTTCCTACTGTTCGTTCATCAGCGCCGATGCTGCCGGTCATCTTGCCATGCTTCCGGATTACTCGAACGCCGTTATTTGCGAAATGGATGATTATTTCAAAGACAAGCGTCCTGATGTCTCCTGCCTTTATATCGGAGGAGGGACGCCGACGGTTTATGACGATATTCTGTTTAAAGAGTTTATTGACGGTGTTTTTCGCATCATCGCAAAAAACAATATCAACGAGATTACGGTTGAAGCGGGAAGACCCGATACAATAACGGAACAAAAACTGCGCGTTCTGAAAGATGCGGGAGTATCAAGAATCTGCATCAATCCACAGACCCTATCCGACAGGACCCTTGCCGCAATCGGACGAAAACATACGACGGCGGACTTTTTTCACGCATACGATCTCGCGCTCAAATTCGGATTCAAGACGATGAATACCGACCTTATTGCCGGTCTTCCGGATGAAGCAACAGAGGATTTTGCGAAAAGCATTGACACGATCATCGGAATGAGGCCGGACAATATTACTGTGCATACTCTCTCGAAAAAAAGAAGGTCTGAAATCTCGCGGGACACTGTCCTTTCCGACTGCGCTGATGAGATTGACCGGCTGGACCGTATGTTACATTATTCACATACACGGTTGAATGAGACCGGTTATTACCCTTATTATTTATACAGACAAAAAGATACTGTCGGAGGACATGAAAACACCGGTTATTCGACAACCGGACACGCATGCGCGTATAATGTTGCTATGATGAGCGACAAGAGATCCGTACTTGCATTCGGCGCAGGCAGCGTCAGCAAGAGGGTCTTGCCGGACGGACATCTTGAGCGGAGCCCGAATATTCGTGATCCGCATGAGTACATCCTCAGGTCAGCCGAGATGGCACAAAGAAAGAAGCGTTTCTTTGATATATGATCAAAATCTTTGCGTTCAGGAAAGAGGTTATTTACTATGAAATGCCCCCGATGTGAGACGGAAAATAATAGCCGGTCGGTATGTTCTAAGTGCGGTATGTTTCTTTATGACGGCCGTACAAGAAACCGGGTTAAAATGAGTGCCAAAGAGATCGCCAGGCTGGATGCGAGAAGAGTCATCAAATACTTGTTTTCAGGCCTCAAAATTCTCTGGTATTTTGTCGTGATGATCGTTTTATCGATTCTGATGATTGCATTTATACAATATTTTGCTGGTTGAGCTATTGTGAAATTCTCAAGAGACTTAATGTAAATTGTAAGTAAAGAAACGGATGCAGCATTTTTGAAGCATTGCAGATAAACCCGGGATCGTTTATAATTACGACTGTTTGCGGTTTACGCTGCTTATAACGAGGTGTAGCGCAGTTGGTAGCGCGCCTGCTTTGGGAGCAGGATGTCGGGAGTTCGAGCCTCTTCACCTCGACCAACTTGTTAGAATCTGCCTGGCCAACCGAAGCTTTGTAATGATACATTTTTATGTGCCGATACAGTTAGGTGAACCGGGCAGATTGTGTGCAAGGATGCATACGGACAAATCACCTCGCATCTGATGAAGCGGGGATTCATGGAAAAGGATGTGAGTTTTTGTCATTCACATTGGTAATTGTTGTTCTCCTTCTCTTGGGTGTCATTTTTGTCAACGGCTGGACGGATGCGCCAAATGCCATTGCGACAGCTGTGTCTACAAGAGTTATGTCTCCATCAACTGCTGTCAAAATGGCGGTCGTCCTGAATTTTCTCGGTGCTCTTTTTATGACCATGGTTAACGCGAAGGTTGCAAGAACAATTAGCAACATGGTGAATTTTGATGCCGGAAATTACTCGAATTCAGACATCCTGGTCGTGCTTGCGGCATCGATGTTCGCAATCGTCGTATGGGCCGTCGCGGCATGGTTCTTCGGGATTCCCACAAGCGAGAGCCATGCGCTGATCGCAGGCGTCTCCGGCGGTGCCATTGCCATGGGCGGTATGAGTTACATCAATATCAATGAATGGATCAAGGTTCTGATCGGACTTTTATTATCCTCGGTTCTTGGATTTGTTCTGGGCTTTATATTCACGAAAACGATCGAATTCCTTTTCAAGCGCGTACGGCGTACGACGACCAATAAGCTCTTTAATTTCGGTCAAGCGGCCGCTGCCGGTCTTATGGCTTTCATGCACGGCGCACAGGACGGCCAGAAATTCATGGGCGTCTTTCTTCTCGGAATTTATTATTATGATACGACAATGGTAAAGGGTACTCCCAGCACAGCTTTCACAATTCCGTTCTGGCTTATTGTCGTCTGCTCGCTCACCATGGGAATCGGGACCTCGGTCGGCGGCTACAAGATCATTAAGGCCGTCGGCATGGATATGGTTAAACTTGAGAAGTATCAGGGTTTTTCCGCCGATCTGGTTGCCTCTGTCTGCCTGATTTTCTCTTCTCTTAACGGTATTCCGGTTAGTACGACGCATATGAAGACAACGGCGATTATGGGCGTAGGTGCCTCGAAACGAATGAGCAACGTCAATTGGGGTGTTGCGAAGGATATGATTCTTGCATGGGTTCTGACCTTTCCCGGTTGCGGTCTGATCGCGTTTCTTATGACGAAACTGTTCCTGATGATCTTCTGATACAATATGAAGTAAATGAGGTGTGAATATGAAAAGCAAAGAAGTTGATTATTTTGACCTGTTTATCAAAGCCGCTACGACCTGTAACCGCGCGGCTGAAGGTCTTGACGAGCTCATGGATAATTTAAATGAAGCAAAGGATAAATCCGATGCGATTCATCAGATTGAGCATGAGGGCGACGAGCAGTATCATGTACTGTATCATCACTTGAACCGTTCCTTCATCACTCCTATTGAGCGTGAAGACATACTGGATATTGCCAAATATATCGAGGATACCATCGATATGATCGACGAAGTCGCAATCATGATGAATATTCTCTCGATCAGCAGCATCCGTGAGCCGGCCAAAGAGATTATGAACCTGATTACCAAGGGGTGTGCCGTACTTGTCGCGGCAACCGTCGAATTCAAGAACTTCAAGAAGTCCAAGGAACTGCCCAAGCTTCTCGTTGAGATCAATCACGTAGAAGAAGAGGGAGATGTCC
Organism: uncultured Mageeibacillus sp.; assembly: GCA_964617375.1. GTDB lineage: Bacteria > Bacillota > Clostridia > Saccharofermentanales > Saccharofermentanaceae > Firm-13. Next base: position 4,421 of record CAZTXQ010000009.1, on the reverse strand, counting down.
TTTATCAGAAGGCTATGAAGGAGTTGTTCTCCACGGAGAAGGATCCGCTTGAAGTGATTCGCTGGCAGAATATTTATAAGAGCCTTGAAGACGTGCTGGATGCCTGCGAGAACGTAGCCGATATTATGGAAGGCGTAATCGTCAAGAACAGCTGATGAACGTATAAACAACAAATAAGAGCAGTGTCCGGCTTAACCGTCGAACACTGCTTTTTTGTTTTGGTCATAAATTTGATCCGGGAAAATTTACGCAAGATTACCGGTTGGCCTTCATACTCCTATGGATCTGACGGAAGTCTTTTACGGCCTGACGGCCGATCTTGACGATCCGCTTAAAATTGATGGAATTCTTTCCGCCTTGTCTCGGACGAAAGGTGATCGGGAGGAAAAGCACATCTTCTTTTGCATCCAGCATGAGAACCGTCAGAAGTACATTTGAAAGATTAAAGTCCTTCGGTATCTTTGGTATATATTTTGACAATGCAGCACGATTCATAAGCCGGTAGGGCGTATTGGCGTCGGTTACTTTTATGCGGAAAATGAGCCGAAGTACGAGTTTTAGCACCTTGGTAACAAAGACCCGTGAGAAACCGTCCTGACGGTGATTCCGATATCCGATGACCGCGCTGTGATCGTGCCGTTTCTCCCAGAAGGGAGGAAATTCCGACGGCAGTGTCTGACCGTCGCTGTCTGTCTGGAAAATGTAATCAGCACCGTTTTCCAGTGCGTAATTGTAGCCGTAAAGCACAGTAGAACCGTGGCCGCCGTTCGCTTTGGTTAATGGTGTAAGCCTCGGAAGTTCCAGGGCAAGCTTCTTTAAGGTATCGAAAGTATGGTCTTTGCTGCCGTCGTTAATAATGACAAGACGCGAGTTCCCGCCAATCTCCTCAACGATAGCATGCCATTCACGTGCGACTGCATCGATATTCATTTCTTCGTTGTAAGCAGGAATTACGATATACAGAGACTCGATTGCGCTTGCGGATACATCCGCACTTTGTTCACTTGTCATTTCCCGGCCCCCCTCGATCGGTTATTTATCGGAAGCAAAATCATGGAGAATCGAACGGGATACCATTAAAGCACGGTCCACTACGGCATCCATATTATAGTATTTGTATTCCGCCAGTCTCCCGCAGAGATACAGGTTCGGGAAGCGCCGGCTCATATCAAGGTAGGCTTCATATCGATTCTGATTCTCCGGATTAGAAATCGGATAATAAGGAGAGAAGAGACCGCCGGGGCGATACGGAATCGGATATTCCTTAAGTATAGTGGTATGACCGGGCAGTACCTGAAGTGTCATATGCTTGAATTCGGTAATTCGCGTAAACAATTCTTCATTCGGATAGTTTACCACAGATGCCGGTTGGTAGTAATCAACGTTCTGATCTTCAAACTTCATATCGAGGCTTCGATAGGGAAGCGGGCCGAGTGAGTACTTAAAGAACTCGTCAACCGGACCGCTCAGGCAAACCGGGCCGGAAAATGGCGCGCCGTCAAAAAGAATCGATCTTTCGTCAGAATCGATCTTGATTCTGTCCATAGCATCGGATTCAAGGATCATATGTATATTCGGATGAGCCAGCATCTTTTCGAAAATCGGCGTAAATCCTCCGGTCGGCATCATCTGAATCGTATCGGCGAAATATCTATCATCGGTGCCCAGTACAACGGGGACACGGTTAATAACGGACGTATCCACCTGAGAAACAGGCATCCCCCATTGCTTGGCCGTGTAATGCACGAAAACATTTTCAAAAATAAAATCACCGAGTGAAGAAATATCCGGATCCGGATGATGGATCAGTTCGGAAATATATACACGGTCACGATCGGGAAATTGTCCGAGTAATTTCGTCTTGTACAAATCGGCTTTTTCTTTGGGAAACAAGGTGTCCACGGAGGTAAAATTAAAAGGGATCGGCACAAGCTTGCCGTTAATCTTCCCGAGCACACGGTGGGTATAAGGGTAAAAAGAGGTGAAACGGGACAAATAATCGAATACTTCTCTTCTGTTGGTATGAAAGATATGCGGACCGTACATGTGGACACGGACGCCGTTCTTGCGCTCGTATTCATACATATTTCCTCCGATATGGCTCCTCTTTTCGATCGCAAGAACCGAAAAGCCGGCTTCTGCAAGTTCGCGTGCCATAATGGATCCGGCAAAACCCAGTCCAATCACAATCGCCTGTCTTTTCATACTGCCGCCTTTCCTCTTTCCTGCTGTTTTTCCTATTGTACAAATAAATCAATATATTTTCTATCGGACAATAGAAGAAATAACACAAATTAATAAAAAACATTTACATTTTTCTTTTTCTCGAAAATATACAAAAAAGAGAAAGGCAACAAACTGTGCTAAAATATTCAGGTCAGGCATAGAATGAAACTTGAGGTCACCGATGAAAAAACATCAGAGCTATATGAACCACTCTGTCATGAGAAAAATAAAAATAGTAATGGCATTCGTAACAGTCGTACTTTTGGCTGTCTCCGGCTGGGCCGTAATGTCTCGTATGGGAAGCAGAGCCGCAGTGACAAAAGACTCCGGCGGATTGGCGGACGTTTCATCCGCGGTATCGGAACTCACAACGGCATCGGCAGAAATCACTACAACAATCACTTTACCAATGACTGCTGTCCCCGAGTCATCGAATTCCGCCGTAAATACGCCGGAACCCACGCCCACGCTGACGCCGACTCCGGAGCCGACCCTGACACCCGTACCAGCCGAAACTACGGCGAAGCCGCACGTTTCCGAAAACGGCGCTCCTGATTTGTCAGGGTATGTTGTCGTTATCGATCCCGGTCATCAAGCCCATGCGAACAGCGGGCAGGAAGCGATCGCGCCGCCCGAATACGGGATATCGGGAACCAAGGACAAGTGCTCTTCAGGCACATCCGGTGTTTCAACCGGCCGATCCGAATATAAAGTGAACCTCGAAATCGGCTTAAAACTTGCGGCCTATCTTGAATCACTCGGCTGCGAGGTGCACATGACAAGAACCGAAAACGATGTGGATATATCCAATATCGAGCGGGCGGAAATTGCCTTGTCTTACTCACCGGATGTCTATATCCGGCTTCACTGCGACGGATCGGACGATTCATCCGCAAGAGGGATCGGCGTGTTTGTAACCGATATGGGCCCGTATGCAGACAGTCTCGGAGACTGGGGCGACATGCTGGGAGAGTGCCTTTCGGACTCGACAGGTTCCTCTTACCGCGGCTGCTGGGCGAGCAGTACCTACAGCGGCCTTAACTGGGCAGCAGGTGTTCCGTCCTTTCTTCTCGAAATGGGATTTATGAGCAATTCCACGGACGACGAATTACTGTCCGATCCGGATTACCAGGATAGCATATGTGAGGGAATAGCCGTTTTTGTAAGTGAAATGCCGAATTCCTGATCGGAACAGCATGTAAGGAGCAGCATACGTATGGCGGCCGTTTATGAGACGAAAAGACTGGTCTTAAAAGTACTAGATTCTTCGCATGCCGAAATGGCAGCGGATTACCTGTCACGAAACCGCGCATTTATGGAAGAGTGGGAATCGATAAAGGCCGATTCCTATTATACGAAGGAGTATCAGGAGACAAGTCTCGAAAAGGAAGCGGCTGAAGCAGACGCCGGCCGCAGTTTTCGGCTCTGGATTTTTAAGAAGGGAGAAGAGGACCGTATTATCGGTACAGTCGGCTTCTCCAACATCATCAAGGGCGCTTTCTGGTCATGCCATCTCGGATACAAGCTCGATAAGGACGAGATCAACAACGGGTATATAACGGAAGCGATTCAAAAAGGAATTGAAATCGTTTTTGGCGAATTCGGCCTGCATCGGATTGAAGCGAATATCATGCCGAGAAACAAGCCGTCCCTGCGCGTAGCCGAGAAGCTCGGCTTTTACAACGAGGGGCTCGCAAAGAAGTATCTGAAAATCAACGGCGTCTGGGAAGACCATATACATATGGTGCTGCTGAATGAAAACAGTGCCCTGTTCACTTAACGGATATAAACAGTGCCCTGTTCACTTAACGCATACGCTAAGTCGTTCACAGGGCACTGGTTTTCTGTATAGGTTTGTGCGAAATTTTAAGTATCCGGATCTTTTGTTATTTGCAGCTCCAGGACTATTAAACTGCCGATGCGTAGCGTGCCGTAAACCGACTGATTTTGGTTATACAGCGGAAATCTGGACTCTTGCGAAATTGTCGAGCCTACTCAAACGACATCTGAGAGTATTTGGGTAGGTACGCCGGTGCCTCGATGCGTCGTTTTTTATCATTGCGAGCCTACTCAATCGACATCTGAGTGCATTTGGGTAGGTACGCCGGTGCCTCGATGCGTCGTTTTTTATCATTGCGAGGTAAGCGGTAAACTGCACACACCTTCCGAACCTTGAAAATACGTGCGACACTTAT
>CAZTXQ010000008.1:27216-74260 GCA_964617375.1 uncultured Mageeibacillus sp. | reverse complement strand
TTTCACATTATCTGTCTCAAGGTTTCCCGTGTCCACTTTTACATTACCAGATCAGTAACAAAGGAGTGATTTCCCGCGAACATATTTAACAAGATTTAATTGAAATCGCGAGCGAGCTCAATGGAGTCATTGCGTCTAAAGACGTTACTCACATTGGTATTTCGCGTGTTTATCTAACAAGTATGGTTGTCTCAGGCGAGCTCTTAAGAGTTCAGCCAGATATCTATATATTGCTGGGTACAATACTTAATGAGTTTGCCGAAATTCATTAAGTTGTCCCAAAGCTGTATATTGTCGTCGATTGAACACAAACCAGTTATCGCATAATTTGCGACAACTCATATTCTGTGGCAAATCAAATCGCTCTCCAAAATATAGTCTGCTCCAAATGACTTTATTTTGTTAATAGAATAATTGAATGTCAACTAGCAGTGATATAATTGGATAAAAGCTATCGGAGGTACAAGTTGATGCAGTCGGAAGATCAGAGAACTGAATACAAAGTAAAATTGACTGATCAACTTGAAAAAGAAGTTGTTGGATTTCTGAACTCTCGCGAGGGCGGCATAATCTATATTGGTATTGCAGATGATGGCCAGGTTATTGGGGTAGATGACATCGATGTCCTCCAAAGAAAGATCATCGACCGAATAAGGAATAACATAGAGCCATCTGTTATGGGCCTATTTGATGTCATAACACAAACGTATGACGGAAAGAATGTCCTTCAAATCCTTATCCTTAGTGGGTCTGAAAAGCCATATTATATTCGCTCTAAAGGAATGTCACCTGCAGGTGCTTTTATTCGTATTGGAACTGCAACGCAGCCAATGACGTCAGCCATGATCGAATCTCTTTTTTCCAGGAGAACTCGCTCCTCACTTAGAAATATCCCGGCACCAAATCAGGATCTCACCTTTGTTCAGTTGAAGATTTTCTACGAAGAAAATGGTCTCTCACTTACTGATCAATTTGCAAAAAATTTGGATTTATTGACGGAAGATGGAAAATACAATTATTTTGCTTATCTTTTGGCAGACAAAAATAGTATTTCAATCAAAATTGCAAAGTATCGTGGTCGGGACAAATCAGATTTAGTCGAAAACAAAGACTTTGGGTACTGCTCCCTTATCAAATCAACTTTTAATGTCATTAATCGATTGGATATTGAAAATGTTCCGCTGACTCGAATCACAAGTTCAATACGCGAAGAAATTTATCCTGCGGATCCCGTTGCACTTCGAGAGGCCGTAGTAAATGCAATTGTACATAATGATTATTCGCGCGAGATCCCGCCTGTTTTCGAAATCTACTCTGACAAAATCGTTATAACTTCAACAGGCGGCCTTTCCATTGATATGACGGAAGAAGAATTCTATCAAGGTTTTTCAGCTCCCAAAAATAGAGAGTTGATGCGCATCTTCAAAGATGTACGCCTAGTTGAGCATATTGGTTCAGGTATTCCTCGTATTTTGAAAAAATATGATCGGTCAGTATTTATTTTTTCAACTAATTTTCTTCGAATAACATACCCTTACCCGGAAAGTGTTGCTGAACTAAATGAACAGCATGAAGACAACCGACATCCAGACAAGTCTTTGCCGGCAATGACCGGCGACAAACCGACGATAACCGGCGATAAACCGGCGATAACCGGCGATAAACCGGCGATAACCGGTGATAAACCGGCGATAACCGGTGATAAACCGGCGATAACCGCCGACAGACCGGCGATAACTGGCGACAAACCGGCGATAACAAACTCAAATTACATATGTATTTTGGATTACTTGAAAACCCATGATTCTATTACTAGTTCTGAGGCAATGGAAGTATTGAATCTTAAAGCCTCTCAGACAAGACAGATCTTGAGAGAAATGACTGAAAGAAAGCTGCTCGAAGCACAAGGAGAAAATCGAAATCGCAATTACGTTTTATGCACGGAAAAACCCATCTGAATATTGCAACAAGCTTCAGCTTATTAGTGAATCCTTCCTTCCTGCTCTCAACCAATTGACTTGAACATAATTTGAACATAATCTATGTTCAAACGAACAAACGTTCTCCAAAAGATACCGCTGGAAAAATCCCGCAAACGCCCTATTTGCAGCCCTTTACAGCAAACTACCCAACGCCCCAAACAGCCCTTCCTATTTTTTGTAATCAGCAGGTCAACGGTTCGAGTCCGTTAATCGGCTCCAAGAGGAAACCTTACAGCCATAGCGGTTGTAAGGTTTTTCTATGTCTCGAAAAGTGTTTTTATTTGAGGATAAACGGATGACCTGTCCATATTTTATCCATAAGTGCTGAAAATGGTCTGTATCAAGGAGATCGTCCCCCGAAAAATACTCCGAGGTGCAGGAGCTGTAGCAGCAGATAAATGCTTCACCGGACACAAGTACTTTAACACCTAAAAGAACAGCTCGAATTGTACGGCAATTCGAGCTGTTTTCACGAAGAAGATGGTGATCCGCATCAAAGGAGTAAAAATGCGGGAATACTATCAAGCGGCGCAGCAACTTCGATCCGGCAGCCGCCCTCATATATCTTCTCACCCTTGAACTCCTGCCATTTTTTTCCGGCCGGCAGATAAACACTTCGGCTGGTCTCTCCGGGATAGAGTACCGGCGCCACAAGAATCGAATCGCCGAACATATATTCATCCTCTACTTCCCAGCACTTCTCATCTTCCGGGAACGGATAAAACAGCGGTTTCATAACCGGCGTACCTTTTTCGTGTGCTTCTTTCATAGCATTTCGGATATACGGCCGCAGTTCTTCCCGGATTTTGATGAATTTTTTGCAGATCTGATAGATATCTTCGCCGTAACTCCATACTTCATTGGCTGCTCCGGAACGGCAGACTGCGCCGCCTGTTGTTCCTACCTGCGGCTGACGCGGTTCACGGTCACCATGAAGACGCATAACCGGGCAGAAAGTGCCCCATGCAAACCACCGCGCAAATAATTCACGGAATTCCTTCGTTTCCGGATCTCCTCCGTGGAACCCGCCGATGTCCGTCGTCCACCACGGTATTCCGGCAATCCCCATATTCAGACCGGCTGCCAGCTGATTGCGCATACTCGCAAAGCTCGATGCAATGTCTCCGGACCAGACCAGCGCTCCGTATTTCTGACTGCCAGCCCAGGCACATCTCAGTAAATTGACAATATTTTCCTGTCCCTCACTCTTCATTCCGTCAAAAAAGTTTTTGGCATACATCACAGGATAGATATTTCCAACCTGTGCATTTGTTCCTTCAAAATAACGATAGTTATCAAAATCATATACCGTATATTCAGGTTCAGCTTCGTCAAGCCAGAAAATTCTGATCCCCTTATCATAGTAATTTTCTTTCGCTTTATTCCAGACATATTCCCGCGCATCAGGATTTGTAGGATCATAGAACACAGTCGGCGCCATAAATTCCATGGTTGCGCGGACGCCTCTGTCTGTATTTACAAGATAGCCTGACTGCAGCATCTCATCGAAGTTTTCACTTGTCTTATCTACTGTAGGCCAAACAGAGACCATAAGTTCCATTCCCATATTCTTAAGTTCAGAGACCATTGCAGCAGGATCCGGCCAATAGGTGGGATCAAATCTCCAATCACCCTGTTTAGGCCAGTGGAAAAAATCCACCACAATTACATCAACGGGCAATCCTCTGCGGTGATACTCACGTGCAACTTCCAAAAGTTCTTCCTGTGTCTGGTACCTGAGTTTGCATTGCCAGAATCCAAGTCCGTATTCCGGCATCATGGGTACTTTGCCGGTTACATTAGCATACGTTTCTTCAATCTCAGCCGGAGTATTCCCGGCTGTTATCCAGTAATCCAGTTCTTTTGTCGACTCAGCTCTCCACTCAGTAATATTTTTCCCGAATATGACTTTACCGATAGCCGGGTTGTTCCAGAGAAACCCATAGCCCAGACTGGAAATCATAAACGGAACACTGGCCTGTGAGTTGCGATGGGCCAGCTCAAGTGTACAGCCTTTCATATTGAGATATGGCTGCTGATATTGCCCCATCCCGTAAATCTTCTCCTGCGGGTTCGATTCAAAGCGTGCTGTGACGGTATAATCCCCACCCAGGATTCCCCGGAATTCACGTCCCTGTAATTCCAGTGCGGAACAATCCTTCGAGAACAAATCACGCCTGTTCCTCGCATACTCTTCGAGCAGTAATTTGCCGTCCTGATTATAGAAAACGACTTTCCCGGATGTACCAATCTCTGCGCGAATCTTTCCATTGATTATGGAAGCCGTTTCTCCCTCTATTTTAATCTGTGCCAGCCGCTCTGCCGGTTCTGTCAGTGCCCAATCTTTTCCTTGTATCGGGGTTCCCATTTTAACTGCCCGCACACGAAAACTGTCCGGACCCCATGGCTCTACACATAAGGTTTCATTTTCAAATAGGCGCAGCAAGCAATTTCCTTCACGGCGAAAGATGTCCTTCATTTTTAATCCTCATCCTTTCACAGCTCCGCTTGTCAGACCACTTATGATATATTTTTGCATAAATATGAAGATCAAAGCTACAGGAATAATTGTTACAACCGCAAATGCTGTCAGGTAGCTCCATTTTGTGCCGTACTGTCCCATGAAGTTGAAGATTCCGGCGGTAATCGGCCGTTTCTCCTGATCCTGAATAAATGTCATGCCATATGCCAGGTCACCCCACGCATACAGGAAAGAAAATATAGCACACACAACAACACCCGGGAAAGCAATCGGCACCATGATTTTCCTGAATGAAGAGAAGCGGGTGCATCCGTCGATATAGGACGATTCTTCGAGTTCTTTGGGTATGGATGCAAAATAATTTTTGAGAATCAGGATAGAAAACGGTATTCCGATGGTAGCATCGGACAAAATAGCGGACAAAGGACTATTAATAAGATGCATTTTATTGAACATAATAAACATGGGGGTCAGTAGAACGGAGACAGGCAGCATCTGCGTAACCAGAAAACTAAGAGTAGTAACCTTCTTGCCGAAAAAGCGATATCTTCCAAGTCCGTAAGACGCCGGAACAGAAAGAATTACGGAAATCAGCATACAGCTGACGGAGATCAGGAAGCTGTTTCCAAAGGAGCGGAACATGTTGAAGTCGCCGTTTCCAAGCTGTGCCACATATGATTTTGTATTAAATACGCTGGGAAAAAGGGTCGGCGGAATCTGAAAGATCTCCTGTTCCGTCTTAAGTGATGTTACAAGAATCCAGTACAGCGGAAAAAGAAGAATACCCATTATGAGGATAGACACAATACACATGAGTACGTTTTTTCTGCCGCGGAGTTTGTTATCCAAATCCATTGTCATGCCTCCTCATCGCTGTAAACTAACTTCATATAGACCAGACTGACACAAAACAGAATGACAAACAGTATGTTTGCTGCTGTTGCTCCCTGGCTGTATTTGAAGAGGCTGAAAGACAGCTTGTAAGAGTAGGTCGACAGCAGATGAGTCGAATTGACCGGACCGCCGTTTGTCATAACATACACCAGGTCAAACACCTTAAATGTATATACAAAACCAAGGATCAGTACCGATTGGATCGTTGGCTTGAGAAGCGGAATGGTTATTTTGAAGAAAGTCTGCACCTTGTTGGCTCCGTCTATCGCAGCACTTTCGTACAACTCTTTCGGAATCAGGGTAAGTCCCGATGAAAGCAGAATCATATTGAACGGGATACCTATCCAGATGTTCGTAAATATCAGTGCAAACATTGCCGTACCCGGTGAAGTCAGCCAGTCAACCGGCTGTGCAATGATTTGAAGGGACTGCAGAACCTGATTTATTATTCCAACATTCGAGCTGAACATGAACTTGAACATGAGAGCTGTAATGGTAACCGGTATCATCCAGGGCATCATCAGAAGTCCTCTGATCGGTTTTGAAAAAGAGAATTTTTTAGTAAAAAAAAGTGCCAGCAGGAAGCCAAGCGAAAACTGAAGAAGAAGCGAAAGGACAGTAAAAAGCAAAGTGTTCCACACAGAATGCTGAAGCACGGAATCCTGCAGTAATTTCGTATAGTTGGAGATACCAATAAAAGGCTTAACGGCAGCATTAATTGTCTTTACCGTTACATCCTGAAAACTCAAAATAAAATTGCTGACGATCGGGTAGCCGACAAATATCAGCATATACAGTAGCGCGGGAAGGACAAACAAAATCCCAATATTGTCATACCGGAAGAATTTTTTGATCCGCTGCATAGTTTTTACCTCCTGAAATATGACTTTGAAATATGGCTTTCTAATAGAGGGGAGTACACGAAAGACCGTGTACTCCCTCCATTTACCTGAATAATTATTAGCCTACGATGCCGTCAATTGTTGTTTGTGCTTTGGCTGCAGCATCTGCCGGGGTGCTTGTTCCCGTAATTGCTTCATTGAAAGCAAGTGAGATCGCGTCGGAGATCTCGGGCCACTGTGCACTGGGTCCTCTGGCTACTGCATATTCCATATCAGAGATGAAAAGCTGCATGACTTCGTCGCCCTGGTACTGTGTTGCTGCAACGTCCTTGCAGGATGAAATGTATCCAAAAGCATCGATGTATGTCTTGATCATTTCAGGATCAGTAGCAAACTTGATGAATTCAAGGGATGCGTCCTGATTCTCATTGTCAATAATGGCGAAATTCTCACCGCCGAGTCCTGTTGCATAATCGCCGTCTGTCGGAATAAGAGCAACATTCCAGTTAAGGTCAGGAGCCTGCTCACGCATGGTCGGTACCTGCCAGGGGCCATTGATCATCATGGCAAGGTTGCCGGAAATGAACTGGTTCATTGTATCGCCCTGTGTCCAATTGATAACTTCTTTGGTCATTGCGCCATTCTTGACAAGGTCGCTTACATAGGTTATCGCTTTGATTCCAGCTTCATTGTTAATCTCATAAGCAGTTGTTCCTGCCATATTCAGCCAGGGAAGGAAGTTGAATGTTCCCTCTTCGTTCTGAAGAGAACAGAAGCCAAGACCGCTTACGCTGCCGGTTGTTGTCTTTTTGGCAACATCGGCTAATTCAGCCCATGTTGTGGGAACTTCACAGTTGGCTGCTGCCAGCATGTCTTCATTGTAGAACAATGCAAGGCAGTTGCTCCCGAACGGAACACCGTAAAGCTTGTCGTTAAGGGTACAGGAAGCTACCGGTCCCTCATAATATCCGCTCAGGTCAATTTTGCCTGTTATGTCAGCAAAAATTCCCATCTCAGCATAAGCGGCATGATCCGGATTATCGATGATAACCATATCCGGAAGTTCTGATGCGGAAGCACCAATTGATAATTGCTTCTTGAAATCGGCAAAAGGTACATATTTGGCTTCCACAGTAATGTTTGCCTGAGAAGTATTGAACTGCTGAATAACCTTATCCAACGCAACCTGATGACTCTCTGTCTCCCAATAGTACCAGAGAACGATATTTTTCTTCTCTGCTGCCGGCGCTGCTGTCGTATCTGCCTGTGTGCCCGCCTTGGTGGCTGCAGCTGCTGTATCCCCCGATGCCGCTTTCGTTGTAGCCGCTGCGTTGGATGCGCATCCAGCCAGTAAGCCGACTGAGAGTGCAAGTGCCAGAAGAATTGCAGTAAACCTTTTCATTACTTTTCCTCCTCTTATTCTTGTACAAAAGCTGTATTTTTTGTGCAAGTAGTCTGTTTTCTTGTTCAAAGTCACTATATATCATCGCAACTTCCGAAAAAACTCGAATAATCTGCAAAAGGATTGTTTTTCTAAGGTTCGAATCAAATTCGTCACTATTTCTCGCCAATTGTTTGTTCCCACACTATTTGTTGGTTTTTCTATATTCTGTCGGGAGCTGTCCCGTACACTCTTTAAAAACCTGGCTGAAGTATTTGGAATCGCTGTATCCCACCTTATCGGCAATATCATAGAGCTTCAGATTCGTTCCGATAAGGAGTTCTTTAGCTTTTTTGATCCGGTAATTCTTCATATATGCACTAAAAGTTACGCCCATTTCCTTATGAAACTGCGTGCCGAGATATTCCGGCGTGATTTTTAATTTCATCGCAATTTCGTCAAGTGTGATCCCCCGATTATAAAATTCATGCACCAGGCTCTGCGCTCGCTGGACGGTAAGGTTAACGGATGTCTCCCCTGTTTTGTCAAGCGGCAGCAATAAGAGCACATCGTGAAGTGTTTGCTCTAATTCGGGAAAAGTTGTCGCTGTCATGATATTTTTCAAATATTCCTGTTGCTCAATATTTTTATATTGAGCAAAATCGATCTCCTTAATAACATTAATCACGGACCAGAGATAGCGAACAAAAGATTCCTTGATTTCTTTCGGGGAATACAGTTTTCCGCTTTTAAAGTAGCGGCAAAAATTCTGCGCGCTGGTTTCCACTTTCTTGCTGTCAAAAGAACACAGTGCAACCCTTGTCTGACTCTCCAGATCGATGGGATAGGATAGCGGCACCGTCTGGATTTGGGTAACTTTGGGATACGATACGATAACATCATCCCCCAGGATAATGTTCCAGTCCATGTTCTTGAACAGAATATGGAGGCTTTCTTTCATCAGGGAAATCCCCTTGAAAGCTATCCATCCAAAGCAGGCACGGCAATTTTCGCCTCTCATAAGCTGAATTAGTACCCTGTTCTGAAACCAGCGTTCCAGTTCACGTTCTTCCGTAAAAGCAAAAAGAATCAGCAAGAGTATTTTGTTTTGAGGGATTTCTAGAATACGGTATTCGAGTCCCTCCCTGCTTCGAAGAACCGCATGAAGTTCCTTGCTCATCTTTTGCCTGTTATCTTCATACTTGCTCCCAAGATATACCGGAATCAGTACAAAATCACTGTCCGGCTTAAGCTGGTAGCCTCTGTCGAGGAAGTCATTAAGCTCCTTATCAACCATGGTACCGCCGAGTATAATTCCGCTGAACACAGATTCGAGCGATTGGAGCACATCCAGATGTTCCTTCTTATATTTCTTCTCCTGTTCCAGCTGAATTTCAATGTTTTCCAAAGCCTGTGTCAGGCTCGCGACCGAAATGGGCTTCAAAAGATACTCGCTGACACCCACCTTAATCGCTTGCTGCGCGTAAGAGAATTCCGAATAGGCACTCAGGACGATAGCTTTGATTGATATATGCTTTTCTTTGAGCCGGGTCAGCATCTCAAGTCCGTCCATATCCGGCATCTTGATATCAGTAATGATCAGGTCAGGCATGACGGCTTCTATTTGCCTCATACCTTCCCGTCCATTATCAGCCTCACCTACAATCACGTGTTCCTGATTGATTTTGCTGATAAGCCGGATCATACCTTCCCGGATCCTGATCTCATCTTCAACGATAACAATCCTCATCATGCGCCCCCCTGTCGTCACAGTTATATTTTGGGAATCTCAATATAGATACTTGTGCCTTCACCCGCCTGGCTTTCAATTCTTACTTTTGCCTGAGCGCCGTAATACATATGAAGCCGGCCGATGGCGTTACTGATGCCGATGTGGCTCTCTGCTTCCACTTTCCCGTGCCCTTCGACGCCTTCGCCCGCTGTACTGTTAAGGTGCGCGACCATCTCCTCCGTCATGCCCTTTCCGTTATCGGATATGACGATCCGGACTGTATCGGCCGCTTCAGAAATTGTCATCTTCAATTCACATTTCTTTTTGGCACCTTCGAATCCATGCAGAATAGCGTTTTCGACAAACGGCTGCAGCAAGAGCTTGTGAATATGGTACTCCAGGACGTTGGATTCCACGTGAAGGATTAATTCAAATGTGTTCTTGAGTCTTGTCTGCTGTAAGAACACATATTGCTTCAGCCAGTCTACTTCCTGTTTGATCGCAACCACACTATTACTCTTATCCACACCGTACCGCAGAATATTGGCCAGGGAATTAATGGCATTACTTATCTCATACTGGTCTTTATCTATCGCCATCCAATTAATCGTATCCAATGTGTTATACAGAAAATGAGGGTTAATCTGCGCTTCGAGCGCAGAAATTTCTGCATTCTTCTGTTTTTCATTCGCTGTCTTTTCATTCTCAATGGAATCATTGAGCTTTTCAATCATCTGGTTAAATTGTTTGGCAATCGTCTCTATCTCGATCGGCATCCGGTCGTCCTCTTCAACCCGTGTGGATAACTCTCCCTTTTCAGCTGCTTTCATCGCCTTTACCACCTTTCCGATAGATCCGGTCAGGCGGTTTGTGATAAAGATAATAATGACAACAAGAGCCAGGACAGAAAGTGCCAGTACGAATACAGAAATCCTCTGCTGATTATTCATCTGTGCAAGGACATTGCTCTGATTTGACACATCAATAAATGACCAGTGCAGAGTCTCGTCATACGTACTGTACACTTTCATATATTCACCAGTCATCGCTCCGCTGTCCCTGACCAGCTGAATATATGCCTTTTCTTTTTCTTCTCCCGAAGAATCCGGATCGATGATCGCAGTTCCGATTTTCGAAGCATCCATAAACGATATAACAGATCCGTTCTCATTAATGATAAAATTCAGACTATTCCGTTCTTCTGTATTCGTCTGTGCTGCATTCTGGTTGCAAATCTCATAAAGCATCCGCTCATCAATGCTTAGAATAACGATACCCGTGATTCTATTAATATTTTTATAATCGATTATTCTATGTGCCATATGAAACAGATAATATGGATCAGAATTGAAATGAGCAGCGTATTTGGTAGGAAGAATTTCTGTCTGATTTGATTCGGCGACTTGCTCCAAGATCTGTTCCGGTGAAATTCCATAATTATTCAGCCATTTAATATTGGCAGTAGGAGAAGCTAATTTATCATAGAATACCGTTGTCCCGTTATTTGTAATAACGGTAATACATTGTATATAGGGTTTTACGCTGGCAAGACCCCTAAGAGTTCTTCTCAACTGATTTCTGCTGACGGCAAGATCCTGATCCGTGTCTATTTTATCTACCAGATCAACAATGGCATCGTCCGTATACATC
Organism: uncultured Mageeibacillus sp.; assembly: GCA_964617375.1. GTDB lineage: Bacteria > Bacillota > Clostridia > Saccharofermentanales > Saccharofermentanaceae > Firm-13. Next base: position 63,297 of record CAZTXQ010000008.1, on the reverse strand, counting down.
TGATAAAGCAGATCTTCATAGGACGACAGCACAATATTTACATTATTCTTTGTCTGTGCGAGGTTGATATCCGTCAGGTCATCAACATTTTCCTGGACAAGATTTGATGTATTATAGTAGGAAATAATATTCATTACGATAATCGGTATTATAGAAAGCAGGCAAAAATAGACAATCAGGCGATATTTAAAGCTCTTTTTATTAAAAAATCTCTTCCCCATCTTCTATTCCCCCCCCCGCATTTAGTTAATCATTTTTTTGCTAAATGCCTTTTTGTATTGTGTTGGCGTCATATTTTCTAATTTCCTGAATGTTTTCATAAAATATTTCTCATCGGAAAAACCACAGGAATAAGCCGTCTCCTTTACGGATATATCATAGGTGACCATCAGAGACTTAGAAATATCAATCCGCGTTTTAATAATAAATTGAACCAATGAAATATGGACCGATTTCTTGAAAAGAGTGGATAAATAATCGGCATTGTAACCGAATTCTCCGGCAATGGAGCTAACCGTAAGCGGCTGTAAATAATTAGCACGGATCCACGCCATTACTTTGGCAACACAGGGAGATAGATTCTGCTCATCTTTATTATATGTGTCAAAAAACTCCTGTGAAATCTCCATAACTAAAGAACTAAGGGCATAGTCCGCTATATATTTCGTATATGTCTGTTCGTGTCGGGACAAATCGAGGAGTTGATTGAATAGAAGGGATACTTTTCTTACAAACGAAATTTCTCCGTATTCGGGCATAATATACATATTATCCACGGAAGGCATTTCGTTCCCCTGGAGGATTTTTTCCCCCTGCTGTGTTTTTTCCGCCTGCAGCATTTTTTCAAAAATCAATTTCTCTTCGCGGATGATATCTGCCGGTTCCGGCAGCGTAAAATGTACCCAGAGATAGGATAATTTACCCGAAGAAGCACGGAATCCTGCATGCTCTTCCCCTGCAGCAAGGAAAATATACTGGTTTGGCTGAACCTCATAATTCACGTTCGACTGAGTAATACAGAGCGTTCCTTCTTTTACCAACAGTAACACATACGTATCCAGAATACGCCTTGGGTGGACAAAACCGTCTTTACTTATGAGATTTCCGCTGGAAACATATTTCAGCGGCAGCGAGGTATTTGAAACGAAGTATCTCATCTATGTTTTGTCCACCTTATATGATAAATTGTAAGTTGCTAATATCGCCTTGTATTTTTAGTATAGAGACATGATATGACTTATCCATGCCTTTGTCTATCAGATTTGAACACCTATTGAGGGGGTATTTCAATGAATACAGAAGATTATACAAATCCGGTACAAATGTCCGAGGTAACAGTTGTTGATACCTTTTGGAGTAACTATAGAGAACTTGTCCGCACGAAGATGATACCCTACCAGTGGGAAGCGCTCAACGATCGAATTCCTGATGCGGAGCCCAGCCACTGCATCAGGAATTTCCGAATCGCAGCCGGACTCGAAGACGGCGATTTCTACGGATTTGAATTCCAGGATACAGATGTTGCCAAATGGATCGAAGCAGCGGCTTATTCGCTTGTGTGGCATCCGGACAAAGTACTCGAACAGACCATTGACGATGTGATAGACCTGATCGTAAGTGCGCAGCAGGAAGATGGCTATCTGGATACGTATTACATTATTACCGGTCTTGAGAAACGATGGACCGAAGTAATTAACACACATGAATTGTATTGTGCCGGTCATATGCTCGAAGCAGCGACCGCCTATTATCATGCGGCAGGAAAAAGAAAACTCCTCGATGCGATGATTCGATTCGTTGACTGCATCGACCGGGAATTCGGACCGGAGCCCGGCAAGCAGCACGGATATCCCGGACACGAAATCCTTGAAATGGCTCTGATAAAGCTGTACGAAATAACAAAAGACGAAAAGCATCTTGCTCTCGCCAGCTATTTTATTAATCAGCGGGGCCAGAGTCCGCTTTTCCTGGAAGAAGAAGTCCGCGAAAATCATCTGACGTTTAAATGGAAAGATAGCTCCTTTCAGTATCAGTATTATCAGGCGGGACTCCCAGTCAGGGAACAGGACAAAGCGGAAGGTCATGCGGTCCGCGCCGTATACCTGTATTCCGGTATGGCGGATGTCGCCCGGGTGACCGGTGATGATACACTGTATCAGGCCTGCCGGACACTGTGGAACAACATGGTACACAAGAGAATGTACATTACCGGAGGCATAGGATCTTCCTCCTACGGGGAATCATTCACATACGATTACGATCTCCCGAGCGATACAGTATATGCAGAGACCTGTGCATCCATAGGCCTGGTGTTCTTCGCACAGAGAATGCTCATGATTGCCCCGATCGGTGAGTACGGTGATGTCATGGAGAAAGCACTTTATAACGGAATCATCAGCGGCATGTCCCTCGACGGCACCCGATTCTTCTACGTAAATCCACTGGAAGTCGTACCGGAAGCCTGTAAGAAAGATCAGCTGAGATCCCATGTTAAGCCGGAGCGCCAGAAATGGTTCGGATGCGCCTGCTGCCCTCCGAATCTGGCCCGCATGATCACATCCCTCTCCGGCTATATTTATACACACAAAAAAGACGCATTATACGTCCACCTCTATATCGGAAGTGAGACTGTGACGGCACTAAGCGGCGTTGAGACCGCTATCTGCATGAGAACTGACTACCCCTGGGATGAAGATGTCACGATAGAGGTCACCCCGGCCCATACCGTCCATGCGACGCTTGCCTGCAGAATCCCCGGCTGGTGCATAAGCTACACAATCAGCAAAAACGGCCAGGCCCTCCTCCCGGGTGAAATGACGCCAAAAGACGGCTACACCTACATCGCCGGCCTCTGGTCTCCCGGAGATACATTATCCTTGCACTTCGACATGCCCGTAACTGTCGTCTCCTCCAATCCCCTGGTACGCGAGAACATCGGAAAAGCCGCCGTCATGCGCGGCCCCGTCGTCTATTGCCTGGAGGAAGAAGACAACGGCAGGAACCTGCACTGCATCAGGCTTCCCATTACTTCCAAATTCACACACGCTCCAGCAAAAGACCTGCCGGGCGGCGCAGCAGCACTCCACTCAACAGGCCTGATACTGGATACACAAGGCTGGGAAGCAAATACACTATACGCGCCTTGCCGACAGGATAAATATCTGGAAAAAGAACTGACATGGATCCCCTATTATACCTGGGCAAACAGGTCGTGCGGAGAGATGGCCGTGTGGGTCAGAACGGCGGAGTCCAATGAGGAAGTTTACAGAGGATGAAAACAAAGAGCAGTTGATCTCTATTTTGAAGAGGCTCATGAATGAATGTCGCATATGCAATCGCTTGTTTCATTGCATCATTCGGCGGTTCACTTTTCGGGAGCGGACCAACGCATGTGTATACAATCCATGTGTCTGCGACTTCGCGCCCCCAACATAACTTTCTGCTCTGTATCGATTGTCAGGAAAATCCTAGATATTGAACGAAGACATAGGTGTACAATTAAGATATGGCAATTGCTTTTCAATGGGGATAAGCATGAAGCTATAATTTAGCTGAGAGGGTATTATTATGACAAAAATTAGAGCAGAGCACCCTGCCCCCCTACACTGGTTTCTGCTTTTTCTGTGTGTGATCAGCTACATCGTTTTGAACATAATCATTATTTTTATATCGTTACAAGAAAAAGATTTCTTTTTTAACATAAGCAGATATACGATTTCCGGAATCTTAGCGCAAGCCCAGGTATTGGCCGTTATATTTATTGCTCTCAACCCTATTAGAAGAAGTCATTGGTTTGGCTATATGCTGTGCGGAATGTCGATCGTCATAACGCTTCTGGTAATCATTTCAAGTCGTTTATTATATGCACTGCCGGGTGTTATTACCCCGATTATTTCTGTTTTTATCTGTATCGTCATCAATAATTTTAAAGAAAGATCAAGGCAAAACGAGAAGGACTTAATTCTGTCCAATGAACTTCTGCAGAAGGTGTTGGATACAATTCCAATGCCGATCTTTTGGAAAGACTTGAATTCCAACTTCTTAGGATGCAACCAATTTTTCGCGAATGAGGCCGGCATTGGTTCTCCTGAGCAGCTCATCGGAAAAGATGACCACAGCACGCCTTCCAGCGAGCAGACGGAAAAATACAGAGCCGATGATTCTGAAATCATGCGCAGCGGAATTGCGAAAATAAACATTGAGGAGCTGCACATAACGCCGAGTGGTGACCAGGGATGGATTCGAACGACAAAGGTGCCCCTGCGTGATGCTTCCGGAGATGTTTTTGGACTTCTGGGCGTATATGAAGATATAACCAAAAAGAAGTTGGCAGAACAAGAATTATACTATGAGAAAGAACGTCTTAAAATTACATTGCTTTCCATCGGCGATGCTGTAATCACTACGGATAAACATAAGAAAGTCACATTAATGAATCCTGTTGCAGAAGGGCTCACAGGCTGGCGTGCAGAAAATGCTTTGGGAAAAAACGTCGATCTTGTTCTGAATCTGGAGAATGAGGACACAGCGGGAAAGGGCAGAAATCCGATTGACGAAGTCTTTAGCAAAAGCAAGACCGTTGAACTCGAGAACCATACGGTCATAATCTCTCAATCCGGAGTAAAAAGAGCGATCGAAGACATCGCCGCCCCCATTCTAGGTGCCGAGGGGGATATCCAGGGAGCTGTAATGGTATTCAGGGATGTAACGGACAAGAAAATCAAGCAGGATGAGATTATTTACTTAGGTTACCACGACAGTTTGACATCTTTATATAACCGTAGATTTGTTGAGGAGAAAATTAAACAGCTCGAGGAGCTGGAGAGTTTTCCGCTTTCCATTATTTTGGGAGATATTAACGGACTAAAAATGGTTAATGATGTTTTGGGCCATTCCGAAGGAGACAGATTTCTAATGAAGGCCGCAGAAATTCTTGTGAAGGCCTGCCGTCCAACGGATATTGTTGCAAGATGGGGCGGCGACGAATATATCATTCTTTTGCCGAATACAGATTCGGCAGGAGCAGAACAAGTATGCGAAGACATAAGAAGAAGTTGCCTGGATTATACAACTATGAATATTGGTCTATCCATTTCTTTAGGGTCTGCCATACGAAGAAATGACAGAGAAGAAATTGCAAAAACAATAAACATGGCAGAAGAAGTCATGTATACCCAGAAAATGTTGGATATAAGAAGTTATAGAAGCGCGATTTTAGAGTCGTTCAGGAGAACACTCTTTGAAAAAAGCCATGAGACGGAAGAACATGCCAATCGATTGATGCAGCTTGGCAAACATATGGGAGTGTCCATGAATCTGTCGCAAACCTCTCTGCAGGAACTGGAGCTGCTGGCACTGTTGCACGACATCGGGAAAATCGGTGTTCCGGATTCGATCCTGAATAAACCCGGGAAGCTGGACGAGGGTGAATGGGTCATTATGAAAAGGCACGCGGAAATCGGCTGCAGAATTACGCAGTCCGTACCGGAATTTGTCCGAATTTCGGAATATATTCTATCTCACCATGAACGATGGGACGGCAACGGATACCCAAGAGGTATGAAAGGTGAAGATATACCTGTTCTATCCAGAATTCTCAGTATTGTAGACTCTTATGATGCGATGACCAGTGAAAGAGCTTATCGCAGACCGATGACTCAGGAAGAAGCCATTCAAGAATTAATTAAGAATGCCGGCACTCAATTTGATCCTGATTTGGTACAACTGTTCATCAAAGAAAGGATCTATGAGAAATAGGGCGCATCTGCCGCGTAGTCATTCTTTCTCATAATCTATGTCCCACTTTCTTTTGATGTAAGCGGAAGCATCAGACAATCAACAACGATTTGCATTGTTTGCGGATTAAGCATGTCCGTACATTAAAAGTGCGCCCGCCCTCAGAAGAAAAATGCCCTGCATCATTTCGCTACAGGGCATCAAATGAATGATTCCAGATGAAACTGATTAATAGCTATACACCAGCGTGACATTCGCCTCTACCATCAACTCACCGCCGGAGATCGGGGTTGCGGTATCTGTCGCTTTGGCGGATTCGTAAGAGTTTGAATAGATCGGATACACATTTGCCTGCGAGCCTTCGATGATCTGAAGTGGTTTATCCACGGTTAAGCCGGCGGCCGAGGCCAGTGCGGCGGCTTTTCCCTTGGCATTATCGACTGCTTCTGCAAGCGCCTTAAGGTACGTCTCTTCGTTCTCCTTGTCGGTGATGCCGAAGGAGATAGAGCTCGCCTGGTTTACTCCCTGTGCTACGGTCATATCCAGTACCTGGCTGACTTTGGCGAGGTCTTCGACGGTTACCTGAATTCCGTTGACTACATCATACCCGGTCAGTACGCTGGTATTGATCGTGTAATCGTAACGGGGACTGATATAGTACGATACGGTTTTAATTTTGTCTTTGCTGATTCCTAAGTCTTCCAGGGCTTTGTATACCTTATCCATCTTCTCGGCATTATCGCTTTGCGCTTTCGCTGCGTCTTTGTCGAATGTCGCGACGCCGATATTCACATAGGCGATTGTTGGGGTGACGGTTATGCTGGCTGTTCCCTGAACGGTTATTGTATTCTTGATCTGTAATGCACTGCTTGCATCTGACGCGATTTCCCCCGCGGCTGAACAGGACGCTGTAAGCAAACTGACCAGAAGCAGCAGGACCAGAGCGATTCTGTGTCTTTTCATTCTCATAGCCTCCCCTATAAATGATTGTGGATTCAGGCGATGGCGCTGTCCGATTCATTTTCTCAGTTTGGCGGTAATTTCCGCCACGGTATTTTCGAGCACAGTATTGATCTCGATGGAGGCCGTGCTTGATTTCGGGTCAATTGTCTTCTTGCTCAGGAGTCCGGCCGCTTCCATGATCCATTTGCAGGCGACATCCGGCGGGATCTGATCCGTGTTGATGGACAGGTCAAACCAGTCCGCATCCATATGTTTGACATTGTAGAATGTTTGCAGGAAGCTCCTCATTACATGATCCTTCTGCCTGACGAGCGCTTCTGCCTCCTGACGAACGGCTATTCCCCGGGCTTTCATGGTGTTATTTACACGGCTCTCAAACGGTGCGGTGATGCAGACGTTTAGAACATTTTCGAAATCCCGCAGCACGATGAATCCGCCGCGGCCGACAATGACGCTGTTATCCAGTCTGGCGAATGCCTGGATTGTCTGGTTCAGCATCATGACCATTTCCGTCTTGCCCTGGTCAAACCGATCCCAAATGCCTTGGTCTGAATTGTAGACTTTCTTGAAGGTTACCAGGCCATATTGGACAAGTACCTTCTCCATAATCGCCTTGTCTATGCATGCGTAATTGAGAGATTGTGCAACCTTCTCACTGATACTATCTCCGTCGCTTCCAAATTCACGGGAAATTGTAATTACAGCCATACCAATTCTCCTTCCAATATTCATGAAGCACGCTGCGGGAAATTAAATATATTTTACTTTATTAAAATCGTATCAGATAAATATGGAAAAACTATGACGATATTTGAATCTGTAATGATTGTATCGTTACTGCCATTTGAAAAAAAAAGGGACTGTCTCAAACGGCTTCCATTGAAGTCATTTGAGACAGTCCCCCGTCTTTTTAAACACGATTCATTCGATCAAGAACGGACATCCATCCGAATTTAGTTCTCGGATTTACGAGTCCCTTTAGCGTTTCTTCTGCGCATGGAGATCAGAGCAAAGGCACCTGCCGACAGTGCGACCAGAGTGATTGCTATGATTTCATGCGTGCGGATACCACCCTGTTCACCGGTCTTCGTAATCGCCTTTTGTGCATCTGCAATGACAGCATAGGAAGAGAAGTGCCCGGTTTCGAATTGTAAATACTTCTGTCCGTCTACCGTCACGATCGCAGCATTCATCGAGGTAATGTCGCCATTTTCTGCAATGTGAATGACACTTAGTGCTGTCTTTTTCTCGTATTCACTGGGCAGAGGAATGCGAACCGTAAGTGTGCTATTAATATCCTTGTTCAGCACATGCTCACTCGTTGTTTTCCCGTCAGCGTCCGTGAATGTTTTCAACAAGTAAATGTCATAAGCAATCAATACGTCTTTATTGCCAGTCTTCAAAGTGTTCTGAACAGCTGACACATAGCCCGGCATCGATTCCGCCGTATACGGGGTTGCTTTCAGTGCAAGCGTGATGAGATTTATCTTCGAATTGTTGAGTTCTGCAATTTTGACGCTGGTTCCAATCCTGTCTGCAGCCGCACCGGATGCCGCATCTTTGGAGATGATTACCAGGTTCGGGTTTAGATAATTAATGAGATCGTCCAGCTTTCGGACATCCTCTTGGGAAACACCTTTTCTCTCATCATCTGTCAGAAGATTGATCAGGCGGATTGCTCCGAGAATATCTGACGCATGTTCCTCTTTATCCTTCTGCGTTGCCGTTTCCGGATTGGGCAGTTTCTTCAGCTGATCTTTGAGAAAAAGCGGCATTAAATCAACGGAAGAGGTCATGTGATTGCCCGCGAGATCCAGTACATCCACATTAAGAAGGAAGCTCTCACGAGTCATTCCAATACCCGATATCGAAAGATTGATTGTGTTCAGCGTTACCGGTGCAGTCTGTCCCTCAACAAGATCTACGATCTTTTCACCACTGTTGCCAAGGGTATATGTGATCGTTTTAATTCCGGAACCCGTATCACTGACAACGAGATCGAATTTGAACAGGTCCATGGATGAATCCGGATCCAATACAATCGACATTACAGGCAAATCATCTTCCAGGATCACGCCGTCGCTCACACTCGTACCGGATATAAGCCCGGATACATCTTCGCTGAAGGCAGAAATCTTCTCTTTGTAATCCAGTGGAATTCGGAAAGTCACTGTGCCGGCATCTGTTGACTGCAAGACCTCATTCTCTCCGGTTTTCCAGAAGAGATGTGCTATTCCGCTGGTTGCGTCATCCGTTGTAATCGTGACTTCAATTTCCTCGTTAAAGAAAACGCGGAACGTAGCGAAGTTCAGAATCTTGGAGAGCACATCCCCGTTGACCTTTTTGATTGTGATTACCGGATTTGTCGGGGCTTCCAAATCAATCCAGATTTCGCTTGATACCGAGGGAGAATAATTGCCGGCGGCATCCAATGAGCGGTACGTGATCTTGTACTTACCCGATCCGTTCAAGGAACCTGTATCGCCCGACTGCCAGGCACCGTCGTCAATTTTGTATTCGTAGCCGGCAATGGTGCTGCCGCCCTGGTCCACTGCTCCTGACAGGGTAAATAAAACCGGATGAGTCGACCAGGTTGATTCCACGTAATTGAGGCCGTCAGCCTGTGCCTTATAAACTGGTACGGAAGGTGCAGATGCGTCAAGCTTCACAGTGAAGGGCACGGCCTGACTGTCATTCCCCGCCTCATCCGTGACTTTAAAGCAGACACTATAAATACCGTCATTTGAGATCGCAACGCTGCTCCCCGTTACATAGTCCGCTCCATTGATCGAGTAACTGTATACCAGATTCGCTTCATCCGTGTAATCATCGGTCGATCCGATGGCGGTCAGAGTGATCGGTGTGTTTGTCCACGTTCCGTCTGTATACTTGACCGATGTGTTTATTGTCGGATCAGCAGGTGCAACCGTGTCGACCCAGATCTCGCCGGTTCCAACCGCAGAATAATTTCCGGCTGCGTCTACAGAACGATATTCAATAGAATACTTACCGGTTACAGAAAGAACGGCCGTATTGCCCGACTGCCATGCACCGCCGTCAATACGATACTCATAGCCTGCAACCTGGCTTCCGCCTTCATCCGTGGCGCCCGAAAGGGTAAATGTCACGGCTTCTCTTGCCCATGTTGCGGCTGTGTATGCTGAACTTCCGGCAACAGCCGCATAGACAGGCTGGCTTGGTGCTGTGGTGTCAACGTTCACGGTGCGTGTCACGACCAAACTCTCGAGACCTGCGTCATCAACAACTTTGAAACTGATTGTGTGTGATCCGTTTGTATCAACGGGCACAACACTTCCGGCTTCATACGGAGCTCCGTCAAGCGAATACATGTATTTAAGTCTATCCGAAGACGTTAAATCATCCGTGGAACCGGAGGCGGAAACCGTGATGGGAAGGGCTGACCAGGCTCCCTCGGTGTAATCAGGACTAAAACCAACTTGCGGAGCAGTTGGTGCCTGCATATCAATCCAGATATCGCTTGTACCTGTCGTCGAGCTGTTGCCCGCAACATCAAAGGAATAGTATTCTATAACACTTTTCCCCGGATTAGAGAGCACAGCGGTATCGCCGGACTGCCATTCGCCGCCATTGATTCTGTATTGATAACCGGCAACCGTACTGTCCATGTCAACGGAGCCGGACAGTGTAAAGGTAACAGGACTTGTTGCCCAGACTCCGGATGCGTAATTTCCACCGTTTTCAGTTGCTGCATAGATCGGAAGTGTCGGTGCGGTGCCATCGATTTTCACGGTACGGGATACGACGGAGCATGACAGCCCTGCTTCATCCGTTACCCTGAAATATACAGTATAGGTTCCGTCATTCGATATTGTCACGCTCTTGCCTGCGCTGAAGGTTACGCCGTCAAGTGAATACTCATACACCAGATTTCCGGCAGGCGTCATATTATCAAGAGATCCGGCAGCTTCCAGCGTCAAGGATGTGGTTGTCCAGGTACCCTCCGTATAGGTTGTCGTTGTTGACACGGCAGGCGCAGAGGGTGCGTCCGTATCAAGCCAGATCGAGCTTGATCCGATGTCCGAGTAATTTCCCGCCAAATCGACGGAACGGTATTCAATGCTATACTTCCCCGATGAACTTAGAACAGCCGTGGATCCGTTTTGCCAGAGTCCGCCGTCGATTCTATACTCATATCCAGCCACTGCGCTGATTGCGTCCGAAGATCCGGACAGCGTGAACTCTACGGGACTGGTTGCCCAGGTACCTGCGACATATGAGAGGCTGTTGGATACGGCCGAATAATCCGGTACCGCAGGAGCACTGAAGTCGATTTTCACCACTTTTGAAGCGGCAGAACTAAAATTGCCGGATTCGTCTCTAACCATGAAATAGACCGTCTGTACTCCTTCATTTGTAAATATGACATTATTTCCGGGGTAGTAATTTGCCCCTCCGTTGACAGAATAATAATATCTCAGATTATCTATCGCCGTAAAATCGTCTGTGGAACCGGATGCTATCACTGCCAAAGAGGAAGTGACCCATGTCCCATCGGTATATTCCGGTACCACTGTGATGGACGGTGCAGACGGCGCCTGGTTATCCACAATCGCAAATGGTCCAAAAGTACTGATCGTCTGGTTGCCTGCGTAATCAAGTGCCTTCACATGTACATACCATGTTCCGGGCGTGGATAGCGCAACACTGAATGCAGCGTTTGTTCCCATGGATCCCCATGTTGCAGGTGTAGCGGCGGACGTATCGACGACACTGTATCGCGAGCTGAATCCGCTTCCGCCCGCTTCATCCAGAACGCTTACCTTCACGGTCTTTGCTGTGTTAAACGTGTTTGCTGCCGTATCGCATGATACAGACGGAGCTGTCGTGTCGCGGACAACAACAAGATAGCGGGCAACTTCCTCTGACCAGACGTTATTTGCATTTTTGACCTTCAATGCAATTTTGTAAGTGCCGGCCGGACTGCCCGAGAAACTGGTTTTCAGGGTTGAACCGGTATAAACGGACGTACCGTCGCGTGTTATTGTCCATGTCTGCTCCGTAATCAGAGAACCCTGCGGATCATAGGATGTATCGGAATATTGAACGGTTTCTGACTGGTACGTCAACAGTCGTCCGGGTGTCATTGTAAACTCGGCAACAGGCTTTGCCGTACTGACAGAAGACGTGGAGACATAGCGGTAGAACGGATTACCCTGTACTCCCTGCTGATCGACAACAATCTGACGGATCACGTAATTTTTGTCGGCCTGCAAGGTTGTCGGCTGACCCTCAATCCAGGTCGTTGCATTGGTTTCCCTGTACGCCCAGGACGTCGACTGGATTCCCTTATCAACGTCAGACTCCCGATCCGGATCGTATGCGGTGTCGGTAATGGTGACTGCATAACTCGCATTGACGCTGACATCGAATCCGGCTATCGGGCTTCGATGTACATATACGGATTTCAACAGAACATCCTTGTAGTAGATATCGTATTTTCCTGTCTCGACAAAGGATATGTCCAGATTGTTCAGATACTGGCCGTCATAGAGGGCTACACCGGTCGAATTCTCGAAATAATTCTCGTTATGTTCAATTCTCCATTTGCCGTTCGGCCAATCCTGATCGATGGTATTGGTCTGCTCGGATTCGGGCGTAATGGTCATGGTGTTTGGATTGCCGTATAAGAGCCAGTCGGTATCATTTTGTACGCCGTCTATATAATTGTTATAAATATAAGTTGCAAGCGCGTCAATCTGTTCTGCATAGGTGTCGGTAACTCCTGCCGTTTTATCGACATAGGTTCCATTGCCATCATTTTTGGAGATGAACCCCAAGCCGTCGGCTGCATTTTTACCCCAACCGATGTAATTGATATCTTCGTTTCCGAGCCTTGTCAGAATTTCGCCCAGGGCAACCGGATCAGAGAAGTCCGCGACCGCACCATCCTCGGCATTTATAATAAAACGCTTCGAATTTTCGCGCCACTCCGGTTCCCGAATAACCTCAGAGAAGCGGCGAGTCGATTCCGTACTCATTGTGACATTGTTAAAGGCAAAGTGCGTAGGCTGAGCGCAGCCATGGGACAGGTATCCGACGAGCGGACCAAAGCCATAGGAGCCAAAGTCCGTGGCGAGAGGAACCGTATCCGTTTTGGTCGAAGTTCCGCTTAAGGTCCACTGGGCGGGCGTTGTGGAGTTATACCACATTTTGAGAGAATCGGCCGATGCTTCGATCTTGATAGTACGGGTTTTTTCCGTTCCTACAGCAAAGGATGCGATCGGTGTAAACCCGGCATATGACTGGATATCCGTATATTGGTCGTTATGGAAAGTGTTGACATTAACATTCGTAAATTTATACACATAAGCCGTCGGGGCTCCGCCGTACGGGTATTGAAAAAACAGCAGATAACCGGACATCATCCTGTTTGCCATATCTGTTGTCGGTGTCATTTTCGTATTAAATAGAAAACCAGCTCCGTTAAGTGCGTCATAGAAGACGTCTTCCTGAATCGTAAAATTAAACGTCTTCTTGCCATAATCATCATTTGGCATATACATAAAATCTTTATATGCCGGTGCACCGTATCCATAGAAATCAATATTGGTCTGTACTCCTGTTGTTACGGCAATGTGATTGTTAAGGTTATAGTTGCCATTTACTTCGCCATAGTATGGGCGATAGTATTGAATCGCCGAACCGCTGTTGTTGGTATGGTCATAGACCTCCCAGCCGGATGACGTATTCCCTGCACTGACGGCACTGGATTCGACGGCCTGGATGTTTATTTTATCGAGCGGAACGCCTTTCGCAACAAGCGCAGCAATAAGATCCGCCTCAACGGATGCTACATTTGTATCTGTTTTTCCAAGAGTCAGTACAATATCCAGAAGGTCATCCTGATCAACCCGGATATCAACGTTTTCCGTTTCTGCAGCCGAAACAATTGCAGACGGCACCAGACTCATTAAAATAGACAGGGCAGCCAGAACAGCCAAAAAACGATGCTTCTTTCTTAACATTTTCGTATCCCTCCATGGCAATGTTTATCAATATTTCCAATGTTTAAACAAATCAATTCCTCAGTTCTTTTCAGGTAAGATCCCTTAACAAATTCTTGCTAAGCCGATACCATGGCAGGCAGCAGCATCAGTATCAGATCTGCTGTAATCCATAAACCCATTGCTCTTTTTATCATGAAACTGCTCTCCCCGCTATTTTTATGTAGTCAAATTTGATATTATCATCTGTGTCTTGTGACAGCGTTCCTTGTCGCGAAATGTCATTTTACGGGTGCCAATTGCAACCGGATTTTGACCAAAACGATTCGGGGCGTACCCAATTGATAAAATTAATTGTCACTGATAATATATAGATCAACTGGGTATAGAAGAAAGAGGGACAGCATGATCCGACTTGCCATTTGCGATGACGAAGTACAATGCCTTGACAGCACCAGACGTATGATTGAGCAATGGTCGGAGAGATGCAGCATACCTGTACAAATCGGCTGTTTCGATAACGGGGATGCGCTTTTACAAAGCATTCGCCGGACGAGGACGGATATCGTTTTTCTGGACATCATGATGTCCCTTCTAAATGGAATGGATACCGCGCGAGAGATTCGAGAGATTGACAAGGCAGTCAAAATCGTTTTTTTAACGTCCTCCCCCGAATTTGCACTGGAATCCTATTCTGTGAAAGCAAACGGCTATATTTTAAAGCCGTTCAGCGATAAACAGCTTTCGGAGGTCCTAAACGATTGCACGGCGGCACTTGAGGAGAAGTCCGAACACCTTCTTCTGAAAAGCACCGATGGTTATCACAAAATTCATCTGCATGAAATCGAATATATTGAGGCACAAAACAAAAATGTGATCTTCTTTCTCCGGTCAGGCCGCTCTCTGACAAGTACGGAGCACTTACGTGTTTTCGAAAATAAGCTTCTGACAAAAGATGGATTTTTTAAATGCCATCGAAGCTACATCATATCCATGTCCCAAGTCAATTCTTTTAGTCAATCCGAGATAAAAATGAAATCCGGCGGCTGCGTTCCCATTGCCCGAGGCTCCGGAAAAGCTTTTCAGAACGCGTATTTTTCTTTTATGTTCAATGAAAAGGATGTGTAGGCATGCTTGAGAGTGTTTTAAGCGTTATCAACTTTAGTGTCCTATTGTTCTTCGGGATCTATGCTTCCGCGGCTTTTCTTGGCATCCGCCTCAATAAAGAAAACAATTCGGTTTTTATCCTTTTTGGGACGGGCGCCCTTTTACTTCAATTGCTTTCTCTTTCTTTTCTGGATATGAAATTCACGGAGATGATTTATCCGTTTATAACACATCTGCCCTTACTGCTGCTTTTCACGTTCCGTTTCAAGCGCAAGCTGCTTCCCACCATATTTGCGATCATGTCTGCCTATCTTTTCTGTCAGATCAGCAAATGGTTTGGATTGCTCGCAATGTCGTTCAGTCATCAGCTTTGGACCATGTACGCCGCCCGCATCCTGGCAACAATCCCGATCTGGTACGGGATCGTCCGGCATGCTTCGAAATCGGTTGCGCTCATACTGACCAAATCCACGAAAGAACTCATTATGCTGGGAATGCTGCCAACTGTGTATTATCTCTTCGACTATATAACCACCGTTTATACCAACCTTCTTTACGACGGTTCCCACGTCGTATTCGAGTTTTTGCCGTTCATGCTGTGCATTGCCTATCTTCTGTTCAACGTTTTCTATTTAAGAGAGTATGAAGAGAAATGTGCCGCCGAGCAGCTGGAGAAGCTGATGTCGATTCAAATGGCACAATCCATCAAGGAAATCGAAGAGATCCAGCGCTCCAAATATGAGATTTCCCTGATCCGGCATGATATGAGGCATTTCCTAAGCAGTATATCTGCCATGATTGAAAACAAGGAGTATAAAAAGGCACAAGAGTATATCCAAGGTATTATTGAAGTCACTGATCAAACCGTCGTGCATCGATACTGTGAAAACAATCTCGTTAATATGGTTCTGTCCTCCTATAAAAATAGAATGGCCGACAATAATATCCTGTTCGATGCCAGTGTTGCGATCCCGGCAGAACTCCCTTGTCCGGAACTGGAGTTCACTTCCATATTGTCCAACGGACTGGAAAACGCCCTCAACGCCGTTTCAGAGACAGCCGATGAAAGCCGCACAATCTGCCTTAAGCTGCACATGAAAAATGATAAGCTTCTGCTGTTAATAAACAACGCCTATTCCACCCCCCCTGTCTTCGTAAACGGTCTGCCTGTCACCAATGTGACAGGGCATGGTTTGGGCACTCAGAGTATTCAGTATATGACCGCCAAACTGAATGGCACATGCCAGTTCGAGGCTGAAGACGGGATCTTTTCTTTGCGTGTAGTGTTGTAATAAACATCCAATTTCGGTGGCAATTAATCCGGGCGGCCAGATGTTCAGGCCGCTCTTATCAATTATATTTTACTTTTCAATATTTAGGGATTATATTGATGCTAAACGTGGCATCGTATTAGCTTGTAGAATTTTATTTCTCACTGATCCATAATGATGCACATGAGTTCGAACATGCCGTTACTTCGCCGCGCCGTATCAACCGCAATGCAAACGTATTCCATTGAAGGAGGTCCTATGAGCGAAAAGTTGAATGGCAGATTTGCCGGAAAAGTCATGATTGTTACAGGCGGCGCCAGAGGTATTGGTGCTGCGACGGCCAGTCGGGCCGCCGAAGAAGGCGCCAAAGTAGTTCTGGTTGACAGGCTCAAAAAAGAAGGCGAAGAAACACTCGCCAAGATCACATCGCTTGGCGGAGACGCTATTTTTCTCCATCTGGATTTAAGCGAAGAAGAAGCTTCCAAAGAAATGGTGGCTAGAACGATCGAACACTTTGACCGCCTTGACATAGCGATCAACAATGCAGGTGTCATGGGCATTCCCAATAAATGCCATGAAATGCCGGCCGAGGACATGGACTACGTGATGAAGAACAACTACTACTCCGTCTTCTTCTCATGCAAATATGAACTGCAGCATTTCATCGTTCAGGGACGCGGCGTCATCGTAAATACGGCATCCGTAGCGGGACTTGTCGGTTTTCCCGGTACACCGGCTTACGTATCTTCCAAGCACGCCGTCAACGGCCTGACGAAGAATCTTGCATGCGACTACACCAAATTAGGTATCCGCGTAAATTCCGTCAATCCGGATCAGACGGATACCCCCATGGTTGACGCCGCCAAGCTTTATGTCATGACCAAGATACAGGAAGCAATTGCCGCAGGTATGGACCCCGCGATGGCCAGTGCAATGGTTTCTCAGAAAACGGAATCACTCTTTAAAAGGGAAGCCAAAGCATATGAACAAGCCGCGCCGATTCTTTACCTGGCGTCCGATGATGCCTCCCATATCTCCGGTGCTACCTTCCAGACAGACGGTGGCTGGACAAGTTACTAAAGGGCATGATTTCGTGATTCGTCCGGGATGATGACATAGATAGGACCGCTTTGTAAGGAACTCAAGTGTTCTTTACAAAGCGGTCTTAGTGTTACAATTATAGTTGCAATTACGGTTGCGAAAAATAATCTGATCACTGATGTGATTATTGATTCTACTATTCTACGATCACTGATGCGCTTAACAAGCGAAGGATATCAAAGGAAGTGCATTCATATGGGATATCCGGAGATACTGGATTTCGCACGAAGCCTTGATCGGTCCTTTTTCATAGACAACGATAATAAGATCTGGGCTGACATCAACGAGCCCCTCCCGATCGGATATGGGCAGACAATTTCCCAGCCGAGTCTTGTTGTAGAGATGTCGCAGCTGCTTGGCATGGACAGCAGTAAGAGTGTTCTGGAAATCGGCACAGGCTCCGGATATCAGACAGTAATCCTCGCTCATTTCTCGAAATATGTATACACTATAGAGCGTATTGCGGAACTTGGCCATAGTGCCCGGCGAAAACTGGATTCGATGGGGTATACCAACATCACTTACCTCATTGGAGACGGAAGTCTGGGCTGGAGCGAGCATGCGCCGTATGACAGAATTATCGTCACGGCGGCTGCGGGAAGAATTCCTGAAGAGCTTCTGGAACAGCTTGGTAAAGGCGGCATCATGATTATTCCCGTCGGTCCGCGGGGACTGCAGGAATTAATTATGGTTGTCAAAAATCCGGAGGGAAAGATCACGACGCATTCGATAGAATCTGTCCGGTTTGTAGAATTGATGGGCAAGTACGGATGGTCAGATGCAGCGCCCCATTCTTCCTGAACAGTTAAATTAGCAAGCATATGTACCGGAATACCCGCATATCGCCGGTCACCGGGAAAGGGTAGCGGTCGCGTAATATGTTATCGCTCGGCATCCCCATCATGGCAATGCGCTGGCCGATATAACTTCAACCACCTGAATCTGTATCACTACCGAAAGGAATATTATTTAACTCATATATTGCTGACTCGCGCAATTCCCATTCCAGAGGGATATCTTCTACTTTTTCGCGCATTGCAATCCTAGCCAACTTGCTCGTGATATCGGAGACTCTGGTAGTGGATACTCCGTATTTTTCACCAATTTGTTTATAGGTCATTCCTGTGATAAGAAGTTTTGCTATTTCCTTGTTTCTTTGACTTCCTCTTAAGAGATCAATGTCTATTCCCTTAAAAGCTAACAATTTATCTGCTCTATTCATCCGGGCTCCTAATCTTCAAGGATTATTTCTAGTAAATCGTGACTATTTCGACCGGAGGAGCTCAGATTTCTATCTTATGAGCCAAATAATCCAACGCATTTATTCTCCGAATGCCCTCATAATCAGCAATCGGATCCTTGTCCAGCGTCATGATAATTTTGGGATAATGATCGTTGATTTTTTGCAGCGGGCGAAGCTCTCTTGCAAGAGTAGTCTCATCGCGAACACTTGCCGCTACTTGGATGTACTTTGTTCCATTTTCATCTTTCACAACAAAATCCACTACAATATCATCCACTTTCCCGATGTAAACGTCATATCCTCTTCGAATCAGTTCGAGATAGACAATATTCTCCAGAACATGTCCAATATCCTTGCCCGGATTTCCCAGAAGCACATTTCTCAGACCAATATCCACAATGTAGTATTTTTCCAAAGTCTTTAAATATTGTCTCCCCCTGATATCATATCGTTTGGCTTGATAAACGATATACGAATCCATTAAGGCAGAAACATAGGACTCTACTGTCCTCACATTGATACTTCTGCCGCCCGATGTCATCGTATCACTGATTTTTTTCGTCGAGAGCTGACTGCCTATGTTATCCATCAGAAAACGAATTACGCTTTCCAGCATCATAACGTCTGAAATTTTTCTCCGCGCAATGACATCCTTAACAAGGATCGAATCATATATACCTGTAAGATATTCTTTGATCTGCCTTTTATCCTTGTTCAAATTCAGAGCGTATGGAAATGAACTGGTCACTAAATAATCCTGATACTCCTCATCTAAATAATCTGCACGTCCACTTGCCTTAACAAACTCAAAAAAAGAAAGCGGCAGCATTTCAATTTTGACATATCGCCCTGAAAGAAGTGTCGCCAGTTCACCGGATAGCATGTAAGCGTTGGAACCGGTTAAATATACATCCACATTGTCTTTAATAAAGAGACTGTCCACCACTTTTTGGAAGTCATTTACATTCTGGATTTCATCAAGGAAGATATAAACCATTCTGTCCGTCAAGAGTCTGTCAATAATGTATTGGTGAAGTACTCTCGGGTCCTTAAGTTCGTCATACTCATAATCCTCGAAATTGACAGAAATGATCTGATTCTTCTGCACTCCGCTCTCATACAAATACTCCTGAAACATTTTCAAAAGTGTGGATTTGCCGCAGCGTCTGACACCCGTGATCACCTTTATAAGCTTCTTGTCCTTGTAACCAATCAGCTTCTCAAAATACTCTTTTCTCTCAATCATGCTAATCATCCTCCTTTCTGACACGATACGCATTCATTATACGCAATAACTTCATAATAATGAAGACTTTTTGCATTGCAATGCAATTATTTCTCGTACGCAAGAGCTCCCCACTTCCTTTCAAGTAAATGGGGAGCCTTATATCAAAACGCCAGCATTATGCTCGGTTATGACTTCAAGAACCTCTTAAGCCACTATTCTTGATTTCCGCGAAGGTCCATTCACTTGTGACTTTGCAGCTCAATCACCATCCGTGAATACGTCACATTGAGAACCAGCCAAATTGCGCAGATGCATATGACCGGGAAAACTCCTGTATGTACGAACATCTGAATAACAACCGCTATCGTCCATATAATCAGACAGGCCATATTGGCTGCCCGAAATGCCGTATAGGCGGCTTTATACATGATCTGTCTCTCCGCTTCATCACTGCTTGCTTCCCATTTCCTGTCGAATTTCATGTCAAAGACACTGCCTTGTTTTTCCGGATTCAGATGTTTACGAAGATCGACAGTCACTTTTGAAATGATAATGTTTAGGGAAATCCCCACAAGTAAAACAACGCATCCGCCAAAGAAGGCAAGTATTGGCCACATGTTCAGATATACTACTTTCTTCGCAATTTGCTCGCTCTGTTCGAGAATCCCGGATGCATGTATTGTCAGTGCAAAGAATAACAGGGTAAAGACCATAAGTAAGCTGTTCCACAACAACGCAATGTCCAGCTTTCTATCGATCGCATCAATGACTGTTTCGTCCTCACCGTCCCATGTCCCGGACATCTTTTTGGCCCGAGCGTAATTGTATAGTGCGACGATTGACAGAAAAAGAATCCCGGCAGCGTCTATACCCAGAACAATCAATCCCATGACATTTCGAAGTGCTTCAACTTCTTCCTCGATATGAACATTCGCGAGAATCCAATCTCGGAAGCCCATGGAAAAGAAACCGAAAAAGCCACCTATGAAGAGACTAATCAGAATCATAACTATGAATTTGCCAAAGTACTTTTTATCCGATTCTTTGCCGCGCTGTTTCTTCTCGATCATCTTATTCTCCGTCATTGTTCTGATCCTCCTCGTATGTGAAAATATCTTCTACCATTACTCCGCAGGCTATGGCGATTTTTAGTGCCAGCGTCACAGACGGTGAATAGTCTCCTCTTTCAATCTGGCTGATCGTCTGCCTCGACGCACCCACCAATTCACCCATTTCCTGCTGATTGACACCGAGTCTGGCACGGTATTCCTTCAATCGATTGTTAAGGGGCATTCTTCTCATCTCCATTCTTTCTGTGAATCTCGATCTCCTCATGACTATTTTCCTTTGCATTGTGACTACTTTCCTTGTCATTATTTATACGCCTGACAAGGATCGTTGTCAACAGCATTTGTAGAATTTGTCGAAAAACCATAAAACACGTCGTCTCGTAAAGAAAAAATGATCTCCCTTAACATTCCCGGTAGTATATTATGGATTCTATACGCGTGAAGCTCTTATGTTTTCCATAAGAGCGGCAAGGAGTCAGGACTTGGAACGATATGGTAAGATCTATCTGGAAATCACGAATGTATGCAATCTTGCATGCGATTTCTGCCCCCCTACCGGGCGGGCGACGGCTTTCCTGTCCGAGGAGTCTTTTGCGAATATCCTGGACCAGATTAAGCCCTACACAAGTCACATCAATCTGCACGTAAAAGGCGAGCCGCTCCTGCATCCCAAACTGGACCGATTTCTGGATATCAGCTTCGAGAAAGGCTTTCTGGTCAACATCACGACGAACGGCACCCTGATCCGCCGCGCGCAGGACAAGCTTCTGGGAAAGCCGGCACTGCGCCAGATTAACTTCTCGCTGCATAGTTTTGACGGCAACGACGACGGCCGCTGCCGCGATGAATACATTTACGATATTTTGCAATTTACAAGAGCAGCGTTGGAACAGCCGAAGATTCTCGTGGCCTTCCGCTTCTGGAATCTTTTGAAGAAGCCGGGTGATGATCCTCAAGACCGCAGAAATGATGAGCTGTTGTCTGCGATCGAGAAAGCGTTCGACCTTCCGTATAAAATCCGGGATGAAGTCCTTCCCGAGCGGGGCATCAGGATTGCCGACCGCGTCTATCTGAACCAGGCGCACCTTTTCGAGTGGCCGGACCTCGGGGCACAAGAATATCCCGCCGCCGGCTTCTGTCATGGACTTCGCAATCAGGCCGGTATTCTGGTCGACGGAACTGTAATTCCCTGCTGTCTGGACAGTGAGGGTATAATGAATCTTGGGAATATTCACAACACACCTTTTGGAGAAATCATTGACAGCCCGAGAGCGAAGGCCATTTATAACGGTTTTTCGCGAAAAGAAGCGGTCGAAGAACTTTGCAGGAAGTGCGGCTATCGGCAGCGTTTCGGCTAACTGGTGAACAGGAGAAATTATTTACATGAATGTTTATCTTGCGCCCATGGAGGGATTGACCGGGTACGTCTATAGGAATGCCCATCATGCCTTTTTCCCGCAAATCGATAAATACTTCTCTCCATTCATTACCGCGAACCAGAGCGATCGTTTCACAACGCGTGAACTGAATGACATCCTGCCCGACAACAACAGAGGGATCGTCCTGGTTCCTCAGATCTTGACCAATCAAGCCTCTGACTTCCTCCATACGGCAAACAAACTGAACCAGCTCGGCTACAGTGAGATCAATTTGAATCTGGGCTGTCCTTCCGGAACGGTCGTTGCCAAGAACAGGGGTTCGGGCTTTCTCGCCCAAAGAGAAGATCTCGACCGATTCCTCGATGAAATTTTCGCGCAGACGACGATAAAGATCTCGGTCAAAACGAGAATCGGAAAAGATCACCCGGACGAGTTCTACCCGCTCCTCGAGATCTTCAACAAATATCCTTTGGAAAAGCTGATCATCCATCCCCGTATACAGAAAGATTTCTACAGGAATACGCCGGATTGGAAGATGTTTCGGGAAGCGGCACAATCGAGCAGAAATCCTGTCTGCTACAACGGCGACCTTTTCTCCGTCAAGGAGTATGAGGCCTTTGCCGCGGTGTTTCCTCAAGTCGATACCGTCATGCTGGGCCGCGGAATCATCATGAATCCCGGATTGGCAGGCGAACTTCGACACGAACCCCGGCTCGATATAAAGGTCTTGAGAGACTTCCACGACAGAGTCTATGAGGACTACAAAAAGGCCATCTCCGGTGAAAAAAATGTCTTATATAGAATGAAAGAAATGTGGCTTTATATGATTCAGTTGTTTTCTGAGCCTGCGAAATATTGGAAAAAAATCAGAAAGTCCGAAAGTTTCAAGAATTATGACGAGGTCATAACCAGTCTTTTTCGCGAACAGGAGATAACGAAACCGGAGGTAAATCTATGAATTCTCGAGCACTTGGAAACACAGGTCTTCTTGTCAGTGAAATCGGTCTCGGCGGCGAGTGGCTGGAATACCACAACACCGAAGAAGTGCGGGCGATCATCGATCGCTGCCGGGACTGCGGGATCAACATTCTCGATTGCTGGATGTCCAATCCGAATGTCAGAAGCAACATCGGCGCCGCCATCAAGGGCGATCGGGAGAGATGGATTATCCAGGGTCACATCGGCTCTACCTGGCAAAACGGCCAGTATGTGCGTTCGCGTGAGATTCCGCAAGTTGACGCGGCTTTTACCGACTTATTAACCCGCCTGCAGACGGACTATATTGACCTCGGAATGATCCATTTTGTAGACGAAGCCGCGGAATTCGAGAGAATCATGAGCGGCGAATTCATTGAATATGTCCGGGAGCTTAAAAAGCGCGGAACCATCCGTCATATCGGACTAAGCACGCACAACCCGATCGTCGGCAAAATGGCAGCTCTTTGCGGCGAGATCGAGATGATCCTGTTCAGCTTGAATCCTGCCTTTGATATGCTTCCCGCAAGCGAAAACATAGATGATCTCTTTCACGAGAAATATGACGAGAACCTTCGCGGCATCGCGCCCGAGCGCGAGGAACTGTATCAGACCTGTGAGCGGCAAGGTGTCGGCATCACCGTCATGAAGACCTACGCCGGCGGGCGTCTCTTCAACGCCGATCAATCTCCGTTCGGTGTTGCCCTGAGTCCTGTGCAATGCATTCACTATGCGCTTACGCGTCCGGCCGTTGCTGCCGTCATGCTGGGGTATCATGCGCCGGAACATGTCGATGCCGCCGTGGCATACGAGAGCGCTTCGGAGGATCAGAAAGATTATGCCAGTGTTCTGGCTTCGGCGCCTCTCCACTCCTATTCTGGTCAATGCACCTACTGCGGCCATTGCTCGCCCTGTCCGGCGAATATCAATATCGCCGCGGTCAACAAGTTATACGATCTCGCCGTCATGCAGCCGACCGTCCCGCCAAGTGTCCGTGCCCACTATGAGAGCCTTCCCGCACATGCGTCCGACTGCATCGCCTGCGGCTTTTGCGAGACGCGCTGTCCTTTCAATGTCTCCGTAATTGAGAGCATGACGAAAACTGCGAAGCTTTTCGAGCAGGCATAAACAGGTAACTGCATATCTTCCTTATCATAAAAGGGCTGTCTCAAAAGACTTGTACACAAAGTCAAATGAAACAGCCTTCTTTCTGTCCTTTTGGGGGGATGGCGCAAAGTCTACTGCCTGGCACCGCCGTCCTTTTCCGCGTGCGATACGAATCATTTAGTTACATTTTATTCATCTTAAATAATGATAGGAATGTTACAATGACAAGGGTTTTGTTGATATTAACAAAACTATATTTTTATCGGATGGGGGTATTTCATGAAAACCAGCAAAGTGCTCCGCAATTTAAATCGCGGATTTCTGCTTTCCGCAGTAATTCTTATCGGCGTCTGTGCTTTTGTAATTCTTCAGGAAATGGCGGATAAAAACCTGGAGCCGGAACTGAAAGCAATGGCACAGGAGTTTATCGCCGACAGCGACAAACGGATCGTACTACCGGAAGAGTATCGGGTCTTCGATGAAAGCGGATCGTCGGATTCGCTTTTTGATGACGATTTTATCAACAAAATAACTCTATCGTCTTCTGTTGATTCCGGGTTTTATTCGGATAAACCTTCACTCAGAAAATATTCATTAAGCTGGCTTAATTCCATACTGATGACTCAACGCTCCAGTCAAAGTTACTTCACTTCCGCTAAAACGGAAATCGTACAATTCAACAGTTTTTCTGTCTATAACGGCAAAGCGACACTGTCATTTGATGTTCTTTTTTCCTGTGAAATACTTTCAATCGGCGGAAGCTCAGCGATGGATCCTGTCAGGCAATCCGAAACCCTTACCTTTGAAAAGGAAGGTGACAAATGGATTATCACAAATTATGACACCTACAGATTCCAACAATTCTATAATTACTAGAACGGGGGTGAAATGACATGACAGCAGCGATGAAAGTTACAAATGTTTCCAAGTCATTCGGACGGAAGAAAGTCATTGATAACGTATCGTTTGAGATCTATCCCGGTGAGGTTTTCGGATTTCTCGGGCCGAACGGCGCCGGCAAAACGACGATGATCAAAATGATCATGGGGTTTCTCTCAATGGATGAAGGCTCCGTCGAAATCGACGGATTTGACCGGGAAAAGCATTACGAGAAAGCGATGGGCAGTATCGGAGGAATTGTCGAAAATCCCGAAATGTATAAGGATATGACCGGCCGGGAAAATCTCCGGATGTATGCCCGGTTACAGAGCCGGATTCCGAAGGAGCGCGTTGAAGAGGTGTTGACAATCGTCGGGATGCAGGATCGCGCTAATGACAAGGTGAGGAAGTACTCTTTGGGTATGAAACAACGAATCGGCGTGGCTCAGGCGATGGTTCACAAACCACGTGTTCTGATTTTGGACGAACCTACAAACGGTCTGGATCCGGCGGGAATCCGTGAACTTCGGGATATTTTGATCAAACTTGCCCATGAGGAACAGGTTGCCGTCATGGTCTCCAGTCACCTCCTGACCGAAATGCAGATGATGTGCGACCGCGTCGGCATTATCGATAAAGGCAGACTTCTTGATATCAAAACATTGGAGGATCTGCGTAACCGTTCCGGCGGTGCGTCCACTCAACGCATCAAAGTATCCAGGACTTCCGAGGCATCGGAAGTCCTTAAAGGTCTCGGTTTTGACAAAATCGAAAATATTACGGATTCCGAAATTGATGTACAGGTTAACGAAAATGATATCCCTCGGATTGTCAAAGCACTGGTTGACGGCGGCTTTGATATATCGGGCGTACGTTTGCTTGAATCATCACTCGAAGACGCGTTCCTGCGTATCACGGGAGGGGGAATCAATATTGGATAAGATACTGAAACTTTATATCAATGAAATGTTCAAGTTGTCCCGGAAAGCCAGTACGATCATACTGCTGGTTCTGATGATCATTGGATGCTTTTTGCTCCCGCTGTTCATTAAAGTAAATCAGCAACTTTTTTTGGACAACGGGTCTTCCTTTTATGAAGAAAGTTCTTCACTTGAACAACAAAAAAAGGCTTCCGAGAACAGAATCGCAGAAATTGAAAACGAAATTACGGCACTGGAAGGATCCGCGGATGCGGATATGCAAATATATTCGCTTCAAATGGAAATGGTTAGTGCCAAAGCAGAAATCGAGAAAATCGACCTCATGCTTGAGAACAATATAACCGGAAACAAGAAGGACGGCTTTGTTTATGACGCCGTGGGTTACATTCCTGTTCTGCGCGGTTTTCTGGCAGATCTTGCAACTGTGAGCGAAGAGGATCGCGATGCCGACTGGGAAGCCAAAAATGCCCTTTATGAAGAAGGCATCGCACTTGCTTATTCTTCCGTAGAGACGAAGGATTTCAAAGCATTTATTGATTTCGAACAACGCTATTATCAAACAAACCCGTACGGTACTTTTAACGAAGCCATTCTGCAACAACTCATTGAACAGACAGACCTTTGGTACCGGTTGGATCCGAGCGGCGGAACCGACGGGAAGCACGACTACAACGATATATGGGCCGTAATATATACACTTACTGAGATGAAGTACGAACTGGACAGCGGCGTTACTACAGAACAGACGATGAGTTCCACGCGTTACACTGCATTAAGTCCCAAGAGAGAAGCTGAACTCAAAGACCGAATCGCTGTGTTGGAGTACAGGATTGGAAACAACAGTCTTGTTTTAGCCTCCGAATCTCCGTTGTGGAACTTAGCAAAATCATATTCGGCCGGTCTGGGGCAGTTCCTGATCAACATACTTCTTCTTGTAATTGCCGGAAGTGCTATATCTCAGGAAATAGCCACAGGTTCCATTAAGTCCTTGATTATCGCCCCGGTCAGGCGTTGGAAAATTTTTACCGCAAAACTCCTGTCTTTATTTACAACAGGAGTGATTGCTGTGGTAATACTCTGTATCTTTTCGAATATCGGTGCTTCGGTCTTTATGGGTACCGATGCAATGGTTCCTTATGTTTATGTATCCGGTGACACGGTTCATTCCATGCCATACTGGCTATATGATTTGCTGAACCTTTTTGCCGGAAATATCAGTACGATCGTATACTGCACCTTTGCCTTTATACTTTCGATCATTACCCGCAACACGGCTCTGTCCGTCGGAGTCTCCATTGCGACTTTGTTTTCGACAGGCATCGCTGCTCAGTTTTTGGATTCCATGCCTTTTCCTCATCAGTTATGGATGGACTTTCTGCCGTTTATGAATTTTGATCTGGCCGGTGATCTTTTCCCTTTCAGCAGTTTGATGGAGCCGCTGGATTCAATGATGACATCTTACGGGATGACAATCATCCGCCCCACTCTCCAATTTTCAATCATTTACTTAATCGTACTTCTGTTCTGTATGCTCTATATCGGTTTTGACTCGTTTACCCGAAAAGACATCAAGTAGTTTGAAATCATCTGTTGAACATGAAAGGGGGCTGTCTCACTTCAGTTTTAGACAGCCCCTTTTTTACTGTTCGAAAAATGCCTCAACTGTTTGCGGCTTCGTTATTGCAGAGTACCTGTATTGTTCGAGATGAGAAGTAAA
Organism: uncultured Mageeibacillus sp.; assembly: GCA_964617375.1. Lineage (GTDB taxonomy): Bacteria > Bacillota > Clostridia > Saccharofermentanales > Saccharofermentanaceae > Firm-13. The sequence goes on along the minus strand of CAZTXQ010000008.1, from coordinate 35,594 downwards.
AAGACAGAATCAGGTATGCCCGCACGGCTTACTCTGTTCTGTCTTTTCTTATGCTTTTCTATAGCGGTCATTCGAAGCAGCTGCGGAATGCGAAATATGCCTGTCGCAAAGTGAAATACTTCTTCATGATTCTCCTTGAAATTGTAAAGAGCAGTACAAATCATTCCTATATTTTTGTGATAAAATAAAGCCAAAGAAGGGGGGCTCTTCTGTGAGATTGTCAGATCTCTGTTCGTACCGCAATATCGTAATTCAATGCCATGACAATCCGGATCCGGATGCAATCGCGTCGGGATTTGCTCTATACAGGGCGTTTTCGTCGGATAGACGCAGGAAAGTCCATCTGGTCTATTCAGGTAAATATATCATTCAAAAGCTGAATATTCTGATGATGCTCGAAAAGCTAGAGATCCCGCTTGTTCATGTCGACGAGCTCCACTCCGCGCCTGATCTTCTCATTACGGTTGACTGCCAGTATGGCGAAGGCAATGTGACTCGCCTTCCCGCGAAACGGATTGCGGTGATCGACCACCATCCGCTCGGTCCCGGTAAATTCGATTATTCCGAGATTCGCAGTTCCTACGGCAGCTGCTCGAGTCTCGTTTATCAGCTGCTTCGTGATTACGGACTTGACGCCAACGATGATTTGAAAGTGGCAACCGCTCTGTACTACGGGCTGTACTCGGACACGAACAGTCTGTCCGAGATCGTCCACCCGGCCGACATGGACCTTCGGGACGACTTAATGTACAACAAGAGCATCCTGACTTCCCTGCGAAACGCGAACCTTTCGGCTTCGGATATCACGATCGCCGGCGAGGCCCTTTCCATGGCCGTATTTGATGTGAAGCACCGGATCGGGATCGCCGAGGCCAAGCCCTGCGATCCGAATATTCTGGGATTTATCGGCGACATGCTGCTGCAGGTTGATTTGCTTGATTCGTGCCTCGTTTACTGCCGCCTTCCGTTCGGAATAAAGTTTTCGGTCAGAAGCTGCATCAAGGAGATTCACGCCGGCGAGATGGCCCAGTCCTTGTCCGAAGGCATTGGTTCGGGCGGCGGCCATTACGAGAAAGCCGGCGGTTTCCTTCGCGAGGAAGCCGTTCGTGTAATCAGCAAGTCCCGCTCGGATCACGAATTCTTCCGCGACCGGATCCTTAAGTATTTTGACAGCTACGATATTGTCTATGCCTCAGCTTTTACCCCCAACCTTTCCGAAATGGATATTTTCCAAAAAGAGAAACTGCCGATCGGATACGTCCGCAGTACGGATGTTCTGGCCGATGGCACTTTCGCGACCATTCGTACCCTCGAGGGCGATATCAAGATTCGCGCCTCCGAAGATATCTATATCATGATCGGTATCGTGGGGGAAGTATATCCTATGAAGCGGTCGACCTTTAAGAAGCGGTACGAAGCCCTCGATGAACCCTTTATATGCAATTTTGAGTATGAACCGAGTATTCGTTTATCACAGACGCAGGAATCCATTAAGCTCACAAAGTTTGCGAAAAGCTGTATCCCATCCGAAGCGACTTTGATCTATGCTATGCCGCTGGAACGTATGGCCAAGGTGTTCACGTCCTGGGATCCCGACTACTACATGCTAGGGAAACCCGGCGACTATCTTGCCGTTCATAAGGATAATCCTAAGGATGTCTATGTAATTGCGGAAGACATTTTCAAGATGACGTATGCGCCATTGTCCAAAGTGTATCCGAGTATTCTTCTGCCGAGATATGTGGAGGCATAAGAGATAGGATAAATTTCGATTGACTTCCGCTATTCAGCATGATATTTTGGTTGTCGTTGCATCAGTTGCATCGGCAACTATTTTTTTTCTTTGGAGGGCAGTTCGTATGATCATGAATCATTTCTCCATCATTGTCCGTTACAGCCGCATTTTCTGCGAAAGAAAAGGCGCTGATTACGATGTCGGTTTTCCCGAACAGATCATATTGATGTATCTGAACGAACACGGTCCTGTCAATCAGGATACAATCGCCAAATTCTATATGATCGACAAAGGTGCCATTGCGAAAACGGCAAACAGGCTCGAAGAAAAGGGATTTGTTGAAAGACACGAGAATCCCGATGATAAGCGCGAGAAAATCCTGTCGATTTCCGTTAAGGGAAAGGGGATTATAGCCGTAATGAGTGCAAGTCTCGAGGAATGGAACAAGATCGTTTTTCAGGGGATCAGTCCGCAGGAATTGGAAACGGCACAAAAAGTAGTGAGCATGATGGCAGCCAACGCCATCAAGGCAGTCGAATAAAGATAAGGGGGGAAAGAATGGAAACCGGATTGAAAAATAACAAATACGGCTTAATCATGGCCGTATACCTACTGGGTATTTTTATGGGGGCCATTGATACGGGAATTGTAACACCGGCCCGTACCATCATTCAGAACAATTTGGGTGTCGATGATAAGACAGGAATATGGATGATCACCATTTACACCCTTGCCTATGCCGCCAGCATTCCGATCATGGGCAAGCTTGCCGACCGTTTCGGCCGCAAATACATTTACCTTACCAGCATTTTCCTATTCGGTTTGGGATCCCTCTTCTGCGGCCTGTCGCAGGGCTTTGCGAGTTTTCCCGTCCTTCTTGCCGCACGTGCCGTACAGGCCATCGGCGGCGGCGGAATTCTTCCTGTAGCAACTGCTGAATTCGGCACAACTTTTCCCAAAGAAAAAAGAGGCATGGCGCTGGGTCTTGTCGGAGGCGTCTACGGCATTGCGAATATCTTTGGCGCGTCGGCCGGCAGTGCCATTATTGACCTTTTCGGTATCAGCAACTGGCAGTTCATTTTCTATGTCAACATCCCGATCACACTTTTCATTCTGATCGCGGGATTTGTGTCGCTGCCGAATACGAAGGCGGAAACGGTCAAAAAGATCGATATCGGCGGTATCACCATCCTTACCGTAATGGTTCTTTGCCTTCTGTACGGACTTAAGAACATCGATTTCTTTGCTTTTGGAAGCACGATTGTAAGCACTTCCGTCTACCCTTTCCTTCTTGTATTTATTGCTCTTCTTCCGCTGTTTATTCTTGTGGAAAAGAAAGTGGAAGACCCGGTTATCAATCTGTCCTATTTCAAGAACACTCAGATTATTATCACACTTATCTTATCCATGATAACCGGCGTGATCATCATGGGCATGATCTTTGTGCCGCAATTCGCTGAAAACGCGCTCAAGATCACATCCGGAAACGGCGGCTATTTCGTACTGATTCTGGGGCTCTTCGCCGGTGTCGGTGCCCCTTTCTCCGGAAAACTCATCGACAAAATCGGAGTGAAAATTGTTCTCGGCTTCGGATTCCTGGTATCTGTCATCGGATCTCTGTTTCTTATTCTGGTGACGGCCAATTACCCGAGCATGCTGACGGTCGTGATCAGCCTGATCCTGATCGGCCTGGGCATCGGCTTTACGATGGGAACTCCTCTCAATTACATGATGCTCGACAACACAAAGCCGGAAGAGTCGAACTCCGCTCTTGCGACACTTTCGCTGATCCGCTCGATCGGAACCGCAATTGCCCCGGCCATTATGATCGGATTTATCGCACATGCAGGAATGGCCGTGCAGCCAAAGGTAATGAAGCTGCTCCCCTCTGAGGTGAGTCTGCCGGAGCTTCCCTATGCGCAGGAGCTGACGGACAAGATAAACGAAATGAAGACAAACCCGGAGACGAAGGATCAATTTGCCGATATGAACATTCCCGATCTGACGAGTATGCAGACCATCAAAATCAGCATGGAGTCCAATGACGGATTTGAAATGCCGGCTGAAATACTGGCGCTGCTTCAGAGTTCGGATGTCACGACGATCGTTCCCAACTGCAAAGTCATGGCAGAAAGTATGTTTAAGACCATGACACCGGATGTCATCGCTAAAATTACGACCGGATTGGACAGCGGCATCACCGCTGTAAATTCCGGCAAGGATGAGCTGACCGCCAGCACTACCGAGCTGCAAAGCGGATATGACGGCATTTCCGAAGGAATCAAGGGAATGGAAACAGGTCTTTCCACCTCGGAGACTCTCCTAACACAGCTCGAAACCATGAGTGATGCGCTCTCCGCGATGCCTGCAGGTTCCTCCCAACCGATCGATATCGTGAGCATGATTCCCGATCAGGCCAAGAGCTTTATCCCTCAGGAAACTCTTGACCAGCTTGCGGCTGTCAAAACCGTTGACGATCTCAACAAACTGATCACGGCTACACAGGCTTCCATCGACGAGCTTAAAGGCAAACTTGATGAGAGCAAAACCAGCCGGGACCATATGAAGCAAGGTCTCGACGGAATGAATGCTGCTCTTGCTGAAATGACGGACACGACGGATAAAATGACAGCCCTCAAAGATGCTATTCCCGGCGCTTTCGAGACGGCAAAAGATAACTATCTTGCCGAGATTGAAAACAGAAGACTTCCGGTTGAGACCGAGTTCCAGACGACCATGAACACGGGATATAAGCAGGTATATCTTACCGTTACCATCTCTTCGGCTGCGGCACTCGTTATCCTTGCTTTCTATCGCAAGAAGAAAGCAACGCCGGTTTCCAAAAGTTAATAACTCAGTCTGCGACAAACAAAGTCTTGTTTAAGAGGCTCTCTCCATTTGCTTATAATAAGCGGATTGGGAGAGCCTCTTTTCCATCTTACAACGACGGCGTAAAAGAGACTTCTGCTTTCAGCTCTTCTGAACGGATCCGTCCTCGTTCATGATATCTATTCATTGGCAGAAACTTTTCGCGATATTCAGAAGAAGCTCTACGTCTGTCAGGTGAATGTAATGCCCGCTTTTTTCGGCCGTAATATGCTCGCATCTTTCTGAGAGATGCGTGTATTTGCTCATGATTCCCTGCCAAAGGGATTCGACCTTTTCCGCGACATCTCCATGCATGCCGCCGTACCGCATCAGTTCTTCGGTATAGATTTGAGAGGAGTGTGTAAGGAGTTTTATCGGCATGTCCGCAAGGGCCCCATCCGACACCGCGTCGGCAATGTCCTTTGTATCGGCACTGCTGTGTGAAAAGGAGTACTCCGCCAATGCAGTCTTGTACGTCTCTTTGCGGCATAAGTTCCGGAGAAGATATTCCTTTGTCTCGGAATCAAATTCGTGGTAATAGAACGGAATGCCTTTCTGGAGAAGCGGCCGCAGGGTGAATCCCAGTCCGGCTCCGGTGATCCATCGGGCGACTTTCAGCGAGCCGGTCTTATCAACTCCGCTTTGCCTGTATTCCTCTTTTGTAAGTACCTTCTTAAACTCGTCATCGTAGGGTGTTGCCGGATCCAAAAGGATCAATCCGCATACAGATCCGGAATACGCAAGAGCAAATTGAACGGCATAAAGCCCGCCCTGCGAATGACCGATCACTACGATATTTCTCTCAATATTTAAGAAGTCAAGAAGCCGCTTAAGCTCATCCGCGATATTCCGGGGCGTTCTTTCCAGGCTGGACCCTGTGCTTTGACCGTATCCCGCCCGGTCATACACAAGTACTCTGCCATACAGCTCGAGAGTCCGGGCTATATGCCGCCATTCCGCGGAGCATGTCCCCAGGGCCGTATCGATTACAAAGGTTACCTCGCCTTCGCCGGTGTATTGATAGGCGAGTTTCGCGGTTCCGATGTCACAGATTCTCATCATAAAACTCTTCCCTGCCGTCTGTCGTTCGGCCGTCGTTCAGGATTGTCTCGATCAGGTTCATCAGATCGGTTCTTTCGCGGGATGACGGAAGCCTGCTTAAGATCAAGCCGAAGAATTCCTTCTCAAAATCCAGATGCATTTGCTGTACGGCGCGCCCCTTCTCTGTGATAGTAAGGGAAAAGGAGCGTCTGTCACGCCGGCTGATGACACGTTCGGCCAGACCCGCCTTTTCGAGACGGTTGATTGCGCTCGTCAAAGTACTGTTCGGGATCTTAAGACGATCGGCTATTTCCCGGATCATAATCTGCGGATCGCCGCAAGCCAGGCTCAACACGGAGATGTCCGTTGCGGCAAGGCTCTTCAGTTCATCGGGATATTCGACTTCCGAGCTGAGATTCGTTCCGATCAGTCTATGGTATAAGCCGTCAAACCGTGTAAGTTCTTCCTTCGTAACAGGACTCTTCATAATCGCATCCTCCCCTTCTCCTATATTGTACGACCTTCGTACTATTTGTTCAACTATTTATTACGAGCATCGTATATTTTCTAGAAGAAAAGTGTTGTCTCAAACAGCTCCTCGCGGCGGTTCCCATTCGACGATTACCTCTATACGTCCCTCTCGCGACGGTTCCCATTCGACGATTACCTTTATACGTCCCCCTCGCGACGGTTCCCATTCGACGATTACCTCTATATGTCCCCCTCGCGACGGTGCTGATAAAGGGAATTTAGAATGAAGGGTTGAAAATACATCATTTATCAATGTTTACACACCATTTCAGTCAAATGCCTGATTTGGTGTGTAAATTTTGTGTTACGATATGCATGTCAATGAACAGATATGTGTTTTTTCATCAATGACTACCTACATAGTCAACGATTTCGGCCTTATAGTATATGCATCTATGAGCGGAATCGCATTTATTTGTTAATGATTACACACCATTTTGGCCAAATGCCTGATTTGGTGTGTAATCACAATACTTCGGCATGCGGTCAATGAGCAGAATTGTCTTATTGACCCTCCTTCTCCGGACTTCTGGTGCGAAAGAATCGGCAAAGTATAAATAGCAACCAAAAACGAAGCTGCCTCAAACGAAGATCCGTTTTAAGACAGCCCCTTTTCGTTTATCAGTGTCTGCAACTTAAAAATCCACGGCCTCGGCTTAAGGCTTAACCTGCTGGATGGTTCCGTCTTCGTTATACTTTAGTTCGGTGTATTTAACGCATCTCTGGCTGTCAACGCCGTTCGAGAGCGTGGCATCATGATAAAAGAGATACCATTTCCCTTCAAATTCGACAATCGAATGGTGCGTCGTCCAACCCTTGACAGGGTCAAGAATTGTACCCTGGTAGGTATACGGTCCAAGCAGATTGTCGCTCATCGCGTAAACCAGATAGTGAGTGGTCCCCGTCGAGTAGGAAAGATAATAATGACCGTCATATTTATGGACCCAGACCGCTTCAAAAAACCGTCTCGGCTCATCGTCGGCCGTAATCGGATTGCCGTCCTGATCGAGGATAACAATCTGCTCCGGAGTCGTTTCAAACCCCAGCATATCGGATGTCATCTTCGCAACCATGGGTCCCATCGCGGGCTCGCTCCCGGAAGGTCCTTCAGCCGAAGCGTCATAGGTTCCGGTCTCCCAGCGTTCAAGCTGGCCGCCCCAGATTCCGCCGAAGAACATATAGGCTTCGCCGTCATCTACATAGACTGCCGGATCAATGCTGAAGCTGCCTGGTATGTAGGATTCTTCCGGTACGAAAGGACCGGCGGGCGAATCACTTACGGCCGCTCCGATCCGGAAGATGCCGTCTTTATCCTTGGCCGGGAAATAGAGATAGTATTTGCCGTTCAGATAGGCGGCGTCAGGAGCCCAGAGCTGCTTCTCAGCCCACGGGATATCCGCGAGTGACAGGACTACGTCCAGATCCTTACAGGATGATTCAAAGTTGTCGATGGAAAGGACGTGATAATCGTTCATCTGATAGGAACCGCCGTCATTATCGGACGGATAAAGAGTATCGGTGTCATGCGACGGATATATATAGAGCTTCCCGTCAAACACATGCGCAGAAGGATCTGCGGTATAGATGTTGGTAACAAGTGGTGTATTGGGGGTAACCTTTTTATTGTCACTCTGCTTGCTGAGACCGGATGACGCACAGGCCGTCAACAGGCATGTCATCAACAGGCATACGGCAGCAACCGGGAGAATCGACGCAATCTTGGAAGTCGTCGCTTTTTTACTGGCTTTGATCCGAATATTCCTCATTTCATCATCCATCCTTTATACTTTCTATAATAAGTATAAAAGTTCCCGTTACGGTCTGAGAGGCAATAATTCCACCTCCTTTATGGAATTTTGTTACATCTGCACAAAAAAACAGAGCGCTTATCCCATATTGTCAAGCACCTGTACCAGCTGTGTGAATGAGGGGCTTTCACAAAATGCCAATCCGGGCTGTGGTATTGGTGCCGTCGCACGGCACCCGCGGTGCTCGAAAAAGTATTGGCGCCGTAGAACGGCGCCCGCGCACTATACGGCATGCGTACTAAAAAGCACCGCATGACCTGTTTAGTACGCAAATATTGTCGGCAAGGCTACCCGGCAAGGTCGGGCATGCGTACTAAAAAACACCGAATGACTTGTTTAGTACGCAAATTCTGTCTTCAAGGCCGCCCGGCAAGGTCGGGCATGCGTACTAAAAA
>CAZTXQ010000008.1:9423-27116 GCA_964617375.1 uncultured Mageeibacillus sp. | reverse complement strand
CGCGATTTAGAAAATGGCGACTACGGCTCCGCTATAGGTTGTCGCGATGTAGTCCTTAATGGTGTCCGTCTCGAGAGCCGCGATCAGCGCCTTGATTTTCTCGCTGCTTTCGTCACCCTTTTTAACTGCAATGATGTTGGCATACGTTGTTGCGGCGTCGCCGGAAGCATCTTCCTGTGCAAGCGCATCGGAAATCTTGAGGCCGGCTGCAAGCGCATAGTTGCCGTTGATGACGGCAATCGATCCGGCATCGCTGTTCTTGAGCTGTGCCGCGACGGTATCGGCCTGAACATCGACGATCTTGTATCCGCCGTCGTCAGCGATATCAAGAGTTGTAACGCCGGTAGCCGCACTCGCACCGTCGGCAAGCTTGATCAGGCCTTCCTGCTGAAGCAGTAAGAGTGCACGTGTCTCGTTGCTGTCGTCGGCCGGGATGATGATCGTAGCACCGGCTGCGATCTGCGTAAGGTCTGTAATGCCGTTGCCATAAATGCCGAAGGGCTCGTAGTGAATGGAAGCAGCTGACACGAGATCCGTTCCGTTCGACTCGTTATAGCTGTTCAGGTACGGTGTGTGCTGGAAATAATTGGCGTCGAGCTCACCGTCGGCAAGTGCCTTGTTCGGAAGTACATAATCATCGTATACAACGATTTTCAGCGTATAGCCCTGCGCTTCGAGAGTGGCTTTGGCCTGCTCGAGGATTTCGGCGTGAGGGGTCGAGCTGGCTCCTACCGTGATAACTTTGTCCGCGGAGGCGGAGGTCTCACCGGCAGCTTTTGTGCCGGTTGTGGACGAGCCGCAGCCCGCAAGGGACAATGTCGATATAACAAGGGCTGCCGTAAGGAACAATGATGCAAATTTCTTCATAATATTCTTTCTCCTCTTTCTACTAACTTTTTTCCCAAATATTCTGCAATAAAATTCTGTCGCCGCTTCACATTCGTCCGAAGCGGTAGTTGGCTCTGACGAGTTTCTGAAAATACTCTTTCACGGGATGGACCGCCTTTCCTTGAGATTCGGAAGGATCAACTGATCCTCTTGTCTGTCTTATGAGTGATTCGCGTACCGACTTCCTGAATGATCTGCACGATCAGGATCGTAAGGACGACGCATATCCAGATAATGTCGTTGTTATAGCGCTGATAACCGTACGTGATGGCGATCTGGCCGAGGCCTCCGCCGCCGATGGTTCCGGCCATTGCGGAATACCCCAGTATAGTGACCATTGAGATAACCGATCCGATGATCAGTGAGGGTTTGGCTTCGGGAATAAGAACCTTGTAAACGATCTTGAAGGATGATGTTCCCATCGCCTGTGCCGCCTCGATCACACCGGCATCCACTTCCTTGATGGAAGATTCGACCATGCGGGCGACATAGGGAGCTGCCGCAATGACGAGGGTTACGATCATGGCCTGATTGCCGAGGCTCGTTCCGACGACGAATTTTGCGACGGGAAGCATGGCTACCATCAGGATAACAAACGGAATACTGCGGAAAATATTCACAGCGATTCCGACGGCCCGGTTCAGTACGGGCTTGGGGCGAATTCCATCCTTATCGGTGACGGCCAGAAGAAGTCCCAGCGGCAGCCCGATACCGTAGGAGAACACGGTAGAAATAAACGTCATATAGATCGTCTCCCAGATTCCCATCTGGATGACCCCATTCGCCCAAAGTTTGTGAAACATCTCGGAAAACATATTTATTCCTCCTGCGAAAAGGTGATCTTATTGGTCTTCAGATAGGAAAGGACCCGTTCCTGCTGGCGCGCATCGTCGGGAAGCTGCAGAAGCATCTGTCCGTAAGCGCGTCCGTCAATATCACGGGTATCCGCAAACATAATGTTGACGGGCACCTGACAGTCCAGAACCAGATTGGCAATGACCGGTTTGCTCGAGGCTTCACCGTCGAAAATGATGCGAAGTCTCTTCTCCCCGACAACGGATTCCGTCGAATTCGCCTTCGGGAGGATCAGTTCCTTTGCGATTTTCGACTGCGGATTCGTAAATACGTCGCTGACAAGCCCGTATTCCGCAATCCGGCTGTTGTCGATTACTGCGACACGGTCGCAGATCTGGTCAATAACCTTCATTTCATGGGTAATGACGATGACGGTAACACCCATCGTCCGGTTGATCTCCTTCAAGAGATCCAGAATGGATTGCGTCGTATTGGGATCGAGCGCACTGGTCGCCTCATCGCAAAGGATATATTTCGGGTTTGTCGCAAGTGCCCGGGCAATGGCGACACGCTGCTTCTGCCCGCCGGAAAGCTGCGACGGATAGGATTTCATTCTGTCGGCAAGCCCTACAATTTCGAGCAGTTCTTTGGCACGCTTAACCGCATCCTGCTTTTTGACGCCGGCAATTTCCAGCGGATAACAGACGTTCTGCAGGATATTCCTTTGCGTCAGAAGATTAAAGCCCTGAAAAATCATGCCGATCGACTGCCTTGTCTTCAGCAGCTCTTTTCGCGGCAGATCCGTAAGACTTTTGCCGTCCAGAATCACTTCTCCGCTTGTCGGGGATTCAAGAAGATTGATGCAGCGGACCAGCGTACTCTTGCCGGCACCGGACAGCCCGATGATTCCGAAAACCTCTCCGTCCTCTATGGTAAGGTTGATGTCGCTTAAGGCAACGATCGTCCCGTTTGCCGTCTGGAAGGACTTATTCAATTTCTTGATCTCAATCATAAAGAAGCTCCTATGAAAAAAATAAAGGCAGGAAACCCGCTGCTTCCTGCCTTCCAAATAACATTGTAACCTGCTTTGGACATGCTATGGGCGAGTCAGAACGCTATGTACGCTAAACGGCTCATGCCGGTACACATGCACATCATCTTATCCATCATAGCAGTTTTGGGAACCATTATCCTCATCCGATATGTTTCCTTCCGAAGAAATCAGGTCGAACCCGATTTTTCTCTTTTATAACATCTATTTCTTCTCGCGTCAATACCGCAAATTCGGATCACGCAGTTTAAACCATATGAATTTCAAGCGCGCCCTCTTCGAACTTGGCCCGTCCGACTTCTTTGTTTCGAATAATATCCGGTAGTGTGATCCGCCGTCTCTCGTTCTCAATGCCGAGAAGGATCTCGCCGCCGGACTGTGTCAGCTCCATATCCTGCTTCTCGGCAAATGGCAGGAAGATCCGGAAGAGATAGCCGCCCGCCTCTTCCTCGATCTCGAATATTTTCGCGCAGAAGAATACTTTGGAAGGATCGGAACCATCAAAGATCTCTTCCGCCGCTTCGGACAGAATGGGAATTGTCTTAATTTCCGTCCGGTTAAAGTCCAGATGAAAAACGGGGACCGGAGCAAAGCTCTCGCGGATCTCTTTCATGCCCTGCGCCTGCAGCTCCATCCACTTCGCAAAGTATCCTTCGAGTGCCTGTTCCGGGTAAACTTTATTCACGATAACGGCATCGACATTGAAGTCATAGAGATGAAGCCAGGTATAATTCCGCTTGGATTCCTTAATAACAATGCGCTCCGGAGTTGTCACGATACGAAGGCTTACGTGTTCTTTATCACTCATGATCTGCTGCATCTTATCCAACTGATGTGTAAGCTCCGTGATCTGATCGAAAATGGAGTCTTCCGGCATCGGTATTTTTGTTATGCGGGACACGGCCGGGCCGGCAACCTTAAGCGCTTTTCTCTTCATCGGCAAAACGGATTCGATAAAGCTGCCGAACATTTCCGGGAACTTGAGGAGCGCCAGTGTCTCACCCGTAGGCGCGCAGTCCACGATCAGGACATCGTATTTTCCCTCTTCGTTGATTTCGACGATTTTCAAGAGCGAGAAAAGCTCTTCCAGACCGGGAAATACCAGGAGTTCTTCCGTCTCAATACCGTTTCCCGAGCGCGCGGAAAGCAATTCCTTGAAGTAGCTCTTCATCTTTCCCCAGGCCAGTTCGCTTTCACGGACCGCGTCTATTTCCATGGCATATAAGTTGTCAGCGATTTCTGTCTCTTCATTTCCAATTGGCATCTCAAAGGAGTCCGCCAGACTGTGCGCCTGATCCGTGCTCATAATGAGCACCTTTTTACCGTCTTGTGCCAGCTTGCATGCCGTCGCTGCCGCAACCGTCGTCTTCCCGACTCCGCCTTTTCCCGTATATAAAATGATTCTCATACAATTCTACTCCTTCAAATTTCCAGATTGAAACGCCTGACTTACTCTATATCGACTTTGCTCGTCTTGTGTTTCTCCGTCGGCTCACCCTTGGATTCACTTCCGGTGCAGCAGCATACAATCATCTCTTTAGCCATATCTTTGAGTTCCTTGTTGATGACGTCGATATGCATTCTGACCGGTTCCGGCATCAGGCAGCCGATTGCCTCCATTTCCAATTGCTTGGCTTTGATCATTTTCTCCGCGAATTCATGGTTCAGCATTGTACTCATCCTTCCTTTTCCGAAAACTGGATCTTAAGCTCCGCATCCTTCAGTTTCGCCGATGTGATTTGATAGTTCCGAAGCGTGGTCGGTATCGGAATATTCCTCTTGAAATTGCCGATCCGGATGATGATATCCGCGTCTGCCTGATGCATGTCGAGCTTTTCCTTCGAGACGAAGGGCAGGAAGATACTTAAGAGATAGCCGTCATCGTTCTTTTCGAATTTCTCGTTGGTTCGCTTGCTGTTTACATCGAAAAGGTCGTCTCCGGTCAGAATCCCGCTGCAGATCCTGTCAATCGCATCCATTCCGCAGACTTCCGATTCGTACCACGGGATTCTTATCACCGGTACATCGGCAAAGTTGTCCTCTAGCTCCTCGATGTACTTTTTCTGGATATCCATCCATTCGGTAAAAAAGGCGTTGTCAACATCTTGGGGAAGCACACGGTTGATATAGACGCCGTCAACGAGATAGCCGAAGAGGTTCATATACATATAATTTCTCTTTGTCTCCTCCACTACCATCTTCTCAGGCAATGTCACAATCCGTATGGACGTAATGCGGTTATCCTTCAGGAGCTCCTGAAGCTCATTCAGCCTCAAGTACAACTTCTCGATGTCCGTCATTGCGTGCTTGTCGGGGAGTTCGATTTTCCAGAGCTGTTTGGATACGGGCGCCAGGACTCTCATAGCCACTTTGCCCAAGGGGAAGAATTTCTCCATATACCAGCTTAAGAGCTCGGGAAATTTGAGGAGCGAAAGTGTCTCGCCCGTAGGAGCGCAATCCGCGATGATCCGGTCATATTCCCCCTTCTCGTAGAAATCCAGGATCTTCAAAAGCGAGAAAAGTTCCTCCATTCCCGGCATCATCATCTGTTTGCTGTTCTGAAGATTCCCGAGGCCCTTCGATGCAAACATGTTTTTTATGGCGACCTGCAGATCCGCAAAATCGTTTTCCAGAATATATTCCGGATCCAGTTCGATCGCGTAGAGATTCGGAGCGACCTCGACTTCGTTTCTGCCGATCTTCTTCTCGAAAATATCTCCGAGGTTGTGGGCCATATCCGTACTGATCAAGAGCGTCTTCTTGCCTTGCAGCGCCGATTTCCTGGCGTGTGCCGCAGCCACACTTGACTTGCCGACTCCGCCTTTTCCTGTGAAAAAAATGATTCTCTCCATTTGACTGTCTCCTTTTATTGTTCACTGTATGAATTATTCGCTTCTCGAAGTATATCCCCGAATATGAGGCCGTTCCATCCGGATGCGGCCTGATTCTTCATTCGATCATGATCTTTTTGACTTTAACTTCTGCGTCCTGTTCCTTCTGTCCCGCTTCCGCCAAGGCATCCGTAATTTTGTTGACGGTCTGAAAAAACGTCTGTATCTCTTCCGGTGAAAGGCTTTCCATAATGACGCTGACATATCGCATTATTTCTTTAAGAATGTTTCCGATATACCGGGTGCCCTCCCCGGTAACGGCAACTTTCACAATCCTTTTATCGTCCTTGCTGTGATATCGTTCGACAAGTTTCTTCTTCTCCATCCGACCGACGATACCCGTTGCCGTGTTCAGCGGAACATGGATATAATCTGCGATCATACTCATGTTCACTTCGCCCTTGCGGTACAGGAAGAGCAAGATGAATATCTCATCTTTCGTACAATCCAGGAGAAGATTCTGCCAGGTCTCGGGAGATACCAGAATCTTCACTTTATCGATATACCGGAAGATGTAGTCCTCCAAAGTCTCCTTGTCCATAATCACTCTTTCCCGCAGCGTTTTAATTCGCTCATCGAACTATTTTTAATTCTGCTCTCGAACTATTCATTTGTCAACTGTTTTTCCCGCAAATTATTCGATAAGGGATTATGACGCTGCCCACGTATAAATTCTCGTAAAAAAAAGGGCCGAAGAAACTTTACAATTCCCTTCGACCCTTTCGTGCGGATATTCTGTTCCGATATTACTTCTTGCCGTGCTTGGCATGCTTCTTATCCATCATGTCATTGATTGTACCTGCGATGTTCTCTTTCACCTTCTCCACGTTGTCCCCGATATTCGTCTTCTCCTTGAAATTCGCTTTCGAGGTCTGGAGTTTACCTTTCAGTTCCAGCTGTTCGTTTCCTGTGATTTTCCCGATGACTTCCTTTGTTTTTCCAGCGATCTTTTCTTTGGAATTGTCCAGTTTATCATTCTTGTTACTCATATAGCTTCCTCCATTTGATCATTGTTTCTTTGTATCTTTCGGTATCATTTTGCCCGTCTGCCTCTTACCAACTGCAAAATTACCAGAATAACGGCAATCACGATCAGAATATGGACCAGGCCTCCGAATGTTGTGGATGTAACCAGACCAAGAATCCACAGAATCAGTAAAATAATCGCAATCGTCCATAACATAAGCTGTCATCCTTTCCAAGATATACCTTTGGTCATTAAAACGTGCTTGGTAATTACTTCTTCGAAGAAAAGGCGTGAATGATGATTTTAATAATCTCGGCGGCTATATGGAAGTAGTCTGCAAATCCTGAGACATCCAGCCTGATCGCATCCACCGTATCACTGACACCTGTACTTACATTTACAATAGCCTCACTGGCCGTTTTCACGCCTTCTTTGGCTGCACCGGATATGAATTCCGCATCCTTAAGAATCACAGGTCCGGACAGGCTCAGCTGGTCCGTGGTAACTCTCATGTTTTGAGTGATATGATCCGCGTTTTCAATGATTCCGGGCAAACTCCCGATCGATTTCTGGAGTCCATCCCGATTGGAATCTATGAGTGCGCGAAAAGTACCCATCACTTTATTTGCTTTCCAGAGAATGAGAATAAGAAGAATACCGATTACGGCAAGCAGTGTGAATCCCAGAAACATCAGAAGATCCTGAACTGTAAATTGAATGATCATAATTCATCCCTCACTTATCGGAATGTTTCAGGTCTTCTGCAATCTTCTCAGAGGTCTCGTGAATCACTTTCGCCGCTTCACGACCTCCTTCTTTCAGATCCTCATCGACAGCGGTCTTTTTTTCATGCGCATCTTTAAGAACATTACTGATGCCCTGAACGGCCTCGGCAGCGGACTCTTTCATTGCTTTGGCATTCTTGGTGACGGCTTCTTTCGTGTTCTCGACCACTTCTTTGGTCTTCTCTTTTATATCATTTCTTGTCTCTTTTCCGGATTTGGGAGCAAAAAGAATTCCTGCAGCGAGTCCCGCCGCCGCCGCGGCACTTATGCCGATGGCGAGTGTCTTAGCGTTCTGGATCCTTTGTTTTCTTCTCTTTTCCTTGCCAATCATTTCAAACATTTCACGAATAATCATTGTAATGTCCTTCTTTCTCTTAATGTGTAATTGCGTTCGACAGCAACTCCACTGCTCTGTTGATCTCCTGCTCACTGATTCCTTCTGCGTACTCAATCAGACCCGACAATCTTTCATATTCCGTTATTGAAAACAGAACGGCATCCGGTTGATTGTTCTTCAAAATGATGATTTTACCGAAACTGTCTGCTTTCATCCGGCAGCTCTTGTAGTTCTTGATCATGTCAGAATTTGATACAATCGTGCTCGCTGTAAACTTCATAACCTGTACCTCAATCTTTCTTGTACGAAGAATATTTCCTTCCTTTACAAGATTGATCCGCAAATAGAATCAGGAGAAATTACTTTTGTTGACCGCTCTGTCCCGCAGGTCCTGTATAATTCGTTTTCACTACACGGCTTCCCGTACGAGTCTTCATCAGTTTCAGTACCACCAATGCAATAATTGCGATGACGACGATCATAATAAGGGTTGCAGGCTCAAAGACTGCACCGGAGTCTTCGTTAATGATTACCTTTGAGAAAATCCCTTCGAATACTCTTACAAAGAAGCCGGTGAAACCATATAGAACCTTAACCACAGCATTTTCAGCATTTGCTCCAAA
This sequence comes from uncultured Mageeibacillus sp., assembly GCA_964617375.1. Taxonomy (GTDB): domain Bacteria; phylum Bacillota; class Clostridia; order Saccharofermentanales; family Saccharofermentanaceae; genus Firm-13. Next base: position 18,779 of record CAZTXQ010000008.1, on the reverse strand, counting down.
CATTTTCAGTAATAGACGCAATCCGAAAATAATTTCAACCACGCCAAAAAGTACGCCGACGATACGTCTGGCCGGGTGGGATTCCGACTGAGCGCTTCGAGTCTCTGTCTGAGTGCCTTCTACGGCCGACGGCTCTTGAGGCGTCTGCAGCGTGTAAACCGTGGATGTTCATGTGGTGCGGCTCTCGCTTTGTGAGTCGGGATTACCGGATTGATTTTCGTCCTGATCCGTCGAATTGGTATATTTATCCTGTTCCATTCTCTTCACCTCGCAATAAATAGCACACCTCCGGCATTCCTGCCGCGAAGGTCCATCTACTTCTTGTATGTTTTTAAGTCACGAATGTTGTTATCTGCCGTCACCATCCCGGCTATCCTGCGTAAATTCTGCAGGAGCAAAGAAGGCAACAACAATAATTACCGATTGATTTATACGATAAAGCGCCGAATTGTTCATTGGAAAGAACCGATCTGCCTCCTAATCGGCAAAACCAGTAATAGTCAATATAGATATCTTTAACGTTGATTAAAGCAAAATGCAGAATGCAAAACACGGACAACTCGTTCTTCCTACCTGCGGCCTAGTGTAAATACAAAGCGCAAACAAACAATAACGGTATAAATATATTATACTATTGTTTTATGTATTTGTCAAACTATTATTTTATATTTTTGTTGTACGAAGTGTAGCATTCCTGTATGCGCGAGATTCACAATGATTAGCATATTATATGGTATTTGAGTTTTTGTCTGGCGACATTATCACGCGTACGTCATGTATTTTCCCGTCATCGAGTAGCAGTGTGCTGCCGCTCTTTTCTGTTATTCCGTCTACGGTGATCGAGGATATGGATACTCCCTGCCCCGAATCGTTCTTAACATAAATCCGGTACAACGTCTCACCGTAATGGCAATCGACTTCCCATGCAGGGTAAAGTGCGGGGACTGCCGGAGTTATAAAGAGCCTGCCGTCCCTGATGGCTATGCCCAGCATCGAATTCAACAGACACTGGTACATCCATCCGGCCGAACCGGTATACCAACTCCAGCCCGCTTTGCCGGTAAACATCTCCCCCATATATATGTCTGCACTCATTACATACGGTTCTTTCTCATACCTGGCAACATCCTTAACGGTTGAAGTAGATTTAATCGGGTTCAGCATATTCATAAGTTCGTGTGCATCCCATCCCCTGTCCGATTTGGCGTTTGCCATGGCAAGCCAAATCGCGGCATGCGTGTATTGACCGCCGTTTTCGCGGATGCCGGGAAAGTAACCTTTAATATAGCCGGGATCCGGCATGGATTTATTAAAAGGAGGCGTAAGCAATTGTATGACACCGTCCGCTTGATGAACCAGATAGTGTTTCGCGGAGTCCAATGCCTGTGCAATGCGGGCCGGATCTCCTCCGCCGGAAATAGCCGACCATGACTGGCTGACCGAGTCGATCTGACACTCTTCGCTTGAATGTGATCCAAGGGCGCTTCCGTTATCAAAAAAGCCTCGAAGATACCATTTCCCATCCCATGCATTCGCTTCAATCTGCGACAGAACCGCCTCGGCGAGTCCGTTCAGCCGGTCATAGCTTTCCCGGTCATCCATTAAGAGACACATCGGCAGGAATTTTTTTACGGCAGCATAGTAGAACCATCCAAGCCAGACACTCTCGCCTTGTCCTTCAATGCCAACCCGGTTCATACCGTCGTTCCAGTCTCCTCCGCCCATCAATGGAAGTCCGTTCGTGCCGAACACGCTTGCCCGATCGAACGCTTTCAGGCAATGCCGGTAGATCGTATCCGTCTTCTCCGACACCCGGGCCTTAAACATGATCTCAGCCTGAAGGGGTTTCAGGGTATCGCCTTCGAGATAGGAAAACTCTTCATTCAGGATATCGGATTTGCCCGAGTGTTCCACATAAGACGCAGTGACGTAGGGAAGCCACAGCATGTCGTCCGATATGCGGGTTCTGACCCCCGCGCCTGTAATCGGATGCCACCAATGCTGCACGTCGCCTTCGGGAAACTGATGCGCACTGCAAAGCCGTATTTGATTCGCGGCAAAGTTCTCATCTACATCCAGAAGCGCCAGAACATCCTGAAGCTGATCCCTGAATCCGAAGGCTCCTCCGCATTGGTAAAAGGCTGACCTCGCACGCAGGCGGCAGCTGATGACCTGGTATATGAGCCATCCGTTCATCAGTATATCCGTCGCCCTGTCAGTTGTTTTAACACGAACACGGGAAAGGGTCGTATTCCAGTACTCATGCACCCGTTCCAGTTCACGCTGCGCGTTCCGGACAGACCTGAACGTATCGGCAATATCTTCTGCCTTAAACAAGTTCTTTGTCTGTCCCAGTCCGAGTATCAGCGTCTTGCTCTCGCCCGCGGCAAGGTGAATCTTCATCTGAATCGCTCCGCAAGGTTCAAGGCAGGCTCCCACTTCACATGAGAGTGTCGGCGAAGCGAGTCCTAAAGGATAACTCATCGAGCGGCCAATACCAAGAAAGCCTTTCTTATCACCGGTGAACGAAGATATGGGTTCACTCGAGAAGATAAAGGCCGGATCCTGCTGTTCATATTCCGCGTATACATTTCGCGCGGAGAACAACTGTGTCTTCGGATTGTATTGAGTTACGACATACGGCGCACACTGCTCTTTCAATGCGCCCAATACCCATTCGACATAGAGTGTCACCGAAAGATCCCTGTCATGTCCGCTGTGATCCCTGATACTGATCAGCCAGATCTTTACGGGATCTTCCGCCGCGGCAAAAAGGGTCATGGTCTGTTCCAGATCCAGTTCGGCATGTGCGAAAACCGAGTATCCGAAACCGTGACGCACCTGATACACCTGTCCTCTTCCGGGACGAAGTGATGCCGGCGAGGTAATAGCTCCCGTCTCCAGATCCTTTATGTATACAGCCTCTGAGACTGTGTCGAGAATCGGATCGTTCGACCAATCGGTGAGTTTGTTCTCACGGCTGTTGCCGGCCCATGTATAACCGGCGCCTGTCTCGGACACGTGAAATCCAAAGGACTCATTTGCAATGACATTGATCCACGGGGCCGGTGTCTTGCGGCCTGTTCCGAGCCACATCTCATACTCCTGTCCGTCTGCGCCAAATCCTCCTATTCCGTTAAAGAATTCCAGAGATACCGGAGGGATAAAGTTCGCGTTCCCATTTGGTTCAGAGAGTGAATCACCGGCAGACAGCAGAATACTCTCACAGCTGTGATCCTCTTTCCCAATCGGCTTTTCGCGAACCGGCATATAAATCCCGGTCTGTCTTTTAATGACAACGCGCGCTACGGTGGAAAGCAGATCGGATTCTTCCTTTGTGATATAAGGACGCCGAAGAACGAACAGGCTTTGTTTCTGCCGGAAGTTATTATAGATTTTTTGTGTTCCGGTAAGTTCCATGATCGCGTTGAAAAGCGGCTGTCCGTAGCCCTCCTCTTCCTCGTCAATAATAACCAGATCCACATTTACGGTCTGAAGGCGAAGATATTCGTAGGCGAGGAGCGCATCTTTGATAACAAGTATATCGCGCATGTCTTTCACGCGAAGAAGCATGACAGGATAATCGCCGGATATACCAAATCGCCATAGACTGCTTTGTCCTTTTTCATTTCTGCTGATAATGTCGTTGTGATCGCGGAAAAAGCGGGATGGATAGAAGAGCGGACCGACCAGTGACTGGATCGCGTTCAACTGTTGGGAATTGATATTCAGGTACTTCATTTCCAATTTGCTGCTGGTCAGTGCCAAACGGAAAATATCCTCACTGCGTAAGTCTTTGCGCAAATCATTGCTAAGTCGAAATACCTCTGATCTGCTCGGACAATAACCGGTAATGTAACAGACAGATACCGATTTTTTGGCCGGCACTTGAACGAATACCCGAAGACTCATCATGGGATCAAGCGAAAATCCGGGACGGCCCTGGAGAGGCAATCGCGTTTTAAGTGCCTGCGGTATAGTCTGTGTTCCTCCGCGGCCGATAAAAGATCTTCGATCCGTATCGTACTCTACGGTTCGGGAGAAATCGGATTCCGATGTCACCATGTGCATAACAAATCCGAATTTGTCTTCTTCGGATCTCTTACGCCGGCTTGCAATTAACAGATTACGGTCAGGTACAAACTCCAATTCGAGAAACATCTTGTTAAAAGCCGGGTGAACGGCTTCCGCCAGATGAGAGTCGTTGACAACTTCCATGCAGCTTGTCATCTCAAACTCGGTATTCCGGTCACTGTGGTTGGTGATGGTTACTCTCCGGATCTCAAAATTCTCGATAGGCGACAGAGTAATCTCTGTGTCCGTGTTGATCAGTCCGTCTTTACGGTGATATTCCACCTTCTCGGGAGCAAACACAACCTTGTATTCATCCGGATGTGCAAATGTCGGATAATATGTGTTGCTCCATATCTGATCCGTATGAAGATTACGGATATAGACGAAGTTTCCGTGAGACGAACCGGTACATTCCGGACGCCAGGTATTCATCATGACATTGTCGCAGCTGCTGAAGCCTTGTCCGCCCGAAGTCAGCATCAGCAGGTAATGGTTGTTGGACAGGACGTGTGCGACCGGGATTTGCGGATTCACGGTATTACAGTAACGGTTCTCGAATTTCTCTTCTTCAAAGTCCTCGAGTTCGAGATTGATGGAGTAGCCGCGCCGTGCAAGAGAAACAAGAATATCGGTGCTCGTTTCTTCCAGGAGAACCGCTGTTGACTTGACCATTGCGTCATTGTGGAAGCGCTTCTGAAGAATGTTGGAATGCATGCAATTGTTGATGGCCGCCAGAATCATCCCCTGGTGATGGGCCATAAAGCTTTGAACCAGCGAATAGGGCCTCATATTAACCGAATCAGGCCGGCCAAAGTCAAGCGCTTCATACAATCCGTATTCACCTCCGGCGCCGATTTCCATAAGACGGCCTAAATTCTTTAAAGCTTCCTCGCGCTTGGTCCCGAGTGCCAGGGCTGTAGCGTAGGGCGCTACTACCCTGCTTGGTTTCATACTCGACTGCAGACGAAGATATTGCATACCAAACGGGGCATACTGATAATTCGAATCTGTATCAAAAAGGAAATACTGTGATTCGGATATTCCCCAGGGGATTTGCTGCTTTTTACCGTGCTTCATCTGAAGCTGTACCGCCGCCGTACAGCTTCGTCCGAGTTTCGTTCCAAAAGGTGTTTTCATGATCAAATTCGGCATTAAGTATTCGAACATGGTGCCGCTCCAGGAAACAAGGGTCGGAACGCCCTTAACGAGTGTAAGCGGCCGTCCAAGCGCAAACCAGCTCTTCTGCGCGACATCACCTTTGGCGATTGCCAGAAAGCTGGTAATTCTTGCTTCGGATGCGAGCAAGTCATAGAATCCCGCATCGGCTGTCTGATTTGCGACATTATATCCGATATGAAAAAGACTGTGTTTTGCATCATAAAGCACTTTGAAATTCGTTAATTGAACTATCTCATCTATTTGCACACATATACCATGAATTCTGTCCATCCATATACGCGCACCCTGCTGACCCTGATCCGACAATTCCCTTATGCTCAGATCAGGATGCAAGCCGTCAGGTCCTTCAAGATCCTTCATATCCGCCGCAAGACTGTCATGAAGGGCCGCAATACGGTGACGCCAGTACGTCGCCGTATTTGTTGATTCCGATGTCGCCGCCAGAAACTCGAGCAATGTATCGCGGGATTGCTGCGAAGCAAACGATCCGGGCATCGAATCCGGAGCAAGTCCTGCAGCCGCAAGTGTATCACCTATTCCAAGAAGCATACTGTCCGGGAATACCGGCTGTTCGGCAAGACCCTGCAGCCCGTTCTTTAGTGTAATCAGAAACGCGAGGAAGTTGCCGCTGTCAACACTTGACACATAATGCGGCATGAGTAGTTCCAGTGTTTTCACATTGTACCAATTGTACAGATGCCCGTTCCACTTGGGCAATTTCTGCAGCGTCCGCATGACATTCTCACATTGATCAATCAGTTCGCGCAGGCTTATGAACCCGAAATCACAGGCGCTTAAAGTACTGATCAACTGCAGACCGATATTGGTCGGAGATGTCTTGTCCGAGAGCCTGGGTCCCGGATACTGTTGATAATTATCCGGGCAGAGCCAGTTGTTTTCCTCCGTGGCGAAATCCTCGAAAAATCGCCATGTTTTGCGTGCGAGAACGCGCAGTTCCCTGGCATCTTCCGTTCCTATTTTCTGTTTCGCCTTAAGGACGGCAGGTTTGCTGGCGCCATAGGAGACAACCGGCGCGGCGAGCCACGCGGCAGCAAGAAGATAATGGAATACTGCCATCGGCGGTTTCCCCAGCATAACGGTTGCGGTGATCAGCAAAATGGCCGCCGCGTATGCAGGCACCATGAGTATCATATAGCTTCCGAGAGTTTCCTTCTGATTCTTCTCCGATGATTCCGAAGTCTGCCACTCCAGAAGGTTTCGGTGGCTGATCCATATGCGGTACAGCGTACGCGTGATTGCGTCCAGCGACAGAAAAGCATTGAAGGGAAGCAGGATAATAAAAAACGAAGTCTGCGTAATCATGGTAACGAATTGTTCAAGAAGGATCTTAAATGCAACGCGCAGAGATGTATTCAACAATTTCTGATAGACGAGGCCTACAATACGGACAACAATGCGCCAGATATCGGAGAAGAGTACAAAAGGAATCCATAGCCAGGCATCCTGCGGGAAAAAGAACACCGTAATCAATATGGAGAGAACACTGGCGACCGGTGTCAGACTCCGCCGCAGGTTATCGATCATTTTCCAGCGCGACAGGAGATTGATACGCGAACGGCTAAAAATCCACGGAAGCAATTGCCAGTCTCCGCGAATCCACCGGTGATCCCGTTTGGCGAAAGCCGCCACATTCGGCGGTGTCGTATCAAGCATTCGGATCCCGCTTGCGAAAGCGCACCTAGTCAGACTGCTCTCAAGCAAATCGTGAGACAACACTGTGTTCTTTGCGATCATACCGCGCAGAAGACGATGCATGACACGAAAATCGTATATACCTTTTCCGACAAAAATACCTTCGTCAAACGTATCCTGATACAAGTCCGATACGACGGTAGAATAGCTGTCGATTCCTGATTCGCCGGTAAAAAGCCGTGTGAAAAAGCTGGCATTGGTGTCCGTAACTCTTGAGCAGATCTCAGATTGAACGATCGCATACCCGCTTGTGATCCGGCTGCTTTTCTCATCAATTACAGGATAATTCAGCGGATGCGCCATAATTCCGACGAGTTTCGCCGCGCTCTCACGAATCATATCAGTGTCCGCGTCGAGTGTTATGACATAACGCAGGCTTGAAAACATCTCCGGCGAACCGACGCGAACGTCAAATTCAATATCTTCCTCTCCGGACAGCATTGCATTGAGTTCTTCGAGCTTCCCTCTTTTTCGCTCCCAGCACATCCAGCATTTCTCTTTCCCGTTCCATTGACGTTCGCGAAGTATCAAAGAGAATCGCACAAAAGCGCCGGGGTATCTGCCATTGAGTTCGCGGATTGCAGCCTCCGCTGCCTCCAGGATTGTATTATCCTCATCAAGATCCTTCGCATCGGCATCCTTTAAGTCACCCAGTATGGCAAAATACAAGTTTGAATCTTTGTTGGCAAGGTAATATTTCTCGAGTCGCGCGGCATACGTCCTCGCACTTGAGGCACTTCCGATAATGACCGGCATGACGACGAACGTGCGGAAGTCATCCGGGATTCCCAACGAAAAATCCATTGCCAGCTGAGGCAGCGGATGGATCAGCCGTGTGAAAACAGTATTGATCAGATGGATCGCAACACCTACGGAGAGAATTCCCAGCTGTATGAGAAGAAAGATTGAAATCAGCGGATATTGAGAGTGCAAAATACCGGTTGTAACGCTTACCCAAAGGAGCAGTCCGCCGGCGACAGCAAATATCCCCGACAGATAAAGAATGGCGCGCAGCAGCCGCTTGTGATTATGTGGTGTAAGAGGGCGTACAGGTCTGTTTTTCAGTATGTCAATGAGAAGAGAATACCCATTTCCGACCAAATAGGTTCCGACATGGTTCGGCAGCGTAAGCATGGGATCCACATGTTTCGTTCTGGCAAGCTGCAGTGCTTTTTCTGCCACTGCTGATTCCCGCAATTTGTATTTTGCAGCCAGTTTTTCCACACGAATGCGATATCGGCCGCGGGTATTGGCATCAGACAATGCGTAAATTCCGTCAGGATCCAGTTCCAGCAGCGCCTCTATTTTCGAGACATTTTTGAAGGCCTCTTCCCAATTGAGTTCCCACATCTCCTTGAGACTTATGATCAGTGAACTGATCCGCGACTCTGCCATAGCCTCAATCTGTCTTTCCTTGTTTACCATTTCGGCAATCAGCCGCAGATAGGCATCCTGATCCATGTCATTCGCTTCCGAAAACCATTTCACAACATCCGTTTCATCAATCGACATATTTCTGAGGCAAAAGAAAAAATACGCGATAAACTTATCACTCAAGTATTTATTCTTTGCAATTTCTTTTTCAAGCAGCTCGTTAAGGTTCTTGCTGCCGCTTCGAACGGCGGCCGCTATACGGTCCGCAGCCTGCCCGGCCTGAATCTTGATCTTGATGCCCTGCGTCAGAATGACCGCTTCATTAACGACTTTTTCGAGAAGGCAGATGCTCATGACGGTTCCGAAAGACCATAACTCTTTTGAGGTAAGCTCCTTCTCAAGCTGGTATGCATTCAGCAGCGTGATGATGGAGTTCTCCTGCGGGTGATTGTTTGTAGCATTAATAATCACCCGTGCAATAATGTAAATACGGGGGCAGCTCTTTTTCAATCCTGTTTCAAGATTCGGAAGCTGGGAGAGCTCGCGCATAACTCCTGTTCCATGCAGCTTTTTAATCTCGCGGTAAAGAAGATTGTAATTGTCGAAAATCCAAAGGGATGCGGGAATCGTCGAAATCGTCCTCGCCGGCGTCTTGCTGAGCTGACGGCGCACAGACTGAAGATTCAGGTAAATTTTCCACTGAGCATTCTTGAGAACTGTGCTGTGCCTGCGCCGGCGGAGGACCTGCTTCTTAGCAAGTCTCCGCATCATCTTCTCGCTGTTCTCACCGCCGGGAGTTGATTCGAGATGCTTAAGCCACTCTTCCGTCTTTGATTGGATCCGGTACGGCTTGATATAGTGATATAGATTATTAATTTGCCTGACAGCCAAAAAAACCAGGAAAACTATAAGAAGGATCCATAACAATATCGTTTCCTGTGAAACCAGAAATAACTGCTTCATGGCACAACCTCCATTCAGCTGCTTATCCATATTTAATTGTTCCACATATTTTT
>CAZTXQ010000008.1:5100-9323 GCA_964617375.1 uncultured Mageeibacillus sp. | reverse complement strand
TCCTGGTTTCATCCGATCTAATTCATACATTCATCTAAAAGCACCGGTTCGGGGCAATCAACCATGTGAATGAATCAATGATTCCGGGGGGTAGAATATGATAAGGAAACGTAAGGATACATTTGTTGAAAAGAGAGTTTCTTCTATACTTCGAAAGATCCATACTCCTGATCAGGTTCTTTCCGGAATCCCCGGAAGCGGCCGTCTCCCGGCTCTTCTGGTTTTTCTGATTCTCATCCTTGCGTTCGGAGTTCTATCCGCCTGCTCAATCAAAGATCCGGAAAACTCATCCGGTTCTTCCGTAAATTCGGCAGAGGAAATTGCGCTTTCTGATATAATCTCGATGGGCACCGCTTCCCCTCTTCCGACCGAAGTACCTTTTGCAAAATACACATTTGATCTTACGGAAAGCGATGTGGAAAAGCCGGCTTATCAACTGGCGTATCTCGCCAACGAGGACGGCGCGGTTATTTTCGGGGGAGAAAATTCTCCTTATTATATCGACGGAATATTTAAAGATACCGATATTTACTCTATGTGGAGTCCAATTGCAAATTTCTCCTTTCAAGAAACAGCCGTGATAAAAGATTATGCTTATTCCATGGACAAGACGGCCATCGTTTTTCTCGTTCATGAAGAAGGCAGTACAAATTCAAATCTTATGTGTTTTGACGGTTCAGAAGCGTATAAGATATCTGCTAGTTCCGGATATTTCTGCATTTCCAGCGATGGCAGCACGGTTGCATATATCCGTGACGGCAATCTTTTTGTGTGGGATTATCGCACCAAGGAATCTACGCTGATTACAGAAGACGCAACGGAATGCTTCGCCCTGTCTCCTTCAGGAAAATATATCAGCTACTCCAAGGGAAAAGAGTATTTCTGTTATGCCGCTTCTATCGGTGGCGAACCCAAGGAGATCGGCACTTCCTGTTATCCCCTGGCACTCACGGATGACGGCTCCGTCGTCTATTATTATGACGGCAGTGACACCCCAAAAGAATTATGCGTAAACCACTCCGGAAGCATCGTCGTTCTCGACGAATCTGCCACACTTGAGACATCGGTCCTCACGTTCAATCGCGACTGCACACAGGTTGTTTTTCCCATGAACGGCACTTACTATTTTTCCATGAACGGCGGAAAGCCGATCAGGGCCACGGGCGGTGACGTTGTGGATACAAATCCCGAATCTTACGCGAACGATTCTTTTGCGCGGCTGATAAAAATAAACGGCCGAACCATAGCTCCCTACTTCGTTGACGATAAAAATCTATGTAATCTTCTCTTCCGCAACGGAAATATACTGAGTTATTTTGATCAGGATCTGAATGAATTTTTCTTTCCCGTAAGCGAGTATTCGGAAGGCTGTCTGTCGGAAGGCGGGAAAGCACTCTTGTATTATTCGCACGATGCCAGTGACAATCCGAATCAAAACACATATACTTTCCTATCGGATTTCGCCGATCCGGCATGCTCTCAAGAGATCCTGGATGATAAATACATCTGGTATGCCCTGCTTACCGCGGGCGATACCGTTTATTATCGAAACGACATCGAACAGTTATTTAGGATCCGGGGATCCGACGAACCCGTCAAAATCGATACGTATGTTAACGATCTGAATACCACGGTCGTCGGAGACACTTCCTATGTCTACTATTTAAAAGACAGGCTTGAGGATGGCACCTTTACCTTATGCTGCGTTGAAGATATTCCCGGTGCGAAACCCGTCGTAATCGACAAAGGCGTATATGACATGGACATCTGCGATGCGGGTCTGGTGTACTACAAGAACATGCACAGCTTTGAAACGGAGGCACCCACCGAAGACGTTTATTTTGCCGATGACGGCCTTCATGGGGTGAAGATTTTCACACTGGATCGCAGCTGAATCCTATACGGGAGGAACCGATATGAATCGAATCACCTTGAAGTGTCTTGTCATCGCCCTTCTTTCCCTTCTTCTGGCCGCGGCTGCATCCTGCGGTCAAACAAGGGAATCGCCGCCTGCAACCACTACTGATAACGGTACAGGGTCCGCTCTTTCAGCAACGGCTGCAGCGGCGGCGTCCGAAACGACAACAATGCCTGCCATATCGCCTGAAGCGACCAAATCACCGGAGATCTTCTTCGACATGTCGGGAAATCAGACGAATATGTACGCGGAGAATCTGTATATCGAAGCTAATGCAACGTCTATATCCGTCATCGGCAATGGAAAAGAGCCGGTTCTTATCAGCGGCACAATAGCCCATTTTGACTCGTATAGCAGTTCCTTATCGTATCCAGTCAGTCAGGTTGAATATGCTATGGACGGTTCTTCCCTGGCTATCCAGCTCGACTGTAATACGTATGGTTCGGGACGTCTCGTATATACAGACGGAACGGCCCAAGTCGAAATTGCATCCGATGTTGATTCTTTCCATCTGTCAGGCGACGGGAGTGCCATCCTCTATCTGGTTACTCCAAAATACGAGCACGGAATTGGCGGTGATCTTTACTATTATGACTGCGTTACAGACATATCCCGCCTTATTGTAAGAGGTGCCGGTCGTCTTTATACGATTTCGCCATGCGGAGATTCTATATCCTATACGACGTTCTATAAAGTCGACGATCCTGACGCACTCACCTGTTACTCCCTTGTGATCGGTAAAACTCCGACCATCGTTGATACCGACAGCTATTGTGCCGCAATCTCCGACGATGCCGGGACCATCTATTACATGAAGAAAACTTTAGAAGGCGAAATCCTCTTAGTAAGCTTCAACGGTGTATCCAGGCAGCTGTCTCTTCCCGACGGCTTTGAAAGCAATTATGAAGTGAAATCTTTATTCTTCAATATCGATCAGACTCAAATCGTATTCAATTCGGACGGATCTGCATACTTTTCCATGTCCGGAAGCGATCCTTACAAGATAAGCGACTTCCCGGTACGATCTTTTATAGGGAAATCCCCTTATAACGATATTCCGGACTATCTCTATAAAAGGATCGCAGATTCCGCGCGCTCCTATATCATGACCTCCGTCTACGGAACAAAAAATCTCTGTTATGCGCCTTTTCAAGCCGGAGATTTTGATCTGATGTTTTTCGATGAACAAATGATAGTCACAGAATATACTCTGCCCGAATATTCATATGATCGTAGTCTTTCCGGTAATGTTCTAATTACTCGCGGCAACGATGGCTGTACAATCAGCGAGAATTATCCGGATCCGGATTTTGTAGAATTACCGGCAGTTACTCCTGCTTATGCAACGGAAGATCAGACTCTCTATTACCTGTCTCCCTCAGAATCAACCGGAATGGATTCTGATCCGGCCGCATATATAGATAACTTATATGTCACATTCGGTTCATTTGACACGACAAAAGGGGAACTCCTTGCGTCAAATGTTGTAAACGCTCAGCTTTTCGAGCGGGAAGGACCGGATATTCTCTATTTCCTTACTTTTCCCGAAGGACACGACGAAGACATAGCGAGTGATTACTATCTAAGACTTTTTGGTGGCCTGTATGCTGTAGAAGAAATCCCGGGTGCAAAGCCGGTGCTCATAGCAGAGAAGGCGTATATGTCTGGAACCGGAGATTTTGGCGTCGTATACTGGCAGTATAACAGCGAATCCAAAGACGGCTTTGAAAGCTCGTACGAACCTTATACGGCGACTGTCAATGTTTACTGGAGTGACGATGGAAAGTCCTTCCAATATGTCATGGAACGTCCGTTCTCCTTTCAGTTCGGAGGATAAAGCATCTGCAGAACGACAGTATTGTGATTTGACAAACTCAGTACTGTTGTATCCTATAAAAGGAATCCATCTATCGACAAAACTCCGCACAAGATGTCGGGCAATCCGTTTCGTCATCGAATAAAATAGAGCTCAAGAACGAGGAGGCATGACAATGAACTGGATAGAAGGAATGGGCAACGCAGTAGACTATATCGAGAATCATCTTCTCGAAGAACTCCCCCCGGAGGACATCGCGGCGCAGGCCCACGTATCAAGCTTCTATTTCCAGAGAGCATTTGCACTTCTTTGCGGAATCACGGTCGGAGAGTATATCCGCCTTCGCAGACTCACGCTTGCCGGCAGCGAGCTCCTTGCGACGGACGCAAAAGTCATCGATATCGCGATGAAATACGGATACGATTCTCCCGACAGCTTCGGCAAGGCATTTGTTCGCTTTCACGGCGTCACGCCCTCCGCTGTTCGAAA
>CAZTXQ010000008.1:0-5000 GCA_964617375.1 uncultured Mageeibacillus sp. | reverse complement strand
CGTACGATTCCCAAGCACACCTGGGCCGTGTTCCCCTGCAAGGGCGCAATGCCTCTGGCCCTGCAGCGCGTGAACAGGCAGATCTACTCCGAATGGCTCCCCAACAGCCGTGACTACGAGATCGCAGGCGGTTATAACATCGAGATGTACAGTCCCGCAAGCGATTACAAGAACGGAACCGAGGATGAGAACTACTACAGTGAGATCTGGGTTCCGGTCCGGAAGAAGGTCTGATTGCGGTATGACGATCGGGAGTTGACAGAACTTACCGGTTCGAAAGAGTAAGACGGAATCATGAATGAAACGGCTCCAGGTAGCAGACGAATGCAAAATAAGAAAGTCGGTACATGTCCTAAACAAGATGCGTACCGGCTTCTTCTATGCTTTTTGAATTTTACTTTCTGCGAGTATCCATTATCGGAATTACGGTTCATATACATCGAGGTCCCATGCGCTCTGCTGTTCGAAAAACCATGTGCATATCTTATTTGAGTTTGGATCCAAAAGACTACTGAAAAAATTCCCTTTTGAATCAAGCAGCAAGCGCTGATACTCTCCTTCTGAATTTACATAGTAACCCCAAAGATCATAATCCATGTACAATTCACCCGTTGTTTTACTCTCCGTTGGTATTTCTTCTGTATCCCTTGTTGCTGCATTTGGATTAACATCTTTAAGCAAAGAGAATATATCGTCAACTGTCTCCATGTCTGGAGATTGCAAGGGTGTAATCACAGCCAACGACTCCGGATCGGAAACAAGTTTATCCTCATTAATATTATTGTCATAAGCATCAGAAGGAGATTCAAATCGAACTGCACTCCCGTCCGCATAGAATAAAACACCCGAATAATTAGCGCCACCATAAATTCCTCCGGAAGTAATGTACAGAATGGCACACGGCTCGTAACCCTCAAGCGATATCGGAGTTTTAGGTGTTCTATATGACGTTTTCGTTTTCACGCCGTCCCCTTGAGACTGCACACCCGACGCCGTGTTCAGAGAAGCCAGTGATATATCCGGGTTCTCATTCAACTCAGCAATGATCCGGTTCAGTTCTTCCATTGTGACATCCGTCCGTGTTTCAATCTGATATTGATTCGCCATTTCCAGATAGCCGACAATTTCGGCATTATACTTGAAAACTATTTCGCTGACATCCTTAAAGGTCAGGTCCTTTCCGGCTGATACCAGGATCTGGTTTTTCACATAATAGACACCCGCACCGTCGTAGGCGACATCGTCTTCCGAATATCCCTTGAAATATGCATATCCGATATCCTCGTCCCAGGAACCGTTCGGGACAGATTTTGCAGTCGAAGAAGCGCATGCTGCCGTACACAACAAAAGACCCGCTATAAGTATTGCCATAATCAGGCGGTGAACTCGCATACCATCGCCCTCCTATCGTTCTTGATTTGGATGCTTTTCTTAATAAGTATTATAATACCGCTATTTCTCGCATAGTGATATATCGGAATAGCTAAATCAGATAACACCACTTTTCATCAACTTTGCTAAGCAAGGCAGAATTTACGCTTGTTCCGTGACAAAGTGCTTTCCGGCAGAAGTTCTTCTCTTTGAGAACTGTTTGAGAACTTGAAAAGCCCGAAAATACAAGCTTTGTAATAATCAATGTTGCACACACGTTTCACACCTAGAGCATTTTATTACGTCTCAAAACTTCTCTGTTATCAGGATTATTGTGAGTCCCATTTATGCAGTATCTGCCAACAACTGATAATATAGATGCATTTTATTTGAAAATACCATATGTCTTGTTTATATCCTGAACATAAATAATACCTTTTCCGGGTTCATCAATCTTTAATTTTTCTCTTATTACAGATATTATAGACTCTGTCATATCTACTTCTGAAACTATAATTACAATTTCCTTTTCTGGTTCAACATCCATGGAAAACAATTTACTTGTTTCGTGAATTCCTGAACCTCTTCCATTAATAATGGTACCTCCTTTGGAGCCTGCCGTAATTGCTGCCTCTATAACATCTTCGGCTTTTCCTTTGTCAACAATGATAGTAATTACCTGATACATCATATTATCTTCACCTCTCTCAATTTTCACATTATCACATTTACACTTTCTCATTCCAGCAGTACCACAAATGGATGTTGTAAATGCAATCCCATGGTTTGGCTTATCAAACTTATATTCAAGATTAACTATATCCAACACTCGATACGCAGTTTCTTTATCTGCAACCATATATATAATTTCTTTTCCTATATCAGAAAGACCTAAATAATCCCATATGCGGTTGTTTGCGGTTCCTCTTGCTAATGTTACAGTTCCACCACAAATTCCATGTTTTTTGAATGTTTTTAATAGCTTACTTCCCGTACCTAAATTAACTATTACACATATTAACTCCATCTCCATAATCTCTGTTTTACTGTCCATTATTTTCAAATCTCCCTTTCTTAGACTTAATCTTAAAAATTAATCCTAAAATTTGCAACGCTATTAACGGTGTCATAGCAACCATAGCTATTACACCAAATCCATCCACTAAAACGTTTGCTCCTTCCACTGCTTCTGCGGCTCCCTGTGTATATGCCAATATAAATGTAGCCGTCATGGGTCCTGACGCAACTCCCCCAGAGTCAAATGCTATACCTACGAATAGTTTTGGTGCAAAATAACTCAATGCAATTGATAATAAATATCCAGGAAGAAGATATTGCCATAGTTGCAACTCTGGAATTAGTATACGTATCACAGATAACGCAACCGCTATACCGACACCTATTGCCAAAGCAAACATAACAACACTTCTCTTTACATATCCGCTAGTAATACCCTCAATCTGATGTGTCAATACATAAACTGCTGGTTCTGCAAGTATTGTTACCACACCGAGTATAAAACCAACAAGTATAACATAAATTTTATTATCTAATGTAGCTATACTATATCCTATGATACTTCCAGCATCCATAAATCCAGCATTTACACCAACTAAAAATATAACCAATCCTATAAATGTAAACAGTACACCAAATAAGATCTTTCTCACCTCTCTCTTTGGCAATTTAAAAGATATTTTTTGAAAAGCAAGAAATAATACTAAGATAGGGAGTAATGCTATAATTACTTCAGTCCCTACTTTAGAAAATTCATGAATAAATGGCGCTATAATAGATTCGGAAATTTCATCTGCTTCAAGATTCCCCGTGATTTCATCCGTTTTTGATATAATGCTCATAATCAATACAGATATAATCGCTCCTGTTGATGCAATGGCTACTAGCCCAAAACTATCTTTTTCTGATGCTTTACTATCTTTTTTTAATTTTGAAACACCAATTGCCAGTGCCAGAATAAAAGGTACTGTCAATGCTCCGGTTGTTGCACCCGAGGCATCAAATGATATTGCCAAAAACTCACGTGAGGTTATGCAAGCAAGTATGAAAATGATGCTGTATATTATTGTTAATAATTTGTATAATGGAAAATTGTAAACGATTCTACCTAGCCCTACCGCAAGCATGATTGCTATCCCTATAGATACAATCACTACGATACTTCCTCTTGATATTAAACCTGACGAAACGGAATCAACCTGTCCTGCTAAAATATGAAGATCTGGTTCTGCAACTGATATAAAAAAACCAAGTATTAAGCCAGCAATTACTACTAACCACAATTTATTAGTCTTAGCAAACGCTCCGCCCATATTATTTCCTATTGGTGTAATTCCAATATCAACTCCAATTAGAAATATTGTTAAACCAATTATAAGAAATAAAGCACCAATCAAAAACCTTATAAATATTGGTGTTTCAAGAGGAGTTAACGTATAATTCAGTATTAACACAATTATTGTAATTGGAATTACGGATGATAATACTTCTTTGAATTTAGAAATTAATACACTCAAATATTTTCCCTTCCTTTCTTAATAAATGTTATACATATTAACTACATATCTATCAGCAAAAACTCAAATTGAGGTTCCTATGAAATTATCTTGTTTTTTATACTGTTGCTGGTGAGATGATGTTTTTTCAATTGCATAAAGATGACTGTTCCCTTGATTTACATAATTCAAGAACAAAGTTCCTAATAGAAGTCTGTCCTTCACTGCAATTCTATTCCAGACATATCCCTTAAACAAATCCTTCACTAAGAATATCTCATCCTCATCCAAATTTTCAGTTTCTTTCACAGCTTCGTCTAATAATTCATTTACGTTAAACATAAGATTCCTCCTTCTCTACATCATTATAAAGCATGTTGTTAACACTATTGTATATATGTTGCGAAAATATGTCAACTTTTAAAAATACAGATATGCAATCTTATGCTAAAATACCCCAGATTTTTTCCTGAGGTACTTTACTTTTTTTTTACATTCTTCTATACCTCCTGTAAATCTCATCCTGCATTACTTTCATCTGCTGTTCTACCACATCTATATTCTCGGCCAACTGATCCAACGTCCCAATCCGATTCTCTGAACAAATCTCATCCTTTAAATTCTCCGCCCTGTATATCGCCTTTGTGTCTACATTGCGAAATGCTTCCAACTTGTAATTATATCCACCCGGATCATCCCGAAATACAGGAGTAACTTCTCCTTTGCTTGTATTCCATCTCATCAATCGTGGAAACCAGCAGAAACCTTCCTGAACCATTTCCTTAAAGGATAATAGCAACTGTCCCAATGTTGATAGGAAACTTCTAAAGGAGTTTCCAGCTGTAATATTTTCTCCCCTTTCTACTGTGTTTGCAAATTCTTCTAAGTGTTTGATGTGAAATTAAGAGACCTAAACGGAGAACCTGGTATTTTCTTTGAAGATAAGAGCCTTATCCAGTTTCTTAAAGACTGGCAGGCTATGAAAGAATTATTGGAATCTGGAAGTCAGACGAATGACAATTATGATATTTGGAAGACAATCAGACCAAGTGTTACCAAGATCATTCATGATTAGAACTAGTTATTTTTACTACGGTATTATTCTGCATTGCAGAT
>CAZTXQ010000007.1:0-74948 GCA_964617375.1 uncultured Mageeibacillus sp. | reverse complement strand
TTATATCTGTTCCGAAATCGGATCCTAATAATCCGGATTCCGATTATGATGACTCAAACGATGGTAAAGATGCTAGACCGAACATAGAAAATGATCAAATAGCTTATATTATTTATGGTAATTGTGATTTGGATCACTTTCCGATGGCGTTAGAAAATGAAGCAAACTTGAGGTATAGTTATTTAACTTCTTTGGGAATTAAATGTGATATTATATATACAGACATATATGAATCATTTATAAATGCCTGGGATAGTATGGGTATGGTTGGGGGGAAAGAATACTATAAAATTAAAGAAGTTGACATCGTTAGTCATGGACAGTTTATAACAAGTCAGAATCACTATGTTTTATGGTTAGCGGATAGCACAATATCAGATGAACTTAGTTGCTTTGTTGCAGGTAGTGACTTTAGTATTATAAGTGAGTTAAAGGATAAAAAAATCGATGTTGTTAGAGTGTCCGCGTGTTTTGGAGGACAGCTTGGAGATTATACTTCAAATATTGCAAAAGGGATAATAGAAAACAATTTTGTTTCTGAAGTGTATGCATGGGATGGCACGTCAACGTTTGAATATTGTTGGGTAGAAAATTCGTTTCATGGCAACTTTCCTTTTGCCGCGTACTTTCAGAAATATCCACTATATTCAAGAAGTTTTATCGGGGAACATTGGACTATTCATGAATATACGACTGATGAAGATAGGCAGGGTTTACTTAGATATTACAGAAATAGTGATAACGAAGTAACTTATGAGATTATTGGTGAAATTTATTGGGAGACATAATAATATGAATAAACAAAACAGTAAAGTTATGATGATTCTTCTATTGATATTCTTGCTAATTTCGACTGCTTTTTTATTATTTTCGTTACACTATCAAATAGAAAGTCCTGAAAACAGGTTTATAGAATATTTACCGGAACACGGTAGCAATGAAGAAAAAGAAGATATAGAAATAACATATACACATGCACCGATTGTTAAAGAGTATAGAGCAATTCAAATTGGAGTTGTCATAGCTTCAATTGGGTTTATTATTTATGCAATTTGCTGCATCAGACGTAAGTTGTATGGGCGTATGGAGATTGTAAGCTTTGTTTTGTCTTTGGTATATTGGGCTACCGGAGCGCTTATTATTAGAATGTAATACATGAAAGGCGGCTTGTCATTTGGTACCCATATATCTTGACGGAATTTGCCTCAAGTGCAATTGAGGTAGATTGTACGAGGATGTCACTATTTTTGTGGTGATGACCGCCAATAAAGATGGGCAACGAGAGTTGATCGTAGCTATGAAAGTGGAAAGGTAGACCGCGAGAATTGGATGAACTTTCTGGTATCGCTGAAGCAACAATCACACAATGGATCGAAAAGATCTTGAAAAACGGAAGGTGCAGCTGCGATTCAAAAGTGATCCCAAGATCCTTGCGGTCCCTAAATGTTTATCTGAGCATCCGTTCAGAACCGTCAAATGGTACTACGATGCACATTATCTGCTGTGCCGGAGCAAAGAAAAAGCCACAGAAGCGCTGGGGTTATGCTTTCTGGTGTATAACCTGAAGCGCGCTACCTCACTGGCTGGTGTTACGGCTCTGATCGCTGGAATATGAATATGTTACCGCATTTTGAGCAACGATGTTAATGAGTTTGAGCCACCCTGTTAATCAAAGAGAGCCACGATGTTAATTGCGAAGACCACCCGTATTTAGATTCCAGTACACTGGAGTTATGTGATGCCGAATAGGCTCGCAAATAAATACAGGAGGTCATTTTCATGACCGATTATCGAGAAATCCTGCGCTTAAAAAGCCAGGGAATCAGCCAAAGGAGCGTTGCCGTCAGCTGCGGCTGCGCCCGAAACACCGTTGCCAATGTCTTTCAGCGAGCAGAACAGATGCAGCTGGACGAGGGCAAAATCAGCAGCCGGACAAATCCCGAGCTGGAGATTCTGCTCTTTCCGGAGCGGCAGCCACAAGAATCCTTACGGCGGACTCCGGACTGTGAACACATTCACAAGGAGATGGCCAAAAGCGGAGTGACCCTCACTCTGCTGTGGCACGAATACTGTGAAAGTTGTCGGCAAAATCAAGAAATCCCACTTATGTACACGCAGTTTTGTAATCACTATCGTCAGTACGCTTCAACAACCAAAGCCACCATGCATATTCATCGTAAACCCGGCGAGCAGATGGAAGTCGATTGGGCCGGTCAAGTTGCACATTGGGTTGACCGGGATACCGGAGACAGCAATGACGCATACGTCTTTGTTGCGGTTCTTTCCAGCAGCAAGTATGCCTATGTAGAAGCTTTTTCCTCACAGGATTTGGAATGTTGGATTACAGCACACGTACACGCCTATGCCTTTTTTGGCGGCGTAACACGGCTGCTGATTCCGGATAATCTCAAAACAGGCGTGACAAAACCATCCTGGTATACGCCGGTTATTAACAAAACCTATCACGAAATGGCTGAACACTATGGCACCGCCGTTATTCCCGCGCGCGTCAGAAAACCAAAGGATAAGGCAAGCGTAGAAGGAACCGTCGGTGTTATTTCCACTTGGATTTTGAGTGCTTTGCGTAATGAAAAGTTCTTTAGTGTACAGGAACTAAATGACGCCATGCGAGAAAAACTGGATATCTTCAATCGGAAACCCTTTCAAAAGAAAACCGGCAGTCGGCTCAGCACCTTCCTGGAAGAAGAAAAATTACTGCTGCAGCCCTTGCCGATTTCCCCGTACGAGTTGGCCACCTGGAAGGTTGCCACTGTCCAGTTCAATTATCACATATCCGTAGACAAAATGTTCTATTCCGTACCGTATGAGTATATCCGTCATCAGGTAGATGTCCGTGTAACCACTCATATTATTGAAGTCTTCTTCCATAATCACCGAATCTGCTCCCATCCAAGAATTCATGGCAGAGAGGGTCAATACAGTACCGTGACGGAACATATGCCGCAGGAGCACCAGCAATATTTGCAGTGGAATGCGGAACGATTTATTCGTTGGGCGCAGCATGTTGGTCCAAGCACAGAAGTCGTTGTCGGTTCCATTCTGCACACACATAAGGTGGAACAGCAAGGATACCGAGCCTGCATGGCTTTACTCAAACTGGCTGACAAGTATTCTCTTGAGCGACTGGAAACCGCCTGTACCAAGGCTCTTAGTTACACCCCTAATCCCAGTTACAAGAACATTAGCACGATCTTACAGTCCGGGCAGGACAAACTAAAAGAGGCTGCACCGGAAGCATCCAAAACGAAGAATACAGAAGACTACGGATTTACGCGCGGCGCGGCTTATTACGGAGGACTTCCCCATGTTGAATGAGACAACCAAAACCAAACTGCTCGACATGAAACTCAGTGTCATGGCAGAATCCTTTTGCGATCAATTAGAAGACAATTCCTTTTCTGCGCTCTCCTTTGAAGAGAGATTCGGCCTTCTGGTTGATTCCGAATGGAATAAGCGTAAGAACAACAAATTACTTCGACTTGTCCAAACGGCAGGCGTGTCCGACAGCGAAGCGTGCATGGAAAACATTGAATTCCATGCGGACCGGAAACTCGATAAAGCACTCCTCGCAAGGCTGTCTACCTGCAACTACATTCACGAGAAACATAACGTGATTATCCTGGGAGCATCGGGAGCAGGAAAATCGTACATAGCTTGTGCGCTGGGAATCGCAGCATGCAGAAACTTTCTGAAGGTTAAGTACATTCGATTACCGGAACTTCTGAATGATTTAGCAGTTGCCAGAGGGGAAGGAACGTACAAAAAGGTAATCGGTCAGTACAAGAAAGTAGACTTGCTGATTCTCGATGAGTGGATGCTAATTCCGCTTTCAGAACACGAAGCACGAGATCTTTTAGAGATTATCGAAATTCGACACAAACGCGGATCCACCATCTTCGCCTCACAGTTCTCACCCAAAGGCTGGCACGGAAAAATCGGAGAAAGCACACTCGCTGACGCGATCCTCGACCGAATTGTCCATGATTCCTACACCATCGTCATTGATGGTGAAGATTCCATGCGTAAGAGAAAGGGTATTCAAAACAAATAACGCTTGCTCTGCAAACGAAAAAGGCAGGGTCATCGGCTCATAAACCGGTGGCTCTGCCCGTTAACAGGCTGGTCTTATTTCATTAACATCGTGGTACACTGTGCATTAACACAGCGGCTCCGCCGCACCGAAATAATCAGAATACAGGGAGTTTAGAAAGCAGATCTATTTTTTGGACGCAAATTGTATGCTTTTCTGCTCTTTTCCGTTGATTTTCCGATCGGTTTAAGCAGGATAAATGGATCAATAAAAAACACCGGAATCAGCGCAAATGCCTGGTATTCCGGTGTTTCTGGTGTCTGAAAAGCTTGTTTTCAGACAAATTTTGGCGGAGAAGGAGGGAGCCCGCACAAGCTCTCTGCGCTCGCTTGCTTTTCCGTCGTCGCTGCCGCTCCTCCGCAGAAGTCGTCCGGCCGTCCACAGGACGCCCGTCTCATCGCCTTCTGCCTTCTCAGGGTTCGACTCCCTCTTACTAGTCCTCAACATGAAAACAGGGCCCCACCATAAAGGTGAGTCCCTGTTTTCATATGGCGGAGAAGGAGGGAGTCGAACCCTCGCGCGGGTAATCCCGCCTAAAGCTTTAGCAAAGCCTCCCCTTCAGCCTCTTGGGTACTTCTCCGTGGCTGCTGAGTGAATATGCCTATTATAGCATAGATGGCGGAGAGAGTGGGATTCGAACCCACGGAAGGCTCTCACCTTCGCCGGTTTTCAAGACCGGTGCCTTAAACCAACTCGACCATCTCTCCAAATGTCTTGAATAGATGAAGGACTCGTCATCTAAGCAAAGATACGCTTGACTATTTTACTAGGTATTATTTTCATTGTCAATTGAACTGTTCCTGATTTTTCGAGATGCATCGCGAAAAGGCAGGAAGGGACCTGCGGGCCGGGGAGGAACCATCACTTGCCGAGTTTTTCGGGTGTTTTCGGGCAGACGGATATCGCCCGAAATGACCGTAACCGTAACCCGGGCAGTTGGTACCCGGATTACGGCTTGGCTTCGGTGATCCGGGCGTTGGTTCCCGGTTACCGGTGTGAGGAGGACCCGCTTACTTCGCGGAGAAGGTGATCGGATCGGTTGTGAGGATGGTTGAGTATGTGGAGGCGTTACTGACAGTGAAGGTCAGCTCGATATCATCGATGCTCTTGATTCCGTTGTCGTCGAGATCGGACTGAAAGATTGTGAGATTACTCAGTGACATTTTCTGCTGATACACGTCGGCTATAAATACCGGTTCTACCATGAACCCGTTTATGCTCATATTGTCGCAGCTTACGATGACGTTTTCTCCGGTTGTGTTCTCAATGTAGAGGAGAACGCCGGCGCCCCAGATGCTGTTCTCGTCGACATATTTTCCGACGATCCGGATTCCGTCCTGATTCAGGAGTTCTGTGCCCGAATCTGCTTTGACGACGGACATTCTGTCGTAGGCGCTGGTGTGGATTTCGATGACGTCGGGAGTGAGGACAGTATCGTATGTTTCGGAATCGTAGATGTTAAAATAGATCTCGACTTTTCCGATTTCGGTAATTCCGGCATCCTGCAACTGGCTTGACATTAAATAAAGAGTTTCGTTGGATTTCTTACCGGCAGCGACATCGGCCGAAAAGAGATTGCTTATCATGTAATCATTTACAATTACGGCGTTGCAGGCGACGCTTAGGTTCTTGCTCGAGCTGTTTTCGATAAGAAGATTGATTCCGGATCCCCAGATCGAATCGTCGGCCATTCCGGAAGCGGTAATGCGGAGTCCATCCTGATCGAAAAGTACCTGCTCATCAATCGTTACGGATGCGGCGTTCTGTACTGCAATGTCTGTCGCATCGTCAGCGGGTGAGCCCGAAGCCTGGCTATCGGCAGCAGGGGCCGATGTCGCGTCAACAATGTCTTTCTTATCCGATGATCCGCTTCCGGCGGCCATTACGGTGAAAGAGGCGATGACAAGGATGAGGCTGATGAGGGTTAGGATTTTCTTTCTCATGTGTGTTCCTCCTGTGTTTTCGCGAGATAAATGCAAGAATTAAGGTTGCTGTGGCTGCGGCTGTGGTCTCCAGTACAAGGTCCAAAGGATCGAATACGCCGGAGAGCACACCGAGTTTCTGGAGACTTTCGACCAGTATGATTACGATTACGGACAGGCTTATTGTAAAAAGCAGGGAATGGCGAAGATCTTTTGCCGCCATATGTACGGCGAATACGAGCGAATAGGACCAGCAGATATCCGGCCCGAAATTGTTCAGAAGGCGAAGGATATCGGGTGACATATTTGACGGTGCATCCGGATATGTTATGTGTAACGGGCCGGACAGAATCAGAGACACATAGGAATCCGGACGCAGCAGGACGTATACGGACAGTCCCGCAAGAAGCGGCAGCAGGATGTTCAGGACGCAGGCAGGTTTCGGAATAAGCCCGGGTTGTTGACTGCTCATGAAGTTCTCCTTTCCCGGTGTTGTTTCGGCGTTTTGGATCTCCCGGATTTCTTATGGCTGATAATATCAAATGAAGTGTACCAATTGAGGGACTACAAGGAGAGAAGAACCAATGTAGGGCCTTTTACGAATCTTTTCGCGCTTGGATGCAGATTTAACAGAATAGATACGATTGGGAGGCCAGGGCAGCGTCTATTCGGGAGGTTGTTTTGATACAATGATTGCCGTCAGGCAATTATCTTAATAAACGCATCCGGCGCGAAGCTTTTCGCAAATTGGCATTAGTGGGGGAGACAGAAGAATATGAAAATACTGAATTATGGATCTCTGAACATCGATTATGTGTATCAGGTACCGCATATTGTTGAACCCGGAGAGACGATTTCTTCGACCGGCCTATCGGTTTTCAGCGGCGGCAAGGGCCTCAATCAGTCGATCTCGCTGGCCAGGGCGGGCGCGCCTGCGTATCACGCCGGGTTTATCGGCGAGGACGGAGGTTTTCTTCTGGATGTCATGCGCGAGAGCGGCGTGGATGTAAGCTTCGTCCGCACGTGCGGCGAGCGCACGGGCAATGCGATTATTCAGGTCAGTGATTCCGGGCAGAACAGCATTCTTCTTTTCGGCGGCGCCAATCAGATGAATACCGGGGAACGGATCGACGAGGTCCTGTCGGCTTTTGAAGCGGGCGATATTCTTCTCATGCAGAATGAAGTGAATCTTCTTAAATATATGCTCGAAAAAGCGGGCGCACTCGGACTCAAGGTCGCCCTCAATCCTTCTCCTTATAACGAGTTGATCGAGGCATGCGATCTGTCGACGGTTTCGTATTTCTTGATCAATGAAGTGGAAGGCGCTCAGATGACGGGCAAGACCGATCCCGACGAGATCCTCGATGCGATTATGGCGCGGTATCCGGATTCGGGTGTCGTCCTGACGCTCGGCAAAAAGGGCGTCGTTTACTGCGACGCCAAGGGACGGTTCAGACAGGATATCTTTGATCTCAAGGTTGTTGATACGACGGCGGCCGGCGATACTTTCACGGGGTATTTTCTCGCGGGTATGCTCATGAATCAGCCGGTTCAGGATGTTCTGCGGGATGCTTCCGCGGCGTCCGCACTGGCGGTTTCGCGAAAAGGCGCGGCTCCTTCGATCCCGTACCGGACGGAAGTCGAGGATTTCCTCAAGTCCTTAAAGTCCTGACAGCAGGGGTTTGTAACACTGTTACGCTTCGGTCATCGCGGCTTTTGCTTCTTTGTTCTGCTCTAAAACGGCTGCCTTCAGATTCGGAAGTTCTCTTCTAAGATCCGCCCGAACGCTTTTCTGCCAGATATATTCGCCCGCGAAAAGGGTTCTCTCGAGCCCGCGCATTCGGAAGAATGCCTTCATGAGGCGCTTGGCGGAGTATATTTTCGCGCTCGCGTGAAGGATCTCTTTCTGCAGGTCATAGGGCGAGATGTTTTCCGGATAGTGTACGACGTTGCCGTTGTATTTGGACCAGTCGGTATGGATGAGCTTGTCCTTATGGGTATCATAGACAGGCGTGCCGGGGACAAAGTACATGGACTGGATGAGTACGCCGCAGATCTTGTGTTCGATGACGAAATCGGCGAGCCGGTCGCCGACGCCTATTGTGTGATTGTCGGCGCCGACTATGAAGAGGCCTCTGACGCGAAGGCCGTGCCTCTGGATGTTTTCGACGGAACCGATGATCTCGTCCCGCGTGCTTTTCTTGTGGTAGCTTTCAAAGGCCTGGTCTTCCAGGAACTCGATGCCCATGGCGATTTCGACGAATCCTGCTTTTTTCAGGAGCTCGAGCATCTCATCGTCGTATCCGACTTCGTAGCGGGCCTGTATCGTGAACTGGTAGCGGATCCCGCTTGCGATGATCGCGTTCAGGACCGATACCGCCCAGGCGCGATCGGCGAAGAAGTTGTCGTCGGTCAGCCAGAGGACTTTGGAGATGCGGCGGTGTGTGCCGTCGTGGAATTCGATCGACCGGCGGATATCTTCGACGATGTTTTCGGGCGTTCTGGTGCGGACGGTATGGCCGAAGTGGCGGACCAGAGCGCAGTAATCGCAGTTGTGCGGGCAGCCGCGCGAGGCGTGGACCTGCGGCCAGATTGTATTGTGACCGGCCATTTTCCGGTAATTGTAAAGAAGATCGCGGTCGGGAATGACGTTGATGTCCTTCGGAGGGCATCTCTGGCCGGTCGTGATGATCTGTCCGTCCTTCTTGTACGCAATCCCGGGGAAATCAAACGTAGCCTTCTCGCTGTACGCACCTATGAAGTCGAATACGGACTCGTCGCCTTCTCCCAGCAAAACATAGTCACAATTTTCGAGCGCTTCGGGGTAATTCATAGAGGCGTGCAGCCCGCCCATCACCACGACGGCTTTCGAATTCTCGCGGATATAGCGCGCGATCTCGTAGCCGCGGTTGGCAGCGAACGTAAAGATGCCGATGAATACGATGTCGGCGTCGAGAACGTCTTGCCAGACGATCTTTGAGATGGATTCGCTGTACATGTATGTGTCGTCATACTGCTTCTTAACAAGGGTGGCAAGAGTGAGTAGACCTACGGAAGGGGTCCGGATGTACTTGTCATATACGAAATAGTTCTTTATGGAAGGGCGATACGGAAGATTGCCCGGTTCGATGAATCGAATTTTCACAATGAATACCTCTGTGCCTTAAGATTGTTTCCAAGTACATGTTATAGTATATAACAAAAACAAGCGAACGATGAGGAAATCATACACAATTTAGCGGAAGAGGACGGAGAAGACGTTTCAATGAAAGAGGCATACAGCATACAAAAGGCATATCAGGGCGAGGACGCTTTAAGGGAGAGCTATAACCGGCTGGCCGGAAAAGTCTTCGGACTTGATTTCGAGGATTGGTATCGGGGCGGATACTGGAAGGAGAACTATATTCCGTATTCAATTCTGGACGGAGATACGGTTGTCGCGAATATCTCGGTAAGTCCGATGCGCTTCCTGCACGACGGGAAAGTCCTGAACCTGATCCAGCTCGGGACCGTTATGGTGTCTGATGACTACAGGAATCAGGGACTTATCCGGATCCTTATGGACGAGATCGAATCCGATTACGACGGCAAGACGGATGGGGCTTTTCTTTTCGCGAACGACCGCGTCCTTACTATGTATCCGAAGTTCGGATTCCGGCCGGCAAATGAATATGAGTATTATAAAGAGGTTTGTAACGACTCGAGCGTGACTGCGGAACAAATCATTATGGATACGCCTGAGAATCAGAAGTTTCTCGTCGATGCGATTCGGTATTCTTCGGCCGGACATGATCTGTGGCTCCTCGATCCCGAGCGCATTGTCATGTTCTACGTTATGTCCTTTATGAGCCGGAACGTGTACCGTATTAAGAGTGCGTACGTGGTTGCCGAAACGAAAGGAGAAGATCTGTACGTCTCGGCGGTTTTTTCGAAGGATCCGGTCGATCTCGACGGAATAATTGCCGCTTTCGGAAAAGAGATTAAGCGAGTCGTTCTTGGATTTACACCCTTCCTGAAAACCGGCTGGACGGCAAGACCGGGTACACATGAAGACACGACGTTGTTTGTAAAGGGACCGGTTTCGGTCTGCTTCGAATCGGGGATGATTCAGTTTCCCGTGCTGTCGCACGCCTGACCCCGGGTCGGATAACCCGGGAGCTGCCATTTCGACATTGTTTTCTAATGACAAGCTTGCAGCTGTAAGCGGCACTTCGTACAATAATGGTAAGCCCTCGACGGAAGGTTCGGATTTACAAGAAATGTTCAAAGCGGTTTATGGGGAGCCCAGGGAGGTGTCCTTTATGCTCAGCAGCAAACATGTTTGCACCTTTGGCTTGTCAGAGGAAGAGAACCGGAGAGTGTGTGAGTGCATTAAGAACGTGAATTGCTCTCTGGTTGCGGTCGGGAGCTGTGCGGATCTAGTCGCATCCGATTTCTATGCCTGTGTGATTGATGTGAGCAGACTCGGCGAGACCGAGAGGGCGGAGCTCTCGGAGTATTACCGCGAAATCGACGGCAATCTGACACAGATTGTTCTGATCAGTGACGGGCGCAGTTCGCTGGCTCAGGATCTGCACGCGAAAATTTTCGCAAACTTTGCAGGTGCCGAGGGCGAAATCGGCGAACTTCTATATAAAGCGTACCAGAAGGCTAAAAAATCAGAGAACACGATTCGGGACTACTCAATGTCTCTTCTCCTCTATCGTGAAATAGAATCGCATCCGGGTATTACGACCGCGCTTCTTGCGCAAAAAACGGGTGCGGAACATCCGGCGATCCGCCGCTTTGTGGAGGTTCTTCGTGTCATGGGCAAGGTAACCGCCTATCAGGATTCGAACGGTGTGTGGCGGCTGAAAGTAAGTTGATCGGGAGGGCGTGAAATGAATCCGGATAAAGTAATGTGTAAATGCAAGAAAGTGACTAAGGGCGACATAGTGAAAGCGATGGAGAAGGGCGCGAAGTCCTGGAAGGATATCGCGGAAGCGACCGGCGCGGGTTCAAAATGCGGTCACTGCAAAGAGGATATCAAGAAGTTCATGAAGAAGCAGAAGGCGAAATCCTGAGCACTTGAGTTAACGGGCAGGTGTCGTTGCCCTAGACGGTGAGTCATCCTATAGTTGGCCTTACCATGCTTTTGCCGCGAATTCTTCACAGATCGGTTAAACCTATGTATTAAAAAGAATACATAGGTTTGCTATTCTTAACAAGTGGGTTCTTTTTAGGAGCTCGCAGGTCACGCTCATTTTCGCGACAGCATCTTAGGGTAATCGACGTATGAATTTAACCATGGAAATTTTACTCGCTCTCACTTCTGCTATTTTTCTGTCTGTAATTCTGTATTTTCTGTCCGGCGTACTTCTATATGACAATCTATTGTCGCGAAGAATGTATGCGAGGCGGGTACGCGCTTCTTCAAGGGAAGCCCTGAAAAACGATAAAAGCAAGGACCGCTTTACAGAGAAGGGCGAAGCCTGGTTTCACAGGAAGAAGCCGACCGAGACCGCAATCCTTTCGGGTCGCGGTGAACTTCTGCACGGATATATCATACCTGCGCCCGAATTCTCGGACAAATGGGTGATCTGTATTCATGGTTATACCGGAGCTCCGGATACCATGGGGCCGTTTGGACGCAAGCTCCATTATGCCGGCTACAACACGCTCTATCCCGCCCTTCGCGGGCACGAAAAAAGCGAGAAGAATACAATTTCCATGGGCTGGCACGACCGCCTGGATCTGATCGACTGGTGCCGCTCGATCTCGGATACAAATCCCGCTGCACAGATTGTGCTCTTTGGCGTCTCGATGGGCGCTTCCACGGCCATGATGGCCAGTGGAGAAGATCTCCCGGAATCGGTCCGCTGTATCGTCGCCGACTGTGGATTCTCTTCGGTATGGGACATTTTTGCCGTGCAGCTTAAAAAGTATTCCGGTCTTCCGGCCAAGCCGTTCCTGTATCCGATTTCGACGATGGCGAAACTCATCGACCGCCTGAATATCCGGGAAGCTTCCTGCGTACGACAGGTCAGGAAGTCCAGAACCCCGACTCTTTTTATTCACGGAGACGCCGACGAGCTGATACCGTACTCCATGATGGAGGATCTCTACGAGGCAGCGGGCTGTGAGAAGGAGAAGCTTCTTATTCCGGACGGAAAGCATGGTCTGGCTGTGAATGCCAATCCCAAGCTCTACTGGTCAACCGTAAAGACGTTCTTGAGACAGAATCTCGCGGAACCGGTAAGGGCAGTCGCGTAAAGCCAGCACGTCTGAGGTAATTTTTCGATAAAGACAATGAACGATGGATCGATTCGCAGCGATTTCTCGATAAAGAACTTCTCACCCGGCCGACTCGACGCTGCTCAAGATGTCCACACGCATCGAACACGCTTCCGAAAGAATCCCACCGTCTTCCGCGATGGCACCCGCAATCGCGTAGAATGTGAGAAATGAGTATGTATCCACGCTGTTGTACGGCCGTACGGTAAGGATCGTTCTGTCGGAGTTCCACGACAAGCTGACAAGTAAGGGCCTTCCCGTGTCGTCGCAAACGAGGATTTGTTTCGCCCAGTCGGCAGCGGCGTTCATCGGCTTTGAGAATTTAACTTCAAAATAAAACGAAGTGCTGCGCGGCATCGTGACGAAAGGAATTTCGCGGATGCCGGAGGCCGATAGAACACTCATATCAGGAACGGCGAGGTTGATGGACTTTGCGTCCGCGCCTTCATAATCTTCACCATAGATTAAATTTGTTTCGTCCAGCTTCAGATAGGAGAAATTACCCGAATCGTCCAGTAACTCGGGCTTCGAACCGGGTATCATTTTGTAGAGATGGCCGTTTTCGAGCGAAAGAAAATATACGGCGCCGTCGAAATACGCGATCCTGATTGCTGTCATCTTTGTAAGAGTTATCAGGTGGCTGCAGTCCAGATCCATGGACTTGATTCCGCCCGAATCATTTACAAAGATCCGGTTCCCAGCGATATCGAGGGCATAATTATCATAGATGTGGTTATAGGTCTCATAACTTGTGTCAGCGCAGTCCGGCGGCGTCACGGCGGAACCGCCGGGAAACCCTATGATAATGCCCGTGGGGTCGACGCCCGCGTTTTCCAGGGTTGCGAGCCGCTCATCGTCATCCATCAGTACGGTACTGAGCGTATTGGCGGAATCGGGTGTCAGCCCCGCGCCAAAAGTGACGTCCATGTGGTATGCAACCCCGCCGATCGTTACGAGATTCCAGGCATGTGGTTCGTTGGCGATATATTCGGCTTGAACTCCGATTCGCGGCAGCACATACGAGACGAGCATCGCATATCCCGAACAGATTCCCATATGATTGACCAGAATGCTGCCGGCACCGATCTTCCTGCCGTCCGTGGTGTCGGAGGAATAGTCAGAGGTCTCGCAGAGATACTGGTAGACACTGAGCAGTTTCTGAAGTTCGGTGCCATTCTCCGGGGCGACATTATAGAGAAGGTGGCTTAGGCGGGAATTCAGTGTCTCCTGTTGAAGAATCGCTTCTGTTTCGTCATCTGTGTAGTAAACGAATTTGACGAGCTTCTCATCATCGGAATAACGTATGTACTTAAGATTCAGCAAATGGTATTCCGTTTCCCCGTATAGAAGATCACATGCCTTAACCTTATCGGAATAAGGCATATCATAACCGGAAATGTCGAAGTCGGGAAGCTGCTGTTCGGCCGCCCGAAAAGCATCGTTATAAAGCAATAACTGTTCGGAGTCCGGGTGATAGATATCGATCAGGCACGGATTGATTTCGGAGGACGGGTCCGTCATATCAGACGAGCTGACGGACGGATTGGCAATGGCTGTAACAGAGAGTAACTGCGGCGGATCCGGTGCCGGCGTCGGAGCTGAGGCGCATGTGGTTCTTGCTGCGGTGAGCGCGGGCTGATCCGGTACTTTTCCGCAAGAACAGACGGTGACAGCCAGAGACAAAGCCAGAACGGCGGCTCCTAAGCGATGGACTTTATTCATATTTCTCATGCTTCATTCTTTCTTCGATACGTAATAGAAAGATTATACAGCCTTGCCATATATAAGCAAAGAAAAGCCTCCTGTGATTCTTAGGAAAAATCACGGGAGGCTTTCTCTTCTTCAACAGAAGATGGACCGCAAATTACACGAGCGTCTTGGCCCACTTGTATTGCCTGACGCGAGCGATGCCGATGCCTGTCTTAACCAGCTCTTCTGCGCAGGTCATCGAGAAGACGACCCAGAACGGCGCATGAAAGAGAAGGGCTGCCAGAAGTACAAGCGGAACACCGAATAGCCACAGCATACCGACATCAATAGCGGCCGCTCCCATCGTATCGCCGCCGGAACGAAGAATGCCGTTCATATTCGTGAAATTGATACTCTTGGCCCAGATAAAGAAGGACATGATAAGAAGAGCCTCTCTTGCGTATGTCTTCGCTTCGATCGAAAGATTCGGGAACGGCAGCAGAAGGACATCTCTTAAGAGGATAAATACCGGACAGAGAACAATTCCGGTAATCACGACCAGACGAAGAAGCCGCCAGGCATAATTCTTGGCCTTCTCGATCTCGGCGGCGCCGAGCAGGTGCCCGATCATGATGCCGCCCGCGCTGCCTAAGGCTACGAACGCGATGTTCATGAATTCTCCCAAGGTGTTGTACATGTTAAAAGCCGCCGACGCCGCGACACCCAAGGTCGTGAAAGCGATGCTGTAGACAGTGACGCCTCCGGCCCAGAGCTGATCCTTCGCCGCAAGAGGAAGCGCGGCGCGTAAAAACTGTTTGAACAGAACCTTCTCCGGCTTGATGAAATCACGTCGCTGCATGGTTAAGGAACATTTCGCACGACGGGTCAGAAGGATCAGAAGGATAAGCTCTATAGCTGCACCGAGGATCGTTGTTCCCGCAGCAGCCCGCACTCCCCACTTCGGGAAGCCGAGATAGCCGTTGACGAGAACACTGTCGAGAGCGATGTTGACTCCGGATCCGATGATCGAAGCATAGAGTGGAATCTTGGTGATCCCGATTGATTTTAGAATCGCGGCAAACATGGACGACACAGCCCAGATCGGATACGTGAAGGCGACAATGGTGAGGTACGTACACGCAATATCTCTGACCTGCTGATCCTGGGAAAGAATCAGCATGATGTATTTATTCAGAAAAAATGCCAGCACGAAGAATACAACGCCGACGAAGCTTCCAAAGACGAGACTTGCGGTAAACGCCTTGCGTACACCCGTTATATCCTGATTCTTGCCCCAGTACTGTGCCGCATAGATCGATCCGGCGCTTGATATGGCATAATAGCCGCACCACATCAGCATCGTAATGTTGCCGGCCTGCCCGACGGCGCTAAGGTATGCGTCGCCCAAACCGCCGACAAAGATGGTATCGAAAATGAACAGCGTCGACATAAGAAGCTGCTGCAATGCCATGGGCATCGTCAGCTTGAGTAATTTCTTTAAGAATTCATTGTCCCGCTTCATTGTGAGGACACTCTTAAAAGATGAGAGCATTAAAACACCTGATCCCGCTTCATTGGGGAACCCTTTCTCTCCACAAAAAAGAACAATCGTTCTGCTTATTGTGGTACAAACCATTCCATCTGTCAACTGCGCAGGGTAAATCCGGTTTCAGCACAGAGGCCAAAAAAAATCCCTGGAAGCCGAACGCTCCAGGGACACTATATTCATACAACAGATGTGGGTTATCATCTTTATGAAATAGGCCGGGAGGCGTAATTATCGGAGCGAAAAAAATCAAAGCCGCAAACAATTGCGTTCGTATCAGCAACATACGAGCCTGCATTACAGATAAATTTATTGATCAGTATCATTCGTGTGCCTCCCTTTCTCAAAAGTAAGCCTATTTTACGCTACAAATATTGAATATGTCAATGACAAAAATATAAACGCAGAGTATCTGGAGCGTAGATATGGAAAGCTGCTTTCGCTCCGGAAAAACGCCCTGTCTAATCGAAACGACTTCTCATGTATTCTCCGATTTCCTTCCAGGCAGTTCTTGCTTCCGGAATGATCCGGTCCGCGATTTGGAAAGCGTGAAACATTCCGGGCCAGACCTTAATGCGGGCGTCGACTCCGGCTTCGATTGCTTTCTTGTAAATCGTTGCCGAGTCATCGAAAAGCATCTCATATTCGCCTACGTGTATCAGCATCGGCGGAAGTCCGGTCATGTCTCCGAAGACAGGCGACAGATAAGGATCTTTGAGATCGTGACCGACCGCATATACACGGCTGATCGATGTCCGCATCTCATCGACGGGAGGCGGCATGATCCGGCCGAACATCGGATCCATGTGGTATCGATCGGCATAGGAGTTGCCGCGGCAGGTAAGGTCAGCCCACGGAGACATCAGAACCATGGCGCAAAAAGTACCGATTCCCTTGTCTCGCATATATAGCGCGGCGGCGAGGGACAGTCCTGCACCGGCTGATTCGCCGATCGTGATTACGGATTCCGGAGGGATTTTTTTAACGCGCGAGAGCCATTCCACCGCCTGCAAAGTATCTTCGAGAGCAGCGGGAAAAGGATGCTCCGGTGCTGTACGGTAATCCAGCGAGAAAACCGGTACCATACCGCCGATCAGCGACAACTTGTCGACACGCCACTGAAAAACAGGAAGATAGCCGAGTGTATACCCTCCGCCGTGTATCTGCATGATCGCTATATTCGGGTTCGTACATCCTTCCGGAACCAGAAATTCAGCTTTGGCGCCGCCCGGAAGAGAGACTTTCTCATACTGCCAGTGCTTGGGAGGGTGCCACTGGGGAAAGGGCTTGCTCTCAGATCTTTTGCCGAGCGCAATGATGTCTCCGCCGGTCAACTTAACACCGGCAGCTATGCATTCGCGGAAAATTCGTCCCCGGAGAGAGGCGCGTCCGTAAGGGAAGAGAGGCGAACGGTTTATCTCAGATTGGTCCATAAGAAGGCCCCGCGAGATGTAAGGTAAAACACGATCATTATGTTCGCAAGCGAAAATCACATACTACAACTATTATTATATTCTCAATTGTGACTTGTAGATATCAAGAAATAGGTCGTGCGGAGCGTGCCAGCTCTGGCGCTATTAACGGTCTGCCTTTCAGAAAAGACACTGGTATATCTTTAAATTAGCAGCAGAAAAAAATTTGCTGACTTAGAATAAAATGTTTTTAAAACATACTTCCTGCCTGTTATCAGCAAAGTTCCAACTGTGATATGAACCTCCTCTGCAGAATTTTCTCTCATTGCATGTTTTGCACTTCTCATTACTTTCACACAGATTTTTTCTGAAACACGTAAACTTATTACTCCAGACATCATAGAAATCATCATTAAGGATATTGCCCTGTACAAATTCTGGGCGTCTCTCTATATCAAGACACGCAATAATATCACCTGAGGCAGAAATGCTTGCGGTATAAGTTCCGGCCATGCAGTGAAAATACCAGTCACGAACCTCTCGCTCATACTCAAGACCAAGATAATGACTGCAACCATATGTTACAGGCTCTCCGGAAATTCTTTTATTGCGAATAAATTCAAACAGATATCTCTGATCTTCTGGTGTGAGCAAAAGATCTGGGTGATCCTTTGCCCTGCCAATTGGTTCTATTCCGATAACACGCCATGAGTCAATATCTAATTCATTAAATATCTCATATAACGCATCAAGTTCCTTTATTGACCTATGCGTTATTACAGTGGTGACCTGTATAGCCTTAAATCCACCCTCTTCAATAAGGCAGTTAAGACCTCTCATTGCACGTTCATAACCACCGGGACTTCTTCTGAATTCATCGTGTGTTTTAGGAAGTCCATCAATACTTATTGAAACCGTGCACATACCCGTTTCCCTGAGCTTACAGGCACATATCTTGTCAATGAGCGTTCCATTGCTGGTCATACCCCATGAGAATCCCAGCCTGTTCACATAATTCATTATTTCGAAAAAATCCTTGCGAAGAAGCGGTTCGCCACCAGTAATACAAAGCATCTTGTCTTTTGTTCCAAAATCGAACTTTACTTTATCGAGGAACGCTTTGTACGTATCAAGAGAAAGTTCCTCTGATTTTATCTCTCCGCATCTGCTTCCACAATGAATGCAATTTTCATTGCAGCGCATTGTCAGTTCAAGAAAAAGGAAGCGTAACCTTGGTGTTTCCCTTAATCCTTCAATATAAAAATTCAGTTCTGTAAGATTTG
Organism: uncultured Mageeibacillus sp.; assembly: GCA_964617375.1. GTDB lineage: Bacteria > Bacillota > Clostridia > Saccharofermentanales > Saccharofermentanaceae > Firm-13. Next base: position 56,712 of record CAZTXQ010000007.1, on the reverse strand, counting down.
ATATTTTATTTTTAATATCAAGCATGAATCTGTCCTTACATTATAATTCGTTTTCGAAAGGAGCCGACAGACTATAAACGACCCGTTACTATTCTATCGTTATAAGACCTGAAAACCCTGAAGTATCGGTTTGTGAATCTGAAGTTGCTGTACTTTCAGAAGCAGTATTTTGTGTAGCCGCAGCATGAGTCTCTTCTACAGAATCTAAAGGAGGTCCATATACGTGTGACTCTTCGTCTCGTGAAGAGGAATGATCGACAACAGAAGTCTCAATTACATCTTTTGATTCCGTAGTTCCTAAATCAACAGGCGGACCGTATACACATCCATTAAGATTCATTGTTACTGCAAAGGCAGAAGCTATAAGTACTGTCATTTTTACTTTCTTCATGCTATCACCCTTCATCATTGAGTTCTCAAGGATTAGTACATACTTTTATGCAGTAAATATATTATGCCACATCGTCCGAGATTTATGAAGATTAATAATTATATAAAGTTTATTATAAATCCCGCTTTTCTAAAAGCTTTAAAACGAGAAAGACACAGAGCCGAAACCCTGTGTCCTTTAAAGTCCGATTTACTTAGATCGGCAATGGTTTGAGTTATTTGAAGTAACGATCCAGCAGTCCCTTGAAAGCCTTGCCGTGGCGGGCTTCGTCGCGTGCCATCTCGTGTACGGAATCGTGAATGGCATCATATCCGAGCTGCTTGGCGAGGGTTGCGATATCTGTCTTGCCCTGTGTTGCGCCGTATTCGGCCTGAACACGAACGGTAAGATTGGCCTTGGTGTCAGCGGAGACGACCTCTCCGAGCATTTCGGCGAAGCGGGCCGCGTGATCCGCCTCTTCATATGCAATTTTCTTGTACGCTTCGGCAACTTCCGGGAATCCCTGCCGGTCCGCGGCGCGGGCCATGGCCAGATACATTCCTACCTCGGTACATTCACCTGCGAAATTCATCTGAAGTCCTTCGATAATTCTGGGATCTACGTCTTTTGCAATACCGATGATATGCTCGGCTGCCCATACCATAGATTCGTCCTCAACCTTGATAAACTTCTCGCCCGGAGCGCCGCACTGAGGACACTTTTCGGGGGGCGTGGAACCTTCGTGGATATAACCGCAAACAGGACATCTGTATTTCATATTCGTACCTCCAATATGATAATTAGATAAAATAATTATAGCACGGAAGACATGGCCGGGTGTCTGTATAGACGGACATTCTTCCTGCCAAAAATATTATCATGATTACAGAGTGAAAACAAGAGCAATTTTATAATAATTACAAACTTCGGGCATAAATTTTTTCAAAACTCCATATAAGCGTATGCGATATGATATCACTCAGCTCTTGCCGACAATAAATGGAATGGTCATCTCGTCGTCCGTGAGTCCCGCGTGATTGGACAGGAACTGCATGGAGTGCCGGTTCTGGACAAGTCCGTAGCCGCCCGTCGCAACGGCGATGAAGTCGCCCGCCAGTTCGTCGAACTTCGGATGCGGCTCGCCGTCCCCGAAGAGTCCGGCCTCTACGGCTTCTTCTCGCGAAAAGAGAAGAAAGTCATCGCCGAGTGCCGCCCTGAATGCCGCCGGGAATTCGTCCCGGTATTCAGGCTTCACATGAAAGCCGGCGGCCCGGCTCTCAATGGATATCGGGCGTATCAGCATTTCTTCCAGTTCGGGATAATCGCTCAGGAACTTGTAGTACAGATCGATGTGTCCGTGATCGGCCGTCACTATGACCAGCGTGTCATGAAGCCCGGCGCACAGGTCCGCGACACGCCGGTCGATGTCGGCGATCATGGCCGCAGTCTCATCGCTTCGGCACCCCTTGAGATGCATCGTCGTGTCGGGATTATCCCAGTAGGAGTAAATGTATTTTGTCTCAGATGTCGAGCAAAGTCTTTCGATTTCCTCGTACAGTTCGTCATGCCTGCGGATCCGGTTGCTGCCGTACATCGAAACGCTGTATGCGGCCGCTTTTCCCGCCTCCGCAATCTTCTCGAAAATGGACAGATAGGGTATATACCTTTGTGCAACATGAAAGTCGGCGGCGGGGCGGCGGGAATCCTTATCGGTATTGGGAAGGGCATTAATAATTTTATCCACTTCCGAGAAATAGAGACTCCATCCGAGCCATCCGTGCTCGAGGGGCGTATAGCCGCTCTCGAGTGAAGTAATCGCAGCCGTCGTCGTAGGCGGGAACACGGAGGAGAAATCGGTCATGTGATTCCTTCGAAGAAAGGAGTCCTCCGGCAGATGGTACTTGAGGGTCGCACTTCCGAGACCGTCGAAAAGCATGACAACGACGTTGCGGTACTTCTCTTCGAGCAGACGGTCCATGACGGGAAGCGTCGGATGCCCGTAATCGGCGCCGTAGAACTTAAGGATCGAACAGGCCAGATTCACAAGCCCGCTGTTGTAGTCGGGATATCGTATCGTCATTCGAACACCTCTCCGGAACGGTCTTCATGTGCATACCGGGGATACAAATCCACTATATATTCAATATACTACAAATGAAGCGGCCGGAGGGGGTGTTCATGCCTGTACAGAGAAGCATAGCTTGCGGAACAACTCTTCCGCCGAAGACCGGGCAGCAGCAGCACTATCCGGATTGGAGGCCCAGTTTGTCTCGACCTTTAAGAGATAGTTACCCTGCTGCATCCAGATTACGGAACTCTGCGAACCTTCTGCTGCGATCAACCTATAAGATCCGGTTTTGCGGTAGGAGGAGGATTTCAGATCGGTGTTGAACATTTCGAAAAGGCAGACCTTGTCGAATATGTCCGCTTTCGAACTGTCGGCGATACATAATGTGGCGATTACGGTAAAGTTGTCATTTGTTGCAAAGAAAACATTGTCCGAAGGATTGGTATCACTGAAGCTGTCCGATTGCGCGTCTTTTAATTCCGCGCTGCCATGACCGGATACATCGAAGCCCTCAGCCGTCATGATATCTTTAAACTCTTCCTCGTTGCAGACAGCAGCCGTCTGAGGAAAGTCAATCTTCATTCCGTTGTAGTTTTTGCCGGGATAACCAAAGCCTAAGTCGTCCATCGCTTTAAAAAACGAAACAAGCGAGTCAATATGAACCGGAAATACTCCGTCGAATAGAGTGGCTGCAAGAATGCCCGAATGCTGTTCTGTGGTAACAGGTATAACGGCTTTGATAAAGCTTGCTCCCGACAAATAAGCAATGTGAAGACAGTTGTCATCAAAAAGATTGGCGATGTCATACACGATTACAGCGTTGTCTCCGCCTGTCATTTCGGGCGCAGCTCCGACAGAATCAAGGCCCATCTCCGCGACAGCCGCGCTGTATTTTCCATACATATTTAGAAGGTAGGAATCCATCGCGGCATACGCATCTTTTGCGTCGGCAAATTGCGTGCACTGAACGGTGCCTTGCTGATACGAGCCGGAAGCCGTATAGACCGTGTCCCCCGCAGCCGGACCTTGCTTCTCCGATACCGCATATCCGTAATTCTCGAAAAGCGCTTTGAATCCCGATACATCAATGGGGTTACTTGCAGCCCAGCTGTTAACGGCCTGTGACCTTTTGGCGTCGGTATCTTCTCCGTGATTGTCGAAATAGAAATTCGTATACACCGCTAGTGTACTATCCGCGGCACTTGTCTCAGAAGGGACAGGATCTGTCCCCGTTGGCGTGGTTGATTCTGAACTCGTCGCTTGAGGCCCGGAGGACGAGGCATCTGCCGGTTTCCCGGGATTGAGTAATAGACCGATCGAGAATCCGGCTACCAGCAGTATGGATACTACAACAATCCACACGGCAGGCTTGCGGCAGTTCATCACATTTCTAATTCGTCCCTTAATGCTGCCCGCCCCGAAGGCAAGAGTAGCGGGACGGTACAGATCGCAGCCGGCTGCAATGGATAGCAGCGTAGTCGAATATTCTTTTCGCGCACTGTAGCCAAGATTCCGGATCACGGCCTCGTCGCAGGACATCTCCATGTCTTTGGTCATCAGAAGAAAGGCAATCCATGCCAAAGGATTAAACCAGTGGACGGATACTATGATAAAAGCGGCGAGCTTAATAAGATAGTCGAAGCGCCGGATATGTTCCTTCTCGTGCATAAGGACATATTCTCTTTCGACGCCACAGAGCGTCATCGGGAGATAGATGCGCGGGCGGAAAAGACCGGTCACGAACGGTGAGCGTATCCTGTCCGATACATAATAGCTGCCGCGGAACGCCGCGTCCTTTATCCTGCGGCGAAGAAGAATATAGGAGATCACATTGTACGCGGCAAGGAAAAGGAGACCGGCTGCCCAGAGTACAAATAGAACCGATCCTGTCGATACATGAGGAAGGGAGAACTTGGGAGTATTCTGTTCAGAGACGGTTCCGGACGAGACATGCGCATCCCCGGCGACTGTGTCCGGCAGGTTAAGGTGAGGTTCTGCCGCCGCTGACGGATTCTCAGCTGTAATATTCGAAAGTGCAAAAGAGGCTGCCGTTTCCGGAACCGTGACTTCTGCCGGCATCACGGATGACGGTGCCAGAATCTGTTCGGAGCGCGAGACGCTCAGAGCTTCGGGTACCAGACTTACCGGCGATTCGGGGAAAACGGGAAGAACAAGCCGTAGAAAGACGACTGCCCATAAGAGATATGAGAATGTTTTCGGAGCTTTTCTAAGAAACAGGCGTATGAAAAGAACAAAGAGGATACAGTATACGGAGACAACGCTCATGTCGATCAACGTGTAGATAAATGCACTCATACTATTCCTCCGGATATTCGCGAATCATCTTCAGGAGATCTTCGATCTCTTTGCTGCTTAACTTCTTATTTTGGGTGAACGCGGCCAGGAATTTCGGAAGCGATCCTCCGAAGTTTTTCTCAATGAAGGACTCACTCTGATTCTGATCGTACTCGGCGCGGCTGATGCGGGAAGTGACGACGGAGGATTCATTCCGGAACAGACCCTGCTCACAAATCTTCTTCAATACCGTATAGGTTGTCGATTTTTTCCAGGTAAAAAGTTCGTTGCAGAGAGTGACAAGATTACCGGAACGGATCGGCTCGCGTTCCCAGATCAGATCGGCCAGCTTGCGTTCACCCTCGGTCATAGAATAGTCGTTCATAATGCACCTCCTGTTGGTCTATAAGTTTTAGACCACATCACGAGTCTATAACTTATAGACCTGTATGTCAAGCGAATTCTCATAATGTATTGCAGAATTCAACGGCATAATTTGTGCTAATATCAAAACAGAACGAAGTACGCGTGCATGCGGATGGAGATTTTGAAATATGTTAAAGCGTCCATTCATGAAAAACGCCGGATCGGTTGGGATTCAGTCCTTTCTTGTGCTGCTGATACTCGCCGGAGTCACAATCATTACCCTGATTCTGCGGGGAGTCGGATTTGCTGAAGTTAATGTCGTGGTCGTATACGTCTTATCCGTACTTCTGGTGGCGCGGTTTACGAAAGGTTATGTGTACGGGATCGTCGCATCTGTACTGGCAATTATCTGCTATAACTTTTTCTATACGGAACCGTATCATACGCTCAATGTCTATCACATGTCGGATGTTATAACGATTGCCGTCATGCTGGCTGCGTCATTTCTAACCAGCACGCTGACCAGCAAATTGCTTCTTGCAACACGATTGGCGAAAGAACGGGAAGAACAGACCAACATTCTGTTCAAAATCACCAGTTCGTTGGCGAAAGCATCCGGTCTCACCGATGTGGCGGCCGCCTCTGTACTGTGTCTGTCCAATCTCCTCAATACGGAGGTCATTTGCATCGTCCCGTCAGAGAATGACGGCAAGACGCTCTTCCGTTCCTCCCCCGGCACCGGAAATGTTACGATCAGGGATATTGGCAAAGAGAAAATCGATGTATTTACGGATAACAAAGAGATTGTCCCGATCGGGGATCAGAGTAACCGGTACGGCGTTATTTGTATCCCGACGATGTCCGTGCATGAGAATCCGGAGAGAAGAAAACTATTGCCGGCTATTGCTATGCAGATTCAAATCGCTATGGATCGCGAACGCCTTTCGGAAGAAAAGAAACGCGCGAACACGGAAATTGAGCGGGAGAAATTCCGGTCCAACCTGCTGTGTGCCATTTCTCATGATTTGCGGACTCCGTTGGCCGGAATATCGGGTACGGCGGAAGTTCTTACTTACAGCCTGAAAGAGGATACGGATAAGAGCCTTGCGTATGGAATTTATGAGGAAGCCACCTGGTTAACGCAAATGGTGGAGAACATCCTTAGTCTTACCAAATTGGATGACGACAGTTTTACACTAAGGAAGCAGCCGGAAGCAATCGAGGAGATCGTCGGAGAGGCAGTTAAGCACATACGCAAAACGGCGGGATCGCGAGATCTGATCGTTGAGATTCCGGAGGATATACTGCTTGTACCGATGGATGCCAAACTCATTTTGCAGGTATTGATCAATCTTCTGGATAACGCCGTCAAGCATACAAAACCGGACGGGAGTATTCAGATCAAGGTCATCAGCAATAAACAGGATGTCTGGTTTCAGGTATCGGATAACGGAACGGGTATTAAGAAGTCGGATTTGCCGAATGTCTTTGAAGCGTTTTTTTCAAAAGAGACTCGAAAAGAGGGCGCCCGAAAAGGTATCGGCTTGGGTCTTTCTATTGCGAGAGCGATCGTTAAGGCACATGGCGGGCGAATCTATGCAGAGAACAATCCGGATCAGGGAGCAACCTTTCGATTCTCGCTCCCGATGAAAGTGAGCGGACATGATGAAGAATGAGAAACGTTTTCTGATTGTAGAGGATGATAAGCAGATCCGGTCCTTTATCCGATTTTCACTGGAGAATCAGCAATACGAGACGATTTGTGCGGCTACGGGATCGGAAGCGCTGAATGCTATTTCGCAGAAAATGCCGGACGTTGTTATCCTTGATCTCGGCCTTCCGGATATGGATGGTGTGGATATTATCCGGAGAGTCCGTTCGTATTCTCTGGTTCCGATTATCGTCGTCTCCGCCAGAGATCAGGATAAAGAGAAGACCGACGCGCTGGATGCCGGAGCCGACGATTACCTGACAAAACCCTTCAGTATCAATGAATTAATGGCGAGGATCCGGGTAATCTTGCGTCACAGCAATCAGGCGGCTCCGAGTGCATATGAGCCATATCGCAACGGAGAACTTGTGATTGACTCGGATAAACATGTGGTCTTTATGAACGGTGCGGAGATTCATTTTACTCCCATGGAATTCAATATTTTGTTCCTTCTCGCGAAAAATCCCGGCAAAGTGCTTACATACAGTTATATTTTGCGGTCTGTCTGGGGGTCCTATCTCGATTCCGACGCGCAGTCGCTCAGGGTCTTCATGGCGAATATCCGTCGGAAGTTGAAGGAGGATCCTGCCAATCCCCGGTATATCATTACGGAAGTCGGTATCGGATATCGTATGGCCGACGTTCCTTAAAAGCTAAGTACTGTGTAGGGATGCTTCTTAACACCGACTTTATACCCTTTGTGTTAGCATGAGTTGCCAAGGGGGATACTGCGATATGAAGATTTTTAACAGGACTAAACAGCAGCGGCTTCAATTTATTGTGATCGGCTGCGGTCATTTCGGCTTCCCGATTGTTCGCTACTTAACGGAGCAGGATTTTAACGTAACATGTATCGACTTAGAGGCGAAAACCTTTGCGGACATGCCGCTCTCTTTTCATGAATGCATGATAGAAGGAGACGGAACAGATCCCGATACGCTTGAGGCGGCCGGCATGGATGCGGTTGTAACTCCGATCGAAAGGCCGACGTTTCCGGTTACGGAAGAAGACTCAAACGCGGCATCAGGAAGGGAATATCCGCAAAGTGTACCCAACAGCGTGCCCCCCAGGAACAGGACGATGTATAAGAGGACGATCAGTGCGCTCGCACGGATTACACCGTCATCCAGTATCGTGTCCTTGATGTGATGATATTTGTATATTTTCGTACTGCGCTCGGAGTGAAGAAGTTTTCCCACCTCACGGATACAGCCTTTAAAGAGAATGCCGACACGAAGGCCTTTGAAACCTCCCGCGGTCGAACAGGCGGATCCGCCGATCAGCATTGCGGCTGTCATGATCAGAACGCCGGTTGAACCCCACTCCAGAGCAAACTGCCTGGCATATACAGAGCCGAATCCAGTGGTTGTGTGTGCCGACAACACGTTGAAAACAACACGCCGGAACATCGATAACGCATCCGTATAGAGATGCGTTTTCGAGAGCGCGGCGACGGCTATGGCAGATGCGATAAAGGAGGTGATGACAAAGCTCTGGATCTCGATATTTCGGAGAATTTCCTTCCGCTTTCCCTGCCACATGGCGTAATGCAAACCGAAATTGAAGGAGCCGATTATGAAGAAAAGCATAGACGCGGATTCATAGAAAAAGCTGTGATAGTACATATTGTTCTGGGTATTCGGGGCAAAGCCGCCGGTACTCCAGGCGGATTCATACATATAGAGACCGTGAAGAAAGGAAGAGACCGGGTTAAGTCCGATACACATACCGGCAATCCAGAGTACGAGTGTTCCCAGGAAAAGATAAATCATGCTGATTTTCCAGATGATACGGGTTGTACCCTTGACGTTCGGAACCAGCTCGATGTCTTTTGCTTCGCCGACATATAGCATATAGCTTCCGCGTCCCTCCTTGACAATGAAGGTTAGCGCAAGGACAATCATCCCCTGACCGCCGATAAAGGTCAGCATGTGGCGCCACATATTCAGAGCGTTCGAAAGATGGTCAAGATCCTGCGTAAGCACGAGACCTGTTGTAGTAAATCCGTGTTTCCATTGGACACGGTCGGAATGATTTCCCGCACCCTTGCCAAACAGGATCAGAATACATCCCGCACTGGCCGTTACACCGATTGTGATCAGGAAATCCAGGAGCGGCAACCATTCACGGGACAGAAGTGCCGTCAGGATCGGAATAAACATGAGCACAGCGGTGCCGAGAATAACGTAGCCGGTGTAATAACTGATGATTTCCGAACTGTGCACGGAACGCTCGCAACCATTCATACCTTACCTCACCAGCAAAAGTGTGATGCCAAATATGAGAGCCATGTAGATCAGTACGACAGCGACTTCCCAAAGAAGACCTTTCCAGTCATCATTCACTATTTTCATAACCGGGTACCCGTATGCCGTGTTTGTCGGCGCAGCTTCTGAAGTCCGGCTTTGTTCGTAATCAGGACAACTTTATCGTACTCGAGAATTTCCGAGTCGCCTTTCGGGAATAGAATCTTTTCGGATCGAAAAATGGAAGTGATAACACATTCGTCGGGGAGACGCAGGTCTTTGATTCTGTGATGGTTCCATGGATTCTCCGCCGTGATCATGACCTCCGCAAGGAGGAGCTCACCGTTCTCAAAAGTCTGCACGACGTGATAGTCGTCTCTCTCAAGCTCGCGTTCAATCATATTTGCGATGACTTCCGTACTGCACACGGTGTTGTCGATCCCCAGAGCTTTGAACATAGCCGTATTCTTGGGGTTGTTAACACGTGCGAAGGTGATCGGAACCGAGAAGTTAACCTTTGCAATTTTACAGACGACAAGATTCTCCTCATCCGTTCCGGTTACTGCTGCGACAATCTCCGCCGATTCTATTCCGGCGTCCCTCAGGACATTGATATCGGTACCGTCGCCTTCAATAACGGTAACATCCAATTCGTTGGCTATTTTCCTGCACAAAACGGGATCCCTTTCAATGAGAACCGTGTCAACTTTGCGTTCGAGGAGCGTCTTTAACAAATAGAACCCGATTTTGCCTCCGCCGATGATTATGGATGCCATATGGTTACCTCGCCGGAAAAGGCTCTCTTGATTTTTGCCTTTTCATTTTTGGGAATCGCGCACATTACAAGGTCTCCCGGTTCAAAGACCAGCTTTTGACACTCTACTATGGCGATACCATTTCTTTTGATCAGGACGACGCGGCTTGCGAATTTCTTTTCAAAATGATCCACAGAGGTGTTTCTTGTTCGTTCTACCGGGAATTCATAAAGATCATAATCCTGATTAATTTCCATGATTGAATCGGGTTCCGCCGGAAAAAGTTTCCCGGCAAGAATTTTGGCGCTCAGATCCGTAGGACTGATACTGTCAATTTTCAGCGTGTCATATATGTATCTGCGATCCGGATCATTGGCACGCGCGATTATTTTCGGGACATGGAAAATATCGGATGCTACGAGAGAGACGGTAATGTTGACATTATCGTCAGGAGTGACGGCAAGGAGTGCGTCCGCCTGACGAATGCCGGAGGATATAAGATTGTCGCTGTCGTATTCGATTCCAATCACACGCTGACCGTTGAAGCCGCTTCCGAGCCTGTCCAGCCTTGCAGGATCCCGATCAATAACGCAAACGTCATGACCCAGATTCGCAAGATCCTGAGCTATCGAGCTTCCAAGACGCCCGCATCCAATAACAATTACGTACACATGCACCTCACCATAGTGTTCAGTCTGATGTCAATTGAGGGTAGCATGGAACGTATTAAGATTGTATTAAGACACTCAAAACAATACTGCGTCTATCTGTTAGAATGAAGAGACATGAGTCAACTCTCGGACTTTATAAACAAAGGAGAATGAAGGGAAGTTATGGATGTCAGTCTCAAGGATCCATCCTATGTGAAGATCGTAAACGGCGCACAAAATTCGTACGGCGGATCACAGATGTGGTTTGCCCCGAATGAGACGGCGCGTGGCAGCAAGAGACTTACGGGCGGCGGCTGCGGCCTTATCGCAATGTCTGATTTTCTCCTTTACTGGGGCCGGCAGAACCGGAATTTGTGTCCCGGGCTCGTCAAAGCTTTGCTCGAAAACGAAGCGCCGGACAAAGAGCCCTACATGCGGTATGTCCGGACAATCGACCGCAACTTCCTGCCGGTTCTCCCGGCTGTCGGAGTCAACGGCTTTCAGCTGTCCCTTGCGATGAATCTTTTTTTTCTGCGCAATAAGCTGCCGCTCCGGGCTTCGTGGAAGTGCTTTCTGTCTTCTCCCGGCATGCTCGGACGTATGACGGAAATGCTTCAAAACGACCTTCCCGTGATCTTTTCCGTCGGTCCCAATACACCGTGGATCTTCGGGAAGAAGAGTATCGGGATGTACAAGCCGGAAAATAACGGAGAACTTAAAAAGGTTGATCAGGTATCAAGGCACTATGTGATGCTCACGGGAATTGCCGCCGGTCCGAAGGCGGGCCAGACGCTTCTTAAGATTTCCTCCTGGGGAAGATCGTACTTTCTCGATTATGACGAGTACCGGGAATATGTCCGCAAAACAGGCGACACCATCACGAGCAGCATGATTTACATCCGGAAGAAATAGCCGCACGGATTCAAAGAAACAGACGGCACCGGTTCATAAAATATAACTGGAACAGGATCGCTTGAGGTCCTGTTTTTGCGTATGTATTCATGCAAATATTCCCTGTTAAGTTAATCGGATGTCTTTAATCTCCTCCAGCAGCCGCGTCATTTTCTCCGCGAAAAGAACCTTTCCGGATGTAATGGATTCCTCGTCGCCTTGCTCGAGTGCTTTCTGCAGTGCCGATGCGACCATATAGAGCGTTTTTGCGCCGATGTTGCCCGAACTGCTCTTGGCCTTATGTATGATCTGTGCTGCCTCGGTATATTGGTGCGCGTCTATTCTGGCCGCGAGATCCGGAACCGTCGATTCATTCTCCTCGGAATACTGCTCGAGAATCATATGGTACAAGTCCTTATCGCCGCCAATCAGCTTCAGTCCGGCAGCATAATCGAGTTCGGGTTCGCCGATTCGGGATGGATCAGGGATGGAAGCATGAGCCGAAGCGCCGCTTCCGGGAACCATTTCTTCCGAACTTGCAGATGCGGTTTCTTTCGGGAAGACCCTTTTGCTGCCCTTTAAGACTTCGAGCACAGTAAGGATGAATTTATCCGGATCGAAGGGCTTGCTGACGTAATGGTTGAGTCCGTGTTCGAGACACTGCTGCTCGGCGCCTACGATCGCATCTGCGGTCATGGCGACGATCGGAATTTCGGTGTCTTCCTTACGGATCAGATCTGTAGCCGTATATCCGTCCATTACAGGCATATGAATATCCATCAGAATCAGATCGAGATCGAGCCGCTTCTCGCGGAACATGTCGTAACCGATTTGACCGTTATCGGCGATGGAGACCCGGAAGCCGGATTGCTTCAGAATGGTATCCGCGATGAACTGATTGGTTTTGTTGTCCTCGACAAGAAGAATATGATAGGGGTGCGGAGCCATAAGAGTCTCAGGAATCTTCGAGGCCTTCGGCTCCGGAGGCGCGATCTTGAAAATTTCGATGATTCCGTTAAAAAGCACGGATGGAATGATCGGCTTAACGATACTAAAATCGATTCCGGCAGCTTCAAGATCTTCAAACAGGCTTTCCCGGGCCATTGGAAGAACGGCCATCGTTTTCGGAGGTTCGCGGAAGAGGGAGGACTTCTTGATTTCTGTCAGATACCGGATACCGCTACCGTTTACTGCGGCGTAGTCAACTATGATCAGGTTATAAGGATTGGATCCTTCTGCCGCCGCTTTCACAAGAATATTGTCGGCCTCTATGATGCCCGCACAGAAATCGGCGGGAATACCGAAGGATTTGAAACAGCTATCAAGCACCGGCCGGGAACGTTCACCGTTATCGATAATAAGCGCCCGAATGCCGGCAAAACAACCCTCTGCAGCTTTCTTTTTCCGCCTGGTCTCGGCATCCGTATCTTCTTCGAGCGGCAGGCGGACGAAGAAGGACGATCCCTTGCTGATTTCACTCTCGACCCAGACCCGACCGCCCATCAATTCGGTCAGATTTTTTACGATGGAGAGACCCAATCCCGTACCGCCGAACCGGCGGCTGATGCTGGAATCGGCCTGGTCGAACGGAGCGAATATTTTGGCTGCCTGCTCCGGTGTCATCCCGATTCCCGAATCTTTTACACAGAATTCAAGGACGGGTGATTTCCCGTCTTCCGTGATTCGCCGCACGATGAGACTGACCGTGCCGTTCTCGGTGAACTTTATCGCGTTGTTTAAGAGGTTAATGAGAATCTGTTCGATTCTCGTCGGATCGCCGAAAAACATGGAAGGAATACCCGGATCTTTATCCATGGCAAAATCGACGGAGTTCTCTTCGACCTTGATGGAGATGATGGAAATTACACGCTCAAGCGACCGGTCCAGATCAAAGGATATCCTCTCGATATCGATCTTTCCGGCTTCGATCTTCGAAAAGTCAAGTATATCGTTGATGATGCCGAGCATGTTGTTGGAGGCCTGCGTCAGCTTGTCCAGATACATAGCCTGCGTGGAAGTAACGTCTGTTTTGCGCATCAGATAGGACATGCCGGTTATGGCGTTAAGGGGTGTTCGAATCTCGTGCGACATTCGAGCGAGGAAAAGGGACTTGATCTGATTGGCGTGTTCCGCTTCTTCCTTGGCCTTCTTTAGGTCCTCCTGAATTTTTTTGCGCACGGATATTTCTTTCATAAGGCGCCGGATCCAGAAGACGGATACGATCAGGATAATGCCGGCGACGACTCCGATGATTTCAAGATTCCGTATGAGTTCGGAATAATCGACGCCGCTCTCGACGCCGAGCCACTTGTTGTCGATCGCAATTTTTTCCTCGCGAGTGATGCTCGCCAATGCCTTATTGAGAATCGTGACCAGCTCCGGCCAATCGTTTCTTACGGCAAAATAGAGGCCCTGGGACTCTGCCTCGTTGATTTTAATGAATTTTAAGTTTGTAATTCCGGTTTGTTTGATCAGGTAGTTTGTGGTGGCGAAGTTTCCGACAAAAGAGGTCTCTTTTCCGTCGGAAAGGGCCTGAAGGGCGGCTTCTACGGTCGGATAGGTGCTTAGGTTAATGTCGGAATACTGAGATAGATAGCCACTGTGCGAGCTGTTGATCTGAACGGCGACGGTCGTGCCTCTCAAGTTGTCAAAAGAAGAGATGTCCTTGTTGTTGTCGGCAATAAAAATAGCGCGCTGAAACGAGTAGTAGGAATCGGAGAACAGAAAATACTGTTCGCGTTCGGTTGTTTTCGAGACGCAGGGCAGCACGTCGAGCTTCTTCTCGACACCTTGCTCATAGGCCTCTGACCAGGTCAAGTCTTGTACGACATTCATGTTAAGGCCGGTCTTTTTGCAAATCAGAGCGATATAGTCTGAAGCGATACCTTTGTAGATGCCGTCGGTATCGATAAATTCATAGGGGATGAAGCCGGGATCCACGCCCAGATTGATAACCGGATGTGCCGCGATAAAGTCTTTCTCGTCCTGGGTCAGTTCAATGGTTCGCGTCTTGTCCGAAACGGATGCTTCCGTCTTGCCTGAAGAAGCCGAACAGCCTGTTCCGATGATCAGAGCAGACAAAAGGAGAGTGATTACAATACGTTTTGCCGCTTTTATCATGCGATTCACCTTCAGCTTGGATGCTGTTCGTACCGGTCGTGAATCTCCTTGATCTGGCTCTCAATTTCAAGGAAACCGTCGACAAGATCCGGGTCGAAGTGATTGGCTCTTTCCTTGTCGAGAATGGCCAGCGCCACCTGATGCTTGAAAGCCGGCTTGTAGATTCTTTCGCTGACAAGGGCGTCATAGACATCGATAATTGCCATCAGACGTCCCGAGAGAGGGATTTCCTTCCCCTTAAGACCATTCGGATAGCCGCTTCCGTCGAATTTCTCGTGATGTGTGCCGATGATCTCGACAGCCGTCCGGATGAAGGAGACCTCGTCGGCGCGGTTGTCGGCGGACTGCAGTGCCTCGACACCGTATGTCGTATGGAGCTTCATGATTTCGAATTCTTCGGGTGTCAGCCTTCCCGGCTTAAGGAGAATACTGTCTGCGATACCGACCTTGCCGATATCGTGAAGAGGCGCGGTGCTGAAGAGTTCGGCAATGTAATTATCCGTCAGGATGAAGCGGTAGGCGTCTTTGGTACGGAGATGTTCGCAAAGCGCTTTCATCATCCACTGGGTTCTCTTGGTATGGTTGCCGGATTCAATGTTTCTGACTTCGAGGAGGCTGACCATAGCGCGGATGGTGACGTCACGGATGTTGTTGCATTCATTGGTTCTCTGAAGAACCGCTTTCTCCAGAATGAAATTATGCTGTTCGAGAGCCAGCTGCGCATTTTTGAGATTCACGTGCAACTCGATTCTTTTACGAAGCGAGCGTATATTGAGCGGCTTCCGGATGTAGTCGAGTGCGCCCAGTTCAAGCCCCCGGATCTCGTTGTCGATCTCGTCATAATTCGTCAGTATAATGGTCGCGATCTTCTTGTATACCGAGTGTCTTCCGATGGCCTCAAGGACTTCAAATCCGTTCATCCGCGGCATATTGATGTCCAGAATCATGATCGCAATATCGGGATCCGACTCGATCAGCTCCATCGCCTCTATCCCGTCGCCGGCGGTTAAAAGGTTAAAATCCTTGAGCATGTTGCTGATAATCATCGTGTCGGATTTCGAGTCGTCTACTACCAGAATCTTCATGTTTTATATCTCCTTATTGCTGGGATTGGATATACGTATCAGCCGCCTTTTAGGATCAGATTACCTTTTTCCTCTGTCTCGGCGAGAAAATCCTGAGTAGAAAGTTCTCCCGTCATAACCTTATGGAGACCGGGTGCGTAAATCTGATCCTTTACCCTCTGCCAAAGCGGAACGGGAACGTCGATACTCGGATTCTCAAAGCCTTCAACAAACTTCAAATATTCGGGATACGTTTTAAAGATTGTACTGTCGGCCATATCCGTGCGGATAGGAGTACGGAATGGATAGTATGTATCATGCTCCGGATTGTACTCGCCGTTCATGATCATTTCTTCGGCAGGCTTCGAAATCATATATCGCATAAAGTCGACCGCATTCCTGGTCATATCGTTACTCATAGAAGCCGGAATCGCAAGCATCATCGGACCTACTTCGGAGCAGAGTCCGATATCGGACAGCGAGATGATTCCGACCTCAAAAGGAGATCCGTTCTTGATGACATCGGTAACACCCCATATACCCTGTATCTCGAAGGCTACCTGTCCGTCGCGAAAATAGTTCATAGCTTCCGTACCGGTATCGCTTGTCCAGGTCTGCTGAGCGTGAGAACCGAGTACGTTCTTATAAAAATCGATGGCAGAAGCCGCCTTGTCGTTATTGACCGCGACCGTTGTTCCGTCCTCGCTTACGAGTTCGGATCCGAACCCGTAGACGAACTGGTTCACCATCCAGGAGATATCGTTGCTTTCGGCTCCCACAAGACCGATACCCTTAGCGGACGTCTTGCTTTCGACGGCCTCCATTGCGAGAACCAGAGAATCTAGATCGGTAATGGCTGCGGGGTCGACGCCCGCCTCTTGCAGAAGACTCTTGTTATAGAGAAGGCACATCGAGTGTCCGAGCCAGGGAATCCCGTATGTAGCGTCATTGACCTGACCAAGAGACCATACGGAAGGATAGAAGAGGTCCTCGGAGTCCTTGAATTCGGAGCTCAAGTCCTTAAGGTATCCGAGAGAGCCGAAGTATTTCACGAGTCGGTAGGGAAGTACATAGACGGTATCGCCGCCGGCCTTGATCAGGGCCTCGGTTGCCGCAAGATCTTCGTCGCCGCTTAACATACTGACGGTGCATAAGCCGCCGGAGGTATTATAGGAATTTACGATTTTACGGATGGCCTCGCCGCGGCCGGAATAGTCTTTCCATGTGATTCGAAAAGAGATCGCTGTCTGAGGATTCGTCGTCGCCGGCACAGATTCACTCGACGAAGTTGACGTGACTGTACCGGTACCCGTACAGGACGACAGGAAGAGAAGAGCGAGGATTGCTGCTATGAACCCGGGCTTCTTTACTTGTGCCATAAACTCATACCTCATATCGAAATGATTTCGGTCTGAATCCGGATTTTGCGACAACATGCGACGATATAATATATTTTCACTATACACCGATTCATATCGGAAATCAAAAAAACCGGATCATGTAAACGGATACAGACAGAGTCCCAGAAGCAGCATCGCGCCGTAGTAGAAGGAGAGGTTAAGGAACGTAAGGCAGCGCGGAGGATTCCGGTGAAAGTTCATGAACAATAGAATCAGATCCGACACGAGGAAGAGAGTCGATCCCGCAAGGATAAGAGTGGTCAGAGCCGATGTGCCCGTATATATGAAGACTATAAGTGCTTTCGAAAAAAGAAGCCCGACAAAATAAGAATACATATACCCGGGAAGCTTCATGCGGCCGAGGGTAATGTTCCTGCTTTGTGACAAGAGAATCACGAGGCCCGTCATGGCGAGCGGGATGATGAAATCGGCGATGCGGGGACGGTCGAGCCAGGCAAGCGCGGCATAGAACGCGACATGTGCTGCCGCAAAAGAACAGGTACCGATCAGGAATTCGCGGCCGTAGAAGTCTCTTTTCGCGGTGGCGAGTCCCAGAAGAAAATCACCCAATGCGGCCAGGACGAATCCCGGAAGCATCCGGTATAGGAGCGCGGTATCTCCTCCATACGCACAGAGAATCGCGGCCGCTATAAAGCACAGGCTCGTCGAAAGCTTGATCCACGGGAATATCTTCGCATACCGGGCCTCATCGCGGATGCGGTATGTGACAACAAACAGGAGAAGGTATAATGAGTATATTGCAGCCATTGTTCTCCCTCTCTGATCTGCAGTCTAAGAACCGCGACGGTTTTATATATATATATTATAAAATTGCATATTCCGGGTGTCAATCTGAACGCCACACACCCCGAATCTGTCTATTTACTTCCTGAACCGTCCCTCTTACCCCCGAAATTTGACCACTCGGCGCCCTCCTACTGTAAATCCCGGAACGCGCCGAATATAATGACCGTGTAATGAAGTTCCGAGGAGGAAAACATGCGGGTACGAATCGAAATGGTCAAGTCGGGTGATCCGGAAGAAGCGGTTATCTACTGCAATAAGGTTACTCCCGAAATAGAAGAAATGGCCCGCAGCATCGGACAGGGCAGGAAAGTACTTCTTCCCGATTTTTATAAAGGTGAAGAGCAGTACTATCTGACATTGTCGGAAATTCTCTTTTTCGAAACGGAGGGCGAAAAGGTTTACGCCCATACGGCCGGCGATTCCTACGGGACAGGGCAGCGTCTTTACGAGCTCGAATCGATGCTTCCGAATTATTTCGTCAGGATCTCGCGGTCTACCATTGCAAACACACTGCACATTTTTTCGATCCAGAGGGGCCTTACGCGCGTAGGGCTTGTATCCTTCAGGAATTCGTATAAAGAGGTGTATGTGTCCAGAATGTATGGAAATCTACTAAAAGAGAGAATGGAAGAGAGGTATTTGTATGAAAAGGCATAGTATTTTTTGGGGTGTCATCGTAATAGCCGGAGGTGTGCTCTTACTCCTGAACGCACTCGGCATCGGAAGCAGTTTTGATCTGGTCCCGGCACTCGGAAGCCTTGTGCTGCTGGCAGTCAGTATTGCGAGCTTCGCGGAACTGAATTTTGTCTTCGGTCTTCTGCCGCTGTCGGTTATCACGTTTCTGTGGCGCGACAAGATCGGTATTCCCGATCTTCAGCTCTGGCCGATTCTCCTGGCGGCGCTGCTCCTCGGCATCGGACTGTCGATTATTTTCGGACGCTTCAAGAAGCACAAGTTTGAAAAGTGCTGGGAAGGCCACAGTCACGGCGAATTCACAACATCGGAGTCCATTACTTCCGGCGATGAGAATGAGTTCGTGAACATTGAATCCACCTTCGGAGAAGCGACCAAGTATATCCGCTCAAGCAACTTGAAGAAAGTTAGCATTGAAAGCTCTTTTTCGACGACCAAGGTCTATTTCGATCAGTGCCAGCTGAGCCCCGAAGGCGCGTCGATCTACGTCGACTGCAATTTCGCGAGTGTCATCCTCTATATTCCCCGGACCTGGAACATCGATAATCAGGCACATGCGGCGTTCGGAAGCGTGGATGGTGCAAGCATGTCGTCGGGCGATTTCGTGAAAGTCACTCTCATCGGCGAAGTGCATTTCGGAAGCGTTAAGATCAATTACATCTGATTGCCGGTAAATGCAGGGACTGCCGGGATTGCCGGCAAATAGGGCTGCGTATTAAGGGGCTGTCTCAAAAGACTTGTAACAAAGTCAGATGAGGCAGTCTTTTTTAGAGCTGCATCAGAAACGGATCTTTGTGAAGAGAAGCGGGAAAGGGGCGAAGGAGTTAGTGGAGGAGTTAATGGCGGATCGGGAAAGGGCGTAATAAACCTCCTCCGAGCACTTTCTCATGTCTACCGCCGGGTCGAGGCGAAGAATGCAGCCTGGATTGGCTGCTTAGCGATTTTAGGCGGCATTTATAAGTGAATGACATCGCTGTAGCGTCGGAAAGCAAAGCCATGCGTACGAAACGACACCGAACGACTTTGCATTGGCTTAGTTTATTGACGAGCCTACTCAATCAGCATCTGATCATGTTTGAGTAGGTGCGGTAACGCATCGACGCGGGTTTTCTATCGTTGACGAGCCTACTCAATCGTCTTCTGAGCGCGTTTGAGTAGGTACGCCGGCCTCCCGAAGCGCGTTTCTTATCATTGACGAGCCTACTCAATCAGCATCTGAGCGCGTTTGAGTAGGTGCGACGGCGCCCCGAAGGGCGTTTCTTATCATTGACGAGCCTACTCAATCAGCATCTGAGCGTGTTTGAGTAGGCTCGACGGTGCCCCGAAGGGCGTTTCTTATCATTGACGAGCCTACTCAATCAGCATCTGAGCGTGTTTGAGTAGGTTGAACTTCTATTCATTAACGAACGGCTCTGATTCCCATCAAAGAGGACGATAGGCAACTCTTACTCTCCATTGTCCAACGGCGGTATTGTAACCGCCGGACTAGAATTGCCAAAATGCAACGATTATTGTCTAACGGTCTGAATCACCGGAATGGCTGGACTAGATCCCACAGACGCCCTAGCCGCCGCAAGAAACCCTGACTTGTGACCAGACCCTAGCGACGTTACAATATAGGCAACACTAAACGTTTAGCGTGACCGGCTTGCAGCCGGTATGGCATTTAAGAACCGACGGAGGATTGTATGCCGTATATGTATCGCACGAGGGGTGTCTGCTCCTCTCTTATTGAAATTGAACTGGACGGAAACGTTGTGAAAAGTGCCGCGATCCGCGGCGGCTGTGACGGCAATGGTCAGGGCGTGGCAAGGCTTGTCACCGGTATGACCGTGGAAGAAGTTCAGAAGAAGCTGACCGGGGTAACCTGCGGATTTAGAAGTACATCCTGTCCGGATCAGCTCGCAAAGGCTGTTATGGAAGCCTATAAGGCTGCAACAACCAAGGCTTAATAGTGAAACCCGCCGGCACTCGGGGGCTTCCCGTGTTTTTTCGCGTGCCCGTATACTATAATAAGGATGGGCAAACCGATACTCGGGAAGTGTCTTATAGAGTGAAGTGAGGTTCTTATGTATAATTTCCAGCATCTCAAATATGCTGTCGAGGTAGAGCGCACCGGATCGATCTCGAAAGCGGCCAAGAACCTTTTCATGGGCCAGCCGCATTTAAGCAAGGCGATTATGGAGCTCGAGGATTCGATCGGCATTGCCGTCTTCAACCGTTCTCCGAAGGGCGTCGTCCCCACGGCCCGCGGTGAGGAATTCCTTCGATACGCGAAAAATATTCTTGCGCAGATGGATGAGATGGAGGCACTTTACAGGCCTTCCGAGAGTTCTGTGCGCCGTTTTGACGTGTCGGTTCCGCGTTCGGGTTACATCGCGCACGCCTTCACCGAGCTCGCGAAAAAACTCGAGAATGAGAAGGATATCGAACTGAATTACCGGGAGACCAATGCCGTTTCCGCGATCAACAACGTCGCTGACAACATCAACAGCACGGCGGTCATACGATTCCAGCCGCAGTACGAGAAATACTTCATGCGGGCTCTCGACGAGCGTGATCTCCTTTTTAAGCCGGTCTGGGAATTTGATTATCTCCTCATGATGTCCGGGAATCACCCTTTGGCCGCGGCCTCCGTTATCCATACAACTGAACTTCTTCAATATACGGAGATTTTTCACGGAGACGTGAAGATTCCGACCTTGCCGTATTCCGAGGCGCGCCGTCTCGAGAAAGCGGACGAACGCAGGAAGAAGATCCTGGTGTACGAGAGAGGGAGTGAGCTCGAGCTCCTGAGCCGTCTTTCGACCGCCTTTATGTGGGGGGCACCCGAGCCGTCCGGAGTTCTCGAACGCTACTCACTCGTACAGAAGGAATGCTCCTCTTCGAAGAGACGCTTCCGGGATGTGCTGATCTACCGGCGCGGATACCGCTTCAGTGCCGAAGACAATCTCTTCATGGACCTGCTCAAGGAGAGCGCGGAAGAGGTTTCAAAGAACCGCCTCGAGTAATGCGGGGGCATCTCAAGGAATCGCCTCGCATAATGGAGGGCATCTCTAAGAACCGCCTCGAGTAATTTCGAAATGTCAAGAAAAGATAACGGTATATCGATAAATGCATATCGGTATACCGTTTTTGTGTCTTCCGGCATGGGGGCTTCGCTGTTATTTTGATTACATAACAAGAGCAGCAGCGATCCACACATCAGGAGGATTTATATTATGTCCAGATTTACATTACCCAGAGACCTTTACCACGGAAAAGGTGCAATTGACGAACTGAAGAATCTGTCAGGAAAAAAAGCGATGGTCGTTGTCGGCGGCGGCAGCATGAGGCGTTTTGGCTTCCTCGACAGAGTTGTTAATAATTTGAAGGAAGCCGGCATGGAAGTCGAGCTTTTCGAAGGCGTTGAGGCGGATCCGTCCGTCGATACCGTTATGGCCGGTGCCGAAGCTATGAGAAAATTCCAGCCCGACTGGATCGTCGCGATCGGCGGAGGCTCTCCGATTGATGCCGCGAAAGCAATGTGGGCTTTCTATGAATACCCCGACACGACTTTCGAAGCCCTCTGCATCCCTTTCAACTTCCCCAAGCTTCGTACCAAGGCTCATTTCTGCGCAATTCCTTCGACATCCGGTACGGCTACCGAAGTTACGGCTTTCGCGGTTATCACGGACTATAAGGCCGGCATCAAGTATCCCCTGGCCGATTTCAACATCACACCGGACGTCGCGATCGTCGATCCTGAACTTGCCGAGACCATGCCCAAGAAGCTTACAGCTCATACCGGTATGGACGCGATGACACACGCCGTCGAGGCATATGTCTCCACGCTTCACAGTGATTACACCGATCCGCTTGCCCTGCACGCGATCAAGATGGTCAGCGAGTTCCTGATCCCTTCCTTTGACGGAGACAAGGAAGCACGCGCCAGAATGCATAACGCACAGTGCCTGGCCGGAATGGCGTTCTCGAACGCGTTGCTCGGAATCGTACACTCCATGGCTCACAAGACCGGCGCTGCCTACTCCGGCGGACACATCGTACACGGCTGTGCCAATGCCATGTACCTTCCGAAGGTCATCAAGTTCAACAGCAAGGAGCCTGAGGCTGCGAAGAGATATGCCGAAATCGCAAGATTCCTCGGTCTTGCCGGTAATACCGATGTTGAGCTTACCGATGCACTGATCGCTCACATCAAGAAGATGAATGCCGCTCTCGAGATCCCGTCCTCGATCAAGGAATATGAAGGCGGAATCATCGATGAGAAGGAATTCTTCGAGAAGCTTCCGAAGGTTGCGGCTCTTGCCGTCGGCGACGCCTGCACCGGTTCGAACCCCAGATCTATCACACCGGAAGTCATGGAGAAGCTCCTTGCCTGCTGCTTCTATGACACGGAAGTGAATTTCTAATCCTGCCCCTCCCGTAAAATATTGGCGGCATATCGATCATTTTTTGTCGATATGCCGCCTTTTTTCTATATAATAGGGATATTAAAAGATATGGAGAATATTAAGACTCCTATCGTTCGTAAGTGAGGTGCCGGGCACATGATACAGTCGGTTTCGAAACAAACACTTCAGAGACTTCCGGATTACTTGAACTGTCTCAAGTCCCTTTACCGTGGAGGCAAGGAAAATGTATCCGCGAAAATGGTCGCGGAATCCCTGGGACTCGGAGAGATCCAGGTGCGCAAGGACCTTGCGTCGATCAGTACCGGAGGCAAGCCCAAAGTAGGGTATGTCACCCGCGAACTGATCCGCGATCTCGAAAAGTACCTGGGATGCTACGATACCAATGACGCCGTAATAGTAGGCGCCGGCAAGCTTGGCCGCGCGCTTTTCTCGTATGACGGATTCAAGGAATACGGACTCGAAGTTGTCGCAGCTTTTGATACGCACGGCGATGAGACGGCCGACGAAGACATGGACAAGCGGATTTTTTCCGTCGATAAGCTCGAAGATCTCTGCAGAAGACTCAAGATCAAGATCGGAATCATAACCGTACCGGCCGCGAGCGCGCAGGAGGTTTGCGA
Source organism: uncultured Mageeibacillus sp. (assembly GCA_964617375.1). Taxonomy (GTDB): domain Bacteria; phylum Bacillota; class Clostridia; order Saccharofermentanales; family Saccharofermentanaceae; genus Firm-13. The sequence continues at coordinate 33,241 of CAZTXQ010000007.1, read as the reverse complement.
TCTTCTGGTCAAGAGTGGTATCCTGGCAATCTGGAATTTTGCGCCGGTACACCTTAAGGTTCCGAAGAATGTAATCGTCAAGAACATGAACCTCGCCGCGTCTCTTGCAGTACTTTCCCGCCAGCTGCAGGACAGACTCGACGAAGAAGGCGGCGAAGAGAATTGACTTTGCATGTTCCGGGAACAGATACAATGGGAAGGGACATTATGGAAGGAACAAACGGGAGCAAATCCGTTTTATATATGATTACGGCAGCTGTTTTAGCGGCCATTTCGGGTATTTTGTCAGCTTTTCTCTTCCTCGGATATCTTTCGGCGGGAGAGATGACCGGCCTTGTACTTGCGACGCTTTCCTATCTCCTTCTGGCCGGCGTCGCTTTCCGCTATCGCAGGAATCCGTCGGAGATTAAGGGCGCGGTCCTTCTTGTGACGGTTATGCGCGCTCTGGTTCTCGCAATCAACATATGGAATCTTGTTTTCTTTGTAAACAACGTGCATTCGATCTCCGGAAGCCTCGCGAAAAGAGACTTTATTGAGCCGGTCGGAAATCTTCTGATCTTTGCGGTTTTCCTGATCTTTGTGATGATCCTTTCGGGAAAAATCAGGACAAAGGTTCCCGGATCGCTTCTTCTGGTTACCCTGTTTCTTTTCGAAATCGCACGGCTCATATTTGTTTACCGTACCCGGGACTTTGATATGAATCCATTTTCGCGCGGAAATTTCTGGGAATCGGTCTTTTTCTATCATCTGCCGATCCTGCTTATTGCCGTTTCTGTGGCTTTTCTTCTTATGGCCGTGACCGTTATCAAAAAATCACGGAAATCAACCGGAAAATTATCATAAAAAATAATTGAATACATGAGAAAAATTTGTTATTTTTGACCGATGTTGAAGTATAATGTTGTATGTCATTATACGGGAAAAATAATACAATCGGTTTTAACGAGGAGGTATCTCATGTCTACCAGCTTTGTGGTTCGCAAAGGCAAAATCATGATCGGAATGAATTATGACAGCGGGGATACTATCTGGAAGCTCTCTGACTTAGGCTTAGGGCATCTGACCGTTCTGGTAAAGTACTTCGGAGGATGGGTTCCAGCATTCGGCGTCCGCGAGGACGGAACATTCATTAACGAGGTGAAGGTAGATCCTCTCCCCGAGCCCGAACAGAAGCATCCGTCCGAAAAGGTTTGGACAACCCGGAGACTGGTCGAGCATGTCCTCCGCGGCGAGGAGAAGATTCCCGAACTGATAAACCGCATCGAAGTGATCAATGCTCCCGAGACGAGCATGCATAATATGCTTGTTTGCCCGTCGGGAGATGTCTATGTAGTCGAACCGGGGAGAAGGGTCATAAAGAGTCCCCGGGATGAATCACCCTTTTTCCTGATGACAAACTTTCCCATATCAAGGTATAAAGGTGCCGGTACAGGTCTGGTGGAGATTAAGCTGTCCCAACCCGTAAATTCGGCTTTTGCGGCTAGATCCGCGATCAGCAATAACGGAGGGGAACGGTACGAGGCAGCACGCAAGCTCCTTCTCGAGCTGCCTGAGGATTATCAGGTCACCGATGTTTTCCCGGTCCTTGACGCGTCCGTTGAGACGGACACAGACAGAAGAACGACTTTGTCCATGCTCGCGGTACCGGAAGACGGAGTCGTATATTTCAAGGGGATCGGATCGGACGCCAAGATTCTCACGTACTATTTCCAGGACGGCGTCATTAAGAATGACCTCGGCACCAACGCTTCGGATGTACGCGCATGGCATCTTTCCTCCGAAGGAATGGGCCCTAAGGAGATCTACGAGCGCTGGAAGTAAGCTTCACCATATGAATGGCATTAATCGCCCCGCCGGATTTTTCCGGTCAGGGGCGTTTTTGTTGTGTTGGTAACGCGTAAACAGGTTATATTTCTATCCGCTTCCAACATAAAAGGGTGCCCTACAGACTTGAGGGCGGTACAATAAAGACAATTCATTGACGGATTAGTATAAGTTTTAGAAGTGCGCTAAAAGAGAGAAATCATCTTGTAGTTGTTTGGATTAGGGCAAATCTTTGAAAAAACGACCAAATAAAGAGAAATAATCTCTTTAAATGTTGAATCAAATTGCTCGCTATGTTATTCTTGTGATGTGGAAAACACATCCACTGGAGGTGGTTCGATGCTTATACGATTTACGATTCAAAATTGGATGTCTTTTCGGGATCCTGTTACTTTCTCTATGATCGCAACCCGAGAACGTCAGCACGGTGAACGCCTTGTGAGCCTTTCCCGATATAGAACACGGGTATTGCCATTTTCTGCAATCTATGGCGGAAATGCATCCGGAAAGACAGCTTTCTTCAAGGCGCTAAACTTTGTTCGCAGGTTTGTAATCGAGCCAGTTTCGCTGAAGTCTTTAATACCAATCGATCCTTATCGTCTCGACGAATATAGCCGCAATCAACCTTGCATGTTTGAAATAGAAATTCTAGTTGATGATTGTGTGTACGCGTATCATATTGAGGTTACACGCAATAAAGTACTGCGTGAAACCCTCACGGAAATTCTTGGCAGAACAGAGCGTATTCTGTTCGATCGTTCCGAGAAAGACACAATCTTTGATGAGCGACTTCTTAAGGAGTACGGAGAACGTTTGCGATTTGTCGCAGAGGGGACACAGGATAATTCGTTACTTCTTAGTAATTCTGTGAATCAAAAAATTGATGCGTTTCGTCCGCAATATTCCTGGTTCGAGAAGTTAATAATGATTGCGCCGGACGCGAAATTTTCACAATACAACAAACTCATGAACGAAGAGGAACCATTATCAGCCATGGTCAGCCAGTACCTTCGCAAGCTTGACACTGGAGTTGATCATCTTGGAAAAGAGAGGGTCGAGATTGGGTCTATTCCTGAGGGAGTTATGGATGATTTAGAGCCGATACTCGCAAAAAAGCAGAGTGTAAGATTTGCTATTGGGAGCATGAGGTATCTTGCACTACTTGAAGATGATGCTCCTGCAGTATATAAAATTCATACTTTTCATAAATCTGAAGCGGGCGATAACGTTTCCTTTGATTTTGACATGGAATCCGACGGAACCAAGCGTCTTGTTGATTTGGTTCCTGCATTCTCGAATCTTTTTTCTAAAGACTGTAACGCAGTTTATATTATAGACGAAATCGATCGCAGTCTTCATACTCTTCTAACAAGACAAATAATTGAGACATATCTAAAAACCTGTTCTGCTGCTTACCGGAAGCAGTTGCTTATTACTACTCATGATGTTTTGCTAATGGATCAACAGCTACTGCGTCGTGATGAAATGTGGGTGACTGAACGTCAGCCCTCGGGCGTTTCGACGCTTCATTCCTTTGCCGAGTACTTATCGCTACGAGATGACAGCGATGTACAAAAGATCTATTTACAAGGTCGGATGGGTGGGATTCCGCTGCTTCCAATTGCTGAACCAAGTGTTTTGTACGACGATTAGGGGAGGGTCCAGGTATGACGATTGCCAGGAAACTAACGCGCCCGGTCGGAGGTCGAGAATTTCGAAAATACTATCTGTTGGCGACGGAGGGTTCTGTTACAGAACCGGAATATTTTGATAAGTTCAACCGGTTGAATGTTACGATTAAGATTCAGTGTATCCGCCGTTCTCACGGGCGCTCTGCGCCAAGGTATGTTCTCGAAGATATGAAAAGATATCTGAAAGATAACGCAATAACTGAGAATTACGAAGCGTGGCTCATCATAGATCGAGACAGGTGGCAACAAGAAGATATTCTGGAACTCCATAGTTGGGCAAATAGCCGAAACGAGTACAATCTGTCTATCAGCAATCCAGATTTTGAATACTGGATTCTTTTGCATTATGAAGACGGGACCAATTGTCCAGGGAAAGTAGCTATCAACTCCAAATTGGAAAAACACATACCAAATTATGATAAACATTTTAACAATATTAATTTTAAGGAAGATATGATCAGTGACGCTATCAGACGTGGACGACAACGCGACACTACCCCGACGGATATTTTTCCTCATTGTCCCGGATCACGAGTGTATCTTCTTGTCGAGGCACTGTTGAAAACATAGCGGTACTATCTGTCTTGATATATGCCGGAGCTTTTCTTGGCATACCGGGTAAAACACGCTATAATTGGAAGCCGGCCGCCGGATGCCCCTTATAACCGATTGAGCCGTCGGATTCCCCCTTATATCCAATCCGGCTGCCGGATTCCCCCTTATATCCAATCCGGCTACATGGACAGAAAGGAATCCCAAACCGACGAATGGATTACCGAATGATCGCACTGGATCTGGACGGCACATTGACCGATTCCGGAAAAGAAATCCCGGAACCTACGCTTCATGCCCTTCTGGAAATTCAGAAGCAGGGCTTTACGGTGGTTCTTGCATCGGGACGGCCGACGCCCGGCATGACGCATCTTGCCCGCAAGCTGCACCTCGAAAAGTACGGCGGTTACCTCCTTTCTTTTAACGGCGCTTCTATCACTGACTGCAGTGCGGGGCGGATCATTTTCGAGCAGACCATTCCGAAGCCGTTTATTCCCGGGCTTTATTCGTTTGCGCGCGAACATGAGACCGGCCTTATGACATACCACGGAGATAAGATCATCACGGGCACGCGTATCGACAAATACATGGAGCTTGAAGCCCGGATCAATCATATGACATTTAAGGCGGTTAAGGATTTCCCCGGCTATGTGGATTTCAATGTCAGCAAGTGTCTTCTGACGGGAGAGCCCGAGCATATGGCAGAGGCGGAGATTCTCCTCAAGGAAAAGTACGGGAGCGAACTAAGCATCTACCGTTCGGAGCCCTTTTTTCTCGAAGTGATGCCGATGAACATCGACAAGGCGTATTCGCTTCAGATTCTTTGCGGGAAAATCGGTCTTAATAAAGAGCAGCTGATCTCCTGCGGCGACGGCTATAACGACCTGACCATGATCCGGTTTGCCGGCCTCGGCGTTGCGATGGGCAACGCGCAGGAAAGCGTAAAGTCAGCCGCCGATTATGTGACGGCTTCCAACGACAACAACGGAATTCTGAAGGTTATCGAGAAATTTATCTGGGGAAATGCACCGGCTCCGGCGTAACAGCTGAGAAAGGCCGCCATATGGTCATATACGCCGGTAAAAGGCAAGAAACCCTGACAGCTCTTTTCGAGAATATACGTTAATATATGTAGGAGCAAATTCAACGTTGACTTAAGGGGAGTATTATGAAACTTTATGTTAAGGAAAAGCCATTCTCCTGGATGGGCAAATTTACAATTCAGGATATCCACGGGAACGACAAGTATTTAGCAGAGGGGCAGCCGATGAAAACCGGTCATCTCTTGCATATCTACAACATGGATAAAAAGGAAGTCGCCGAAATTCAGAATAAGTTCTCCGGTTTGAACCCCAAATTTCTCGTCCGCCAGAACGGTGTAATTACCAATCAGGTTGTAAAGAAGCGCAGCGGCTTCAAGTCGGAAATCGCGATCGAGGGGGAAGCCTGGAAAATCATGGGAAGCCTTGCGGAGCATGAATTCTCGCTTGTCGGCGGATACGGAAAAGCTCTGGCCGTACGAAAGCTCGAAAATGAAGGCGAAGTCATACACGAGTACGAAATTTCCAATACGGCGGATGAGGCCAAAACACTCGCCACGGCACTGATACTGGACTGTATCCTGCCCGAGAATTCCTGAAGCACAATAACTTATATGTGATCATAAGCGGTTCTTTCCGGGGGGAGAGCCGCTTTTTTTATGCGGCGGATTCCAGAAGGATTTGTTTGTGATACAATATGTAATCGTTATCTGCATTAATTGAATATTAAGCTTGAATGTTTATCTGCAAACAGAACTTTCTATAAATCTTCTGTCCACATACATCCGTTCTCCATCAATATTTTCGCATAGAGGTGTGACAATGGCCGCGATCGGAATTGATCTTGGTACAACGAATAGTCTTATCGGGTTCTGGACACCCGACGGAACGCAGCTGATTCCGAATGTATACGGTTCTTATCTGACTCCATCCGTCGTCAGTGTTGGCGAGAATGGAGAGATTTTCGTTGGGGAGATCGCGAAGGAGCGGCGTATTTCACACCCGTTGATGACGGCATCCGCGTTTAAAAGACATGTGGGCACCCAAAAGAAGTATCACCTGGGTCCATACACGTTCTCTTCGGAAGAGCTGTCTTCTTTCGTACTTAAATCTTTGAAAGCGGATGCGGAGGCGTATCTGGAGAGAAAGATATGCGAGGCGATCATCAGTGTGCCGGCATATTTCAACGACGTCCAGAGAAAAGCAACGGTACGGGCTGCCGATATGGCGGGACTCCGGGTTAAGCGGCTGATCAGCGAACCTACGGCCGCGGCGATTGCGTATGGCCTTCATCAAAAAGATTCGTCCTCCAAGTTTCTGGTGCTTGATTTGGGCGGGGGAACCTTTGATGTTTCCATACTGGAACTCTTTGAAGGAATTATGGATGTTAAGGCCGTTGCGGGTGATGTGTTTCTGGGCGGCGAAGATTTTACGCAGGCTTTGATTTCGCACTATATAAAGAAATTCAATCTGGATTCCAATAAGATGGATCCGATACTTATGTCGGAAATATATACGGCGGCAGAAAAATGCAAACGCGAACTGACCGCTAATGAAAACTGCGAGATGGGCGTGATCCGCGATGGGCAGAAGGATAGTCTGGTTATCACCCGCGCTGATTTTGATGCGATATGCGAGCCGTTATACAGTCGACTTCGCGTACCGATTGAACGGGCAATGCACGACGCGAAAATCAAATCCGGCGATCTGGATGCGATTGTTCTTGTCGGAGGTGCTACACGAATGCCGAACGTACGATTCGCTGCGGCTAAGATGTTCGGACGACTGCCCTTCACGAACATTAATCCTGATGAAGCGATTGCACGGGGCGCGGCGGTTCAGGCCGCCCTCGCAGAGCGAGATGAATCTCTTGAGGAAATGATACTTACGGATGTCTGCCCGTTTTCTTTGGGAACGGATGTTGTTTACAGGTCTGGCAACAGAATGGAAGGTGGTTTCTTTTGCCCGATAATCGAACGAAATACCAGCATTCCCGTAAGCCGCCGGGAGTATTTTTCTACCATAAGAGACTATCAAAAAAAAGTGAAATTCAGTATATATCAAGGCGAAAGCAGAAAAGTCGAAGATAACCTGTTCTTGGGGGAAATAGAAGTTTCGGTACCGCAGAAACCGGCTGGCGAGGAGCGTATCGAAGTGCGCTTCACCTACAATATTGACGGAATTCTCGAAGTGGAAACATGCGTTGTTTCGACGAAGGAATCTGCGCGTTTGGTGATTAAGAACAAGGAAACCGATATTTCGGATGCGGAAATTGAGAATCGTTTGCAAATGATCAGAAATCTTAAGATTCACCCTCGCGACCGCGAGGAGATCCGCCTTCTTATAGCAAAGGCCGAACGATTGTATGAACAAAGCCTTGGTGAGGAAAGATCTGTTATCGAGAACAGTATTCGTGAATTTGAGGACCTTCTTAATCTGCAGGACGAAAAAGTTGTCAAAGAGGCTACAGAGAAATTCAGGAAGATGATCAGCAATCTGGAAGGAGAGTTTACGGACATATGACTATGTGGGAGCACCTTGGAATTGAAGAAACAAAAGATTTGAACCGGATTAAGAGTTCGTATGCTAAATCACTTCGATTGCATCATCCGGAAGAGGATCCGGAGGGATTCCAGATTCTAAAGGCGGCGTATGATTTTGCGCAGAAATACGCAAATATTAAAGACGGTGCGGATACCAAGAAAGAGGAGCTGCTTCTTTATATCGGATTTGCCAATTACTGCCGGCAAAATATGCGCGGGACTCAACCCGGCAGTGACCCGGATGAACCGGCAATCGATGAGATCAGTTCCGATGACGACGATGCGCGTGCTCCCATAACACATCCCTCCGTACCGCGAACAATCCCGTTTGCCTTTAACGGCAATGTCAGCGAATCGGATTCAAAATGGATAGAGGATTTTCTGGGGAAGCTGAATACTCTGTATGGCGACTTCTTTGCGAGACGCGAAGCTGTGAATTGGGAGAAACTGCTTAAAGACGATCTTTTCTGGAATGTTGACAGAAAAGAGGAAATGGAGCCTGTGATACAGGCATATCTTTCAACGCATCGGAATCTTCCTGCAATCGTTTGGCAGATTCTTGACGATGAGTATCATTGGAACGACAGAATAGTGGAACTGCTCAAAACGAGTTCCGCTTTTGCTCAAATTGTACTGCTTGAAACGTGCAGGCACTGGGAAATAAGTTATTCGTTTATAACACAAGAATCGGATTTCGACTTTGAGAAGTATCTGGAATTCCTTCGCCTGACCCGGGAAGCAGCCCTGAAAAACAATCTGAAGCAAATGAGAGAATATTTCAATAAAGCAATCGCGATATATGACAGGGAACCGCAGATTTATATCATCGTAAGCGAATTCCTGTTTGCCCGGCGCGAAAACGGATACACGGATTACAGAGAGGAGTATACACTTGCTCTCGACAAGCTGATCGATCTAAAGAAGGACAACCCGATCTATTACCAAATGCGCGGGGATCTCAATGCGAGATGCGAAGATTATGACAAAGCCAGAGAGGACTTTCTGAAAGCGTTTGAATTGGAACCCGATAATCTGATGAACCTAAAAACCGTTGTAATTTACCTGCAAAAGCAACATATGATGGACGAAGCCAAAAGATATATGAAACACATACAGAAAATGTATCCCAAAACCAAGATCCGTCTGGAACGGCAATTGAGTGCCACGGCGGACAAAGACAGGCTTTATGGAATGCTCGAGGAGAATGGCAGGATAAACGAAGAAGTCAGAGAAATTCTCAAGTTCAAGTTTGATCCGTATAAGCATGGTCCCATTCTCTTTGTCTTCGGGGTCATTTTATGGGTGCTTTTTGCTATCCTGTTGAGGCTGTCATAAACACCCGGAATATATTACATGCACTCTGAAGCCCGTATACAGCTGTTTTTCGATCGCAGGCAGGGTGCCATCGCTCTGCTTTTTTTGAGCTCTTATGAAAAAATGACCTTTGCGTCTTCTCAAAATACAGTAAATCTGATAAAATTTTACCAAAGTAACATTTGGTGAGTTTTTCGGATGAAAAGGAGCGCAATATGGCTTTAACGAACGGGATAGACGACCTTCTCGGGAGAGAAGAAGTTAAGAGACGCATTTCGGGAGTTTACGGCTGCGGTATGGAACAGGTTCCGGCATACGCTGCCAGATATGAGAAAACAGCGCTCGGTTTCGAGAAGGAATTCGGTGCGGACGCAAGAGCTCTGTCGCTTTTCTCGGCGGCAGGACGCACCGAGATCTGCGGCAATCATACCGATCACCAGCATGGGCATGTTCTCGCGGGCAGTGTCAACCTTGACGTTATTGCGGCGGCGGCCAGAAACGATGACGGGATTATTCGCATCAAGTCGGAGGGCTACGCGATCGACATCGTCGATACGCGCGATCTGTCGATTCAAAAGAACGAGACAAATCACTCGGTGTCCCTGGTACGCGGCGTTGCGGCACGCTTCAAAGAACTTGGATATCCGGTATCGGGATTTGACGCATATACAACGTCCAATGTCTTAAAGGGCAGCGGCCTTTCTTCTTCGGCTGCCTTCGAAGTCCTTGTCGGGAACATCATCAACACGTTTTTCGCGGACGGGCGCGAGAGCCCCGTGTCGATCGCACAGATCGGCCAGTATGCGGAGAATGTCTATTACGGGAAACCGTGCGGGCTTATGGACCAGATGGCCTCCTCGGTCGGCGGCATCATCGCAATTGATTTCGAGAATACGGATAAGCCGCTGATTACAAAGGTTAACGCGGAATTCGCGGATTTCGGATATGCGCTGGTCATTATTGACAGCGGTGCCGATCACGGGGATCTCACAGATGAATATGCGGCAATACCGACTGAAATGAAGGCGGCCGCGAAACTATTTAGTAAAAATTTCCTAAGGGAAGTGCCGGAAGAGGAGTTTTACCGGAACATTCCGAAGATCCGGGAAGAGGCGGGAGACCGCGCCGTACTCCGCGGTATGCATTTCTACGCAGATGACGCGCGCGTTCAGAAGCTTGTCGAGGCGCTCAGCCGGAATGACTTCGAAGAATTCAAGAGCGTAATTATCGAATCGGGCCGCTCCTCCTGCATGTATCTGCAGAATGTTTTCGCGTCTTCGATGCCGCAGGCACAGGCGGTATCGATCATACTTGCCCTTTGCGAAAAGCACCTGGCCGGCAAGGGCGCGTGGCGTGTTCACGGCGGCGGTTTCGCCGGTACCGTACAGGCTTTCGTCCCGCTTATGGACACGGACGCTTTTAAGGAAGAGATCGAAAAAGTAATCGGCAAAGGCATGTGCCATGTGCTTTCCATCCGTCCTGTGGGCGGAACCTGTATCTGGAAACAGTAAAGAGATCGCGAATCAGAGGAGAATAAATATGGCCGAATTAAGATGGAATCCGTTAATCAAGGACTGGGTGATGATCGCCTCGAACCGCCAGGGACGCCCGCAGATGCCGAAGGACTGGTGTCCTTTCTGTCCCGGATCGGGAAAGGTTCCCGAGGCCTTTGACGTCTATGAGTACGACAACGATTTTCCGGCATTGAAGCAGAATCCCGACGAGCCGGATCCGGTCGGTACGGACTTTTTCAAGACGGCGGAGAGTTACGGCAAGTGCGAGGTTATCCTTTATTCCCCGCAGCACACGGTAACGCTTCCGGATCTGTCCGACGCGCACGTTGAGAAGCTTGTCGATCTGTGGTGCGAGCGTTTTGCCTTGCTCGCTGCGGACGAGAAGATCAAATACGTCTTCATTTTCGAGAACCGCGGCGCGGTCGTCGGTGTAACGATGCCGCATCCGCACGGGCAGATCTACGGGTACTCCTATGTGCCGAAGAAGCTTGAGCTCGAGGTCGAAGCGGCCAGAGAGCATCGGAAAGAAACCGGCATATGCCTTTTCTGTGATATTATTAGGAACGAAACAGCGGTCGGAAAGCGCATCATCTTCCGCAACGAGCACTTCACGGTTCTTCTTCCGTTCTATTCTGAGTATCCATACGGCGTGTACATTTACGCGAACCGGCATGTGGCGTACATCACGGATATGACGGAGGAAGAGAGAAAGAGTCTTGCACGGACGGTCAAGGAGACAGTCGGCATGCTCGACAGCCTGTTCGGAAATGCTTTTCCGTACATGATGTGCATGCACAATGCGCCGGTGAATGTCGGGGATATGTCGGAAGATTTCCATTTCCACATCGAATTCTTCCCGCCGATGCGTTCAAAGGACAAGCAGAAGTTCAACGCATCAAGCGAGACCGGAGCGTGGGCACACTGCAATCCCACCTGTCCGGAGGAGAATGCCGAAGAACTTCGCGCCGCTTATAAGCGCTTTATCGAAAAGGAGTCAAAAAAATGAGTACGATTCTGGTTACCGGCGGTGCCGGATTCATCGGAAGCCACACCTGTGTGGAGCTTCTGAACAGCGGTTATGACATTGTGATCATGGACAATTTCAGCAATTCCTCGCCCGAGGCCGTGAAAAGGATCATAAAGCTTACGGGGAAGCCCGTTAAGCTGTACGACGCGGATATGACCGACAGGGAAGCCGTCGAGAAGATTTTCGAGCAGGAAAAAATCGACGCCGTCATTCATTTCGCCGGGTATAAAGCCGTCGGCGAGTCGGTGGATAAACCGCTCGAGTATTACGAGAACAATATCGGAGGCACCCTCGTTCTGCTTCGCGCGATGAAGAAGTACGGCTGCCGCCGCATCGTTTTTTCGTCCTCCGCCACGGTCTACGGATTCGACAATACCGTTCCGTACCGGGAGGATATGCCGACTTCGGCAACGAATCCATACGGATATACGAAGGTGTTTATCGAAAAGATCTTAGAGGGAATCGCTGTGGCCGAGCCGGACTTCTCCGCGGTTCTTCTTCGCTACTTCAATCCGATCGGAGCGCACGAGAGCGGGCTGCTCGGAGAGAACCCCAAAGGGATACCGAACAATCTCATCCCATATATCGCACAGGTCGCCTGCGGCAAGCTTCAGGAGCTTAGTGTGTATGGAGATGACTATGAAACACCGGACGGGACCGGAATTCGGGACTATATTCACGTTGTAGACCTTGCCAAGGGACACCTAGCTGCTGTAAAATATTCATTGTTACATGTTGGGTCACAAGCAATCAATCTTGGAACCGGCAAAGGAACCAGCGTTCTGGAGATACTTCACGCCTATGAGAAGGCCTGCGGGAAGACGCTCCCTTATAAGATCACTCCCCGCCGCGCAGGTGATATTGCCTACTGCTATGCGGACACGCATAAGGCCGAAGAACTCCTGGGCTGGCGGGCGGAGATGACGATTGACGATATGTGCAGGGACAGCTGGAGATTTACGGTTCAGAATCCGGACGGAATGTAATTTCCGTCTTATAAATGGTTGACCTGCCCGGTCGGATTAGGGGTAATATTTATTACTTCGAAACGGCTAGCGGCATGATCATCTGGGCGAATATAGATTTTAAAGAAAAAACATCGCCGTGCAAAGTTGGTGCACGGCGATGTTTTTTATGTGTTCGGCTTTAGCCAGTTTCGCGCCAACGAGCGCGAAAAAAGGAGGCTGTCTCAAACGGATCATCACATGAAGTGCACCCCAAATGCTAGACTTTTCGTCCAACATTTGGGGTGCACTTCATGTTTGAGGCATCTTAAGTTTTTGCTGCTATTCATACTTTGCCGATTCCATCGCACCAGAAGGCCGGCGACGGAGGATTCATCTGTTTATCAAGACCCCAATTTGCTTGTTCCGTGACAAAGTGCTTTCCGGCAGGAGTTCTCTCTTGTCAATACGACGAGTAGCAGTCCAATACTGTCGGCTTATGTGCAGTTTTAGTCTGGAATCGCATAAGCGTGACAAAATACCCGCCAATCGGCCGATTCTCTGGATTGGCGGGTAATCAATGAGCAGACGTGCGATTGTCGGCGCCGCCGCTAGATATAAATGTAAGCTTTAGATGCGTGATTATATGTACTGATGCTCGAAAACATACTTGTTCATCAATGATCACATACGAAATCCACTGAATCCGGCCATCTCGTATGCGCATCAATGAGCAGAATTCTGATTATTCGTCAATGGTTAGCTACGAAATCCGTTATTTCGAGGTTTTCACATATGTAACAATGAATAGAAATGTGTTTATTTATTAATGATGCACATACGAAATCAGTCATTTCGACATTTTTCGCATATATATCAATGTGCTGCAATGCGATAAATTATCAATGATCATCTGCAAAATCCGGCAAAATGTCCGATTAGTCGCACATTTTGCGCTTGCGCGACTATAAATGCAAAAGGACTTTCTCTCAACTCAAATTTTAAGTTCTGAATGGCTTCTTCCTTGTTAAACTTTAACCAGATTCGCGGAAGCATATTTGAGGCAAGGCATTCGTTTAAGACAGCCTCACGAGAGAAGTTTCAGAAACAAACGGCCTTGCCAGAATTGAGGAGCTGCCACGCACACTCAAGAAGCAAGGAGGTTTTGACCCAAATGGAGGAAGAAAGCTTAGTACACAGCGGACGAAGGTCCAGCCGGCAATTATGATTTGTTCAGAATGGATTCGAAAATGGCGAGAAGCTCTGAGGCGTTTCCCGCCGTATAATCCGGCTGCATGCGCCAGTCATCACGGCTTCCTGCGTACGAACCGACGGTGATCGCCCGTACTTCAGCGTTTATGCCTTCGTCGTTCAAGCGGCTTCCGGCGTTTTTGCCGAATACGACATCTTCGGCGTGATCGCCGATATAGAGAAGAAGTCCCTCGTCTCCGCGAAGATCGAGGCCCTTAAGACAGGTAATAAAACCTTCCGGATCCGGCTTCTGGCGTTCAAAAGGAACGTCGTCATGACCGACGATACAGCCGAAGTAATCAAGGGTTCCGTAGTGCGTGAGGACATCGCGGATGCTGTCCGAAGAATTCTGCGAGCAGATGCCCATCCTGACGCCGGACAGCCTTTTAAAGACCTCGGGAAGTCCTTCGAACATATCCGGGATCACGGTGTTCTTATTCTGGCACGGTGACCAGAGCTTCCCCGCCGCCTCGATCTGATCCGGAGCGAATCCGCAGCAGGCTGCGTACATATCCTTCCAATTCTTGTACCGATAATTGGCTTCCTGGTATTTCTCGAAGCTCTGAAGAGCTTCCGGCAGGTGCTTGTCGATCTTTTCATCAAAATGCCGAAGCACGTCAATCGTAACGGACATGTTCTTCCGCGCGCTGTCTACAATCGTTCCGTCATAATCCCAGAGAATTCCCGCTATCTTCATGAGCCGCCCCTTGTGTGAAAATTCGATTGCACTATTGTGCTGTTATTATATCGTATTTTCTTTGGTTCTCCTTAAGAAAAGATGGGAGCAGCCACTCATCGTTTTTTCACAAATCGATAGGAAGAAGAAAGCGTTCCCCGGCTCTTGCCGCCACTACATAGAAACACCGTCTCTCAGAACCGGAACTCGCCCTTGTTCTGCCGCTTGTTATGCTTTATGATGATCGAAAATCTAACCCATGACAGAAGGTGGCTCCATGCTTAAATATATAGTGCTTATTCTGATCTCGGCATTTGTGCTTTTTATGCTTCTTATCATTTTCGTAAGGCGGAATAATCGCAACGCGTCGCAGATCATGACAACAAACGGCATTTCCGAAAGCTTCTACCAAAGAATAGGCGGCATCGACCAATTCCTCAATATTCGCGGAAATGATCGTTCAAATCCCGTGATTCTCGTCCTGCACGGCGGCCCCGGGAGCCCGATCTCGTTTCTGGCCGGTTTCTGGCAGAAGTCTCTCGAAAAGGAATACACGATGGTCAACTGGGATCAGCGCGGCGCCGGACGGACGGCTGTTGCAGGCCGGAGAAATAAGACCCCGGAAGTTCTCAGTACGGATATCATTCTGAGCGATCTGGACGAGCTGACCTTGTATCTTAAGGACCGTTTCGGGCAGGAGAAAATCTATCTTCTCGGCCATTCCTGGGGAACAATTCTGGGAAGCCTTTACGTCAAGAATCATCCGGAGAATATCCGGGCTTACATCGGCGTGGGTCAGGCGGTTGATATGCCGGAGGGTGAGAAGCTTGCCAAAGACACGGCGATTCTTCGCGCCGAAGACAAGAAGGATGAAGGTTTTCGAGAAAAGGTTGAACACTGCTATGATATATTTACCTCGGTAAAAGAATCCGACATGAAGAATTTCATGCGCCTGCACGCCTTGTGCGGACGCTATCTGACCGGTAAGGGCGCGCTATCGGCGGGAAGAATGATCTGGAATGCCGTTACGTCGCCGGATTTCAGCGGTCTTGACGCCCGCTGGCAGGTCTTTATGAGGTTCGGGTCGCCGAGGTTCTTAAGTCTGAATGCCCCACTAATGCACAGCGTGTTCGAATTCAGAATGGCCGATACCGGTCTTTCGTATGAGGTGCCCGTCCTGTTTATATCGGGCGACGGAGACTGGGTTACGCCATATCCCTTAATCCGTAATCTCGTTAAGAGCATCAAGGCGCCTGTGAAGGAGATGATCCTGATCGAAAATGCGGGCCATAACTGCTATCTCGACCGTCCGGAGGCGTTCTCGAAGGCCCTTATGAAGGCTCTGAAGAAGCTGTAAGCAAGGAGGAACTGATTCAAACGAACGCCTTGTCTCGCGCTCGTTGGCGCGAAGGCCCTGATATCGGACACTAGGACGAAGGGGCGAGAACACTCCATTTATCAATGATTACCCACCAATTTGGTCAAATGCTTGATTTGGTGGGTAATTTTCGCGCATCGCTATGCAAATCAATGAGAAAAAATATGGCTATTCTTCAATGATTACCCACCAAATTCGTCATTCGCACTTTTTGGTGTGTATATCAATGAGCAGAAATCCGTTAATTCTTCAATGATTACCCACCAATTTGGCAAAATGCTTGGTTTGGTGGGTAATTATCGCACATTGGCATGCAAACCAATGAACAACAATCCGTTAATTCTTCAATGATCACCCACCAGCCGTTGCCATTTCGGCTTTCTGGCGGGTAATTTTCTCTCGTCTCATGCAGCGCGAATTGAATTTTGTACGCGTGCGGGAGATTTTGGTCATGCTCAGCAAAGCAGATGGATAAATGGATGCTCCGCTGCCGGAAGCGTTTGTTTACACAATATTTTCCGATAAACTTCTTTTGACAATGGATTTACGATCCATAATTTCATATTATGTGATTAGAAAGATGCTCCCGAATCCGGGAGCGGCCATATACAAAGCGTAAGCATAGCAGAAGCCATATTGATTCACCTTTCACTTAAGGTCCGCCTTAATGTTCTCCCGGGAAGCGTCCTGTGTCCAATGAAGGGCCAGAAGTGCAGATAACGGGTACGGCGGACGGATTTACGGAGGAGAAACGATGGAAAGACGATTACGCAAGATCAAGGCATCCAAGTATCCCGATATTTCGATCGGCATCATTCCCGGGCATTTCGCCACACGGCATTCTCACATCAACTATTACGTAGATCTTGTCTCCGTCATCTGCAGCAGCCAGGCGTCGCAGGCCGCGGCGAAGGCGCTTGTCAGCCGGTATGTCGCGTCGACGCCGGTCGAATCGATCGTCTGTCTCGACGGTTGCGAGGTGGTCGCCGCATTTATGACGCTGGAGATGTCGCGAAAAGAAACCCGCTCCGTCAATGCCGGAACCGATATCTCGATTGTGACACCCGAGGTGGACTCATCCGGTCAGCTCATTCTTCGCGACAACACGAAGCATCTGATCGAGGACAAGAATGTGATGCTCCTGGTTGCACAGGCGACGACCGGACGCACCCTCGAACAGGCGATTGACTATATCCGTTATTACGGTGGCCGGGTAAGCGGCATATGTGCTCTGTTCAGCGCGATTCAGGCCGTCGACGGCATCCCGGTCAATGCTATTTTCACGAAGGACGATATACGGGATTACGAAACACACGAACCGGACGAATGCCCCGCCTGCGCGGCCGGGAATAAGATCGACGCGATCGTGAATAACTTCGGATATTCGAAGCTGTAAGGGCGAAGGTTAGAGATCGTTGACGATAAGCTTGCCGTCGCGCAGGAGAAAATTCGCGATCTCCCGGTACAGCGCCGGATATTCCCCATATACAACGCATTTCCTGGAGAGTATGTTGTCTCCGCCGAACCAATACTCAGAATTGCCGAAGCGGCTTGCAATAAGGATCTTGCGAAGCGGTAAATTCTCCGCTTTTGCATAGGCCGGAGCGGTCGCTTTTATATAGTCGATATCGGACCGGTTGAATATCTGGTCATCTATCCGGATGGTGTTTTGATCGATGGTTACGGACAAAGGTGTGTTTTTCATGAATTTGGCATGCAGTTTAACGCGAAAAAGAAAAACAATTCCGGAGATCAAAAACATAATGAACATCATTAACGCGAACATGAATATGGGTGCGTCCAAGTCACTCGCCGCAAACGCGAAACAAAGGACCGAAATTACGAAACTGATGATCACACCGGCCAGATTCAGGCGAAGACCTTTACGTGACATGATCGTAATGATGTTTTCGCGCGGAATCGTAAACGTTTTCGCCGGAGTGTCGTCTTCTTCTATGGATGCGGCGATCTCACGCATTCCTGGATTGTTCGCGTATAGGGAGGCGGACTGTACCGCGTCGAGCATCAGGTCAAAGGTATCCTTTGTAAAAGAGCTGCAGTTATATTCTTTTCGAATGTCGTTCGTAATCACGGAAAGCATGCGATTCGTGACGGTCGTAGAGCCGTAATAGTTCGTAGTTTGTATATTGGCCGAGAAGCTATTCCCCTTAAGCGGAAAACGGTTCCGAATGGACTCCCCGCGCATATACGTGACATCATCGGGTCCTACCGACACTGTGACGTTATATACAAGAAGCGTCATGATGAGAGCCGGGATCACGGCGATGATTGCAGCAACGGCTAGCGCGGGAAGATAGTACCCCGCATCCGCCTTGTGTCCCACAGCGGATGAAAACGCAGGGGCCAAAAAAAGAACCGGCATCGACAAGATGAAACCGTAAATCATCCAGACAGAAACCCCTTTTAAAAAGAGAAGACCGGGACTGCTCTTGAATTCTTTGTTCATAATGCTCCCTTATAGTATCCGGGAAAGACTGTTAATGATATGCTCGCCGTCCGGTTTAATTAAATCTGTTCGCGTTCACAGCGGCTTCCTGCACGGCGGCCATCATCTGGTCAAAGGTATCCTTCGAAAAGCAGCTGCACATGTAAAATCTCTGGACACCGTTCGTAGTGACAGACAGATATCGCGTTGGCCAGATACCGAGATCAAAAAGACTCATGATATTGGAAGAAAAGGCATTTCCTTTAAGCGGGATACGGCGCGGGGTGTGGAATCCGGATTCCCACAAGATCTCTTCGGAAGTTACGGACACGGTTCTGTGGCTGAACACTGCCAGAATCAGTGCCGGCATCGTTGCCGTCAAGATCGCTGTGCTGACGGATGCCACATAGTAAGCGGTTCCTGCCTCGGCCCTGGTCAGGGAGGTATAGAGATCGGCTCCTGCTGCTGCCAGCATGCACAGCACGAAACCACAGACAAACCAGATAAATAAGCTGGTGACAATAAGAATTCCGGTACTGCTTTTAAATTCCTTCTTCATATCCATTCCCTCAAATCACTCTGTATCAAGATATATCAACAACTATACATGAAAATACAGCATTTTCGACGGCGCCCTGTCAAAAAAAGAATGGATTCTTTAGAGAAGAGATAAGGATACGGTAGACCGAAGTCCGATCCTGCCATAACATAGATAATATTGTTTACTTACGCTATAATCAGCAGATAAAACAAAAAGCGGGGATTCGATTATGGAGATGAACAGAGGCAATTTCATCCGGCTTACCGGAATCATATTTATGTCGATTCTCCTGTATGTAGGGCTGCAGCATTTCAATGATGTCAGAGATGCGCTCAGCATTTTTCTCGGCATTATTTCTCCGTTTATTCTGGGCGGGGCACTTGCCTTTGTTTTGAATGTCCCGATGCGGGCGATCGAGAATGTACTTAAGAAGATTTTTTCGCGAAAAAAGAAGCCCCTGCCGGCGTTCTTTTTTCGTATTGTCGCTCTCTTTGTCACGCTGATTTTCTTCACGGGACTGATCACGGCGGTGCTGTTTCTGGTGGTGCCGGAACTTATACATACGACGTCGCTTCTGATCGACAAATACCCGGATTTTGTAGAACGCGTACAGAAGCTGGCCGACGACATCTCCAATCAGTATCCTCAGGTCAGCGTATATCTGAAGGATTACGAGATCGACTGGTCCGCGATCGGAGCGAAGGTGCTGTCTTTCTTCCAGACGGCCGGAGGCGATATTGTCAGCAACGTTATCAAGATGGCATCTTCGGTTTTCGGCGTCGTCCTGAATTTCATTATCGGATTTGTTTTCGCCATTAATATCCTTCTTACCAAGGAGAAGCTGGGCCGGCAGATCCGGAAGTCCGCCTACGCCTATCTTCCCGAACGCAGGGCGGACAAATTTCTCGCGGTCGCGAAGCTTTCCGACAAGACGTTTTCGAATTTTCTATCGGGCCAGTGCCTGGAAGCCTGTATCCTCGGAACGATGTTCCTGATCGGCATGTCGATTTTCCGGTTCCCGTATGCCGTGCTGATCAGTATTCTGATCGCTGTACTTGCACTGATTCCGATGGTCGGCGCGTTTATCGGCTGCTGCCTCGGAACGTTCTTTATCCTGATCATCGATCCCGAAAAGGCACTCTGGTTCCTTCTTCTATTCCTTATAATCCAGCAGATCGAAGGCAACCTGATCTATCCGAGAGTAGTCGGCAACTCCATTGGTTTGCCGTCGATGTGGGTGCTGGTCGCGATTACGATCGGCGGAAACACGATGGGGATCCCCGGAATGCTGATCTTCATCCCGCTCGCATCCGTTCTCTACGTTCTTTTCCGGGAGGCTGTCGACAAGCATCTCACGCGAAAGAAGATTCCGGAGGAGAAGCTTAAGCCCTGACGCGAAAACCCTTATCATTTAAGGCCGTCTCTTATATTTTCCTTTACCTAACGACGCAGTCCATGCTATAATCCGTAAAAATCAGTCTGAAAGGAGCGCTCGCGAAATATGAGATTTGTAGATGTTAACGAAACTTCTTATCGATTTGCAGGGGATACTTTTGCCGTTTTCGCAGCTGCTCTCAAACATGGCGGCGTTAAAGCCGGCGTCCGTATCGCACGCGTTGTCCGTACTTCTCCGTACGGGGCTTATATAGAAACAGGGCCGTAGTCGAATCGCATTTCCGAATGAATCGCACCGATTTATCGAAAGGGAAGAGGCTGACTCGAAAGCCTCCTCCCCTTTTTGCATTTGCATTTTTCCGAAAGAACGGAGTATATATGAAAACCTATTTAAAACAAATTCTTGCTCTCCCGAGGGTCGTGAAGATACTCATCCTGACAGAGGTCCTTCTGGCCGCCGCTGCCGGTATCATCAGTATGGAGCAGAACTTCCTCCTGCGCGAGAAAGGCTTTTCGAGCGGTCAGACCGGAACAATCCTGTCGATCGGAATGCTGGCTGCGGCGGTTTTTGCGCTGGCAGCAGGCTTTATCGGCGACCGTTTCGGCTATAAATTCAGCATGATAACGGGAGGGATTCTAAAAAGTGCGGCGATCTTTATGATGGCTTTTGGGAATACTTTTGGTGTTCTTGCGGTTGCCCGCGCACTTTACGGAATCGGAGACACGATGATTTATGTGTGCCTTTTTCCGTATTTGATTTCCTTTGTCGAGGGTCCCTTAAAATCCATGGCGTACACGCTGATGTTTTCCGCGCAGACGATCGCGGTCTTCTGCGGCGATCTTCTTGCGGGCGCTTTGCCCAAAGCTCTGCCGTCGTATTCGGTCATTGTACTGATACCCGCGGCCGCCATGGCCGCTGTCGCCGTCATGCGTGTTTTCCTGCCGAAGCCCGCACACGAGGTGAACCGCGCCGGGAAGCCGGCCTGCCGTGCCGGAAAGAATTATCTTAAGGAGAGATTTGTTATCGCCTACTACCTGTATGATTTTTTCGGGTATACGAGCTACATGATCTCCTTTTCGATGGTGAACCTGATCTGCCGTGATTCCTTTCGTATGACGGACGAAAGAATCGGCTATATCATCGGTTCGATTGCGCTTGTATCCGGCGCGCTGCTGTTTGTCGTTCCGGCCGTTACCGTACATCTGAACCGGTACCGCCTGAATGCGGGCGCGATTCTTCTCCTGATTCTTCTCTATCCCCTGTGCGGATTGGCCTCGGGCATCCCCTTTGCGGTGCTGATCGTCTCGGCATCGGTGATTCAGTATATTATGGGAAGCTTTATCGACGGGCCGATTCTCGAACGCATACCCGACTCGGAGAAGAGCGGGTTTACCGGACTTAAGATGCTGATGAACTACCTCGGATTTGCACTCGGGAATTATGCCGCCGGCTGGTTTCTCGAAAGCGGAAAGGGTTATGCTCCCATCTACTATACCGCCGCCGCTCTGGCATTTAGTCAACTGTTCATATATGTCGGAGGCCTGATGGGTCCTATGGAAAAGGGACGCGAGAATCTTCTTCCGGCTCTTCGGGAGGGAAAGAACGATTCGCCCGACGCAGTATAATGCACAAATGAATATGAGACGTGCGATTATTCGATTTTTTTCGAAAATTCGTATTCGGTTTGCCGGCCGAAAGACGTCAACCGTTTTAATTCATGATATAATAAATTCATCTTAAAATTTCCTGTCTATCTATACAAAAATTCAGGAGGAATACCAGTATGAAGAAATTATTAGCGTTAGCATTGGGTGTAGTAATGGCTCTTTCTGCCGTTGCTTGCGCAAACACGACGACGACCGAGACCACAACGGCCGAGACGACAGCTGCCGCAACGACAGCTGCTGAAACGACCGCCGCTGCGGAGACCACAGCCGCCGTTGAGACAACATCAGCCACAGGCACCTACGATCTGGCACTTATTACCGATGTCGGAAACATCGATGACAAGTCCTTCAACGAAGGCGCATGGAACGGTGTTAAGAACTATGCCGAAGACAACAAGATTACATACGCTTACTACCGTCCCAGCGAGGATTCCACCGCTGCACGTGTAGAGACCATCGGAACCGCGATCGACAAGGGCGCCAAGATTGTTGTATGCCCCGGTTACCTTTTCGAAGAAGCGATCTATGAAGTTCAGGATAAGTATCCGGACGTTCAGTTCCTGCTTCTTGACGGTCAGCCTCACACGGCTGATTACGCCACCTACAAGACATCCACGAACGTTCACTGCATCCTGTACCAGGAAGAGCAGGCCGGTTATCTTGCCGGTTACGCAGCCGTCATGGACGGTTACACGAAGCTCGGATTCTTAGGCGGCATGGCCGTTCCGGCTGTTGTACGTTATGGTTACGGATATGTTCAGGGCGCTGAAGCGGCTGCTGCCGAACTCGGACTCGCTGAAGGATCCGTTACGATCAAGTACTGGTATTCCGGCGTGTTCGCACCGTCCGACGATATCAAGAACAAGATGGCCGGCTGGTACACAGACGGAACCGAAATCGTATTTGCATGCGGCGGCGGTATCTACCTGAGTGCAACAGCAGCTGCTGAAGCGGCGGACGCCAAGGTTATCGGCGTTGACGTTGACCAGTCTGCAGAATCTGCCACGATTGTTACATCCGCTATGAAGGAACTGACAAAGTCTGTTGAGCTTGCCCTTACTTCCATCTATGCGAACGACGGCAAGTGGGATGCGTCCTATGCGGGCGTTACCGCTACTCTCGGTGCCAAGGACGGATGCGTAGGTCTTCCTGTAGCTGCCGATTCCTGGAGATTTGCCAAGTTCACATCTGCTCAGTATGACGCAGTTTTCGCCAAGCTTGCCGACGGTTCTCTCGTTGTTTCCAACGATATCGAGAATGCTCCGGCCGTATCTATCTGCTCTGTTGATTATCAGAGCTGATCCGCTCCATTACAGACGATAACGAAAGAAAAAGGCTAGGCAGTTTTGTCTAGCCTTTTTCTGAAATCGGAGAGAGGCTTATGAGTGATTATGTAGTTGAGATGCTGAACATCACCAAAATTTTCCCCGGCATTAAGGCAAACGACGACATTACCCTTCAACTGAAGAAGGGTGAGGTGCACGCTTTGCTCGGCGAAAACGGAGCGGGCAAGAGTACCCTGATGAGCGTTCTGTTCGGGCTGTACCAGCCTGACGGGGGATCCATCAAAATCAATGGCGAGAGCGTTAAAATCAACAATCCCAATGACGCCAATGCGCTCAATATCGGTATGGTCCATCAGCACTTCATGCTGGTCGAGATCTTTTCCGTCCTGGACAATATTATCCTTGGTGTCGAGCCCAATTCGGCCGGTGTATTGAAACGCGATGAGGCACGCACCAAGATCGTTGAATTAAGCAAGAAGTACGGTCTCAGTATCGAGCCCGATGCTCTGATCGAGGATGTTTCCGTCGGCATGCAGCAGCGTGTCGAGATCTTAAAAATGTTGTACCGTGATAACGAGATCCTGATATTCGACGAACCGACTGCGGTTCTTACGCCTCAGGAGATAAAGGAACTTATGCAGATCATGAAAGGACTTACCGCAGAAGGTAAATCCATTCTCTTTATTACGCATAAGCTCAATGAGATCATGGAAGTCGCGGACCGCTGTACGGTACTTCGCAAGGGGAAGTGCATCGGGACAGTCAACGTCGCCGATACCACGGTCGAAGAACTTTCCCGCATGATGGTCGGCCGCGAGGTCCATATGATCATCGATAAGAAGGAAGCGGTTCCGGGGAAGACGGTGCTTAAAGCCGAGAACATTACGGTTTCCTCGCGTCTTCACAAAAACAACGCGGTAAAAGACATTACTTTTGACGTTCGGGCCGGTGAAATTGTCTGTCTTGCGGGAATCGAAGGAAACGGCCAGAGCGAGCTGGTTTACGCGCTGACCGGTATCGAGAAAATGTCCCGCGGCAAGCTCACTCTGAACGGCACCGATATTACAAAGGCGAATATCAGAACGCGTTCGAAGTCCGGAATCAGCCATATTCCGGAAGACCGTCATAAGTACGGACTTATTCTTGACTACTCACTGGCCGACAATCTGGTTCTTCAGAGGTACTGGGAGCCGGAATTCCAGAACCGGGGCTTTATCCGCAAGGCAAAGGTCCGGAAATATGCCGAGAAACTCATCAGCCAATACGATGTCAGATCCGGGCAAGGCGCGGATACTATGGTCCGCAGCATGTCAGGCGGCAACCAGCAGAAGGCGATTATCGCCAGAGAAATCGATAAAGACCCCGAACTCCTGATAGCCATTCAACCGACAAGAGGTCTGGATATTGGAGCGATCGAATATATTCATTCCCAGCTGATCGCGCAGCGGGATTCCGGTAAAGCGGTTCTTCTCGTTTCGTTGGAACTCGATGAGGTTATGAATGTCTCCGACCGCATTCTAGTCATGTACGAGGGCGAAATCGTAGGAGAATTCAAACCCTCCGATATTGCCGTCGAGCAGCTTGGTCTTTATATGGCCGGTGCGAAAAGAGATGCACGAAAGGGTTTGTCGGATAACGAAGGAGGTGAGGGGAACACATGAAGAACAAATTAAAAGGGGTTCTTACATCACCGGGCATGATCAGCTTCATCGCTTCTGTCGCTTCTATCGCGATCGGTTTGATTTTCGGATATGTCCTTCTGGTTTGCTTCAACCAGGCTCAGGCATTAAACGGGCTCGGTAAAATTCTTTTCGCAGGCGCAAGCTCAGCGGAGAAATTCTCGAAGGTCCTTTATCAGGCAGCCCCTCTGATGCTTACCGGTCTCTCGGTAGGTTTCGCATTCCGGACCGGACTCTTTAACATCGGCGCGAGCGGACAGTATACGATGGGCACGTTTTTTGCCCTGTTCGCCGGTCTGACGCTGAAGTGCCCGTGGTGGGTCGCGCTTATTGCGGCGATGCTCGGCGGTGCGATCTGGGGAGCGATCCCCGGCCTCTGCAAGGCGCTTTTCAACGTAAACGAAGTTATCACATCGATCATGTTTAACTGGATCGGTATGTTCATGGTTAACCTTATGATGGCGAATATTCCGACGATGCTCGCCAATCATTACGGTGCGCCGAACGCGGACAGAACAGCCAACCTGGCCGCAGCCAACAAGAGCGCCATCATTCCGAAATGGGGGCTCGATACGCTTTTCGGGTCCGACTATATCAATATCAGCATCTTCATTACGATTCTGGTCGCCCTCATCATTTACCTCGTACTCAACAAGACGACCTTCGGATACGAGCTGAAGGCGTGCGGATTCAACCGCAACGCGAGTATCTATGCAGGTATCAACGCGAAAAGGAACATCGTACTTTCGATGGTGATCGCGGGCGCGCTGTCCGGTCTCGGCGGAGGTATCTATTACTTAAGCGGAACGGCACAGTATACGATCGTCAAATCCCTTCTTGCGATGGGCTTCAACGGTATCCCTGTCGCTCTGCTCGCGACTTCCAATCCGATCGGCATTATCTTCAGCTCTATCTTCGTCTCTTACATTCAGGTGGGCGGCGAGGCCATGCAGCCGGAGTTTGCCAAAGAGATCATCGACATCATTATTTCCGTTATTATTTACCTGAGTGCTTTTGCGCTGTTGCTTAAGGGAGTCATAAAAAAGATTATGAGCATCCGGAAAGCAAAACAGGGAGAGGGGGTCTCACAGTGATTGTTGTTGCCGATATTTTAAGTGCGACCATCATATTTGCAATTCCGCTCCTTGTTGTAGCTTTGGGCGGTATGTACAGCGAAAGAAGCGGAACGATCAACATCGCGTTAGAAGGTATCATGATCATCGGCGCGCTTTTCGGATGTCTGTTCCTGAACGCTGCCGACAAGTCCGGATGGGGAGCAAAGAATCCCCAGCTTGCCGTTCTTCTGGCAATTCTGATCGCAGGCCTGGCGGGTCTGATCTTCTCGATTCTTCTGGCCATCGCATCGATCAGCCTTAAGGCGGATCAGACCATCGGAGGCACGGCCTTAAACATGTTTGCTCCGGCTTTTGCCATCGTTCTTACATGGGCGATTCAGGGTCAGGGCCAGACAACGATCGGCATCCCGAGCTGGATTCCGATCACACAAAGCACGTTCGGTATGAAGGCGTCCGAGGATCCTGGATTCTTCGAGCGGTTTCTTTTCAAGAGCTTCTATCTGACGACACCGATCGTCCTTCTGATTCTTGTGGTTACGGTCTTTGTGATCTACAAGACACGTTTCGGATTGAGACTGCGCTCCTGCGGCGAACATCCGCAGGCGGCTGACTCCGTCGGCATCAACGTGTATCGCTACCGTTATACGGGCGTCGCGATATCCGGTTTGCTGGGCGGTATCGGCGGACTTGCCTTCACCGTTGCCGCAGGCTCGGGATTCCAGTCGACGGTAGCCGGCTACGGATTCTTCGCTCTGGCGGTTATGATTTTCGGCAACTGGCATCCGGTCAGAATCTTCGGTGCCGCACTGTTTTTTGCGCTCTTCAAGGTTATCGGCTCCTATACGGGAAGCATCCCGTTCCTGCCGAGCTTCAAGGGCGTCAAGAGCGCCGACTACATCTACCAGATGCTCCCGTACATCGTTACGATGATCGTCCTGATCTTCACTTCCAAGAAGTCACGTGCCCCGAAGGCGGAAGGTATTCCGTACGACAAGAGCAAGAGATAACGGACGAAACGGAGAAAAGAAATGCCTGTACATGTCGTCCTGTAT
Source organism: uncultured Mageeibacillus sp. (assembly GCA_964617375.1). Taxonomy (GTDB): domain Bacteria; phylum Bacillota; class Clostridia; order Saccharofermentanales; family Saccharofermentanaceae; genus Firm-13. The sequence goes on along the minus strand of CAZTXQ010000007.1, from coordinate 6,344 downwards.
GAGCCGGAGATTCCGCAGAATACGGGTAATATTATACGAACCTGCGTGGCGGCCGGCGTGAAGCTTCATCTGATCGAGCCCCTGGGCTTTGATCTTTTCAAGAAGACGGTGAAGCGCTCCACGACGAATCATCTGGAGAACGCGGACATCGCTCTGTATCCGGATTTCGGGGACTTTGAAGCGAAGAATAAAGGTGAGTATTTCTATCTGACCCGGTACGGGAAGAAGCCGCATTCCGACTTTGACTTTGCCGGGATTCAGGGTGATATCTATCTGATCTTCGGGAAAGAGAGCACCGGTATTCCCTATGAGCGGCTGCGCGGGCATCTGGACCGCTGTTTCCGGATTCCGATGACGGACAAATGCCGCAGCCTGAATCTTTCGAACTGTGTCAGCATCGCGGTCTATGAGGTGATGCGGCAGCTCGGATACCCGGGTCTTTTCACGCACGAGATCCAAAAGGGCGAAGATTTTCTCGAGTCGTTTGATCTTTAAACAGACTAGAATTGCAGTATGCGCGGGGGCTGTCTCTCAATGAGAGGCAGTCCTTTTTTGTAGCTATTCTTGCTTTGGCGGCTCGTTATCACTTGTAGCCCGGCGACGGAGAATCTATCTATCCGTCTACTTTGCAGAACAAAGTTAAATCTATGGTTGTTCCGTGACAAGATGCCGGCCGGGGAGGAGGGCGCTTTTTTATATGCGGCGAGATGCGGGTCCCGCTTCTCCCGTTTCGGGTGCAGTTTTGGGTTAGCATCGCATAAGCGCGGAAAAAACGTCAATCGGTTGTTTCTATGGACTTAGCAGGTGATCATTGGCAAGAAATACATTAATTTTATTAATTACACACCAAATTAAGCTTTTTCTCATTTTGGTGTGTAATCCGGCACCTGCATACTGCACGCGGGCTCGAAAATTACACACCAAATTAAGCTTTTCCTCATTTTGGTGTGTAATCCGGCCCCTGCATACCACACGCCGGCTCGAGAATTACACACCAAATTAAGCTTTTTCTCATTTTGGTGTGTAATCCGGCCCCTGCATACCACGCGCCGGCTCGAGAATTACACACCAAATTAAGTTTTTTCCCATTTTGGTGTGTAATCCGGCATCTGCATACTGCACGCGGGCTCGAGAATTACACACCAAATAAATTTTTTCTCATTTTGGTGTGTAATCCGGCACCTGCATACTGCACGCGGGCTCGAAAATTACACACCAAATTAAGCATTTTCCATTTTGGTGTGTAATCAACTCAATACAGCACAAAGTCATACATACAAAGACGGGCGAGTTTGTGTATTCTATTGGCATTCATTGACGAGTAATCGGGAACACACTCATTGATATGCATATAAGATGGGACGAAATAGCGGGATTAATACGTATTCGTTGAGCAATAAATACTTTTTGCACATTGACATGAATGTCGGACTTCCGAACAGGCTGATTTAGCTGGTTATCCTTGACAGATGACGAGTTCTTGCCGGGAAAATTCAAAATGATCTATATCAGCACAGCCGGGACGCGCCCGTCTCAAAACAAAAAGTTGCAGGTCCGTTTCATGTACCTATTGAAAATAGATATAAACGGCGGTTTGATTAGTCATACAAATCATACCGGATGCACTTGTATTGCATGAAAAGATTTTTTGAGGGAGGGCTTATGAAGGGACCGGACGGCAAGCATATTTTCGGCATGGTTAAGGTCGGCGAAAAGGGACAGATCGTGATTCCCAAGGAGGCGAGAGATCTTTTCGGCATCAAGCCGGGAGATTCGCTGATGCTCGTCGGCGACGAAGCTTCCGGTATCGCCGTTATCACGAGTAACCAGTTGACAGCGATGTTTAATAATATTATGAACGGACAGAAAATGCCCGGGGAAGAGAACAAGAATGAATGCGATTGAGACCATAGGACTTACGAAAACATACGGCGCCAAAACGGCGGTCGATTCTCTCAATCTTGCGATTGAGGAAGGTGAGCTTTTCGCGCTTCTCGGCGTGAACGGAGCAGGGAAGACTACGACCATCAAGATGCTCTGCTGCCTGACGAAGCCCGGCGCAGGCGATGCGAAAATACTCGGATACAGTGTTAAGGAGAATCCGGAAGCCGTCAAGGAGAAGATCAACGTATCGCCGCAGGAGACCGCGGTTGCGCGCAATCTGACGGTTCGGGAGAATCTCGAAATGATAGCCGGCATCTATGGCAATGACCGCAAGGTTTCCGGGGAGAAGGCAGATGCGATGATCAAGACTTTCAGCCTTGAAGAGGTGCGGAATTCGAAGGCAAAAACACTCTCGGGCGGAATGCAGCGCCGCGTATCCATTGCTATGGCGCTGATATCCGACCCGAAAATTCTCTTTCTCGACGAGCCGACGCTGGGGCTCGATGTCCTTGCCAGAAGGGAGCTCTGGACGGCAATCCGAAAGCTTAAGGGCAGGATCACAGTCATCCTTACGACGCATTATATGGAAGAAGCCGAGGCGCTGTCGGACCGGATCGGGATTATGGCGAAGGGCAGACTTATAAAGACCGGAACGGCCGCGGAACTGATGGCGGCGACGGAAACCAAAACACTTGAAGACGCCTTTATCGCACTGGCCAGCGAAGAGGAGGCAGCCGTATGAGATATCTTGTTTTCGCGTCACGAAATTCCAAAGAAATGATAAGGGATCCATTGAATCTGTCGTTTGGAATCGGATTCCCGCTGATTCTTCTTCTCCTTCTGTCTGCCATTCAGTCGAATATTCCGGTCAATCTCTTTGAAATCGACCGTCTTGTGCCGGGAATTGCTGTCTTCGGTCTCTCTTTCCTGGCGCTTTTCTCGGCGATCCTGATCAGCAAAGACCGGATGACTTCGTTTCTGATGCGGCTTTTTGCATCGCCTCTTAAAGCGGCGGATTATATCCTTGGTTATACGCTCCCGCTTATCCCGATGGCGCTCGCGCAGAGCGGAATCTGCTACATTGCGGCCTTTCTGCTCGGCCTTAAAGTCAGTGTTCACGTGCTTATGGCGATTCTTGTGCTGCTTCCGGCTGCGCTTCTGTTTATCGCGATCGGTCTTCTTTGCGGAAGTATCTTCAACGACAAGCAGGTCGGCGGTATCTGCGGAGCACTCCTTACCAATGTCAGCGCATGGCTCAGCGGTACATGGTTCGACCTGTCGCTGGTCGGCGGCGGATTCAAGACGGCGGCCTATGTATTGCCGTTTGCACACGCGGTCGATGCCGGAAGAGCGGCACTCTCCGGACATTACGAGTGCATCATGCCGCATCTTGTTTGGGTGATCGGGTATGCGGCGGTACTCTTTGTAATTGCCGTCCTGATGTTCCGGAAAAAAATGAGCAGCGATGCCGTTTGACCCTTCCAATAGAAGCGGATTAATACGACGGGACCCTCGAAATGAAAACGGCTTAATACGTAAGGACCGCGAATCCGGATGGGCACCGGGTTCGCGGTCTTTTGGTACACAAGAGATCGGGTCCGGTCGGTCACAAGGTCTGGTCCGGTCGGACGCCGGGTTCCTGTCCGTAGAAGCAATACATATTTTTCATGGCCTTTGCGGCGTACATCGCTTCGTCGGCACACTTTGTAAGACCATCGGGATCCGTGGCGTGATCGGGATAGCAGCTGATTCCGACACTGCAGGATATCTGGATCTCGTGGCCTTCGATCCGGTATGGTTGACTGCAGGTATAGGTGAGTTCTTTGGCGAGCATTTCCAGCTGATCGATCGGGTAATCCCCTATGATCGCCGTGAACTCGTCACCGCCAAGGCGGAACACCGCTTCGTTCATCGTGTCGTCTTCAAGCTCGCGAATACCGCGCGGCATTTCTATGGAATACGGCCGGATCAGATTCCTGAACTTATTGGCAATCCGGATGATCAGGAGATCGCCGGTATCGTGTCCGTAACGGTCGTTTACCTGCTTAAAATCGTCGAAATCGATGAATAAAAGAGAGAAACGCTGCTTCTTTCCGGGGGAGCGCGTGATTCCGTTTATCAAATGCCGAAGCGTCTTCTTATAACATCTGCGATTAAAGAGATCCGTAAGAGAGTCATGATTGGCATGGTGCGAGAGCTGAATTTCTTTCTCTTCGCGGAGTGAGATTTCGGAGAGCAGTTTCTCATGAATCAGCGCGCCCTTAACGGCGCTGCTGATATGAAGCGCCAGCAGCTCGTACATTCTTGCATCGAGTATATTCGGCTCGAATAATACAAAACCGTAATACTCATTGTCGATGTGCAGAACCTGACATATGACAAGCGGCCGGGAGTTAAGAATCCGATCCGAAATTTGCCCCGGTCGGGTGGAGTCATTTGCAATACTGATGCGTTTCCCATCCAGAAATTCGAAAACTTCATGTACGGGATATCCGGATACATCCGAAGACAAGTAAAGACTGCAGCTCTTAATGCGAAGCTTGTGCAGGTTGTTTTCGAGCACCGAACAGATCTTATCAATGGTAAACATACTGCAGAGTTTCTGCCCGATGTAATGCAGTTCCTGCTGTATAATCTTCATTTCAATATTGTCGTGGCTGATAATCGTGATGAAGTTCTCACGAATAAGGAAAACCGCCTTGAGCATGATATCATCGAGAACGAGAATCTTCTCCCGATTGTCCTGTATGGACAGCAAGAGCTGGTTGCGCAGGTAGTATATGAAGTCCTCAATCTCGTCCAGGGTATCACGATACGGGAACCGGCTGACCGCCGCTGCCATTTCTTCCTCGAACTCGTTGATAAACGCGTTCCTTGTTCCGTCCCGCAAATCCTGCTGCAGCGCCGCCGACAGCGTCGGAATATCAAAGCGCGAAATAGGGAATTTATCCGCCAGACGGTCTTCGAGAGACAGCACCTGCGAACGCACATCGACGGACTTTAAGCTCTCCGCACGCTCTTCGATCTCGAGAAGCTTGACGCTGTTCGAGTGGCAGCCGCAGGAATTGCGGATGATCACATGTCCGGCTACGGCGGTATCATGCTCGTACGGCTCGCCGCGGAGGATCTTGATCATCTTCTTACAGCCGTAATAACCGAGTTCCCGCCAGGGAAAGGTAACGACTGTCAGCGCCGGTATCGCGAAAATGGCAGATTCGCTGTCCTCATTGCTGATCAGGGATACATCGCCCGGCACGCTGATGCCGCGTGCCTTGAGGTCCTTTAAAGCGCCCAGCGCGTCCGTTCCGAATACCAGAAAAAGGGCGTCGATTTCTACTTTCCGGCGGTCGAGAAGAATCGAAAGTGCAGTCCCGGCACGATCATCAATCGAAACACCGGCAAGATCCTCCACGCGAATCAGAAGATTCTCGTCATAAATCCCCGCACTTCTCATTGTATCGATATAAAGCTGCTCCCTTTTGTCGGGAAAGGTAGGTGAAACAAAAGCGATGCGTCGTCGTCCGTGTACGTTAATCAGATGTTCAAGGACGTTTATCATGTTGTCTGAATTGTTACAGTGAATTCCGGGAACCAGATCATTCTGGGCTCCGATGCTGAAAAGAGGGATATTCTTGAACCTTCGCTGAAACTCTTCGAAAAACGGCCCCACGATTCCGGGCATCCACCCCAAAAACATGAGGCCGTCCAGATCCTGGGCTTCTATAACATTATAGATATACTGAAGATCTTCGTTCCTGTGGGAATAGTCCTCGTAGCAAGGATGTACGGAAAACCGGATAATCTGGACATTGTATTTAGAAGCCGCTTCCATAACGCCGCTCATCATGAGGCTGTGATTATCCTGGTCTTCAAGCACGGTCAAAAAACCGATCTTCAATTTCTTCATTTGGTGTACCGCCGTCTTTTACGAGCGAAGAAAGAGCGAAATTACTCTGCTCTTATTTTACCACAGAAAAGGGGTATAAAACGCGGCATATTTTAGGTAATCAAATCATTCGAATCCGTTTGCATGCGTCGTGGGCGTAGGGAAAACACTTTGATCAGCGGTTACTATCGGTGTCGGTATCGGCGGGGACGACGGAGTGCATATTCTTGACCGTGCACAGGGTGACGATCGTCTGTGTTTTTTGTACTCCGGGGATGCTTTTGACTCTTCGGAGAAGGGCTTCGAGCGTTTCCGTACTCTCGGTCACGATCTTCATCAGGTAATCGAAATCACCCGTCAAGTAGTGGCATTCGAGGATCTCATCCTGCGTATTGACAAAGGAAACGAAATGATCGGAAAAGCGCGGCTTTTCGAGACTGATAAACATCAGCGCGGTGAGCTTGCGGTTCACCGCAGACGGATTCACGATCGCTGTATACTGCGTAATAATTCCGGCCGCTTCGATCTTGCGGATGCGGTCGCTGGTGGCGGGAATGGACAGATTGACCTGTGC
>CAZTXQ010000006.1:76154-86345 GCA_964617375.1 uncultured Mageeibacillus sp. | reverse complement strand
TTTCACATTATCTGTCTCAAGGTTTCCCGTGTCCACTTTTACATTACCAGATCAGGTGTGGAGAGGCATTGAACTCAGCTGCACGGTATAAACGCGATAGATGAGTAATATTAGCACCATATACAAGGCTGTTATTCGTTATTTCCGTCAAGCGTCAGAATCGCGCCGTAAAGGTCCGGGCGGCGGTCCCGGAAGACGCCCCAGCTCCTCCGGGCTTCGCTTACAGTGTCGAGATCGAAGGTATGAAGACACGTATTCTCTTCTTCTTCATCCAGATGATTCACAATTGCACCCTGCTCGTTCGCGATAAACGACGAGCCGTAGAAGCGTATAAAAGATTCATCTTCATATTCGGTACCGACGCGGTTCGCGGCGATTACAGGTACAAGATTGGCGCCCGCATGCCCACGCATGACCGTCTGCCAGTGATCTTTCGAGTTCATGTCCGGTTCCATCGGTTCGGAACCTATGGCGGTCGGGAAGAAGATCAGCTCCGCGCCCATGAGTGCGAGGCACCGCGCGGTCTCCGGGAACCATTGATCCCAGCAGATGCCGACGCCGATCCGTCCGTACGCGGTGTCCCATACGCGAAAACCGGTGTCACCGGGGCTGAAGTAGAATTTCTCCTGATAGCCGGCGCCGTCCGGGATATGCGATTTCCTGTACACGCCCAAGATCTCCCCGTCCGCGTCGATGATCGCGATCGAATTGTAGAACGCGTTGTTCGATCTCTCGAAAAAGCTGATCGGGAGGACTATTTTTTTCTCGCGGGCTATTCTCGAAAAGCGTACGATAGCCGGATTGTCCGAGACGCCGGTCGCGAGCGAGTAGTATTTATCCAGAGGCTTCTGGCAGAAGTACGGCGTCGCGAAAAGCTCCTGCAGCAATATGATCTGCGCGCCTTCCGAGGCGGCCTTCAGCACCATTGTCTCGGCTTTGTCCAGATTCGCGGCCATATCGCGGCCGCAGGACATCTGAACCGCGGCAACCGTTACTTTTCTCATATCCATACCTCCGTTAGATCTTTGGCATCTGTTGTGTGATGCAGTGTATATTGCCGCCGCCCCTTATGATCTCCCGGCTCGGCACGGAGACGACCTCGCGGTCCGGGAAGATGGCCTGCAGCTGGGCTTTGGCCTCAAGGTCATATTCGGTCAGTTCGCCGCCGAATGCCGGCATAACGATCCCTCCGTTTACATAAACGAAATTCACATAGCTCAGGGTCAGGGGTTCACCGTTTTCGAGCGTCAGAGGAGGTGAGACGATGCCTCTGACCTTAAGACCCGCCGCGACGGCCGTTCGCCAGGCCTCTTTCAGGCGCCCGTAATTCGGATCGTCCTTGTCCTCGGTGTACGGGATCAGAACGGTCTGCTCGTCGAGGAAACACGCGATGTTGTCGACGTGGCCGTCGGTCTCGTCGGCATAGAGTCCGTGCGGCAGGTAGACAACGCGGGAAACGCCCAGAGTATTCATAAGAATCAGAGAGATCTCATCTTTGGAAAGAGAGGGATTCCGGTTCTTGTTCAGAAGGCACTCCGCCGTCGTAAGAAGCGTGTCCTTGCCGTTGGTGTGGATCGATCCGCCTTCCAGAATGATCGGAACTTTGACTTCCGGTACGTTTACGGCCTTCAGCATCTCCGTCGGCACGAGCCGGTCGCTCGTATAGTTGGGATATTTGTTGCCCCAGGCGTTGAAGTCCCAGTGCACGCCGTGAAGGGTATTCGTATCTTCGTCGATCACGAAGGTGCAGCCGTTGTCACGGACCCAGCAGTCGTCGTGCTGAATCACGAGAATATCGACGCCTTCGCCACATTGTGTTCGTGCGGACAGTTCCTGGGAAGGATTCGCGATCATGGTAACGGGTTCGAAACGCGCGATCGTATTCGCGACATTCGCGAAGGCCGTTCTGGCGGCCTCGATGCGGTCACCCCAGACGGGATCCGCAACCGGCCATTCGATAAACATTCTTTGGTGTACGGCCCATTCGGGCGGCATTCTAAACCGCATAAGACGCCCTCGTTTCTTTAGGATTCGGTTCATTTCCGGGGCACGTCTTTGTGTCCGCTGCTTTGTACACACATTAATGGTTGGAGGTGTCATTGTCAAGACGGCGCGTCGGCGGGCCTTACAACATCTGTTGCGAGATAATTTCGAAAATACTACGAAAATATCTATTCGTTTTCGAAAAGACTCGTGATAAAATGAAGCTAAATTCATTTTGAAGGGAAGTAACATTATGCCGGCGTGGTTAGAGAGTGCTGTTTTTTACGAGATTTATCCCCAGTCTTTTTATGATTCGAATGACGACGGTATTGGAGATATCGAAGGAATGATCCGGAAGCTCCCCTACATTCGAGATCTCGGAGCCGATGCGCTCTGGATCAATCCGTGTTTTGATTCGCCGTTTATGGACGCCGGTTACGATGTCCGCAACTATAAGCTGGTCGCTCCGCGCTACGGCACAAACGACGACCTGATCCGTCTTTTCCGCGAAGCGCATAAAGCCGGTATCCGCGTCCTTCTCGACCTTGTTCCGGGCCATACCTCTTATGAACACGAGTGGTTCAGGGAGAGCGCAAAGGCCGCGGAAAACGAATACACGAACCGGTATATCTGGACGGACAGCGCCTGGGCTGCGCCGCAGCCGTACCGCTTCGTCAACGGAATGGCCGAGCGTGACGGCAACTTTATGATAAATTTCTTTAGCTCGCAGCCCGCCTTGAATTACGGGTTCCACGAAATTACGGAGCCGTGGCAGCTTCCCGTCACACATCCCGACAGTCTCGCTACGGTAGAGGCGATGAAGGATGTTATCGCCTTCTGGCTGGACCGCGGCTGCGACGGTTTTCGCGTCGATATGGCCGATTCTCTCGTCAAGAACGATGACGAGAAGATTGCGACTGCGAAGATCTGGCGCAATGTCCGTCAGATGCTCGACGCGAAATACCCGGAGGCGGCCCTTGTGTCGGAATGGAGCTGCCCGGAACGTGCTCTCAAGTGCGGATTCCACGCGGATTTCTATCTCGATCACACCGGAAAAGGCTATCATTCGCTTTTCAGGAAGACGGACCGGGAAACCGGTATGAACGAGAGCTTCTTTTCGCGCGAAGGAAGAGGAGACGCTTCGCAGTTTGCGGCCGAATATAGTAAGGACTATAACGCGACGAAGAACGACGGTTATATCTCCTTTATCACGGGAAATCACGATACACCGCGCCTCCGGGCGTTCATGGAGCCGGAGGAACTGAAGATCGCCTATGCGTTTCTCCTTACGATGCCCGGCGTCCCGTTCCTCTATTACGGGGACGAGATCGGCATGCGGTTCATAAAGGGACTTGTCAGCAAGGAAGGCGGCTATTCGCGTACAGGAACGAGAACGCCGATGCAGTGGAACCGATCGTCGAACATGGGCTTTTCGCGCGCGAAAACGGACATGCTGTACCTCCCGACAGATGCGGCGCCGGATGCGCCCGATGCGGAGACGAACGCGGCCGATCCCGATTCGCTTCGGAACACGGTTAAGGAACTGATCCGCCTTCGCAAGTCGGAGCCCGACCTCACGGGCAACGGTGATTTTGAGTTCTTATATGTAGAAGAGAAGAAATACCCGCTCATATATAGACGCGGGAACCTTGTCATGATCGTCAATCCCTCCGGGAAGGAAGTCGATGCTCCGGTCACCCTTAGCGGAACTGTGATCTGCTCGATCGGCGGGGCGCCGGTCTTTGAAGACGGCAAGGTGACGGCAGCGCCGGGGAGTTTTGCGGTAATTCGAAAATAATGGTACGATATGCTTGATTAGATGACCTCAAACAAAAACAGCCCCGGCTGATGACGGAGAGTATCGCTATGAATGTTCCGGTCGAGACAAAATACATCTGGTTTCCGGTAGCAAAAGGCGCGGGGCGGCAAAAAGTATGCATCTATCCCCTGCGTGAACCGGAGAACCGTCTTTTTGAATTCGATCTGCCGGTTGCGTTCGATCATTTTGATTTCTATGCCGCTCTTCCGGTTGAAGAATTCATAGGACGCACCCTAACAATGTCCGTCAATTTCCCGTTTGACGGGCCGGGCAGCCTCGTCTTCTCCGACGAGCTTCCGCCGCCGGAGACCTGTACGCGGCCGATTCTTCATTTCACCGCGGAAAAAGGCTGGATCAACGATCCGAACGGTCTGATCTATGACGATGGTACCTGGCACATGTATTACCAGTACAACCCCTACGACACCAAGTGGGGTAACATGCATTGGGGACATGCGATCAGCCGGGACCTTACACACTGGACCGAGTGCGGCGTGGTGCTCAAACCCGACGGGAACGGCACTGTTTTTTCCGGCTCGGCACTTAAAGATATACGGAATGTGGCCGGTCACGGCTGGAACGCTTATCTCTACTTCTATACCGCGGCCGGCGGCACGAATCTCTGGTCGGAAGACCGCAAATTCACCCAGTTCATGGCCGTCTCCACGGACCGCGGAATGACTCTTCAGACAATGCCCGCCTGTTCGGTCGACACGATCACACGCGAAAACCGCGACCCGAAGGTCTTTTATCACGAGCAAAGCGGTGCCTACATCATGGTGCTCTTTCTCGATAACAACGATTTTGCGATCCTCCGTTCGATGGATCTTTCCGCCTGGACCATGACGCAGCGCCTGACTCTTCCCGACGCCTGGGAATGCCCGGACCTTTTCGAGCTTCCCGTCGAAGGGACCGGCCGGACCGCATGGGTCTTCTGGTCGGCCGACGGATATTATTTTACGGGCTCTTTCGACGGATTTCGGTTTATACCGGACGGACCGCACAGGAACGCTTATATCGGGAGTATTCCCTATGCGGCGCAGACCTTTTCGGGAGTAACCGGACGGACTGTAAGTGTGCCGTGGCTCAGAATCAGCCCGCCGGACAAGCCATACGCCGGTATCATGGGAATCCCGTCCGAGCTGTCGCTGATACCTTCCGACAAACATCCGCGCATCCGGTATGCGCTCGCGCGCGAGTTTACCGCACAGAGGGTCAATCTGTTCGAGACTGTCCTGTCCTCGGCCGGCGTCTATCGTTTGCCGGATCCCGGCAAAGGCCCCTTCGAAGCCGTTCTGAACTTCCCCGCAATCCGCGGCAAACGCGCGATATTCGGTTTCGGAAGTCATATTCTGAATATTGATTTTGACGCGGGGACTTTGTCTCTCGACGACAACATGATTACAAGGATCACGGACAGTGCCCTTGATATCGACCTGATCGTCGATTATGACGTGATCGAGCTTCGCGCGTGTCATGATACGATTTACTGCGTCTCTCCGAATACGGATCCGGAACCGGGCGGCATAACCGGCATGAAGCTGCTGTCGGACAGCCGATGTGAAGTCAGGTATTATACTTTTTCGTAACCGTACAAGGTACATTCGCAAGGTCAAATTCCCTCGCTCTTTTCTCGTTGACGTGTTCATTAATGTTGTTTAATATAGAATTTATAAAAGCGCGCTTTGATTCGTTATCCGCGATCGGAAGCGCCGTATTTTATCTTGTGTAAAAGCGGGATTTTTTCCGGTGCGAATCTTGCACGGACATCCGATTCACATCAAGAGGGGGATAATGACATGTATTGTATGTACTGCGGAAAACAGGTTCCCGACAACAATCAGTTCTGCACGGGATGCGGAAAGCCTCTGCACAAGAAAAACCCGGAAACGCCCGTATCCATGAGACCCGGATCCAGTATCGGTGCAGCCGGTCAAACACCGGAACCGGTGTTGTCAGCCCCTCCTGCCGCTCCTGCCGCAGCGGTTGAATCGATCGCCGCTGTTCCTCAACCGGCAGCCGCGTCTGCCGCTCCCGTAAAGCCTGCTAAGGCGCCCCGCGCAAAGAAAGAACGTGCTCCGAAGGCCAAACGCTCGAAATTCAAGACCGTGCTGTTTATCATTCTCGGCGTCCTTGTCGTTGCACTTATTACCGCCGCCGTGATCGTCGTGATCCGGATCACCGATCCCGTGAACAAATTCACAGCCAGCATCGAGGACGGCAATTTCGAAGCTGCCGCGGCTCTTTATGATGAGAGCATTGCCGGGAACGAAGAGAAAGAGAAGAAGGCAGAAACCTATATCAACGGAATCATCAACGATACGACGGCCGCCTTTGACAACAAGACCCTCTCGTACGAGGAAGCGAAGGCGAAGCTCGATACGATCGAAGGAATGGGTATTTCGGACGGCACCTTGCTGTCGGAAGCCTATGGTCATATCGATGAACTGAACACATCCCGCACCTCTTTTGCTACGGCAGAAGAGCTGCTCGCGAAGAAAGACTACCCCGCGGCCGTAGAGAAATACCGCCTCGTGATCAAGACGGATACGAATTATGAAACGGCCCAGAAGCAGATTACCGCGGCCCTCGACGCCTATCGCAAGGATACCCTGACAAAAGCCGAGGAACTTGCGGCTGCCAATAACTATGAAGAGGCACTGACCGTACTTAACTCGGGCCTAAAAGTTCTTCCCGATGATTCGGAAATCGTCAAGAAGATCGATCTCATAAAGAGCGACCGTCTTGTCTATGTGAAGGACACGGCGCTGGCGTCCGCCGAAACCGCGTTTGCTGCCGGCGATTACACGGCGGCCTTTGCCGCTCTGGACAAGGCTCTCCGGGAACTTCCGAACGATGCGGACATGATCAACGCACGGACGAATTATGAGAACAAATATGTCTCTGATGTCCTCTCGCAGGCCGTTACAACATTCGGTGCGGAGAAGAATTACAAAGATGCGATCGGCCTGATCGATACGGCGCTTGCCGTACTGCCTTCGAACAAGGCCCTTTCCGACGCGAAAAAGGATTACGAGAGCTACACGCCCGTCTATCTGACGAGCATGGATTATTTCGACTATAAAGGCGAGATGTATGTGGATAGTTTTGATGCCATGCAGGACAATTTCGGAACTGCTTATTCACATAGCCTCTTTGTATCCGGCAACGGGTATGTGACCTACCTCCTGAATGGCAATTGTTCGACGCTGAATCTGACCGTCGCTGTGCCATATGACTGGCGGGCGAGCGGATATTATGCTGACGTGAAAATCTATGCGGATGACAAACTCATTTTCACCTCGGAAAAAATGAAATCCGGCAGCTCGGTACAGCCGGTCATTCTGGACTTGACCGGTGTACAGCAGCTAAAGTTAGAGTGGAAAGGCGAATATTCGGACACATGCAATATGGCGACCGTTTGGGATGCATACATCCAGCGATAAAGAAAGAATTATCCTTAAATACACGAGAGGTAGCTGCTGCCAAAGAGGATCTCTAATCTCTTTGGCAGCACCCTCTTTTTATTTGTATGGGGAATGTTTAGAATATCCCGCCGTGCATCGCCGCGATTTGGGGAAGAACGAAGTTTATCGTCAGATGCAGCAGTACAAGCGCTGCGATGATTACGGCAACTGTGATCAAAATGGGTTTAATATGCTTTTTCAATAGTTTCACCCCCTTTTCTGAAACAATATTCGAAGGATTCTCCGTGCCAGCCTTCATTCGTAGGAAAGCATCTCTTTAAGCGGCGCACGGGCGGCATTTGCGGCGGGGAAGAGCCCGGAGAGCAGGGATACGGCCAGGGATAGAACAAGCCAGATCAAGGCGCCGGACAGGGAGAATGCGAACGTAAGATCCGAGTGAAGGAAGATTCTGCCGAAGTAATTGCCGGCCCAAACGGAGACGGGAATCGATACGGCAAGTCCGGTCAGCCATCCGGCAAGACCGGTCATGAGGACTTCTCCCGACACCAGCCTCATCGTCTGATGCGGATTGCTTCCGATCGCTCTTAAGGTGCCGAGTTCCCGCCTGCGCTCCGAGATGTTCATCCCGACAATGGATGCGATGCTTAAGCCGCCGACGATGACGGCCAGAACGGAGACGACCGCCAGAAAATTGATGATGACATTCAGGTGCTCGACAAAGGCTTTGCGAAGAAGAGAGATATTCCAGTTCTCGGAGACGGTGATCCCGTTCGACGCACAGGCCGCTTCGATGTCCGCGGCAACCTGTGACTGCTCCTCTGCGGTGAGCGCCCCGGTCGACAGGAAGACGTTCTGACGGGAGGGCGTGCCGTACAGAGCCTCATAGTTTTTCGGCGCCATATACGCACAGGGAAGAGGCGGAACTTCGCGGATGATCCCGGCGATATAGACCTTGCCGGGGATGCCGTTAACGTTCATCGTCACCGTCATGCCGACTTTAAGCCAGGGTTCTTCGTCATGAAGTGCGGTGTTGATATAGACCGCGTCGGGACGCTCTGCGGCAGTGCGCTCCGCGGCTGTGCCCCTCATAATGCGGGAGAAGTCGACGAGGCGGGACTCGGGTGATATTGTCCGGACCGGATAAAAGGAAGAGCCGGTTTCGTCGCTTTTCGAGAAGAACATCTGACTTGTGCCATAGAACTCGATCTCTTCGACTTGCGGGATTTGCCGAAGCGTCTGTTCAATCTTTTCCGGATCCTCTCGTCCGGCCAGACGAAGGTCATATTGGTACCGGAAGGTCTCCATGCTTCCGTCGACCGTGGCGTTTACCGAAGATACGATGTTTTGCGAGGTCATGAACAGGATGCCGCCGGTTGCAAGTGCCAGTACAGCGGGGACGGTTCTCTTCAGATTGCGCGAGAGATTTTTAAGCGGCATAAGAAGAAGAGAGCTGATCCGAAAGCGTTGAGCGGCCGCTTTTCTGCCGGTGCCCTGCATCTTCCCGGAACCCTGCGTCTTCCCGGTTCCCGGTATCTTTCCCGCTCCCGATTTCTTCCCGGCTCTCCGCACCCGCCGCCCGGTCGGAGGCGAATCGGAAAGACCTTCTTTTACCGTAATCCGGAGGCTCTTAAGGATACCCGGCACCGATGCCAGAAGGGGAATCAGAAGACCTGCTCCCACCTGTACGGCGAAAACCCACGATGGGATCGCGTCATTCAGAATGTCGAAGTTCAGGACGCCCGCGGCAAATGACGCATACGCGCGGCCGATCATCACCGCGGCAGGAATCGCTGCGAGAATTGCTGCGGTACCGATCATGAGAATATAGGAGACGTAGGGGAGAACAATGTCCGCGGCCGATGCCCCGAGCGACTTCATAATCGCGATCTGTCGGATCTGCGAGGACAGGATGAACTGCATCAGATTGATCATCACGATCCCGGCCGCCAGCACCGATATAACGGAGAAGGCCTGCAGAAGGAACAGAAGGGAATCCAGCTGATCCGCGTGCGGGTGTTTCCCGGGTTCCGGCACATCCGTACGGATAACCTGGCATCCGCTTCGGGTAAGCGTTGTTTCCATCTCCTCCGCGAGAGAACGCATCGCATCCCGGTCCTGCCGGTTCTCGTAAGATACGATACGGATCTCGTCATACCAGCCCGTATCGCCGAGCGCCGACAGGGCGTCAAGACGAAGGAAAGCGTAGGAATATTTCTCCATCGAGGCGGGGGAGAGTCCCGGAGCGTGAACACGTCCGGACAGTTCTATCACGCGCGGTTCCTGCCCCGGGATCTGTACGGTAAGGGACTCGCCGCAGCCCTTGGACAACTGCGGCAGGATCTTGAGCGAGTCTCGTTCCAAGACCATCTGATCCGCGTTCTGCGGGAAAACGCCCTCTTCTAGTTCGAAAGTGTCGACGGTCTGTTCCTCGAGCGACTCCGCCGCGAAAAGATATATTGTGCCGAACGTACCGTTCGATCGTTGCAGCCGTGCCGGTACCGTTTTTCGCAAAGTGATGTCCGCATCCGGATACGCGGACCGGAGCAAAGCGGCACGGTCGGAATCGAGATCCCGCACATGGATCACAACCGACGCCGGGTTTGTTGTAAGAAAGTTCGTTTGCATCTCCCGCTTCAGAATGGCATAAGCGGAGAGGACAAACCCCACGCTCATAACGCCGATCATGACGGCGAGCAAGGCAAGTGCGGTGCGTCCCTTGTATTTTTCGAGGTCCCGGATGACTTTTCGCATATTTGTACGCATATCGATCCTCCTTATGCCCGCTTCAAATCCGAGACGATTCTTCCGTCATGTATGTTGATCCGCCGCGACGAGCGTCCGGCGAGTTCCTCGTTATGAGTGACCATGACGATGAGCTTGCCTTCCGCGGCAAGCGATTCCAGCAGAAGGAAGACATCCTCGGCGGTTCTGCTGTCGAGGTTTCCCGTCGGCTCGTCTGCA